>CAZROC010000003.1:25373-136817 GCA_964601625.1 uncultured Thermoplasmata archaeon | reverse complement strand
TGAGACCTCATCACGTCTTCTCTGTCCACTTCTTTACGGACGGTGTGCTGGCTGTCCAGCCACACCACACTAACAACAGCAGAGAGCAATATGAGCGCAACCAACAACACACTAAACCCTTTACGTTTCACAGAAAAAAGAAGGGGCGGGGAGATAAAAATCTTTCTGCCAAAGAAGCGGGTGTGCGGCATATGCAAAATACTTTAACAGTTGTTCCTGTCAGGGGGATGCGGAAGTTGAATGATAAGAAGGTCCGCTGCATTATCAATTCGGGGTACCACAGGTAGTCCCGTCCTGTTATATACCCCTATCCGTCCCTCCCGTTTCTTATCCGACACAGGGGGTAAAATATCATTAGCAAAACAGACAGTACCGCCAGCCCCACTCCGATACCCATGCTATCAGCCACATAGCCCACCAGGGGGGCCAGAACAGCCGCTATGGCGGTTTTCAGGAGCGACTCAACGCTGAAAGCGGATGCAGTGGTGGTCTCCGGCACCTGCTCTGTTATGTAGCCAACGTTGAGCGGGCGGCGTATGTTTTTCAGAACGTAGAGGGCCACAAAGAACCCGGCGGAAATTGAGGCCATGTAAAACCCTGTTTTTGCAGGCCAGACATCAGAGAGCAAAAGCACCGCCCCGGCCATGAAAAGAACGCCCGCACCAACCAGAAAAGTGGAGTTTATGGCACGGGGCAGGCGGCCAGCCCTTTTTTCCAGTTTACCCGCCTTGCTTGAAGCGAGAGAGGTCAGCAGATAGAGAGCGAAATAGACAACCCCCACCACCACGGCGACCCTCTGCCTGCCGTCCAGGTAAAGAAAGACAGGCATCCCTATGGCAACCGCTTTGAGTATCGGCTGGAGATAGTGTTTTGCCACCTCAAAACCGCCATCGTATGCGGATGAGTTGAAAACACCACGCCACACATCTCTGTTACTGAGCATAAGCACAAAATCCCTCTTCAGCGACGCAAATCTCGCGCGGAGGGTCTCCCGCCTGCTATACCTGTCTCCGCTTTCTTTTTTGTTTCCTGGCCTGTAGGGGAGGTCCAGGTATTTTGGATACGTGGCTATGTTCAGCATGTCCGCCAGATAGGGAACTGTGGCCACCAGGAAGACGAGCCCGTAGTCGCCGGTGAAAAACACCAGGGCCGCTGCTATCATGGAGTTTATGGCTGACCCAAGCTGTGAAAAAGCCCTGGTGTGGCCGTAGTAGTCCACCTTTCTGTCCAGGATTCCTTTTATGCGCAGGTGTCCAAGAATAAGCGCCTTGTGGGTCCCCGTTCTGAAAGCGTCCCCCAGGCCAAGAAGGAACATGGCAACTGCGAAGGGGAGAAACGCCCTGAAAAAGTAAAACGTCAGGAAGGCGGCGATATACGAGGAAAATGAGAGCAGGAGCGCCTTTTTCCTGCCGAAAACGTCGGCGTAAACGCCGCTCGGAATCTCAATCAGGGTGGTGGAGACCATCTGTATGGAAACAAGCACGCCTATCTCTGTGTAACTGAAGCCCAGCGAGAGGAAATACAGGACCATGAACGGCTCGTAGAACCGGAGGTTTTTCAGAAAACCGTAGAGGGCGAAACGGGGAAACATGGGATCACGGTACGGATAGCCGCTCTCGCCCAAAGTATCCCCCCATGGCATCAGAACAGCCCCGTTATCCGCCCGTCGTCCGTCAGGTCTATTTTCGTGGCCGCTGGTTCTCTGGGCAGACCGGGCATCGTGGTTATGGTCCCCGTGGCCGGGACTATGAAGCCAGCACCCGCTGAGACACCCACGGATCTCACGGTTATTTTGAACTTTTTAGGCCTTCCGAGCAACTTCGGGTCGTCGCTGAGAGAATACTGGGTCTTTGCCATGCATATGGGGAGGTCTCCCAGCCCCAGGTCCTTTTCTATGTGCTCTATTGACTTTTCCGCCTCAACAGTGTAAACAACCCTGCTGGCGCCGTAGACCATCCTGGAGATGGTCTCTATCTTCTCTTTCACAGGCACATCCAGGGGATATATGGGCGAAAAATCGCTTCCACGACCCGCCGCTTTCACAACTTCCTCCGCCAGAGACAGCCCTCCCTCGCCACCCCGCTCCCTCACATCCGCCACGGCCACAGGCACGTCCCTCTCTTCGCAGAACCGCTCTATCTCCCGGTGCTCCTCATCTCTGTCTCCCCTGAAGCGGTTTATGGCGACCACCGCAGGGACACCGAACATCTCAACGTTTTCTATGTGCTTTTCAAGGTTGGCCAGCCCCCTGCGAAGCGCGTCCAGGTCGTCTCCTCCCCCATGCCTCTTGAGGGCCCTGGTGGTCACCACCACAACCCCCACATCGGGGCGCAGACCGCCAACCCTTGAAACTATGTTGAAAAACTTTTCAGCCCCCAGGTCGCTTCCAAACCCCGCTTCGGTGACAAAAAAATCGGACAGCCCCAGCCCCAGATGTGTTGATATAAGGCTGCTCGTTCCGTGAGCGATGTTGGCGAAGGGTCCTCCGTGCACAAAAGCGGGGACCCCCTCAACGGTCTGAACCAGGTTTGGCTTCAGGGCGTTTTTGAGGAGGGCGGCCATGGCACCCACCCCGCCCAGATCTCTGGCTCTGACCGGGCTGCCGTCTATTGTATAAGCGGTTATTATCCTGCCTAGACGCTCTTTTAGGTCCGGTATGTCTCTGGCCAGACAGAGAATTGCCATTATCTCGCTGGCCGCTGTTATGTCAAACCCCGACTCGTGTGGCATGCCGTGTTTTGGTCCCCCCAGGCCCACAACGATGTTCCTCAGGGCCCTGTCGTTCATGTCCATGACCCTTTTCCACACAACCCTGCGCGGGTCTATGTGGAGCGGGTTCCCGTGGTGCATGTGGTTGTTCACCAGAGCAGCCAGTAGATTGTGAGCAGCCGAGACGGCGTGCATGTCACCCGTGAAGTGGAGGTTTATCTCCTCCATTGGCAGGACCTGGCTGTATCCCCCGCCGGCGGCTCCCCCTTTTATTCCCATCGTCGGTCCTATACTCGGCTCCCTTATCCCCAGCGAAACCCTCTTGCCCATACGGGCCAGCGCCTGAGCCAGCCCTATGGTGACGGTGGTCTTTCCCTCTCCAAACGGGGTGGGGTTTATGGTGGTAACGAGGATGAGTTTTCCTGGAGAACGCTTTCTCGCCCTCTCCACGGCCGAGAGGGACACCTTCGCTATGTTCCTCCCCCAGAACTCTACCTCTTCCGCCATCAAACCGGCTTTTTCCGCTATCTCATCTATCGGCCTCAGAGAAACGCTCTGCGCTATTTCCACATCAGATAGATACCTGGACGCCATGATGGGAAAAAAGCAGGGGAGATATTAAAAATGTGGCCCCGTGCTCATACGGTCTAGTGTGTCTCCGGGAGTTCCATTGGCGCCCCGTAGAGCAACATTGTTGAGTCGCTGCTTCGCTCTTCATCTATGGTCCAGACCCATTTCCCCTCCGCCTCACGTGTGAAGGGGCTGAGCCATTCCCCGGACCTGTCTATCACCGTATAGACCCCGTTGTTTATTCTGTACAACCTTGAGCCGCCGCCCTGTGGCCCATCATAGGACACGGCGAACGTGCTCTTTCTCGGCGTGGCTGTTGCGTCCCGCAGCCCGGCAACGGGTTCAAAAGACCAGCAAAGGACACTGTTTTTTATCTCCATCTCTAAAGAGCAGTTGTACACCGTGGAAGAACTGGAGCGTGCGACGTTCATGGTGCCGGCGAAGTCCTGTGAGTTGTAGATGAACACTCCTGTCCCACTGGTTGAGGCGATTTCCACAGGCGAGTCCACAACAAGGTTTATTTCAAAATGGGGAACAGAGACCATCACCACGTACCAGATACCGGGCATAAGCTTTACCTCTATGTTTAACTCAGACTTCCCCCCACCCGGGAACGTGTAGCCATCCCTGTCGTAGGAGTTGTTGAACGGCCCAACATCATACTGTATGTGCACCTCTCCAACAGTGTTCCCCCATCTCACAGACCTAGCTACTATCGCGAGCTCAAGGTTTTTGCCCGATAACAGATAAAGAGACTCAAAAGAATACTTTTGTTCATTGTTATCTATGTAATATGTACTGTAATTAATATTTAACGTTGTCCTTTCAGTGACATTCAATAGCACAGCACACCATCTATTCTTTGTCTCAGAATCGTAACTAAACCTTTTCGTTAAAGTTTTGTTGTTCTCCACACCAGCACTCCCGGCGTGTACATCCTCGTTGCTGATGTTTTCCTCTTTTTTTATAGACAGGGGAAAAATCAGAAGAGAAACGAGAACGAAAACGCTCAGACAGACCAGAGCCAGTTTTTCTACACGCCGCATACTACACCGCCACGAATATTATTTTACTAAATTGTGTCCCCCAGAATAGTATCATCACCTCAGTTCCGAAAAGTACTTCTTCAAGTATTAGAAGGTCATAGGACTCGTAGGGGTTTTTGTTTTTTCGTCCATTCAGTTTTCTGACAAATCGTATTGGCGACCTGGGGTATCCGAAGAAAAACGTGACAAAGATGACAGCCGGGAGTCCCATCATGGCAGCAATAGGTGCGTCAATAACAGTCTCTGGCTCTAAAACGGCCAGGTATGCTAACACAACGACCAGGCATACAAGAAGGACAATTAGAGCAGCGTGCAAGCGCTTCCGTGTGCTCAGGCGATGGAGCATCCACATATTGCCCACGACCATGAGAAAAAGCGACGCAAAGCCATACATCCAGCATGCCCAGCCAACGTCTATAAAAGCGTTGCCTACCCCTGTCACGACAATGAACACGTGAAACAGCCCGTAGAGCGCGCATGAGACCGCAAACACGGAGTCCAGGAGGTTTATTCTCATCTTTTTCCGCCCGTTTATATTATGTAAATTCGCTTATATGTATATATCGGCAGTTGTGCAAAAAACACACAAAAAACCCATAAAGATGTTAACAAAATGTTAACATCGGACGTAGAGAAGTATTTTCTGAGCGGGGTTCTGGGCGTGTGGTATCAGGCGAGAATGAATCCGGCCCCGGGTGATGTTTATATATTCCATCTGTGAATGTGACTATCCGTATGCGTGTCTTCGTTGACCCATATGGTTGCACCCTGAACCAGGGCGAGGCGTACATGATAGGGGAGCTCGCACGCTCCATGGGCCATGAGGTGGTTGAGAGAGAGGAAGAGGCCGACGTGGTCGTCCTTGGCACGTGTGTTGTGATTGAGAGGACGGAGCGGGACATGTGGAAGCGCATAACCCGTCTGGCGGAGAGCGGCAAAAAACTGGTGGTCAGTGGATGTCTCCCCCAGGTTTTTGGAGAGAAACTGGCCAGTATAGCGCCGGAAGTCTTTGTTGTCCCGCCGGGGAACATGGACCTTGCGGCGGATTTTTTCTCGTCGGAGAAGCCAGATAACGGCGTGTCCCTGAGACCGGGTGTTGTGGGAGTGGTTGGCTATGTGCCCATTGCCACCGGCTGTCTGGGCAACTGCGCATACTGTATAACTCATCTCGCCCGCGGGCGTCTCCGCTCCTATCCGCCATGCGATGTGGTCAGGTGGGTTGTGGACGCTGTCAGGCGGGGTGCCAGGGAGGTGCGTCTCAGCGCCCAGGACACGGGGGTTTACGGGTTTGACATCGGGACGGACCTGCCCTCTCTTCTCCGGGAAATAGGTGGTGTCAGGGAAAAAATCGGGGGCGGGGTGCCGGGGGATTTCATGCTCCGCGTTGGGATGATGAACCCCCTTGGCCTGAAGAGGATATCTGCTGGCCTTGTGGACGTCATAGGCGGCGGGGGCGTTTTCCGCTTCCTGCACCTGCCTGTCCAGAGCGGGAGCGATCGGGTGCTCTCTGCCATGAGGCGGGGCTATTCCGTGGAAGAGTATGTCTGGCTGGTTGAAGACCTTCGGGACCGGCTGGGCAGTTTCACATTGGCCACGGACATAATCCTGGGTTTTCCAGGCGAAAAAAAGGAGGATTTCATGGAGTCCATGAGACTGCTGGACCGTCTCCGCCCGGACGTTGTGAACATAACCCGTTTTTCTCCGAGACCCGGCACCCTGGCAGTGGAGCTGGCCAGAAAAAACCCTCCCCCGCCGGGCTGGGTTGTAAAGGAGTGGTCCCGGGCCATGACTGAAAAGCGTTTTTCCATTTCAACGGAGATAAACAGGAGATTTGTTGGAAAAGAACTCCGCGCCCTGGTGGTTGAGAGGGAGCGCCGGGGCGGGGGCGTGGTTGCTAGAACAGAGGATTACAGGGCGGTGGTGGTGAAACATCCCAGGAAAAAATCTCTGGGACGGTGGATTCGTGTGAAGATAACCGGAGCTGGACACGTCTATCTCAAAGGAGAAGAGGTCGGAGGCGACGGTGGCGGGGAAACCGGACTCTCGCCCGACTAGTGTGTTTTGCACCCGTAGGGTTCCCAGTGCTCTTTTTCGGGCCATTTTGTTTCTCCGCGGAGGTATCTGTCTATGTCCTCTGCCGCCTTTTTTCCCGCCCCCATGGCCCGGATGACGGTGGCCGCTCCCGTGGCCACGTCTCCTCCGGCCCAGACCCCCTCCAGGGTTGTCTTTCCGTCTTCGTCAACAACTATGCCCCCCCACGAGTGTGTCTCAAGTCCTTCAACGCCCTCCTGCACGGTGGGGTTGGGTGTCTGTCCTATGGCGATTATGACCGTGTCCACCCTGATGGAAAACTCGCTCCCCTCAAGGGGTATCGGCCGTCTCCGCCCGGACTCGTCCGGTTCTCCGAGTTTGTACTGTATGCATTCCATCCACTCAACGTTGTAGAAGTCGTCTCCCATGAGGCGTATCGGGGATGTGAGCATGAGCATTTTCACACCTTCTTCTTTGGCGTGTTCAAGCTCTTCTTTTCTGGCCGGGCACTCGTGTTCGGTCCTCCTGTATACTATCGTCACCTCTTCCGCTCCCAGCCGCAGAGCGGTTCTGGCGGCGTCCATGGCCACGTTTCCGGCTCCTATGACTGCCACACGCCGCCCTACTTTTATGGGAGTGTCGTATTCGGGGAACCTGTAGGCTTTCATGAGGTTTGCTCTTGTTAGAAACTCGTTTGCTGAGTAGACCCCCTTGAGGTTTTCTCCGGGTATTCCCAGGAACTTTGGGAGACCGGCCCCTGTGGCGAGGTAAACAGCGTCATATTCTTCCCGGAGCTCGGGTATGGTTATGGTTTTGCCTATGATGTGGTCGGTGAGGATTTCCACTCCCAGTT
This sequence comes from uncultured Thermoplasmata archaeon, assembly GCA_964601625.1. GTDB lineage: Archaea > Thermoplasmatota > Thermoplasmata > JAGHBH01 > JAGHBH01 > CAZROC01. Next base: position 129,608 of record CAZROC010000003.1, on the reverse strand, counting down.
TTTTCACGTACTCCACTTCCGCCTCAACGATTGATTTCGGGAGACGGAACTCGGGTATCCCGTAAACGAGGACGCCGCCGGGTTTGTGGAACGCCTCGTAGACTGTGACCTTGTGACCCTTCTTAGCCAGTTCACCCGCACATGCCAGGCCGGATGGGCCTGAGCCCACTATGGCCACTTTTTTGCCCGTCGGCTCCGGAGTGGGGGGTATCTCAACAGCGTTCTGCGCCCGCTCATAGTCGGCCACAAATCGCTCCAGCCGGCCTATTGCCACGGGCTCATAGCGTTTTCCCAGGACACAGGAGCCCTCGCACTGGTTTTCCTGTGGACACACCCTGCCGCATATGGCTGGAAAAACGTTTGCCTCTTTTATCTTCCTGGCGGCTTCTATGAACTTTTTTTCACGCACCAGGGCTATGAACTGGGGGATGGGCACCCGTACGGGGCATCCCTCAACGCACATTGGACGGGGACACTGGAGACACCTCTGCGCTTCCAGGACCGCCTGTTCTTCGGTGTATCCCAGGGCCACCTCTTCAAAGGTTTTTATTCTCTCTTCAACGGGGCGCTCTGGCATTTTCTGGCGGGGCGGCCTCTCTTTTGCCATCACGCACCACCCCCCTTGAGGGTTTTTTCGTACAGATCCATGGCGAGTTTCTCCTCCTTAACGTAGAATTTCTGTCTCTCCATCAGTTCGTCAAAGTCAACCTGGTGACCATCAAAGTCTGGTCCGTCCACACAGGCGAACCTGGTCTGGCCGCCCACGGTCACACGGCACGCACCGCACATCCCTGTCCCGTCCACCATTATGGGGTTTAAACTGACGTATGTTTTAACTCCGAACTCTTTTGTGAGCGTGCAAACGAATTTCATCATAACAACCGGGCCGATGGCCACTACGAGGTCCACCTTTTTATCCCTCAGCACTTTTTCAAGGGCGTTGGTCACAAATCCTTTTTCGCCCCTGGTCCCGTCATCGGTTGTGATGTAGAGTTCGTCGGATACTGCTCTCATCTCTTCTTCCATTATAACCAGGTCCGCAGTCCGGGCTCCTATTATGCTGATAACATGATTTCCCGCCTCTTTAAGTGCTCTGGCCTGTGGATAGAGGGGTGCCACGCCAACCCCGCCGCCGACGCACACCACAGTACCATGTTTCTCGTTTGTGTGGTGTGCAGGTCTTCCGAGGGGTCCAACGATGCTGTAAAGCGAGTCTCCGGGTTTGAGCGTTGAAAGCATGTGTGTGGTCTTTCCCACTCTCTGGCTTATCATCGTAATGGTCCCCTCTTCGCGGTCAAAATCCGCTATGGTGAGGGGTATCCTCTCCCCTTTTTCGTGCAGCAGAATTATGACAAACTGGCCTGGCTGGCAGTGTCTTGCTATGGGGGGCGCTTCCACTTTGAACCAGTCTATGTTTGGAGCCAGTTCTTTTTTTTCAACTATCCTGTTGTACACGGGCCTCACCTTTTAAAATCTGTGTTTGCGGGTATATGCGAGGGGTATAAAAGGGTTGTGAAAAATCTCATCTTCTTATTTTGCTATGAGCGCTCTTAGCCGATCCGCGGCGTTTTCTGCGTGGTTGGCTATCTGGTCCATGAGGTTGACGGTCTTCAAGATATGGTACACACCCATTGCCCCTAGTGTTTCTTCCATTGTGAATATCTTTTTGCTGAGATTATAGCTCGCCACGTCGGCTTGGTATTCTTTTTCATGGACCTGTTTTATTCCCTCTTTTATTTTCTTTCTCTCTTTTTCGCTGAAAGAAGACTCCAGGAGATCTCCCAGGTGGGACATGGCGTTTTCAAAGGACTTGACCGTGTCCTCAACTATGGCGAGGTAATCGAGGATTTCTTTTTTGAGGTCTTCGGGGACCGGGGTTTTTCGCATCCCCAGCCACACAACCACGTCCTCTGCGTAGTCAAGTATTGCGTCTTCTTCTCTGAGAAGCATGAGGAAGGTTCCTTTGTCCACGGGCATGAAAACCGCTTTTGGCAGGTGGTTTCGGACCCTGGATTTGACTATGTCCGCCTGGTGTTCTCTTTCAAGGACCTCTTTTTTGTATTTCTCATATTCCTCCATGTCCCCGGCGAGGTAGGACTCAACGGCTTTCCTAAGAGGGCCCAGGCATTCCCTGACCAGCCTGGCGTGTTCCATCAGCCCCTCAAACGGGCTTCTCCGCCAGGACATCACGATGGGAGACCGTATATATGGCACTTTTTACACCTCCGGTCTTCTTTTTCTGGTTTCAGTTCTTTCTGCTTCAGTTCTTTCTTCATCCACGGCCTTGTTTAAATACTTTTACTATATAGCCATCTGAAACTCATGCGAAAGCCGCTCTGAGCAGGAGGAATATGCCGGCGCTCGTGGCCGCCGCCACGGGCACGGTCACGACCCAGGACACGACTATGTCTTTTATCACCCGCAGGTCTATGGCGGCCAGACCACGTGCCAGCCCCACGCCTACGACTGCGCCAACGACGGTGTGTGTGGTTGAAACGGGCATTCCGAGCTTTGACGCCATAAGGACGGTGGTAGCAACTCCAAAGTCAACGCTGAAACCCCTGGTGTTGGTGAGTTCTGTTATACGGAACCCTATGGTCTTCATCACTTTGTAGCCCCATGTAAAGACGCCCACCGCTATTCCAACGCCGCCCATCAACAGCAGGTACACTGGCACCTCGGCCTTCGCGCCCACAACACCGGATGATAGGGCCTGGACCACACCCGCCACAGGCCCGATAGCGTTGGCGACGTCGTTTGCTCCGTGGGCGAAAGCCACATAGCACGAGGTGAGTATCTGGAGGCGCCTGAATATCGCTTCAACCCTCTTGTAGTCGCCGTTTTTTGATTCCTCGGTTTTCAGGGCCGGTCTCACTAGGACAAAAAAGCCGGCGGCTGAGCCCACAAAAGCCCCTACGGTCGCGTACATGACGGACATGGGGACGTTGTCTGCCATCCCCAGGGTTTTTCCCAGAGGGGTTTTCAGGAACAGGGACAGGAATATTATGAAAAAGGTGGCGAAGAGGAGGAAGGGCGAAGCGTTTTTTGCCGCTCTGTCAGGGTTTTCGCTGTTGAAAATGGACCTTATGATCACCCTGAAAATGAGGTACGCCAGAAAGGCTCCCATGAGGGGACTTATTATCCAGCTCAGAACGACCTGGCCCAGTTTTCCCCAGGCCACGACCCCTGGCCCGCTGGCCACCAGGCCGAATCCAACGAGTGCCCCTATTATTGAGTGAGTTGTGGATATGGGCATCTCCTTCCACGTGGCCAGGGTGACCCAGAGAGACGCCGCCAGGATGGAGGCGATGCTTCCGAGGATAAATATGTTCGGGTCAGCCGAGAAATATGCTGGATCAACGATGCCTTTTTTGACAGTGTCAGCCACATGGCTTCCGACGAATATCGCCCCTGCCGCCTCAAGAAAACCTGCGATCAGAACGGCCTGTCTGGGTGTTATCGCCTTTGCCCCGACAGCGGTGGCCATGGAGTTTGCCACGTCATTTGCCCCTATGTTCCAGGCCATGTAAAAACCCAGGAGGAGGGCGAGGAAGACCAGCAACATGGAAATGGAGAGGAGCATGGAACTGGGAAAACAGGGGGGTATTTATCATTTTCTGGGCCTTTCCAGGGCATCCTCTACTCTCAGAGGCGGTGGAGCATGTTCGCTTCCGAGTCCCAGAAAGTATCGTGTTATGCAGGGCGCGGTGAGCCCGGCTTTTTCAAGGAGTTTTGCGTTGGAAAAAACCGTTTCGGGCGTGCCGTCTGCCAGGATCGTCCTGTTGAGCACCACGACTCTGTCTGCGAAATAAGGAACAGTGTCTATGTCGTGGGTGGCGACAACGAGTGTCCCGGAGAACGCCTGGAGGAAATCTATAACCTCTTTTTTTCCCCTGGGGTCCAGGTTTGATGTTGGTTCGTCCAGCAGCAGTATCTCCGGTTCCATGACGAGCATCCCGGCCAGCGCCACCCTTTTTTTCTCCCCTATGCTCAGGGCGTGTGGCGGCCTGTGACTGAGTTTTTCCAGTCCCATGAGGCGAAGCACCGTCTCAACCCTCTCCCGGATGGTTTTTTCGTCTTCTCCCCTGTTCATGGGTCCAAACGCCACGTCTTCCCACACGGTAGGCATGAACACCTGGTCTTCGGGGTCCTGGAACACAAGTCCGACCTCTGTTTTTTTCATGTCCCTCTCCCAGGCGTTTTTTCCCAGCACGAGCGCTTTTCCGCCCACCGGTTTTTTGAGCCCCGCTATTATGTGGAGCAGTGTCGTTTTTCCCCCGCCGTTGGGTCCAATGAGGGCAACCCTTTCCCCCCTTTTTATTGTCAGGGAGACTTTTTCCAGGGCCATGTTTTTCGGCGTTGCTTTTTTCTCGTGGACAGGGTACGCGTAGGAGACGTTTATCAGCGCGACGACCGGTCTCTTCTCCTGTCCAACTTTGTCACCGTCCATCGTCTTTTCTCCTTTTTCAGCCGTTAATGCCCGGGACACCAGCGGGTGGAAAGTGTTGCAGGTATAAAACCAGGGCGGAGAAAAATATGGCGCAGGTGGCCGCACAGATGTCCGCACCGCTCCACCCCCTCCTTTTTGTGGGTATGAGCCCCCTGAACCCCCGTGCTATGAGAGCCTCTCCCCTCCTCTCCGCTCGCTTGAGTCCTCTTATGAGTATCATGGCTGCTGTTTTTGAGAGGACGGACATGCCCCACCGGTCAAACAGGTGTTTTCCGCCTGAAAAACCCCTGGCACGTCTGGCTGTGCGCATGCGCTCTGTTTCTCTGAGCAGTACAGGTATGGCTCCGGCGGTGAAAAAAATTGCGGACGTCAGTATCTTTGGCATCTTTATACGAGACAGTGCGGAGAGAACGTCTGATGTGGTGGTTGTAGCCGCCAGTGTGGAGACGGCAAGCGCGCCCCCCATGATTCTGGTGGACGTGAGGATGAAATATGTTGTGTCACGTGACAGGAGGGAGACCAGAAGGGCCATCGCTATAAATGGAAACGAGATGACTGCTATGGTGGCGGCTTTTTTCCAGTCAGGGCCGAAGATTGCCAGCACTGCCAGGGCATATGCGCATATGGCCAGGGAAACAATGGCGTTCCTGGTTAGAGATATGGCCACGGCGAGAGACATGGCCACCAGCATCTTTGCCTCTGGAGAGAACCCCGTGTTGTGGCATCCCCGGCGTGCGTCCACAACGTTTTCCATCTTTTTTCACCGTGTGTTTACTCTTTTTCGCTCCCGGTGTTCGCTGCGGCTTTTTCTCCCTCATCTCTGGCGGAGAGAAAGGTGGATGCCGTTACAAAGACAACCAGCACGACCGCCGCGCCGACCAGGCCCATAACGAACGCGACGGGGTAGGTTTCTCCATAGTCAAGGGGGGCTTGGTACGCTGGCTCCGGTTCTTCTAGTCCTGCTTTTTCCATGGTGACCTCAAGCCCGTCGCCGTATGGCGCCGAGAATATGAAAAACATCACGAGACCTATGGCAAAAACCACCATGAGGCCGGCTATTGCCTTTTTGTACGTTGTGAGACACTCTTTTACGTAATCAATCGCTCTGGAGAGTTTCTCATCTTTTTCTGCCACCATTTTTTTCCCTCCTCACAACTATGTTGCCGGTGCTTTTGTCCCAGATGTTCCAGACCAGGCCTGCTGGAACTTTTCAACAAGGTCCGGCGCGGTGCTTTCCAGATAGGAGTACACGCCCACAGATATCACTGCCTCGCCGACCCCTATGAGGGCGTGGTAAGAGAGCATGGCGGGGAAGGATATGGACGCGGGTATCCCGTACACGCCGCCGCTGAGAGTGTAACTGGCTGCCAGTTCTGCCGCGCAGAGAAACGCCCCTGTGAACACGGCGAGCCATGAGGCAACAGCCAGAGAAGCCTCTTTTTTGGCCGGCAGGCGGTACAAAACACCGGCGATAAGGGCTCCGGTAAGGCCCATGTTGAGTATGTTGAGTCCCAGCGCCGTTATGCCACCGTCTCCAAAGATGAACGCCTGTATTATGAGAATTGTTGTGAGCATCAAAACAGCGGCGTATGGTCCAAAGAGGTATGCGGCCAGTGCCGTCCCAAGGAGGTGGCCTGTTGTCCCCCCACCTATGGGAAAGTTGAGCATCTGGGCCATGAAGATGCCCGCTGCTACCACGCCCATGGCGGGTATGTTTCTGTCGTCCACGGTCTGTTTGACCCTCTTCATAACCAGCGCGAGTGCGGGCAGGGTCACCATCCATCCAATTGCCAGAACTTCTGGGCTCATCAATCCGTCAGGTATATGCATTCCATCACCTCTTTTTCACATCTCTTTTTCCGGTCTTTCCCGGCTTTTTCTTTCTGCTCTTTTTTGGTGTCACTTTTTTTTATTTAGTAACACCATTCGGCGGGTAGGATGTGGTTATATAAAAAGTTTTCACACCAATGCCACATCATGATATCACTTCAACGCCGAGCATCAGAAATGGGCGGCCAGCATCTCAACCAGCGAATTAAAAAAGACCTGGTACCTGACCTCGGGGTGAAAAAGAACACCATATCGGGGGAGCACCCTTCCGCTGTCATCGGTTTCCAGGGCTTTTTCCCACGAACCTATTCGGAACGCCTGCACGTCACATCTTCTTCGCATCTCGCCCCCTGCCCCAGTTCCTTCCTCTTCTGTGCCATTTTTCCCCGTTCCTGTTTGCCCGGGCCATGCAACCTTTTCAGCGCCAGAGGGCAGCGACGGAGCCAGGAGGTGGATCTCGTATACAGTTTTCCCGTTCAGAGGACCCAGGAGTGGGTCCCGGGGATCTGTTTCCACCACATACGGTCCTATCTCTGTGCACTCCCTGACGTCCCCGCCATAGACTTTTGAGAGTAGAGACGCGCCCACGCATATGCCGACAACAGCGCCGTGGAAGTCTCTCAGCCATCCGAAATCGCCGGCGTGGTCCAGTACGCCGTTGTCTCCCAGCGCGCTACCGCAGAAAACGAGCGCGGCATATCCCTCTGGTTCACGGGCGGTCAGCGAGGTGTAGTGCTCTACATTCACAGTCATATTCACATGTTCTTTTTCTATGGCCTTCTCAATTCTTCTTTTAACGGGCCGGACGAACTCATAGTCGTGTAGGGAGGGGTGTTCTGTGCTGGTCGCCACCACCATTATCTTTTTCACACCCTGCCACCCCCGCCCTCTTTTTCTCCCCTCTCAACACGCACCTCCAGAAGCAGGTACCCGGAGGAGCCCTCCACCACACGCCCTTTCTCCCTCGCCACCAGCTTTTTTCTGAACATCGGATCATAGACCACGAAAGTCTCCAGCTCGCCTCCCTCTCCGGCGGGGTTGAAACCCATTTTTTCCTGCAGATAAACGAGCTTTTTCACAATCTCTTCGTCTATAACTCTTCCAAGGAAATCCGGTGTCAGGGGGTATCCGAAGACGCCAACGATCATGGGCTTGATCCCCAGCCTTACGACCTCTCTTAAGACCTCCGCCTGCTCCATCTGCCACAGAGGATTGTAAGAAAAAACACCCAGCTCGTGGCATATGCGCTGGATCCTGGTCGCCTGGTATATTGAATCTATGGCCCCCGAGACAACCCCTCTTATCCCATATCTATCAATGGCGATTTCTATGGCCCTTTTTAGGTCCAGGAGTTCTTTCTCTTTTTCTCCCCGCGTCCGCACAACAACGTGCGGCAGTCCCAGTGCCTCTGCCTGTGCCCTTGTGTGCTCAACAGCGGGAGTATGAAACATGTATGAATCCCTGTTTTCCGGGATAACTGTTATGAGGCATGAGACAGTGTGAAACTCCACGGCCCTGTGAAGGGCAAGGAAACTGTCTTTTCCCCCTGAGAAAAGGACTCCAACGGCTGTCCTGGCTGTGTTCTGTGTATTGTGTGTGCTGTGTGATGTGGTCTTATCTGCCGGGGGGTTCATCGGACATCGGAGATTGCGTGACAGATAAAAACCTTCGCCGTACAAAAATGTTTATATATTACCTCGCATAACCGTAGAAAACTTTTTATATTTCTTCGCATAAGTGTATTATGTATGTGTCCCGGTGGATATGGAAACATGGGCTATGGACGTGGATACGGACGCGGTGGCAGAGGACGCGGCCGCGGGAGAATGCGTGGTGGCAGGTGGATAGAGTTCACACCATCCTACATGGGCTACGCCCCTATAGGCGCCCCCCCATATGCCCCACCGGTTGACGTCCTTGTTGAAGAGATAGAAGCCATGCGCCTGGTGGACGTGGAAGGGCTCACACAGGAAGAGGCGGCTGCCAGAATGGGGGTCTCCAGAAAGACCCTGTGGAACGACCTCAAAAGCGGAAGAAGAAAGGTCGTGACAGCCATAATAAGCGGGCGGCCGATAAGGATAGTTTCCCATGCAAATGTTCCACAGATTCCCCAGCAACCACCGGTTCCCCAGCAGCCGTCGTTCCCGCCCTTCAATCCCCTGTGGGAGGAACCCCCTGGTGCCGGTGAAAAAGCCCCCGAAACCGCGGAGGCAGAGAACAGGGCATTCCACGAAATACTTTCACTCTTACCTAACATAAACTGCAGGGCGTGTGGATATCCCTCGTGTGCGGACGCGGCCATGGCGATTGTGCGGGGAGAGGCACCGCCAGACGTGTGTCGCATCGTCGGCCCAAGAATAAGAGACAGGGTGGTGGAGGTGCTCAAAAAACATAACTTTCCTTCGCTCTCCTTGTCTGATAACAAAAACGAGAAAAAAGGAAAAAGGAGGTGATGTGAAATGCCATGGGGAGACGGAACAGGGCCATTGGGCCTCGGGCCCATGACGGGCAGAAGAGCGGGATACTGCGCTGGATACCCCTATCCCGGCTACATGAACCCCTACGTCCCCAGAATGGGGATGAGATGGGGCTGGGGCCGTGGATGGGGGAGAGGATGGGGCCGTGGCGGATGGGGCCGCGGCTGGTGGAGAGCCACATATTATCCTCCGCCAGCGTATGTGCCCCCGGCGTATACACCGTCGGCGCAGCCATACACGACATATCCAGCATACACCGGTGCGTACAGCGGCTTTTACCAGCCCGAAGACGAAAAGCGATATCTTGAGGGAGTCAAAGAGGCCCTTGAGAACAGTTTGAAGGCCATAAAAGAGCGGCTTGAGGCTCTGGCAGAGGAGATGGGCGGGGGAGAGGAGAAATAAGCGGGGACGTGCTCCCGCCCTCCCCCGCTCTCGCTCCCATCCCGGCCCGCTCCTTTTCACCCACCACACCCGTGCCTCACGCCCGTGCCTCACCGGTGTGTTTCTACACAGCCGCTATATCTTGAGAACCTCCGGTCTTTTTCCTCTTTTCCTTTCTTCCACCAGGTTTTCAAGGACATCATAAACGGACGCAATGCGCAGAAACACGTCTTCCAGAAGTTTTTCTCCGGAAACGACTATGGGCTGTTTTTCTGTCCCCGCCGCTATCCTTTTCAGGTTTGGGCTCATATACCTGCTAACGAGCACGTCGCAGTCGTGCAATATTTTCACAACGGCTGAGCGCTTTTTATCTATCCCGTGCCTTCCCTTTTCTTCGGGTGGCGAACTGTTTTCTCTTTTTTCAACAATGGTGTAACTTCCGTCCGGGTATATGTCGGCTATTACGAACACAGCTGATTCCCCGAGGTGGTCTTCTGTTATGTTTTTCCCGTCCACGGTTCCCACAGCAACCCTCATCTTTTCCATTTCAAGCACCTCTTTCTGGTTTTTCTATCCATCCTGTTTCCATCTGTTTCAGGACGGCATAGTGTAATTGTTCTGGGTGCATAAGAAAAAACCCGCATATATACGGACAACGGTTTATCCAGTGGAGGACCAAAGGTTTAAGTAGAGGTCTTTTATAGTGTGCTGTCCATGAAGAGGCCCCTCACGGTACTGGGAGACAGCCGTGGAAAACATGTGATAGCGTCCCTCCGGGGCGGAAGAGAGTACAGGGGAGTGCTTGACGGCTACGACCCCCACATGAACCTAGTGCTCCGTGACGCAGAGGAGTACATCCACGGCGAGAAAAAAAGGGACGTTCCCCTGGTCATCGTGAGGGGAGACAATGTGATATTCGTATCGCCATGAGAGGTGCTGTAGATGAGCAAGGGCACGCCTGCACACGGCAAACGGAACCGCAACAAGACTCACATTCGCTGCAGACGATGCGGCAGGCACGCATATCACGTTCGCAAAAAGAGGTGTGCCGCCTGCGGTTTTGGGGAGTCTCCGAGAATGAGAAACTACGCCTGGTCAAAGAGACACCACTGACCCTTTTTTCTGAGAGGTGTTTCTTTTGCGTATCGCTGTTGTGAACAAAGATAGGTGTCAGCCGAAAACATGTAGCCTGGAGTGCATAAAATACTGTCCACCTGTTCGCAACGGCGAGGAAACAATAGTCATAGGGGAAGATGGAAAAGCGGTGATCTCTGAGGAACTGTGTGTGGGTTGTGGAATATGCGTCCACAAATGTCCTCTACATGCCATCCAGATAATAGGGCTGCCGGAGGAGCTGGGCGAGGATCTCATACACCAGTATGGAAAAAACGGTTTCCGGCTTTTCCGCCTACCGGTACCCAGAGAGGACGGCGTCGTGGGCATACTGGGGGGGAACGGGCTTGGAAAGACCACCGCGCTCAGAATACTCGGCGGGGAACTGGTCCCCAACCTGGGAGACCTTGACTCCGAGCCATCGTGGGACGCGGTGATTGACAGGTACAGCAAGACCGAACTCGGCTCATATCTTAAAAAGGTCGCCGACGGCGATATACGGATTTCCATAAAGCCCCAGTATGTGGACTCAATCCCGCGAGTTTACAGGGGGAGAGTGAGAGACCTTCTGTCAAAGGTTGACGAAAACGGGCGCATGGACGAGGTGGTCTCAGACCTCGGCATAGAGAGGGTGCTGGGGGCAGACATATCCAATCTGTCCGGCGGAGAGCTCCAGAAGGTGGCGATAGCGGCATCTGTTCTGAAGGACGCCGAGGTATATTTCTTTGACGAGCCATCGTCCTATCTTGACATATATGAGCGGTTGAGGGTGTCAGAGTACATCCGCAGGGTGTCCGAGAACAAGATGGTTCTCGTCGTTGAGCACGACCTGGCCGTGCTGGACTTTCTCGCCGACACCGCCCACATAGTCTATGGCTCCCCGGGAGCGTATGGCGTATTTGTCCACCCCAAGGGGATTCGTCAGGCGATAAACACGTATCTAAACGGCTTCCTCAGAGAGGAGAACATCCGCTTCCGCCAGTATGCAATAGAGTTTTTCGTCCACCCGCCAAAACAGGAGTGGGAGACCCCGGTGCTGCTCTCGTTTTCGGGGCTGAAAAAAACATATGAGCGCTTCAAACTCACAGTCAGAGGCGGGGTTATACATGTGGGCGAAGTTGTGGGAATCGTGGGTCCCAACGCGACCGGAAAAACCACCTTTGTTAAAATGCTGGCCGGCGTGGAAAAACCCGACGACGGCGAGGTCTCGGGGACAGTCCGGGTGAGCTACAAGCCCCAGTACATCAAACCGACCTTTGATGGAACAGTGAGGGAACTGTTCTACACTGAGGGCGGCGAAAAGGTTGACAGCAACTTTTTCAACACTGAGATATACGCGCCTCTGGCTCTGGAACCCCTGATGGACACACACCTCCAGTCCCTCTCAGGCGGCGAGCTTCAGAGGGTTGCCATAGCGCTCTGTCTTCTGCGGGAGGCGGACCTCTATCTCCTGGACGAGCCTTCCGCCTACCTGGACTCGGACCAGCGCATGAACGCCGCAAAGACGATAAGGCGGGTTATGGAAAAACTGGGCAAGTCCGCTCTGGTGGTTGACCACGACGTCTATTTCATAGACATGGTGAGCGACACGATAATGGTTTTTTCAGGAAAACCAGGTGTTGAGGGATTCGGAGAGGGGCCTTTCAGCATGCGCGAGGGAATGAACCGTTTCCTCAGACAGGTGGGAATAACCTTCAGGAGGGACGGCGAGACCCACCGGCCCCGTATAAACAAGCCCGGATCAAAGCTTGACAGAGAGCAGAAACAGATGGGAGAATACTATTATTCCCCGCCACAGAAGTGATCAGTCCGCCGCCACGGTGAGGGACAGGACGATAACGCCCGCTATCAGGACCCCCAGGAAGATGCAGGCCAGGGATTTTTTCCTGTCCAGATCAAAGAGATATGCTATCAGGCTGCCTGTCCAGGCACCGGTGCCCGGCAGCGGTATGGCCACAAAAAGGACCACAGCAAGCTCTTCCCACCTCTCAACTTTCCCCCCCGCTCTCCTGCGGGTTCTCTCAAAAAGCCTGTCCAGAACGCGGTTCCATCTGTCCCACCGCCTAAGAAATCTCTCAACGTCCTCCAGAAAGACCAGTATAAAGGGTACGGGCAGCATGTTTCCGGCGACGCTTATGAGAAACGCTTCCAGGGGGGGCATGTGATACAGGGCTATGGCCACCGGTATGGCAAGTCTCAGCTCCACGAAGGGTAGCATGGCTATGAAAAAAACAACCGCCCAGGGCGGGAGAGAAGACAGGGTGTCCAGGAGCCATTCAATGCTCACGCTCACCCACCCCATCCGCCTTGTTTCCGCCGAGGTATTTCCCCCAGCCCCTCTCCCCGACGAACTCCCCATCTCTGACAACAACGCCCCCCCGGCATATCACAGTGTCCGGGAAGATGGCATTGAAGCCTTCAAAAGGTGTCCAGCCGCACTTTGAGTGCAATTTTTCTCCCATTACACGCGAGACGTTCTGGAAGGAAAAGACGGCCAGGTCAGCGTCCAGCCCTATCGCTATTTCGCCCTTCGGGACGCCGAGCATCTTTGCAGGGTTCCGGGAGACCAGGCCAACAAACATTTCCAGGTCCAGGTTCCCCCGCTTCACCTCGTAGAAAATGAGCGGCATTCGCGTCTCAACACCGGGCAGCCCGGCGGGGGCCTCCGGGAAATCAATGTTCTTCTCCTCAAACGTGTGAGGGGCGTGGTCGCTTGCGACGACGTCCACCTCCCCACTGACCAGTTTTTTCCACAATCCCATGCGCTCCGCCTTGCTTCTCAGGGGCGGGTTCACCTTTCCCAGCGGGCCCAGAGCCATGCCGGTGTCCAGAAAGAGGTGGTGGGGGGTTACCTCAGTCCTGAACCCATGTTTTCTAGCCGTCTCAACTGTCATGGGCGAGGAGACGTGTGCTATGTTGAAAACAAACCACTCGTTCACATCACGTTTTGTTTCCTCGCCGGCTTTTTTCACGGTGTTTCCTATGGCCTCTACGGCCTCCACTTCTCTTTCAACAGACCTCATCCGTGAGTGCTCTTCAAGGCTCCTGGCGTTGTCGCCCGTGCCATCGCCCTTCTCAGCGTGAACAGTCAAAAGCTTCCCCTGGCACCTGTCCGATTGACCTGCTATATATGCGAGCACAGAGACCCCCTTTTTTGCGTCACCCCATCCCACAGCGCCCGTGGTGGTCCCATAGTACCATTTTATCCCAGTCGCCTCCTCCGCCGCTCGCACCTGTGAGCCCAGTTTCTCTGTCAAAGCCACCATAATGCCATAATCAACAGCGCTTTTCTCCGCCAACCGCTTTTTTTCCCTGAGCGAATCCAGATCATCTGTCGGGGGAAAGGTGTTCGGCATATCCACAACAGCCGTGGTGCCGCCGCAGGCCGCGGCCACCGTGCCCGTGTAAAAATCCTCTTTGTGCGTCATCCCCGGCTCACGCATGTGGACGTGTATGTCAACGCCACCGGGGAGTATCACCCCACGGCAGCGAATCTTTTCTTCGCCCCTCGCAACCTTTTTTATCTCCGCTATGCGCCCGTTTTTTATTCCCACACACCCCTCAACAATGCCCCGGCTCCACAGGAAAATCTTTCCCTCAACAACAAGATCGTTCACTTCCCAACTCCTCCCGGACAACATCGCCGCGGGGCGTTGTCTCCCTGAACACCTCCGCTGTGAACGTGTAAAACCTGGTGGCGGGATCTTTCCAGGCGTCCCTTGGAAGCCCGGCCTTCATACAGGTCCACTCAAGAAACGTTTTGACATCCCACCCCTCCTCCACGGGCACTTGGGGAAGCAACAGACCGGTGAAAGGCCCCCGCTCCGCTATAAGCCCGTGTTTCCCTATGACGACTTTTTCCAGCCTCTCACGGGGAGTGGACGCCTCAAGGGGTACAGGGGGAGTGAGAAGGCTCACCTCCACGACAAGGTGGTCAAGTTCTCTGGGAGACACGGGGAAAAACCTGGGATCCTTCGTGGCAGCGGACCTGGCGGCCTCCACTATCGCCTTTATAAGAGGAAATATCGGCGTGGGAAAACCTATGCACCCCCTCAGTTCCCCCGCCGGAAAAGTTTTGAGAGTCACAAAGGCCCCCATCTTCTGGTGGAAACGCTCAGGGACGTCGTAGTCGGTGTAAACAACACGCTCCCCCCTGACATGGCGGTCCACAACATCCCTGGCGATCCTCACAGCCAGCTTTCCTTCCTCGTCGCTGAACATCAAACACACCTCTCAGGTCCAAAGGGATATGTGATGGGTATAAAAAAACTCTTCCGAACTACTCTTTTACAAACACGCCCAGGTAGACCATGGACCCCCGGTAGTGTTTCAGTTCCACGATTGAAAACCCGGCTCTCCTGGCCATGTCAACGACATCAACGTCAATCCGGGTGTAACCGATGGCGTACATCACGCCTTTCAGCACACGCCACCGCAGATATCCAAGCCCCCCAAGGTTTTCCTTGATATGCCCCCCTGTGTCAACCACGACCATCTTCCCACCCTTTTTGAGCACCCGGTATATCTCTCTCATGGCCTTCCAGGGGTCTGGAAAAGAGGTGAAGGCGAAGGTGGCGAGCGCCCGATCAAAGCTTCCGTCCTCAAAGGGCAGGTTTTCAACATCGGCAACCACACCCCTTATCTCCTCCCTGCCACGGAAACGCCTGTTGACCTTTTCAACCATCTTCTCAGATATGTCCACGGCCAGCACCATACCCCCCGGGGAGACCCTTTCTCCGACGAGGTCCAGAATGGCCCCGGTGCCCGTGCCAACATCTATAACAAAGTGGCCCGGCTCCGCACTGAGACGCTCCACAGCCTCCCTTTTCGGTAGGGTCTTTCCCCCCAGATCAAATATATCATAAAACCCGCTCCACCGGTCATATCTCCTGGCTATCTTTTTTTTGTCAACCCCCACCACGCCACACCTCCAGCTCCCTTTTAAACCGCTCCAGATGCCGCTTCCCCCGCTCCAGGACCATACAACCAACATCATAAAAAAACCTCAACTGCTCAGAATCCACGGCGAGACGTCCGTCCCTGCCCAGGGGAACATCCATCCTGTCAGCGCCAAGGACCTCCACGACAACCCTCTCCCCCCGGACACTCTTCAACGAAGAGTACTTGAACCCCGCCCCAACGGCCAGGTCCCGCAGCCGCTTGCCCTTTTCCAGACCAAAACACGCCACGTGGAAAATGGGCGACTGGACAAGCAGGAAAAGCAGCCCATCACGCCCCTCCGCCTCGTACCTCCCGGCGGCAGAGAGAACATCCTCAAACCCCGGAGCCCGATGCCACTTCCCCCACACAACCGAATTCCTCTTGTCACCGATCTCAGGCACAGAGATAACCTGCATCCTCCCGGCGCAAGAACTCAGCGTGAAAAAACCATCCAGACCATTGATCAAATCAAGCACGGACAAAACCCCATCATCCACCTCTCCCCCCTCCACAAGCACAGACAGCTCAGCCATCCTCCGCCTCTTCTCCGCCTCAAACTCGGCCACAGATTTATCCGTGCTCATCAACTCACAGGAGGAGAGAGGGGGTTAAAGTGCTTTTTGGGGAGTGCTCGTGTTAACACAAATAACTTAAGTAACTGTTTGTTAAGCGACCCACACGGCGGGACAGGATACGAAACACCTAAAAATGACCACCATCTGGCATTTATCTGAACTTCTTTAAAGTTGCTGTTTGCAAAATACTAAAGATATCTTCTCCATCTTTCAGCTTTTTTAGTAGAGTCTGGAATAGTTGTCCTTCTGGATAATTGGTTTTTTCCTGAAGCATGAGCAGT
This sequence comes from uncultured Thermoplasmata archaeon, assembly GCA_964601625.1. Lineage (GTDB taxonomy): Archaea > Thermoplasmatota > Thermoplasmata > JAGHBH01 > JAGHBH01 > CAZROC01. Next base: position 113,560 of record CAZROC010000003.1, on the reverse strand, counting down.
TTTGCTATCAATAAAAGAAACTTCACATTGTACTCTCCGTACTTACTAAGTTCCCTAAAACGTTCAAGTGTTTCCGTATCGTAATTTAATAATTCAGTTAGTTCAAGTACATCCCTCTCATCCTGTGTTATAGGTTGGATTTCTTTTTCCCAAATTTTCATAAGTTCATCTATAAATTGCTTTGTTAAGTGTTCTTCTTGAAACATTTTTATTAGAATATCTACTGTCCAATGGATATGTTTAGGTGTTCTAATTCTAGACCAACTACCATCTTTCAATTTTTGCCTATATCGGATTAGAATATCTGCGGGGCCTTTTTTTCCTTTATATATTGCTAAAATAAAATTATCATTTACTTTTATTACGTTTATGGGCTTTCTAATTTCACCTTGGTAATTGAACGTCATAAACTGTTTGAGATCATTCGTTTCCATTCTACCACCTCACGCTAAATTTATATTTTCTATATTCTTTCTCGTATTCTGGTTTTCTAAAGACAAAAATGTGTTCATGCGCTATTAAGTAAAAATCGTATTCCTTTGCACGCCATTTTTCCCTCGTACTTTTCATATTCCATTGCAATTTAATAATATCTTCTTTTAGAATAAAACCCGCATCTAAAAATGTCTGCATAACCCTAAACGCAATTGGCACATAGTGCTTATGCTTTCTTGTGTCTCCTATAAGGATCGCACATATTTTGTTGGGTTTTAATACTCTAAACGACTCTTCAGCTACCTTTTGCATTTCTTTAAGATATTCTTCGAAGGGTAACTGTGAAAGATCGTCACCTAATTTTTTATTTTTTGTATATGAAATTATACTTGCATAAGGGGGATGGGTGGCGATTAGATCAATGCTTTCATCATCAATTTTATTAAGATTTCTTGCGTCTCCTAAGTAAGTTTTTATTGTCGGTTCTTTATATTCCTGAAAGAGAGAATTGTATGAAAAGTTTAAACGGTCTCGTGCGACCATGACGGCATCAGGGTTTATGTCAACTCCAATAGCGTTTCTTCCCAGCAATTTAGCTTCAACGAGTGTTGTTCCGCTCCCCATCATCTGATCAAGAACCCAATCCCCTGCTTCTGTGTACTTCAAAATGAGATTTCTTGGTATATAAGGTGACCAGTTTCCCCTATAATTTCCTTTATGTGTAGCCCAATTACCTCTATCTGGAAAGCTCCATACGGTAGTTCGTTCGGGGGTGTAATCTTTGGGTGGACCATACGACTTTATATTCCAGCTTTTTTGGAGTTTTATTTCCACATCCTCAATTATCACAGATTCTTTATTTCTTATAAACTCAAGATAATCCTTATGAGTTATTTCTTTCATTTTTTTATATCTATTTTCCATACTCATCTCCTAAAAAGGCTAAGTCCCCCTGCTATTTTAAACTTTCCAATCTAAAGCATCTGTATAGCTCTTCCCTCCCCCCACCTCGCCCTCCACCCGGCAACAATTTTTATATACCACTTCTGGCGGTGTATTATTTGTCTCACGTTTGTTGTTGCGGGTGAAAATGTGTCTCCGGATGAGAGGGTCTGTCCCGTTTGCGGGTTTCCCCTGGAAAGGGATGCTGTCAGGTGTCCTGCTTGCGGCAGGGAGGTTGGGGGTGAGGAGGAACTTGGGCGTGAGGAGACGATACGTCTTTTCATGCTTCTTCCGGGGGTGGGGCGGAAGAAGGCAGAGGCACTTTATGATGCTGGTTTCAGGAGCATAGAGGATATAAGGCGTGCGGAGCTTTCAAAGCTGGCCGGGGCCCGGGGGGTTGGGCGTGCTCTGGCGGAGCGCATCCAGGAGCACATAGAGTCGGGGGGCATGGAAGAGCATGGTCTTTATCTGTGTCCTGAGTGTGGTGCTTTTGTCAGCGCTGATGCTGTGATGTGTCCCAATTGTGGTGCTGATCTGTCGGGTGGCGAAGAGGAGATAGAAGAAGAGTTGGAGGAGGGGGGCGGGGGAGAGGTTGAAGAAGTTGATGGTTTACTGGGCGCGGGGGATGAGATTGAGGAGGATATAACGCCGGATGTGGTGATGTTCGCCCACGCTCTGGGTGTTAAGGAGCCTGAGACGCTCTCCTCTCTTGGCATGGAGGACGAGATTGTTGAGGACGCCCGCCGGCTTGAGATACCGGAGGGGCCTGGTGGTGGGGAAAGCGCGGGGGCGGCTGGCGGAGGCGCTGAGAGTGTCCCGGCAGAGGAGGGGGCGAGCGTGGAGGTGGAAGAGGCGGAAACGGGGCCGCCGCTGGATGTTGAGCAGTTTCTGGTTGAAGAGGGTTTCAAAGAGGACCTGGACCTTGAGGATCTGGAATCGCTCGGCGAGGCGGTTGTGCGGGAGGTCCTTGAGGACATGGGTGTTGACCTGGAAGAGCCGGGTGAGGCTGTTGACCTCTCTTTTGATGAGAGCGGCGACGTCTCCCTTCTGGACTCCGACGCTGGCATAGAAGAGGTGGGGGTGGAAAAACCAGGGGCTGTTGGGCCAGAGGATGTGGACCTGACTGCGATGATATGGGACGAGGAGCCAGAGGAGGAAGAGGTGCCCCTGGTCGTCTGCCCGTCCTGTGGGGCTTTTGTCAAAAAAGGGGCGGAGGTGTGCGACATCTGCGGGTCTCCTGTGCCAGAGGAGATCATCTCGGAGGGGCTTTCTGATGGTCTTCTGGCCGAGGAGGAGGAACTGCAAACGGGGGTTGATGCGTTCAAACGTTTTCTCGGTGTGGAGGGAGACGAGGTCTTGTCTGGCTCTGTTGAAGAGGAAAAGGGCGGGGCTGTTTATCTGTGCCCTAACTGCGGCGCTTTTGTGTCGGAGACGGCGGAGACATGTCCAATCTGTGGTGTCAATCTGTTAGAGTACGAGGGAAAGGTCCCGGACTACGAAGTGCCTGTTGAGGAGGAAAAGGAGACGGAGATGGGTGTGTGCCCGGAGTGCGGTGCTTTTGTTGATGTGAGCAGGGAAAAATGTGAGGTGTGCGGGGCGGATCTCAGAGAGGTGGGGGTGCTTGGAACAGCCAGCGGTGCGGAGGGGGAAGAGCCTGAGAAATCGTCTGAGAAGGAGGTCGGGCTCGCCGTTGAGGTTTTCAAAAAAGCGCTGGGCGTGCGCCCTGACGTCACGGCGGTTGAGGTGGTAGAAGAAGGTGGGGAGCTGTTTCTCTGTCCCTATTGCGGCGCTTTCATATCTTCCAGAACGTTCCGGTGTCCCATCTGCGGCGAGTTTGTGGGTGAGGGTGTCAGCGAGGAAGAGGTAAAAGAGGCCATAGAGACGGAGATAGAAAAGGCGCTCTCAGAGATAGGGATTGAGGGCGAGACAGGGGCTGAGAGTGGAGAGGAGACGGGCGAAGCCGGTGTCAGCGAAGAGATGGCCGTTGGCGAAGAGACCGCCGAGATTGAGAAAGAATATGATGGTGTTGAGGCTGGCTCCAGCGAGGCCGGTGCCGGCGTCATGATGTGTCCGGTTTGTGGCGCTCTGGTGGGTGAGGAGGACACGGTCTGTCCGTCCTGTGGTGCCTTGTTTGCCGCGGGTGAAGAAGAAACGGTTGAGGAAGAGGATTCCGGTGGCGGCACAGGTGACATAGGCGTTGTTGGAGGGGACGAGGGCGTTCTGGCCGAGCACGTAGAATCTGCGATGGAGGGTTCTTGTGGTGTCACAGAGGGTGGTGGAGAGGTCGCTGTGGAGGCAGAGACCGCTGTGTCTCCATATGAAGAGGCGGAGAGAGCTTTTGAGGAACTGGAGAGGGAGCTCCTTGAGGTCAAAGCGCTAGTTTCGGAGCCTTCTGAGGGTGATGTTGAAGAGGAGATGACAGAAGAGCCTGTGGCTGCCCCGGCGGAGGAGGCTGTCTCAGATGCTGTTGAAAAACGCCCGAAGAGAGCGGTTGCGGCGCCCGCAGTGCATACGACTGTGGCCACTGAGAAACTGCGGAGGACAGCGACACCGGTGTCTGTCAAAAAAGCCAGTGTTAAAACCCGCCCCGCTGTCAGGAGAAAAGCGAAAACGGTCAAAAAAGAGGAGATTCTGGCCTCTCTTTCCGGGGGCCGGGGGAGGAAGCGCGGGCTGCCGCTCGGCGAGCACAGAGGGCGGAAACTACCCTCTGTGAGTGGGGGATATGGCAGAGAAAAGGGCGTTTTTTCCGGTGCCGCGGGGGCTGTGAGAGAAAAAGGGTCCAGGCCCGCTGTCAGAGAGGAGATATTTGATCCCAGGTGGGAGTCTTACAGGGGCATGTTCCTGATTTCATCTGTTTTTGTCATGGTCGCCATGATGCTGGAGTACTCAGCGATAAAGCCGTACTGGGAGGACTACCACCGGACATATTATGTGGGGGTCATGGTGGTCTTTGCCATATTCTCCCTTGTCGGCTATGTATTTGTTCTGACAGGGAGAGGTTTCTTCAGGGAGGGTGCGATGGTGCGTGTTCTGGTTTTCGCCGCCGGGGCTGTGCTCACAGGGGTTGTGGGTTTCCACGACCAGGTCATCCCATCTGTTTCTTCGTCTTCTCTGGCTTTTCTGGCGCTGGTGGGCATAGTGGTTGCGTGTGCCGGTGCTCTTCTTCTCCGCAACCGGGTGGAGCAGATGGTGGTCTGGAGCACCGGTTCGTTTTTCATCTTTTTGTTCGCCATCTCGGCGTCTGTTGAATCCGCCGGGGATTTCAGGGTTTTCGTTCTCACGACGGGCTCGCTTCTCATCGCCATAGCCATAGGAGAGTTCATATATCAGAAATGGGAGGCGTTTGTGTCCGCCGTGCACTTAAGGGAGGGCGACGAGTTTCTCAGAAAAAACCGCTACAGAGAGGCGCTTGATATTTATGAAAAGGCCGTTGAAGCGAACCCTGACATGGTTTTTGACGACACCCCGTGGGCCAGCAAGGGAGCAGCTCTGATAAAAATGGGGCGGTACGAAGAGGCTCTGGAGGCCCTGGACACAGCTCTGCGTCTCAACCCTGGCAACGAGATGGCGTGGACCAACAAGGGAATCGCCCTCACCAGGCTGGGAAGACATGAGGAGGCGATAAAGTGTTACAGGGAGGCGGTGAAGTTGAACCCCAACTACGAGGTGGTTTGGAACAACCTGGGCAACGCCTATGCCCGCCTGGGGATGTATGACCGGGCGCTTAAGTGCTATGACCGTGCTCTTTCAATCCAGCCGCGGTACAGGGATGCTCTCATAAACAAGGGTTATGTCCTGGTTAGACAGGGCAAGTATGAGGAGGCCATAGCGTGCGCCGACCGCGCCGCCACCCTCGCATCTAAGAGGAGGACCCCCGTCTCTGTTGTGTAGAGCGCAGCACAAAACCTTTTAACGATGAAAACATTTCTATTTAGTGTGGTGGGATATGAGAAAAGACACAGGCCCCCATGGGAATTCGCCTTTATCACCGTCTTCTGTGTTTGTTTTGCCCCTGACAGGGGTGTACATGCTTTTGTTGGTCTTCTTTCTTATCTCCCCCTCCTATGATGTTGTCGTGGAAAGAGCCGTGTTTGCAGACGAGGATGGAAGCCACTGGGGGGCACCCGTGCAGGTATCCGATGGACAGGGTCTGTCCACACATCCCGCCGGGACTGTTGATGGGGAGGGAAACCTCCACGTGGTGTGGTCAGATAATAGAAACGGAAACTATGAGATATACTACAGGGAGTTTTCGTCTGATGGGAGGCCTGTGACTGGTGAAATGCGTCTGACCAGAACGCTGGCGATGTCCGTGTACCCGTCCATATCTGTTTCTGGCGATGGGGCTGTCCACGTCGCCTGGCTGGAGGTGTCTGCCTCTGGCATAGACCTTATGTACGTCACGTTTCTCCCGGGTGTCTCAGGCGATGACGCTCACCTTCATCCGAGAGAGGTGGCGGAGGTCTCTTCGGGGCTTTTCGGCTTCTGTGAGGGATACCATTTTGTGCCACAGCAGCCAGGTTCCGGGCTGGTGTCGGGGAGCCCTGATACTGTGGAGCGTCTGGCGCCGGTTATTATGATGGTCAGAGACCAACCCACCATATTCTTTTCTGCCGAAGAAAACGGTGTTTTCTCCCTTAAGATGGCCACTGTCCTGCCCGAAAGAATAGTTGTGTCATCTCTTCTGGGTGACAGCGGCAGCGGAGACTGTGAGAAGTGGGACATTGACTCCGTCAGCGCCGTCAGAGACGTTTCGGGCAACATCTTTCTGGCGTGGGTTGAGCGTGGAGACCACGTCTATGTGTGCACAGGCGTGTACTCGTCCGGTCTGAGATCTATTGTGTGGAAGACACGTGTATCGGGCCCACAGGCTCCAGGCTCTGATCCTTCTCCTCTTGCGGTCGCTTACAAAGATGGTGTGTGGGGAGTGTTTTTTGAGGAGTCCATGAGCAGAGAGGCTGTTCTGAGGATGGGTTTTTATCTTTTTTGCATCCAGGGTGATGGGGGCTCTGTCCGTGGAAACACGGAGGCATCCGGTGTTTTCACCCTGTCGCCCCCCGGGGACAGTTTTTATATGGCCAGAGGGGTCACAGGTAATAAAACCGGTTTCTGGGTGATGTACACCAGCCCCGATCCCATAAAAGGCGGGGTCCGATCTTTTTTCCTTGAATACTCTCAAGGCGGTGTTCTCAAGCAGACGTCCCCTGAGAGTGTGTCCCCCGGCGTTTCCAGGAGAGGTTTTCTCCTGTCCAGCCCATCTGGTGATGGGGTCTATGCCCTGTGGGAAAAGGTGGACGCCTCCAGATCCACGAACGTTTATTACAGCACCAGAGAAAAGCGTGCGGCTGCGGAAAAATCTGACGATTACTATGTGGGCGGGCGTTCTCCTCTGCCTCCGGCGGTTTTTGTTCCCATACCTGTGCTCTTGTCTTATTACGCTTATCGGGTGTGGCAGGGCGCCCGCTTTGGGCTGCTGGGAGTCCCCGGATATTCCCGTCTTACCAGAGAGGAACTTCTGAGAAATCCCACCCGCAAAAAGATTCTCCGGTTGATAGAAAACCGTCCCGGGATAAACTTTTCTTCGCTTATGAGGGAAATAGGGGTGAAGAACGGGGTGCTGTCCTATCACCTCCGGGTGCTGGAGAGGAGGGGTTTTGTGACGTCAATCAAAGAAGGCGGGATGAGAAGGTACTATCCGGCCAGGTTCCACCCGCCCGAGGAGATAGAGACGAGGATCATGAGGGTTTTGCTCCAGAACCCGGGCATGACCCAGACGGATATATCAAAGCACGTGGGAGTGAGCAGACAGGTGGTCAATTATCACATAAAGAAGCTCGTGAATGAGCGACGGGTTAAAATAAAGCGAGACGGGCGCGTGACACGTTGCTATCCCCTGTATTTTCTCCCCGAGTGATGGACCCCGGGGATTCGGGCGACTGTCACAAAAGGCATCCAGGGCGTGGGTGAGGAAAAGAACATTGTGTGGGAGGTTTGTTGTGGGAGAGGTTTTTTATCCAGCGCCGTTTTTTCCGGGCGGATGAGTGTTCCCGGGAAAAGAAGAGCACTGGCTCAGACCACCGTGGCCAGCCTGTTCTGGGGCCTGTCTTTTCCTGTGATAAAATGGGGGTTGAACATGGGGCTCAGTCCCGGCGTGCTCGTGGTGTACCGTTTTTTGATCGCAGCCATGCTGGCTTGGACTATTTTGGTGTTGTTTGAAACCGGGAGAGAGGGATGGCGTGACGTGCTTTTAAAAAAACACCTGTGGGTGCTGGGGTTTTTTAACGGGGCCGCTTTTGTGCTACAGTACATTGGCATGGTTCACACCACGGCCATAAAAGCGTCTCTTCTAATAAATCTGAACGTGGTTTTTGTGGCAATAATGGAAGCCGTTGTTCTCGGGACCGTTATGACGCGCAGGGTTGGGGCGGGGGTTGTTTTTGCCCTGCTGGGCGTTTTTTTACTGAGCACAGAGGGGGACCTCTCTGCTCTAAGGAGCGGGAGCGTTGTTGGCGACATCATGGAACTGCTCGCCGGTTTTTCGTGGGCTTTTTACATAGTTTACAACAAAAAGACCGTTGAGACAGGTGACTCTGGCGACTTTTCCATAATAGCCGGCACCCTGATAGCCACGTTTTTTGTCTCTCTACCATATGAGCTGTTTTATATTTTCATCTCTGGAGGTTCTGGCTATGGCTCTGTTTTTTCTGCTCTGTATGTGACCGGTTTTGGTGCGTGGGCGGTGATACTGTACACATCGGTCTTTGGCACGGTTCTGGCATATCTGCTGTGGACCAACGCCCTCAGGAAGATACACGCCGTTGTTTCAAGCATTTTTCTTCTCTTTGAGGTCGTCTCCGCCTCCATTGTGGCATATGCTTTCCTGGGGGAGACCCTCGCGCCCGTCGGCCTGTTGGGGGCGGTTTTGATAGGGCTTGCCATGTTCTTTGTTTCAACAGAGATATAGTGTAGTTGGTATGGGATAGTATAAGATGGTGGCCGGTGGTGGCCGGTGGGTAAAGGAAAACAATACGGTATTGGAGAAAAAGGTTTATAAGAGATGGTTGAATATTGAAAAATACCCAGATGGGGAGCGATATGGTGAAAGAAGTGTTTCTCCGGCTTGACGAGCACAGGGACATGACCCTCAAAGAGCTTAAGGAGAAGATAGAGGAGCTCAAGCGCCTGCACCCCGACATGGACATTTTCCTGGACGGCGACGAGAGAGCGATATGCGGCAGACCGAAGTCAGAGCGGTAACCCCAGAGCGGCGATCTCTGCGCGCCTCCGGAAAACATTTCGGAAAAGTTTTTTTACCACCGCCTCCCAATACCCCACTGTGAAAGAGATTCTAAGCGTTTTCACAAAGAGAGGAGTGCTTCTCACACCGGAAGCGGCCGAGATGATAATGGCCAGCGAGGACCCTCTTTCTTCTTCCAGGGCCGTGGTTGATTACATGGAAAAAAATGGGGTCAGAGAATTTTTCATCAAACCCGATGTCGTGGAAAAAGCGCTGGCCGAACATGGACTGCTGGTCCCGCTATCTGAGCCAGAACCCGAAGACAAAAGTGCGTCCACGCAGCCGGAGGAAGGAAGGGGCATGCAGCCCGGTGGGACACCATACTGTGATGAAGCGGGCGAGGGTCTCAGCGAAATAACTGAAACAACTGTCGGCGGCGGGGGCAGAGATGAAAAAACGGTTTTCGTGGGGGAAAAAGGCGTGGGCGCCGATGACGTGGACACAGCGGACACACAGGTGGATACCAATTCAACAGAGCCAGACCGTGGAGTGGGCGGTAACACCGGCTCAGGGAGGCCACCTGTGATTGACCCGCTTGACGGTTTTGACATCCCCCCTGATCTGTCCGACGGTTTTGAGGCCAGGCGCCTGACCCCCGAGATAGAAGTGCTCATGGACGTAACTGACAGAATAGAGTCCTCTGGGAGCGTGGAGTACTTCAGAAAATACTTTTCTGACAGGTACAAAAAACTCCGCGCACTGGTTAGAAAGCACCAGGGTTATTCTGGCAACACCAGTGTCGTTGACGTTGAGAGAATGCAGCCCGGCGACGAGATACGTGTGGTAGCGATCATAAAAGACATAAAAGTCACAGACAGGGGGACCAGAATAGTTGAACTGGAAGACGAGTTCGGCACGGCGAAGGCGATAATACCCTCCAACTCCCCGTTGACCTCCCTGCCCCTCGTAAACGACGAGGTGATTGGTGTCTCCATAACCCGGTCGCCCGGACGGGGGAGCCTGATAATAAAAGAGGTGGTTTTCCCGGACATACCTGCAAGAAAACAGGAAGCCGACGACAGAAAACCGGACCGCAGGGTCTATGTGGCCTTTGTGTCAGACGTCCACGTGGGCAGCGACACGTTTTTGCCTGGGGCATGGGCCCGTTTTGTGGGCTTTTTAAGGGGTGTGGGCGTCAAAAATGGAAAAAAAGAGATAGCGGAGAACCTGAAATACCTGGTTGTTTCGGGCGACCTCGTTGATGGCATAGGCGTGTACCCCAACCAGGAAAAAGAGCTGGTGATACATGACATAGAGTCCCAATATAGAGCGCTGGCAAAGATATTCCGCAGGGTGCCAGACCATGTTGAGGTGCTCATGCTCCCCGGAAACCATGACATGGTACGCCAGGCCGAGCCCCAGCCGGCTTTCTCTGACCCGATAAAAGAGATATTTGTGGAAGAGGGTCTGAACATACATTTTCTCAGCAACCCGACGCTGGTATCCATTGAGGGCGTGAAGATCCTGGCATACCACGGGAGGAGTATGGACGATTTTCTTGGCCTTGTGCCCGGCCTGTCCTATGAAAACCCGATTGAGGCCATGAAGATCATGCTCCAGAAAAGACACCTCGCCCCGGTCTACGGCGGCAAGACACCTATAGCCCCCGAGCCGGTGGACCACCTGGTCATAGAGACCATACCAGATATTTTCGTCACAGGCCACGTCCACTCTGTTGGTGTTGATAGATACCGTGGCGTGCTTCTGGTGAACTCTTCCACCTGGCAGTCGCAGACCAGTTTTCAGAAGATGCATAACTTCAACCCCATACCGGCCAGAGTGCCCGTTGTGAACCTGCAGACGCTAGAACATGAAATACTGGACTTCTCCAGGTGATCACCCCGGATCACCGCCCCGGATTACCATGATCAGGAGTACATCTGGTGTTTTCTCGCCGCCAGCCAGGTTTTCGTCGGCTCCAGGGCGATCCACGGCCGCTCTTTCATCTCCGAGGGCGTCCGTGTGCCCAGAAGAAACATCACCCGCTTTAGTTGCTTAATGACCGTGTTGACCGCTTCCAGCGCCGCCTCTTTTCCCTGGACAGCAGGTCTGAGCAAAACCCCCGCCATCCCGAAAAGGTCGGCTCCGAGCACCAGGGCCCGTGCCCCATCCAGCCCGTTTCTTATCCCGCCCGTGGCTATGAGTGGTATGCCCACATGGGCCTCCACCACAGAAACCGGGGTTGGGATGCCCCAGTCCCAGAGGAGGTTTCCGAGTGCGGCGTGGAAACAGTCTCCTTTCATCTCCGCTCTTTCCTTTTCCACGCCGGAGAAGGTCGTCCCGCTCATTCCACCCACATCTATGCCCCGGAAACCGGTCTCTTTTGCCATCTCGGCCACGTGGCGGGTTATGCCTCCTCCGGTCTCCTTGAGCAGCAGAGGTCTTTTTTTACAGAGCGGCGCCATGGCCCTCCAGAAGCCCTTTGAGAAAAGATCCCCCTCAACCTGTACGACTTCCTGCAAATAGTTGAGGTGAATGGCAACCATGTCGGCGCCCGCCATCTCCATGGCGAGGTCTATCTCGTCCAGACCGTACGCTTTTCTGTTCTTTTTGCTTTTTATGAACTGCGGAGCACCCAGGTTTCCCAGCACCAGGGGTATATCATATTCTTTGACGACGGAATAAGTGTGGCGAACATCGGGGTTTTCCACCCCCGCCCGCTGGCTCCCCACGCCCATTCCTATTCCCGCTTCGGATGCGGCGTAGGCTAGGTTTTCGTTTATTTTTTTTGCCTTTTCATGTCCCCCGGTCATACCAGCTATAACAAGAGGTGCGGAGAGTTTTTTGCCGAACACCACTGTTGTGGTGTCTATTTCGTCAAAATCTATGTCTGGCACGGGGTTATGCACCAGCACTATGTCATCCCAGTGGTTCCACGTTGCCACAACCTTTTTTGTTAGATATATGTCTATGTGATTAGCTTTTCTCTCTTCTATCCCCTCTTCCATCATTTTTTCCATCATCTTATTTTCCATCATCTTATCAATCTCCTGTGTTTCCAGCCCTCATCTCGGTTCCAACGACCTTTTTTCCCATGAGACAGTCTCTCAGCCGGCCCGGGACATTGCCGTTGAGGAAAAAAACTCTCACGCCGGCTTTGGCCATCTCAGCACTCTCATATAGTTTTCCCCTCATGGCCCCGGTGACATCAGCGACACTTCCCTCAGAGGCCCCCTCTGTGGCTTCCGTCCATCCTTTTTCAGGATCAACAAAAGAGACGAGCCGGGCATCCGGATCTTTTTTCGGGTCACTGGTGCATACGCCGTCCACGTCCGTGACAAAAACCACGTCGCGCACAACAAACCCATGCAAGGGGAGCATCTTGGCGAGGTGGAGTATTATCTGGTCTCCGGAGCATATTGAAAAACCGGTCCGGGCGTCCAGGACAACATCTCCGAACGAGACAGGGACCAGCCCTAGCCTCATAGAAGAGGAGAACACTTCCACGTCCATGTTCTTTATTCTGCCCTCCCTCATCACGCCGATGGACGCTGGGGGGATGGAAAAAACCGGCACACCGGCGACATTGAAAGCGTCTAGGACGTGGAGGTTGAGCCGTCTCACGTCCGCCTGCACCTTTGCCATGTATTCTATCCTGCGCCTTATCTCAGCCATGTCCTCTGCGCCAAAGAGGCCCATGTGAACCTTTCCCTCTTTTGCGAGTATGTGGCCAAAAGACCCGGCTCCGTGCACAACAACCAGTTTCCACCCGTTTTCCAGTTTGTTCTGAAAACCCTCTTTTATTTCCCCGGCGAGGCGTCTGAGCACGTCCTCTCTCAGAGTCCTGATCTTCGTTTTGTCTGTTATCACACTGCCGCCGAGCTTAACGACGGCGACCTCTGTTTTCTCTCCGGCTTCAACGGCTTTCTCCGGCTTCATCTGTCCACCTCTATGGCGGCGTACCCAACCACCTCATACATCGGAGCAACGTCACCGGACGTCGCATATTTCAGCAGGTGTGCCTCTGACCCCATAACAGTTTCAAGCATGGCCATGACCGGGCCATATCCACACATACTCAGACCTGTTCTGCGTATGAGATCAAACAGTCCCCGGGGATCAAGGGAGAGTATGTAATCTATCGCCAGAGCATCCGCTTTGTAGGCTACCTCTTTGGGCACATAGTGGCTGAAATCGGTTGAAGCTATGACCACCACGTCCCTATCTCCTATCGCCTTTCTCAGTATTGCTCCGAGCTCTCTGGCTGTCCGATAGTCCTGGCTCATCATGACTATGGGCAAAAACTTCACATCGCCGAGGTGGAGCAGAAAAGGCAGTTGCACCTCAACCGAGTGCTCATACCGGTGGGCGGAGAGGTCGTCGGGGACGCCCATCGCGGTAACGGCCTCGTAAAGTTTGCGGTCAAGCTTTGCTACGCCCAGGGGAGTGTCAAAGTCCATGCCCAGCGTTGCCACCCCTGGCCCAAAGCCTGTGTGATTTGGTCCTATTATCACATATGCCTCCGGAAGTCCGTCTGCGGCCAGAGCACGATAAGCGTGGGCTGCAACGGGACCAGAGTACATGTAACCCGCGTGAGGCACAACGAGGCCCCCTATTTTTCCCTCCCTCAAGTTGTTCACACGTGGCAGGTCTCCGGGACCCAGTGGATGCAGATAACACCTCTCTATCTGCTGGACAAGCCCCTCTCTGTCTCCCTCATAAAATTGTCCGGCCACTGCGGGCATTCGTATGCTCGGTCTCATGGAGAGAAAAAGGAGGTATGGGTATAAAACACCTTCTTTCAGGGCTCAGAGCTCTGCTTCAAAGTCCTCTATTGTGAGTTTGTACTCGTCGTCGCTCTGTATATCTCCCCTCTCTTTAAGTATCTCCCGGGTTAACAGCCAGTAAATGGTTGCCAGCGCCCGACGGCCCTTGTTGTTTGTGGGAATGGCCACGTCAACATATCTCAGCTCGTTGTTTGCGTCACAGAGCGCCACAACAGGTATCCCTATGGATACGGCCTCTTTCAAAGCCTGTTTGTCTGCCCCCGGGTCCGTGACAACCAGAACCTCAGGCTCTGTGAAAACATCAAGGAGGGGGTTTGTTAGGGTCCCGGGTATGAACCTGCCAGGGAACGTTTTTGCTCCTATGGTCTCTGCGAAAACGCTCACCGGCCTCTGGCCGTACAGCCTGGCAGAAACAGCCAGTATTTTGTCCGGCTCAAACCGTGAGAGGAACCTGGCCGCTATCTTTATCCTCTCATCTGTCTTTTTTATGTCCAGAACATAAAGTCCGTCGTTGCGGACCTTGAATATGAAAGGCAACATGTGTTTGCTCTTCTGCTGTGTCCCTATGTGGACTCCAGATGTCAGATACGTGTCTTCGCTTATGAGGAGATTCCTTCCGTCTGCCATACCGCACACCTCTCTTTTACGCTTCAAATCACCGTCTCATGTCTCCTTCTATCCTTATCAGCTCGTTTAGTTTGGCAATGCGCTCTCCGCCCACCACACCCGTCTTTATGGCATAGGCACCAACACCAACCGCTATGTGCGCTATGCTCTCATCCGTTGTCTCACCACTCCTGTGAGACACGACCGTCCGGTACCCGTTCCTGTGCGCCAGTTCAACGGCTCTGAGCGTGTCGGTCAGTGTCCCTATCTGGTTCGGTTTTATCAAAACCGCGTTGCAGGCGCCCATTTCCACGCCTTTTTTTATCCTCTTGACGTTTGTCACAAATATGTCATCTCCGAGGATTATAGCCCGGTGGCCTATCTTTTTGGTAAGCTCCCGGTATCCCTCAAAGTCTTCCTGCTCAAGGGGGTCCTCAACAATGTGAAGGCCGTAGTCCTCTACCAGGGAGACCACGAAATCAATCTGTTCCCCGGGGGAAAGAGTGCGTTCTTTGTAAACATATTTTCCATCTCTGTAAAGTTCGCTCGCCGCCATGTCCAGAGACGGACGAATCTCAAGGCCGGTCTCTTCGCTCACAGTTTTGCACGCCTCACACAACACTTCCAGGGCCTCTGTGTTGGACAGCGGGACAACCCACGCTCCCTCGTCTCCTTTCCCGAGTGCCACGCCAGGGAGTCTTTTGCGGAGAATACCCTTAACAACGGAGTGGATCCGCGCGTTGGCAAAAACGGTCTCCGATGCGTTCCCGGACAGGGGGATGGCCAGGAACTCCTGTATGTCCGTCCCGCCCACGGCGTGTTTTCCGCCTCCGATCACATTTCCGAGGGGCCGGGGAAAATCTGTGTGAGAAAAAACGCCCAGCCCGCCTATGTAGCGGTATAATGGAATGTCAAGGACGCTGGCCGCTGCTTTGGCAACAGCCAGAGAGACCGCCACCGCCGTGTTGCCCCCCATGTTTGAAAAGTTCTCAGAACCATCAACTTCGTGGAGAAGAGAGTCCACGCCGGCCTGGTCCAGGGCGTCCATTCCGAGGAGTTTGGGCCGGGCCTTTTCGGTGAAAAACGATATGCCCGCATCAACCCCCCCGTCGGGAAAAGCTTTTACCTCGTGAACCCCCGTGCTGGCACCGCTGGGGGCCATGGCACGACCATATCCGGAGGTCGTATAGACCTCCGCCTCAACCGTGGGGTTTCCGCGGCTGTCCAGGACTCTGCGGAGCACCACATCTTCTATCATGCTCATCCTGCCACGCCTCTTCTGACGGTTATTGGGAGCACATCTTCTTCAAACTCGTACATGGCTATGTCAACGGGGTCTATCATGTTTTCAGGGATGTCAAGTAGCGGCGGGGCACCCATAGCGATCTGGAGAGCCCTCGCACCGATTATTCTGGCCTTTTCGTATTTCGTGTACTTCAAGCGAAATCCTCCCTTTGCTATTATGGAAGGTTATGGAACATTGCGGAGAAAACCCTAATCAGGTTTCCTTTATAAACATTGTGGAACCTTATCTCAGAGACAACCCTCAAAGCGTGAATTTTATATACACAATACCTTTCCATGGTGGATAGTAAGCAGCGGATCGCCATTAGGCCTCATGGTGCTGTCGGAAACCTACGATGGTCTCCGCCCACCGTGGACCTATTCGCTTCGCTCATAGCCCCATGGTTCCAAGGAATCTGATGGTTCCTCTTACCACGGTGCTGTTCGTTTCACTCGCAGCCCCATGGTGTAGCGGTCAATCATGCGGGACTCTGGATCCCGCGACGGAGGTTCGAATCCTCCTGGGGCTACCACCCTTTTTCCGGAGGGACGAAGATGGACCTCAGAGAGTTACAGAGGCGGGTGGACGAGGATTTTGGCGAAGCAGACAGACGCTCGGGCCTCCTGTTCCTTCTATCCGTGCTCGTGGAAGAGGTTGGAGAACTGGCCCGGGCCCTGAGAAAAAGCGGCGACGAACCCGATAACAACGTGGAAGACGAGATAGCGGACATCTTTTTTGTGCTGCTGGGACTGGCAAACGTTCTTGGCGTGGACCTTGAAGAGGCGTTCAGCAGAAAGATTCTATCCGTTGACAGAGAAAAGATGCTGGAGCGCTGGACAGACCTCCCATGGAAAAAACAGGGCGACGATTAAATCAGGGATGTGATGAGGTCTCTCAGGGCCAGCAGGACGGCTATTATGGATATTATTATTGCGGCTGTGGACAGCCCAATGGCCATTTTTCTTATACGCCGGGTTTCAAGGGCAACCATCTCTTTTAGCTGTTCCATGTCCCGCTGGTTGTTTTTTATAGCTATGCGCACGTCTTTCTGGAGGCGTTTTGTCTCGTCCCTTATCTTTTTTATGTTCCTGTTGTAGAAGGCGTCTATGGGGGCGAACTTCTTTTCAAGGTTGTAGAGACGCCTGTTCATCCTGAAAATGGTGTTTTTTATCTCCGGCGGGAGGGGCACTTCGGGCATTCTCTCCAGCGTCGGCCGTATCGGTTCTTCTTTGACCTCAACGAACCCGCCCACCTTTTCTTCTTCGCTCTCTTTCTCTTCTATGGGAGGATGAAGCGCTTTTTCCGCCCCGGGGACGAGCACACTTTTATCTCCACCCATCTCTGTCTCAGCCGTTTCTGAGACCGCAACGGGCACCGTTTCCTCTGTTGCCCCAGCCTGTCTTTCGGTGGCAGTTTCTTCCAGGGCTTTTTCTTCGTCCCCCACCTCGCTTTTTTCTGTCTCCCCCATTTCTTCCGCATGTTGCTCTTCTTTCGCTGTTTTTCCGCCGACCCGTATGGACAGGGGGGGCAGGAGTTCCAGGTCGTCAAGGGCTTCCACGGCCTCTCTGTACTCTTCTTCTTCCAGTTCCTCCACTTCCTTTTCCATGGCTTCTATGGTTTCTTTTGTGCTGGACAGGATGCTCATCTGCTCGGCTACCCGGTCCTCAAGCCAGGGGTTGGTCTTGACCACGTCTCTTATCTGTTCTTCAAGAGCCTCCAGGTCTTTTTTCATCTTTTCAACTTTTACCTTCTTTTTTGCTATGTACAGGTCTTTCCTGGCATGTTTCCGGGCAAGCTCCCGCCCTTTTTCCTCTGTTATTTCCAATGGGTTTTCAAAGGATATGAAGCGGTCAAACGCCCTGTCGTTGATTATGTTCCTGGCCTCGTAGAAATCCCCCTCTTTTACATTGACCACCCTTGTTTCGTCGCCTTTTACGAAAAAAACTCCTATGGTGCCGTTGTCAAATACAAAACAGTGTGCTTTGTGCGGCTCGTTGACATAAAAAACAGGCAGGTGTTCGTCTGGCAACTCCTCGTTTTCAACCACGCTTATGTATTCGTCGCAGTAGGCGTTGACGAATCTTTCAAGGTCGGGTTTTATGCGGCCCGGATCAATGCTTTGTGATGGTTCCATCTCTCTCCCCCTTCCACCAACCTGTTTTATCGTGTTTATATTTTTTGGTCCATTGTTTCTCTCTGTCTTCCGACATCCTTTTTTATACCCAACATTATATCCCTGACATGCCATCGGAACCGGAGACCGGCGAAAAAAAGACCGGCGAAAAAAACGGGGCCGGACCAAAAAGAGGTAAGAACAAGGGCGGGCGCGGAGGGACACTGAAGAGAAAATACAGGATTCCATCGGAGGACCTTCTGAGGGCTGCCATAAAAAACGTTCTCTCCCAGAACCCCGTGGTATCTTCTCAGGAGAAGATGAAATGGCTTGTTCTCAGAGAGCTCGCTTCCACAGACCCATCTTTTCGTGTGAGCGGCGAGAGGATAAGACGGGTGGCGGCCAGGACGCCCGGGGTCGTGGTTGAGACCTCCTGCAGGGAAACCAGCGAGAAAAGAAACCTCCTGGTATGTCCGGTGTGCAGCAGCAGGACAGATGTTGTAAAAAACATGACAATATATGGGGGCGTGGTGTCCCTGGCCCACGTGTGTCCTGTCTGTGGCTACTGGAGTGGCATATTCTACAGGGCTCCTGTGAGGTACAGGTTTGTGCTTGAGGAAAAAAAGCGGTGAAATGTTGTCTTGGAGTGATGGTGCGATATGAGTGGCGGGTTTGAGATAACAAAAGAGAGCGGTGTTGCAGTGGCAAAAGATGGAAAAAAGCTTGTTCTGGACCCGCACGGCAAAAGGGAGTGTGCGGTGGTCAGCCATGGCCACATGGACCACCTGGTTGGCGGCGCTCTTATGACCCCGCACACAAAGGATGTTCTGAAGATACGGAAGGGAGAAGAGGACGCTCTCACCCTGGACGTTGGCGGGAGAAAAAACTATGGTGGTATGGAAGTTGAGTTCTTTCACTCCGGACACGTGCTGGGTTCGGTTATGGTTCTGGTGGAGGACAGTGTTCTCTACACGGGGGATTTCAACGTTGAGGGCGGTTTCATGTCCCCGCCCCCCAGCACCGATTTTGACGTTGATGTCCTGGTCATGGAGGCCACTTATGGCGATCCACGGTTTGTTTTCCCGCCCAAAAAGGATGTCGTGGAGGATATTATAGGGTGGATAAGTGCGCTGTCAAATGAGGGACCGATCGCGATAGGCGCCTATGAGTTTGGTAAAGCCCAGGAGGTTATGAAAATAGGGGAGACGGCCGGAGTGGACATTTTTGTCCCTCCCCCCATAGCCAGCATATCAGAGGTTTATAACCGGTGGGGGGCCGACATAAAATACCACGAAGTTGACATGGATGTGTTTGAGTCATGGACGGGGGATGGCTTAAATGTGGATGAAAAATCGCTTAGAGAGGAAATATTTCGCCCCGGCTCTCTCTTTGTAGTGCCTACAGGCTATCTGAAAAAAGGCTCCGGGTTCGCACGTCTCATGCGCAGGATGGGCGGATGCTCCGCATATGTCTCCGGGTGGTGCAGTGTGTACAACATGAGACATCGGTACGACGTTGACGCCCAGTTTCCACTAAGCGACCACTCTGACCACCGTGGTCTCATGGGTTTTGTTGAAGATGTCAACCCGGGAGAGGTTTTTTTGGTCCATGGGTCCACGCAGGCGAAGAAAAAGCTGGCAAGGGAGATAGAGGCAATGGGAAAAAGTGTCAGAATCATCTGATTCGGATCTTTTGATAGTTCGTGGCAGAAGAGATTGGAAGAAGCTGGAAAAGTTAGGAATGGGGTTGGAATGGGGTTGGGATGGGATGGAGGTTGGAGGGGAGGAGAGGGCCAACCTCCGTGTTCATCGCAATGTATGACATGTGATTTTTTCCGTCTCAGGCGTCAAACCAAGTGCTGCAGCCGTAGAGGCGGTAAACCTCGTCCCATGAACAGTCCTCATAGACGTCCTGTTCCTGTTCCATTTTTTTTTCACCTCATAAACAACTATGCAGAGGAGGTTTATAAGGGGGAACATGGGGGATGAGCGAAAGTGTTTTTGGCGGGTGAAAGTGGAATGTGAAAGTGGCACGACTTGGCACGGAACTTGGCGTGGAAATTGGCATGGAAATCGCCCCGGGTGTGCATGGAAACCTTTTTGATAACCCTTATATGTGGTGTTTTTGATTCTGGCTGAAATCTGGTGGTGTTGCGATGTCGTCCGGTGGACATGGAGAAAACGGCACTGTGGCGGGTGTGGACGGAGATATAACAACGGAGGGTTCGGAGAAAACGACGTGCCCGGTGTGCGGCGTATCTCTTAAAAAGGAAAACTATGAAAAACACCTCCGCAAGGTCCACGGAAAGAGTCCAGAGGAGTTTGAGACTGACAAAAGCAGGAGAAAAAAAGGTGGAAACGGCGGTGTGGACAGGAAAAAACAGTTTTTCGCTCTTGTTGTAGTGGGGGTTGTGGTTGTCTCAATAATGGCATATTTTCTGGTCTTTCTGAAACCTCCTCTTGACGGAGACGGGGACGGGATTCCTGATGAATGGGAAAAAGCGAACGGTCTCAATCCCGAGGACCCGGCTGATGCGAAGGAGGACTTTGATGGAGACGGTTTGATGAACGTTGACGAGTACAGAAACGGCACGGACCCGAACAACAGCGACACCGATGGGGACGGCATAACCGATGGGTGGGAGGTTGAAAACCATCTCAACCCGCTGGACCCCTCAGATGCCTCAGAGGACTTTGACCTGGACGGGTTGGCAAATCTTGAGGAGTTCCAGATGGGAACGAACCCGGTGTCAGATGTTTTTGCAAGAATAGTCGTGGAAAACTTTGGAAACATAACAGTCAAACTTGAGCCCCTCTACGCGCCTACGACGGTTGAGAATTTCATAAAATACGCCAGGTCAGGTTTCTATGATGGTCTGATTTTCCACCGGGTGGTTGATGGGTTTGTTATACAGGGTGGGGGCTATTACCCGGACCTCTCCTATAAATCCCCCATCTATCCCCCGATACCGCTGGAAATAAACTCGTCTCTAACACACGTGGACGGGGCAATAGCGATGGCCCGCACTAGCGACCCAGACTCTGCCACAAGCCAGTTTTACATATGTGATGGTCCACAGCACCAGCTGGACGGCTCATACGCTGTTTTTGGGAGGGTGGTTGACGGCATGGACGTGGTCAGAGAAATATCCGCTGTTCCTGTCCACACTGTTAACGGCATGGAAAACGTGCCCGTTGACCCTGTGGTCATAGAGTCTGTCACAGTTTACTGGGCGGACTGAAACCACGCTCATGGGCACATCGTGTCTGTGACATCATGTCTATGTGTCCAGGGACACCCTGTGTCTGTCTCTGAGTTCGCCCAGTTTCCCCCTGTTCCAGTTTTTGACCTTGCTGAAAAATCCGGTCACGCGGGTTATCTGTTCAACGTTCTTTCCGTGGTGGGTGGCGTTCAGGAGCGTTGCCAGATCATTTTTTTCTATGGCCTCGTATGTGAAATGGGTGGTGGTGTTAAACTGGAGGTTTTCAACGAAGAGACCCTTCTTTCCGTTGTATTCTCCCTCCTCCCACCGGTAGATTCCGTTGTGCATGTCAAGGTATTTCTTGAATTCCTCAACGGCCACCATCTCACCCACCTCCGTAAATACATATGGATAGGGTGTTATTTCTATTTTTCTCCACTCTATCACTCTCTCGCCTTTTCCATTATCCTTTTTGCCTCTTCCTCTGTGAAACCGTATTCTTCAAGCCGCCCGTTTTTCATGAGATAGTCCAGTATGGCCATGTGGAGTGCGTCCGCCGCGAGATTTGAACAGTGCATCTTTATGGGGGGCAGACCGTCAAGCTCTTCCGCCACGTCCTGGCGGGTTATCTCCAGCGCCTCCTGGATGGTCTTTCCTTTCGCCATTTCAGTTATCATGCTGCTGGTCGCTATCGCCGCTCCACAGCCGAATGTCCTGAATTTTATGTTCACTATCACATCGTTTTCCACCTTTATGAACATCTCCATCATATCCCCACAGACAGGGTTTCCCACGAGGCCCACGCCATCTGCGTCTTCAATATAACCAACGTTGCGCGGGTTTCTGAAATGTTCCATCACCTTTTCGCTATAAACGTTGTACTTCATGCCAGTACCACCACACTTTCATCTCTTTTCCTGTTTTACATATTTTTTCCCTACACTCGCTTTTTGTATTTCAACGGCGATTCTGATTCTTTTTTCCCCAGTGTTCTTTAATCCACCCCGGCGGCGTTAGGGGGGACATCGCCTGCAACCGTCTGACAACGCCGGGCAGCACCTCCAGGACATGTTCCACGTGCTCTTTTTTCGTCCAGCGCCCGAGGGTCAACTGTAAAGACCCGTGTGCCACTTCGTGCGGCAACCCTATGGCGGTGAGAACGTGGCTTGGCTCAAGTGTTTTTGAGCTGCAGGCTGAGCCGCTGGCGGCAGCCACACCATACATGTCCAGTCCAAGAACTATGGCTTCTCCCTCAACAAAAGGAAACCTTACATTGACGTTGTTTGGGAGACGTGGCTCTCTTGCGCCGTTGAGAGCAGACCCAGGGATGTTTCCAAGGAGTCCATCAATTAATATGTCCCTCAGCCCGCCCAGGCGTCTCACTTCTTCATCCATCTCCCTTTCCAGTATTTCAACTGCGCCCGCCATCCCAACGATGCCAGGGACGTTTTCCGTCCCGGAGCGGAGGCCGAACTCCTGTCCCCCGCCGTGTATTATTGGCTCGGGTCTCACACCTTTTCTTATGTAGAGGGCGGCTATGCCCTTCGGCCCGTATATCTCGTTTGATGGCAGTGTCGCCAGGTCCACATTCATGTCGGTGACGTTGAACCCCATTTTTCCCAGAGCAGATGTGGCGTCGGTGTGGAACAGCACCCCTCTTTCCCGGCATATCTCCCCTATTTCCTTTATCGGCTGGACCGTCCCTATCTCATTGTTTGCGGTCATAATGGTTACCAGCACGGTGTCATCTCTTATGGCGCTTTCCACGTCCGAAGGGTCAACGAACCCATCGCTGTTAACGGGAACTTTTGTCGCCTCAAAGCCCTCTTTCATCAGCGCTTTTATGGGGGTGTAAACGGACCAGTGTTCTATGGCGGAGAAAACTATGTGTTTCCCCTTTTTGCGGTTTTTTCTGGCAACGCCTTTTATGACAAGGTTGTTACTCTCTGTTGGACTGGCTGTGAATACAAGGTATCCCTCTTCTTCGCCCCCCCTTATTCCGCCTACAAAAGAGAGTATTTTCTCTCTCGCCTCTTCCACGGCCATTTTTGTGTCTCTGCTCCACGAATGGACAGAGGCGGGGTTGCCTATCTTATGGGTCATATAGGGTAGCATCTTTTCAACAACCCGTGGATCAACAGGTGATGACGATGCGTAATCAAAGTACGCCCCTATGTCAACCCCCATGTCCCTGTTCAAAGGTTTTGGCGTGTCCATGTCTGTGCCACCTCAGAAAGTTATCACGGTGCCGTAGCCCACCGCCAGGTCGTTCAGGGTTGCTGCTCCGGCGGTTTTTATACCATCAAAATAGCCGCCTGGATTTATTCCGCAGAGCTTTCCGCTATGGGGACACACGTAAATTTCAACCCCCTCTTCAATGGCCTTTTTCAGCAACTCCTTCAGAGCGGGCATTTCCTCTGTTGGAGGTCCTATTTTTTCTACCACAGCTTTTTTTGGGACCTCCGCGCCTCGCAGCATGTAAAACATGGCCACATCAACGCCCATAGACCTCGCCGCCCGGGCGAGCGAGATAACAGCGTACTGTGAAGGCATGTCCTCTGTTCCCTTGGTCTGCACATACACTATGCCGTTTCCGGTACCGCTCATTTTTACACGCTCCGCCTAATTTTTCCTACGTTTTTTCTATGATGAAAACCATCTCATTCCTATCTTTTTCAAAAAACACTATCCTGTTTCCTGTCCTCCCGGCCCACCTCTTAATATCCTCCTCACCCGTCGGGTCGTCAAGGACGATTTTTACCCGCTCCCCTCGCTCTATCACAGATATTTTTTCATTCAGCAAAAGCAGCGGCTCGGGGCAGAAAAGACCTGTCGCATCAATTTCGTGCTCAAAGTTACCGGTAGTGTGGTGTGGGTCTTTCCTGCCCATTTTCTCACCTTATCCACCGTTTTCGCTTTCAACTGACACTATCTCATAGTCGTAGGTGATCTCAGCTGTTTTTCTGAGCATGGCGGTCACAGAGCAGTACCTCTCCTGGGAGAGATGGATGGCCCGCTCAACTTTTTCTGTGGGAACCTCCCTTTCTGGCAGGGCGAAGATTTTGTAGTGGAGGCGTATCTTTGTGAACACCTTCGGGTGTTCTTCGGCACGCTCTGAGTCAACGCTGACTTCAAGCCTCGCATATGGGACTCTCATCTTGTTGAGGATGGATATGACGTCCATCGCCGTGCAGCCGGCGAGAGATATCAAAACGAGTTCCATGGGAGCGTTTGCTCCCTCGTGTCCCTTCACCTCTTTTCTCGTGTCCAGAGTGACCCAGTGGTTTGAACCACTCCGGCCTACCAGAACGAGGTCTTTCACCTGCACAACTTCTGCTCTCATATTTTCCACCTCACAAGCCAGGCCAGGACATCGTGGGATAAAAAAATGATGGCTAAAAAATTCCTCGTCCTCGTCTCCTGGCGGCTGTTAATGGGTGCTGTTGGGTCATATAGCCCCGCCAGGAGCAAAACTTGTTTTTGCGAATTAGGGGCGATTTTTCTTCACCGATATAGCAGAGAAAAATAGCCCCGCCAGGATTCGAACCTGGGTCCCCGGATCCAAAGTCCGGGATGATGGTCCTCTACACCACGGGGCTATGAGCGAAGCGAGTGGCACCGTGGTGGGAGGAAACCGCAAGGTTTCCGCCAGCACCACGGGGTTGCGAACGTAGTGAGCGACGTTGGTTGTTGGATATTTGGGTGGTTTTTTAAATCTTTCTCAGATACAACAGAAACCTATTTAACGGCGGCGTTTTTGTCCGGGTAGAGACGTGGTGATGACAGTATGGACATACTGGGGATAAACGTTTCTCTCCCGGCAGCGCTGGAGAACCAGTACGTTGAGTTTTTGTTCAACCTGGCGGCGTGGCTGATAGTTGGGGCTATTGCGATTTTCGTGATTGATGTCGTCCTTCGCAGGATGGTTAAAAAGACGGAGACGAAGGTTGATGACATATTGCTTCAGATTCTCCGCCTGCCAGTTATAATCTTGGTCTTTCTCTACGGTTTTGTTTACAGTTTTTCAAAGATGAACTTTTCTCCCGGTGTTGAGCATGCCGCCTATAGCCTTTATAGAGCTGTCCTGGCAGGGGTCATGCTGTATCTTGGCTGGGTGATCTACAGGCGTGTGATAGTTAGAATAATAGAGGAGGGGGCGAAAAAGAAAAAAACTGGGCTGGACAGGCTCCTGGTCCCCATACTTGACACGCTTGGGAAGGTAGCAGTTCTCTTTGTGGGGTTCATGGTCCTCCTCGGCTTCCTGGGGGTTGATGTGGGCATTCTGATGGCCAGCTTTGGAGTCGCCGGCCTGGTGGTGGCTCTGGCTGCCCAGGACACCCTCTCCAACCTTTTCTCGGGGATACACCTGCTCTTGGACCGCCCGTTTCAGATAGGCGATGTGATAATGCTTGAGGACGGCGACTACTACGAGGTGAAATGGGTTGGTATGCGGAGCACCCGGCTTTACAATCTGTTCAAAAACACTCTCAGCTCAATTCCCAACAGTGTTATCGCCGGTCAGCGGATAGTTAATATCTCTGCTCCGGACAGCAGGATAAAAATAAGGGTTGACGTGGGCGTGGCATATGACTCCGACGTTGACAAGGCGAAGAAAATTTTGCTTGAAATAGCAGGGGAGACCGAGCACATAATGAAAGAAGATGGGCACATGCCATTTGTAAGGGTCACAGGTCTGGGCGATTCAAGTGTAAACCTTTCCGTTTTTTGCTGGGTAGACCACTATGACAACCAGTGGAAGGCCGCATCAGACATGCGGGAGAAGATTCTGGCCCGCTTCAGAGAGGAGGGTATTGAGATACCCTTTCCACAGCATGTTGTATATCTCAAGAAAGAAAATAGTTGACGTTAGTTCTCGTTTTCGTCTCCTGTCTGCTCAAACGCCTCTGGGTCAACAACTCTGAGCACGGTGTACATGCCTTTTTCAACGATTTCCACCATGTCATATTCAAGTTTCTGAAGTTTCTCTTCTATCTCCTCTTTGAACTTCTCGTCCTTCATCCATTTCAGGTTTATTCTGACATTCAACTCTGCTCCCTGAAACGCCGCGTCGGCCATCAATACTGCCATGCCCGCGTCTGTTATGCTGTTCTGGTTTCCTTTTTCCGCCACTATGGTGGCCAGCTCCGCCACTTCTCTAGCTATTTTGCACGTCTCAAAAGGCACCTCCGCCGCTTTTTTCAGGGCATCTTCTATCTGTTTATCTCTGTCCTTTGTGTCTTTGGGCAGCCGATATGCAGACATCACCATGTTGAACGCAGTGGTGTCTTCGTCCACCAGATCCAGCAACCTGTTCATCAGCTTCGTAACTCTGGCCCGTGTAGCCAGGAGTATTGGCTCGTTTTCTTTGTATTTCTCTTTTCCTATGCTGAGATTGCAGACCATACTTACAAGGGCGGCCGCGGTGGCACATCCCATCGCTGCAACGCTCCCCCCGCCGGGTGCGGGGGACCTGGAGGCCACCTCTTCTGTGAATTCGCGCACGCTCAAGTCCACCAGTTTTTTCTCGTCTTTTTTCTCATCTTTTTCACCCATGTCCCACACCTCGGTATTCATGACCACTAGAATCATTTTCCAGCGAGTCGCTCAACTATGTATTCTATGACCTTTTCTTCGGGTTTGAACGGGGCGAGCTGGCTCAGGCCCAGTTTTTCAACGGCCAGATCTACCAGCTTCCTCCGGCCCTCAGGGGTGGTGTCTGCGTTCTCAACGCTTTTTCCCTCTTTTTCCATGTAAAACCTCCCCGCCATGACCAGCGCTTCTTCTGGCACGACCCCCACTATTTCGCTCCCCGTCACTTCCGCCCCATATTTTTTTGCCTCTTTTTTACACTCTTCAAAAGCCACATGTGGAGGGGTTATTTCGTAGTCAACCAGGTTCATTGAGACCTGTGCTATGTTGTGCTCTTTCAGCAGGACACCTATCGCCTTCACAGCTTTGAGCCGCCCCGGTATCCGGAGAGGTTTTCCGTCCTCCCCCAGCACCTTGTTCCCTTTTTCGTCCCGCACGATCTTCCCGCTTGTGCGTATGGTTTCGGCGATTCTTTTAGCCAAAGCCACATCATCCGTGTTCAGGTTCACGTTGTAGGCGATGAGGACCTTTCTGGCACCTGTCACGGTCGCGCCGCTTTTCGGGTTGAACTCTGCGGGCCCAAAATCCGGTTTCCACTCCGGGTCTTTGAGCTTTTCCGGCAGGGCCTCGTACTCTCCACGCCTTATGTCAGCCAGGTTTTTTCTCTCCGGCCGTGTGGCCGCGTACTCATATAAGTAGACGGGCACGCCCAGGTTTCCAAGCCGCCCGCCGAAATCCCTGGCCAGTTCAACGCACTCTTCCATGGTAACGCCCCTTATGGGCACAAACGGGACCACGTCAACGGCGCCCATCCTGGGATGCTCCCCCTTGTGATATCGCATGTCTATTTTTTCAAGAGCGACCTTTGCGCCTTCAAACACGCCATCCACGATGTTCTCAGGAGATCCCACTATGGTAACAACGGTCCTGTTATAATCCGGGTCCATTTCAGAGGTTATCACATAGACCCCGTCTACGGACTCAATGGCCCGGACTATCTCGTCTATGACATCTTTCCTTTTTCCCTCGCTGAAGTTCGGGACACACTCAACCACTCTGTCCATGGTTTTTTCCTCCTTCACAGCCTGTCAGAGGGTGTTAACCTGTGGCGTTTAAAAGTTTTTTCAGCCTGATTTTTTGTCTCCGTCGTTTCCCGTTTCCTTTTCTCCCTTTTCTTGTGAGACATCTCGTGCGACGCCGCCAACGCCGCCACCCTTTTTGTCATCTCCCACCTTGTTCCCTCCTGCCATTTCTGCTCGGCCCGTCTCCATGGAGGACTCTGTGTCTGTCGGGATCCGGGCGGATGATGTTTTCTCTGTGGACACGCTCTCCGCGGACGCCGGTTTGGCGGACCCGGATAGTCCCGATATTTTTACGGGCAACCGGTCACGGAAAACAAAAACTGCCAGGGCGGCTACAATAAGAAGGGCTATTATGCCCTCTCTCACGCCTATCCCCTCCCCAGCTTTGACCCCTATGGTGCTGGAAGAAAAAGGCATGGTCATGACACCTGTTTTTCCCTCTGTCCAGTTCGCATCGTAGAAAACAATCTGGTAGTAAACATCTCTCTTAACGTTCAGAGAAACATTTCCTTCCATGCCATCCTCTGAGATCATGAGCGCGGCTGTTTTCCACTCGCCGGTGTAGTTCTCTGAGATGGTGTTGTATGCTACAAAACCGCCAATGACGGCGCGGTCAAACTTGATGTGTATCTTGCCGTTTTCTGCTGTGACGTTCTCAACTTTCGGCGGCGTTATTCCGAGGTCGTAGACGGTTGACCTGGGCGTGGCTGAGTTGACACATCGGGTTGCGCCGGGCCAGCCCTGTGCCCCTCCCGAGGAGGTGTCATCTTTGTCGTACACAACTGCCACCGGGAAAACATTCTGCACGTTTATGGGAACAACGTTGTCCTCTTCCGGGTCAAGGTCTGGGACCTCCCACGTGTAGTTTCCGCTCCACTCTTCCCCCGGCCTGAGGGTCACGTCCTCCTGTGCCGCGAACCCCCTGAACGCGTTGTGGCAGGTCACGTTGTCCTGTATCTCAGAGCTGTAGGCGGTAACGTTGTCTTCCACCATGCAGATGTTTATCAGGCCGTTCAGGTCCTGGTTTATGAGGGGGTTGCCGCCGTGTTTCCCTATGTATTCGACCCACACCTGGATGTGGAACGTTCCGTTTGAGTACATGGACCAGACCCTTATCTCCGTCTCTCTGAACGCTTCGCCCTGTCCACCAGGAATGTTCTCAGCACCTGGCGTCCCATCCCTGTTTCCGGATTCTTCCACCGCTTGTTTCAAATCGTTGTAGGATGGTGACGGGTTGCGGTATCCCTCGTCAACCAGAAACGTTGGCGTGCCTATTATGTTCTGGTGGTCCGCCCACTGGCTTCCCTCTTCGGTCCAGAGTGGGTCGTCTCTGTTTCCTCCGGCGTGCAGGTGGAAAACCACGAGGTTCACCGGCTGTCCCTCAACATAGCCGTTTTCCTGCCAGTATGTCTGATAGGCAGGTTCGGCGTTGTCCATACAGCTGGGACAGCTCAGAGAAGTGTAAAGAGCTATCAGGGGACGGTGTGTATATCCACGGGGATATTCCCTGTCCCCGGGCGTTTTAAATGTGTCATCCCATTGCTCATTTGTGAGATGGCTGTCCGCGTCTGCAGTGTAAAGGCCATTCTGGGAGTGAGCCTCCAAAGTCTCTCCAAAAGTCCCTGACACAGCAGGCAGTATTGCTGCAAATACCAGCGTTAGCGAAATCGTTTTTCGCATACCATCTCCTGTCATGTTATCACGGCTCGTTTTTCTGAAATCGGTCGCCCGGACATGCCGTTCAATTGCGCATTTTTATAGTTATTGCCTAATTTGTGAACACGGGGGGCGATGGTGTGATATGAATTGGTGTGATATGAATGTTGGTATTAGAGGATGAGCGAGGGTGGGAGGATAGAATATCATTCTCCGAGCAGCGACTCTATTCTTTCCTTCATCTTTTCCAGATGGGCACGTTTTTCTTCAAGCTGTTTCTTCAGCCGCTCCATTTCTTTTTCTCTCTTCTTTATGTCTTTTTCCCTCTGGTTGAGGGCTTCTTCTCTGTCTTTTATTGTCTTTTCTTTCTTTTCAAGAGTTTTTTCAAGGGTAGCCAGGGCTTTTTCCTTTTCTTCTACCTCTCTCCGCCTTTCCTCAATCTCTTCCATCAACCGCTTCTTTTCCACTTCAACGGCGTCCCTGAGAGATTTTTCCCGCTCTTCTATCCTGCGGGACTCTTCTTCTATCCTGGCCCATATCTCCCCTATTTCCTCCTTTTCCGCCAGCAACCGACCATATTCCTCTTCAACTTCTCTCGCCTTCGCTTCAACCCTCTCTTTTTCAGCCAGCAGGTGAGATTCCATCTCTCTCAGCATTCTTTCCTTTTCTTCCACGGCTTTTTCTCTTTCTTTGAGTGTTACTTGAAGTGTGTGGCGTAGCGCCTCCAGCTCTTTTTTCTTCTCTTCCATTTTCCTGAGCTTCTCTTCTATCCTCTTCTCTTCCACGCTCTTCGCATATCGCATCAGGGCCAGAGCACCCTTCTTTATTTTCTCAAGCTCTTTTTCTTTCTCAGCCAGGATGTTTTTCTCTTCTTCAATCGCCGCCCGCTCCCGCTCAGCTTCTTCTCTGAGTATCTCAATGTGTCTTTCCTCTTCTTCTATGGCTCTTATTTTTTCTTCAACGAGAGCGAGTTTTTCTTCTGCCTCTTTTCTTATCCTCTCCGCTTCTGCTTCCATTTCTCCTATCCGTTTTTCTCTCTCTTCAACGGCGTTTTCTCTTTCTATCAAAGCCCTCTCTTTCTCTCCAAGTTCTCTCTGTTTCTCTTCAATAACAGCCAGATGAGCCCGGTACTCTTCTTCCTGTTCCATAAGAGATTTCAGTTGTTCGTCCAGTTCTTTTTCCCGCCTCTCAAGGTCACGCATGCGTTTTTCCATTTCCGAGCGCATCTGCTCAATCTCTTTCTCCCTGTCAGAGATCTGCTTCTCTTTTTCTTTTATCTTTTTCTCTCTGCGATCAAGCTCTGCGCTCCTGTTTTCCAGCTTGACGGACTCCGCCCCTATGCGTTTCCAGAGGGTTGTGACGTCCTCTTTTTCTTCTTCTATCCGCCGCCTTTCGGCCTCAAGGTCTTTTCTCTTCTCTTCAATCTCCCTTTCCCTCTCTTCAACGTCTTCAAGTTTTTTCTCTATCTCCCTTTCCCTCTCTTCAACGTCTTCTAGGACCCGTTCAACCTCTTTTTCCCTTTCCGCCACGGAGCTTTCTCTTTCTTCAGCCTCTCTCAGCCGCCGCTCTGCCTCTGCCAGACGTCTTTCTACTTCGCGGTTTTTCTCTTCCAGCGCTGCTCTGAGCCCCTCAATCTCGCCCCTCATCTTCTCAATTTCTTTTTTCTCGTTCTGGAGCGCCTCCTCCTTTTCCAGCAACCGCGCTTCCAGCTTTTCAAGTTCTCTTCGCTTTTTCTCAACCTCTTTTTCAAATGCTTTTTTCTCCCGATCCAGGGCCTTCTTTTCCTCTTTTACCTCTTTTCTGGCGGCGCCCAGTTCTTCTTTGAGTTTTTCCACTTTCTCCTGTACTTTCTTTATCTCGTTTTCACGGGCTTCCAGTGCCTTCTCCCTTTCTTCAAGCGATGCTCTCTTTTCTTCAAGTTCTTCTCTCAGTCGCTCCAGCTCTGTTTTTTCCTCTTCAACACGTTCTCTGAGATCCTCAAACTCCTCTTTTTCTTTCTCAAAAGCGGATTTTTCTTCTTCAAACTCAAGGAGCCTGGCGGCGAGTTCTTCTTCTTTCTCCGCTATGGCCCCCTCTTTTTCTTCAACAAGAGATTCTCTCTCAGCGAGCTGTGCCGAGAGATCGGCCAGCTCCGCTTCCTTTTTAGCCATCTTTTCTCTCTCTTTTTCCAGCGTCCGCCTCTCTTTTGCCAGTTCCCGTTTCTCTTCGGCAAGGGCCTTTTCTTTCTCCCGCAGTTCTTCCTGTCTCTTTTCCAGCTTTTCTTTTTCCCGCTCCAGACGTTTTTCGCGTTTTTCAACCTGTTTTTTGAGGTCTTCTACCTCTTTCTTCTCCGCTTTGAACTTCTCCAGTTCTTCTTCCAGTGCCCTCTTTTTCTCTTCAAGAGATTTTCTTTCTTCTTTTATCTTTGCCCTCTCATCTTCAAGTTTTTTCCACTCTTTTTCAAGTTCTTCTCTCCTTTCAAGAAGATCTTTTTCTTTCTTTGACAGTTCATCTTTTCCAAGGACTATGCCCTCTTTGAGTCGTTGCAGTTCTTCCTCTTTTTCATCAAGCCGTGCTTCCCGCTCATCCAGCGCTTTTTCCCGCGCCTCTATCTCCGCAAGCCCCCTGGACAGCCGGTCTTCTACCTCCCCCGCCCTTTTTTCAACAGCCAGCTCTCTCTCTTCCAGGGCCTTTGTCTTTTCCGAGATCTCTTCTTCAAATGCTCTCCTCTCGGCCTCAAGCTTTTCCATAAGCGCACGTTTTTCTTCTTCAAACTGTTTTCTTTCTTCGTCAAGGACTTCTTTGAGAGTCTCTATTTCTTTCTCTTTCTCTTCAATCTTTGCCAGGCGCTCGGCTATGTCCTTTTCCATCTCCTCCCTGGCCCTCTTTTTCTCTTTCTCCAGGGACTCCTCTTTTTCTCTCAGCTTTTCTTCTTTCTTTTTGAAATCTTCTTCCAGCTTCTTCCTTTTTTCCTCCAGTTCTTTTTCTGCTTTTCCGAGCCGCTTCTCTTTCTCCTCAACAGATAATTCTCTCTTTTCAAGGGCGCTCTCCCTCTCTTCCAGGGCTTTCCAGCGCTTCTCAAATTCCTCTTTTTCTCTGGTGAAATCTTTTTTCTCTTTCTCAACGGATGCCCTGAGCTTTTCAATCTCTTTCCTCTCATTTTCCAGACGGCGGCGAAGTTTTTCCACCTCTTCCTTTTCTTTGGCGAGGGCTTTTTTCTCTTTCTCAAGAGTCTCTCTGTCTTTCTCCAACTCCTCAACTCTTTTACGATATTTTTTCTCGTTTTCCTCAAGCTCTCTTATTCTGCCCAGTATGCTGTCAAAGTCCGGGATACCAATACCCGCTGTGGCGGGGGCCACAGGGGCCACAGCTTGTGTGGGGGCTTGTATGGCTTCTTTTTCCGCGGCGGACACTTCGCCAGCAGCGGACACGCCCTCAACACCCGTTTCTTCTCCGACTATTTCTTCTTCCTTTGCTTTTTCTTCTATTTCCTCTTTTTTCTCCTCTTCTTCCTCTACCTTTTGTTCGGCCTTTTGTTTGGACAGATGTTCTATTATCGTTTTTGCGAGCTGTTCTCCAACCCCCTCCACGCTCATAAGAGCGCTCTCTCCTCTCGCGAGTATGTCCTCCACAGTTTCAAAACCCGCACTGTATATCGCCTCTGCTTTTGCCTTTCCGACCCCGGGCACGGATGTGAGCGTTGAGAGGAACTCCTCGGGAATCTTTTTCTCCTCGGGCCCTTTTGCCTCCAGCGTTTCCTCTCTTTTTTCTTCCTCTTTTTGCATCTCCGCAAGTCTTTCCCGGGCTCTGTCTCTGAGACCCATCAGAGCACCTCATCATTTCCTCATTATTTTCTAGTCTCGTCACAGTTCACGCCGGTCTTACAGACCATACCGGTCCAGGACCTTTTCATAGAGTTTGAAATCATCAGACAGGGCGAAGCGATCCACGACCTCCTCGGGCAGATTTTCAAGCAGGTCGTCAAGGACCTTGAGTATCTTTTTGACATCTTCGTCAAACTCTTCTCTCTGTTCAAGGTCTTTTTTGATTTTCGCCATCTCTTTTTTGAGCTTTTTAATCTCATTTTTCAGCTCTTTTATCGTCTTGTCCCTATCTTCCAGGTCTTTTTTTGCCGTTTCCAGATCTTCAATAGCTTTCCGGTATTCTTCTTTTCCTTCCTCCGCCATGGCCTTTTTAAGTTCGTCTATTTCTTCTCTCAGAGCGGAAATCTCCTTTTCTTTTTCTGCTATCACCTTTTTAAGGGCGGCAGTTTGGTCTTCTATTCCGCCTGTGTCCTCGTCTCTGCTTTCTATTTCTCCGGGCTCAACACCCAGGTGGAGGGCGAAGACTTCCTGCTGGAGCTTTTTCTGTGCTCGCAACCATTCTTCCGGTGTTATACTCCCGGTAACCCTAACAGCGCTCTCATCCCCCTCCCTCTCCGCCTCCTCTCTCACTTTGCTTTCTCCCCCCTCCATAGAGGACATCTTCTCCATGAGTTCGCGCTCTTTTTCAACGAGTTCTTTTTCCTTTATCTCCAGCTCTGCCTCCCACGAGCGGAGGCGTTTTTCCATCTCTGCGAGTTCTCCCATTTTGCGTCTGATTTCCTCTTTTTCTTTCTCTCTCCTCTCAACCTCTTTTTTGAACTCTGCCAGACGCATCTCCAGCTGCCGCTCTTTTTCTCTGAGTTCTTCCTCTGTCAACTGAGAGGCCTTTTTGTGTATCTCCCCCAGCCTCTTTATTTTGTCTGTCTGTTCTTTTATCCGGTCAAGCTGTTTTTTCAGGTCATCTATTTCCTTGGTCAGTTTCTCACGCTTTTTCTCAACAGCCACGCCCTTTTTGCCTTTCAGCCGTGCCAGCTCTTTCTCTTTTTCCTGTATAAGACGCTCTATCTCCCTGTATTTTTCTTCTTTGCCCAGCTCAGCAATCTCTATGGGAGTTGCCACGCTTTTAAGCAGTTCACTTCTTTCTTCCGCTTTCCTTTTTTCATCAGCCGCTTTTTCCACCTCCTCCGCCAGGACAGCGGGTTTACGCTGGACAGCCCTCTGGAATATCTGTGTGGCTATTTCCTGTTCAAGTTTGTCCTCCAGGGTTTCTCTCTCTTTTTCTGCAACCCTTTTCCCCCACTCAAGCAGCTTTGTGAGAAACTCTTCGTCCCCGCCCGTTAGAGGAGGCGGTCTCTCTGCGGGTTTGAAAACCATCCCACATTTCGGGCACTCTTTTGCGGTCTCGGGGAGCGGTGTGCCGCACTGGGGACATCTTTTCCCTGGCAGCGTATCAGCTAATGTGGCCCCGCATGAGCCACACACGGTGGAGGTGGCTGTGACAGGGGCTTTGCATATTGAGCAGAAAAGCTCACCGTCCGGCAAGAGCAATCTGTATGCCATTTACCAAATGGAAATCACTACCTGTTTTAAAAAGTTTAGCCAACCAGACACCCATGAATCTTCTTCTTCCGGTCCAGACGCTTTTCCGGGCGCGGGCATCTCTTTTTGCTCCCCTGTTTTCATGTCCCGGAGTGTTACCACCCCTTTTTCAATGTCTCTCTCGCCCACCAGGATGGCCCATTTTGTTCCACGGGAAGAGGCGTATTTGAGAGCTTTGCTCGCCCCACGCTCCATCAGGTCAATGTCTGCTCTGCACCCGTGTTCTCTCAAAAAGAGCAGAATCTCAAGTGCTGTGGAACGGGTTTTTTCTGTTTTGCTGAGGTCTATGACGAAAAAATCAAGGGCTTTTTCTTCCACGTCCACCTCGCTGGCCAGCACCAGGCGGTCAAAACCCAGTGCAAACCCGACGCTGTCAACGGGCTGGAGTCCAAAAAGCGTTCCCAGCTCGTACTCTCCCCCACCACACACCTGTTTTTCCGCTCCAAGAGACGGGGCGTCTATTTCAAACACCACCCCCGTGTAATAGTCAAGTCCCCTGGCTATGCCCAGGTCAACGGATATGTTTTTGCATCCCAGTGACTCCGCCACCCGAATGGTATTTTCAAGGTGACCAACATCGTCGTCTATGTTTTTCTGTGTTAAGGCCGTGTCCCCGGACATTGTTTTCAGCACCGCTTTCGCCCGGCCAAGATCATATCTGGCTTCCATGTATTCAATGAGCATCTCCGACAGGGGTTTTTCTGACGCGGAGACGACCTCTTCAAAGTTCTCCCGGTCTCCCTTGTCCAGTGCCCGCATCGCCTCCCGCTGTTTTTCTTCTGGCAGGCCGAGGCTGGAAATGATCTTTTTGAGTATCCCTACGTGTCCAACCCGGAGAACGGGCTCTTTTACTCCGGCAGCGGAAACCATTTTCATGGCAAGCGCTATAGATTCGCCTGTGGCAAGGGGGGTGGCGCATCCTATCGTCTCAACGCCAAACTGCCAGAACTCCCTGTACCTGCCGCTCTGGGGTCTTTCATACCGGAAGGCGTTTCCGAAATAGTAAAGTTTTATCGGTTTTGGCCAGTTTTTCATCTCTGTGGCATAGACACGCATAACGGCCGCTGTGAACTCTGGCCTCAGTGCCAGCCGCCTGCCCCCTTTGTCCTCAAAGGAATAGAGTTCTTCAACGATTCCTTCGCCTGATCGTTCTATGAAAAGCCTCTCTTCTTCAAATGTTGGGGTGGATATTTCCCTGAAACCCCACCGCTCGGCGGCGTCTCTCAGCAGTTTTTCTATGTGGCGTCTTCTCTCCATCTCTGCTGGCAGGAAGTCCCTGGTGCCCCGTGGTCTCTGGATGGACGTCATGTTTGCCCCAAAAACCTGTGTTATAAAAAAAACTTTGTCTCGTTTTTAGGAAATAAAGGGTGATAGGGATATTGGACAGAAAAATGTGTGAGATGAGAACGGTATGGGAGTCGGGGAATATTTATTAATACAAACTGTTATGCCCTGTGCAGTGAGAGCAAAGAAAAGTGCGAAAAATAGAGTGCAAAAAAGAATATGAAACAAGAGTTTGAAATGCACACGGGGGACGGTTGATGATAAAAAACGTCTTCGTTGGAAGAGAAGAAGAACTTGAGCAGCTTGAGCGTTTTCTCTCAGAGGTGAAAAAGGGATATGGCAAGGCGGTTTTCGTCACAGGACCCGCCGGGATAGGAAAAACTCACCTCGTTGAGGAGTTCGTTAGACGCCACCCGGAGGTCAGGACTCTTTCAACACGCTGCAGCACCGAAGACCAGCCGTATGAGTCCGTTATCCGACTGCTGCGCAAATACGGTGAGACAGACAGACACTCCCTCGTAAAAGAGGAGAAGGATGAGTTTGAGATAACCCTTAAGAAGATACGGGCACTTGAAAACGCTCTTCTTTCCAGGGAGGGCGCCTCTTCAATAAACCGGGAAGACCTGTTTTCAACGATAAACGACATCTTTATGGACATAGCAGAACACATCCCCCTATTGGTAGTGGTTGACGATTTTCACCTGATTGATGCTTCTTCGCTGGCGTTTTTCTCCAGCTTCCTGAAGCTGTTGCCCTCTGCTCCGATAATGGGCATAGCGGCTTACAGGGACGAGGAGGTTTCGCCACGCCACCCGCTCCACAGCGTGGTATCTTCTGAGAACCAGTCCATACATTTTCTTCCCCTGGGTCCGCTGAACGCCCTTGACGTCATGGAGATGGTTGAAAAAATGCTCGGCGTGAAGGACATGCCCACGCTTTTCATAAAACGTCTTTACAAGGAGACCCGGGGCAACCCGCTTTTTGTGCGGGAGGTTGTCAACGCTATAATGGAAAAAGAGGACATAGACAGGTCAAACCCCTACTGGTACACGGAGATAGACCTCAGCTCAATACCCCTGCCAGGTAGCCTGAAAGAGATAATACTCTCCCAGGTGAAAAACCTTGACCACGACTCTAGAAAGGTACTGGGATTCGCCTCTGCTTTTGGAGACCGGTTTAATATTTCAACCATAGAAAGGGCCATGACAAAATCGGGCATGCTTTCTCCCTCAAGAACACGTGCCGCCATAGACCACCTTTCTTCTTCACGCCTCCTCAGAGAGGATGAGAGCGGGTATTTCAAATTTGAGTATCCCGAGGTAAGGGAGCTTGTATACCGCCAGCTGGAAGACCCGGAGAGCGTTCATGAGACACTGGCTGAAACCCTTGAGGAGATGGGAGGGGATGTTTACCTGATCGCACGCCAGTATTCCCTGGCAGGCAACCTGGAAAAAACTGTTGAGTTTGAGGAAAAAGCGGGGGATAAAGCGCTGTCCTCCCTCGCCCCCGTTGACGCCCGTGTTCATTACGAAAACGCCACCTCCAGCCTTAAAAAACTGCTAAAGAACAAAAGGGGGAAGGCCCGGGAGAAGATGAACAAAAAGATGGCCGAACTTCTTGTCAAAAAAGGCGATGCTGAAAGCGCCATAGGAGAAGTGTCAGCGGCTCTGGACAGCTATAAAAAGGCCATCAAACTATTTGACAAAACGGGGGACGAGGAGAAAAAAATGGATGCCATGAAAAAGATGGCGGACGTCCACAGGGTGACCAGCAGATGGCAGGAGGCCAGCAAACTGTACAGAGAAGTGCTTGAGATGGCGGAAAAATACAGTTCCCCGAAATACAAAATAGAGGCCTTGCGTGGGATCGGATATGTCCACTGGCGTATGGGAGAATTTGACAGGGCCATAGAGAAGTATTCGGAGGCGCTGTCTCTGGCAGAAAAAGAGAAAGAAGTAAATCTCATTGGGCCGATACTCATAGAATTTGGCAACGTCTATAACGAAAAGGGGGAACTTGAAAAAGCGCTCAAATATTACCTGAAAAGCGTTGACCTCCTCACAAAGACCAAAAACTATGGGGAGCTGGCACGTGCATACAACAACATAGGCGACACATATCTCCAGCTGGAAAAATGGAACGAGGCCTTTTCGTTTTTCAAAAAAACAGGGGCGGTGGCGGAAAAAATAGGTAACAAAACAATGGTCGGATGGGCCCTTTTCAACGCCGCCGAGGCGCTGGCCAGAAGCGGCAGACCGGACAAGGCGATAAACTATGCGGACGGCGCACTTAAAATACTTGAGAGAATAGGGGACGCTATAGGCCTCTCCGGCGTGTACAAGGCATATGCTATTGCATACCGGTTGAAGGGAAACTGGGATCAGGCGATGGAAAACGTTGAAAAGGCGATTGAATACGGGGAAAAAGCAAAAAGCCCCTACACCCTGGCGGAGATATACCTTGAAAAGGCCAACATCTATAGGGACATGGGCGAAACAGAGAGAGCGGAGGAATGGTGGGAAAAGGCCAGGGGAATAGCAGAGGGAATAGGCGCCGCCATCCTTCTGAAAAGGATAGAAAAAGAGAAAAACAAGACGACGTAAGGAGAGCGACGTAAGGAGAAGTAAGGTTGAGCAAGAGGTTGGTTTAAGATGTTGTCCCGAAGAGTTGAACGTATACGCATGTCAGGTATACGGCGCATGTTTGAGATGGCCGACGGGAACACGGTTATGCTGGGCCTTGGAGAGCCAGATTTCCAGCCGCCAGAGCACGTGGTAGAAGCGTACAAAAAGGCGCTTGAGAGCGGAAAAAACAAGTACGGGCCCACGAGGGGAATCCCCGAACTCAGAGAGGCGATTGCCAGGAGACTCCACCGCTGGAAAAAAGATGTGGACGCCGAAAACATCTTGGTAACGGTGAGTGCCACCGAGGGACTCTTTTCGGCGTGTCAGTCCCTATTTGAAGAGGGGGACGAGGTTCTTGTCCCGGACCCGGGCTTTGTGCTGTACGATTCACACGTTTTCCTTTCGGGGGCGAAACCGGTGAGGTACCCGCTGCTATACGAAAACGGTTTTCTCCCGGATCAGGACACCCTCCTGGGGCTTTTGAGCCCAAAAACAAAGGGGATAATCGTGAACACGCCCTCCAACCCCACGGGAACGGTGTTTAACGCGGAAATCGTTAAGATGATATCGGACATAGCCAACGACCACGGCCTCTTTGTTGTGTCGGACGAGGTCTATGACGAAATAATATACGACGCAGAGCACATATCCTTTCTGGGCAGGGTGGAAAACCACGTCTATGTCAA
The DNA here is from genome assembly GCA_964601625.1 of uncultured Thermoplasmata archaeon. Classification (GTDB taxonomy): domain Archaea; phylum Thermoplasmatota; class Thermoplasmata; order JAGHBH01; family JAGHBH01; genus CAZROC01. Next base: position 74,630 of record CAZROC010000003.1, on the reverse strand, counting down.
CTCTTTTTCTAAGACATACGCCATGACCGGCTGGAGAATGGGATACATATACGCCGAAAAAGAACTGCTGGACCAGGTGGCAAAGATACATTATTACACGGTGGCGTGTCCTCCGACCCCAACACAGTACGCCGCTCTGGCCGCTCTCAGGGGGCCGCAGGACCCTGTCAGGAGGATGGTTGAGGAGTTCAAAAAGAGGAGGGATTATATCGTCTCCGCCCTCCAGGAAATGGAAGAGTTTGAGACCTACCACCCCCAGGGCGCCTTTTATGTCTTTCCCAGGATAAACCTCCCAGATGGTGGGAGAGATATTAAATCGGAGGACGTCGCCATGCACCTCCTCAGACACGGGGTGCTTTCCACTCCAGGAAGAGCTTTTGGAGAGCGGGGCGAGGGACACATACGTTTCTCCTATGCCAACTCGCTTAACAACATAAAAGAGGGAGTGGCAAGAATAAAAAAGGCCATGTCCCTCCTAAAATAAACTTGGAACGCTGGCTGGGCTTGTTATGGTGGACATAACAGACCGCCATGTGGAACACCGTGGAGACGATGCTGGGGGAGATGAGATTTTTATCCGGGTAGGAGAAGATACCTCTTTTCTGGAGCGCATTGAAGAAGATGGGCTGGACGATGAAACCGGAAAAACATTGGACGGGGATTTTGTGACCATAGAAATAGCCCCCCCGGAGGACACTGAAAAAAAAGAGGACAGACGCCGGGTGGCGAAAAAAGACATGGAACCCGGGGGTGGCCCGGGGGAAAAGGTGAGAAAAAAGCCCCCCTCCACAGGTAAAAAGAAAACGTCCCTGCTGGTTCTCCTCGTCGTCCTGTTATTTGTCGGCACGGTTTTTTACTACGAGTACAGACCACCTTCGCCCCGGATAGTATGCCCGTCCACGGCCATCGCGGGCAAGGTCATATCTTTCAAAGCCGAAGCCTCAACGCCCATACAGAAATACTTGTGGGACTTCGGTGACGGGACAAACGCCACCGGTGAAAAGGTTGAGAAATACTACAAAACGGCGGGCACGTACAGGGTGCTCCTGACAGTCGTGGACGAGCATGGGCGGGAGTACACAACCAGCCGTAACCTCCGTGTGTCGCCGCTCCAGATAGTACTCCCATCGGAGCGCGAAGGGGAGGTCGTTTCTTATAACGAACAGAACTTCTTCCACGCGAGGAACCCCGATGGCATATATTCCACCACACATAACGGACAGAAAGTGACTGTAAAAGAGGTCTGGTTCTGGGCCAACGGCACATCTGAAAGAAAGATGTCTGACTGGGAGAACGTGGGCGGGGTGGAAGATGGTTTCATGGAAAAACATGCGGCAGTAAACCTCTCCCGCACCCAGAACCTCGGCGTTGAAGGGCGCATAGCCACCTCATCCGGGAGTGTGCGTGTGTCGGGAGACGTGAGGATAGTGGAGTCAAATTTTCTGGAAAAGAACAACAGGACGGTTATCCAGCGTCAGACTGTTTCCCGCTCCTCTTTTTACTTCAGTTTTGCTTCCAAAGAAAAAGAGATAACTTCTATTGACAGGGTGACATTTTATCCTGCGCCGGGAGAAGAGACACCGCCCGTGTATCCCGCTGTTCTCAGAGAGAACAGGACCTTCTGGCTGGGAGAGAGAGCGGTCAAAAAGGTTGGCGGCGTGGCATACGACTGGCACGCCATTCGGGCGGAAAACTTCAAAGGAGCACCCGCCCTGGTTCTGGACGTCACAGTTGACGAAGAGACAAAGACGGCACTTGGAATAGAGGCGTTTGAGATGGAGATATGGGTTGTCAACGAGACCTTTTTTTCAGTATACACACGTCTTCACGTCAAACAAAATTTGAACGGCAACAAAACGGAGACCTTGGCGGTGTCCACTGCCAGCGAGATCTATCCCGGGGGGACGGAGATAACCTTTGGCACAGACACCGCCCCGTGTTATACGAGTTTTCTGGAAAAAATACCCTCTCTGGAGGAAGAGGTCACATCGCTCACCATCGTGCCTCCGCGTGTCGTCTCATCAGCGTCTTCTAGCATACCAGCGGATTTCGCCGCCAGAGACGCCATAGATGCCGCTGCTAACAACACCGCCATGGGAGATTTTGTCTCAGCCCACCCGGACGCATATGTCTCTTTTACCAGATACGGCAAAAACTTCTCGGCAAACGTTGACTACTGGAACATAACCGTCTCAACACCAAGAGGGGAGGGCTACACTGTTAACGTCACACGTCTATCCGGAGGAGGGAACTGTCTTTTTGAGGAATGGGGAGGCGGCGGAAGAGAGGTTTACAGCAGGGAAGAAATAGGAGATATCCTTTCGTATGGGGGCGCGGAGGAGGTCTTTAAGCAGTCAGACGAAGTTCTCTCAAACTTTTTTTCCGGCGGAGAGGTGCGAAACGACGTGTGGCTGGGCACAGAGGCGAATGTCACACAGCCAGACCCCTCTGGTTTTTTTTCCGGCGCACTCTCTCCCGGTTTCTACGGCGGCATAACCCGGTTCGGTTTTTTCCTGGAGAAAAAGGATGGGACCATGAAGTGCCTCATAGACGGTTCAACCGGCAGGTTTGTTTATGTCTGGCGCCACACAGACAACCAGGACGGCGGTTTTTCTCAGACCCCCCTGCGGTCCAGTTCGTTGTGAACCAGTATTATAGCGTGGTGGGTGTGAAGGTTCACTGGCCCGAGCGAGATACGCCTGGCGCCTTTTTTTTCAATGAGATTCTCCTCTTCGGGGGTGAAATCAACGTGGTCGCTCAGAAGATACACTTCTTCTCCGCTCAAATCCACGCCTCTTATGTCCTCTCCTTTTTCGTGTAGGTAAATCAGGTCCCTTTTTTCAAAGAGATCCAGCACATCCCCCAGCCCCTTTCTGGACACAAAAAAACCGGGCGTGCTCTCCATCCACTCGGACCCGGTTTCGGACCCGAGCTTTCTGGCTTTTATCAGTGCCTGTCTGACCAGTGCCCCGGTGCTGCGTTCGTCCGGGTTGAGATACCGGACTTTTTCACCATCTACGCGTAGTGTTATTGGCGGGTCCGGGGGTCCCCGGAGCACTAGGTATATCTCCGAGTCCCGACGCACTCCATGGGATATGAGGAGCGCAGAGTGTATGGCCCGGAGCAGGATGTCAAGTCGTCCAGTAGAACCGGCCAGGTCATCCAGCGTGAAGTCCGGGGCTGTGGAAACTTTGTGACCGACGACAACGAACGTGCGCTTTGCCATGGGACACCCAACACGGGCGGGGTTTAAGGATTTTTTGTGGGACAAAAATGGTTCCGTTGCTTCATCACCCTCATCCGTCAATCACCTTTATTCATCACTTTCATTTCCCGCTCCTGCACCCCAAAAATCTTTATACCGCCAGAACAGACCAGAATCCGATGATGGTCGGAGACCTGACAGAACTCGGAGTTGACCGCCGCATAGTTGACCTCTTCCTGTCAAAGGGAATACGTTCCCTCTATCCCCCACAGGCCGAGGCGATCCCCCACGTTCTGGGCGGAAAAAACGTTGTCGTGGCTGCTCCAACTGCCAGCGGCAAGTCGCTGATAGCATATCTGGCTCTTCTGCAGGGCGTTCTTTCGGGGAAAAAAGGTGTTTATATAGTCCCTCTAAAAGCTCTGGCGCAGGAAAAATACGAGGACATGGCAGAATTCTCCTCTCTGGGCATAAAAGTGGGCATGAGCATAGGAGACGTTGATATGGTGGAGGAGGGAGTTGAGAACTATGACATTCTGGTGACCACAAGCGAAAAAGCAGACTCAATACTCCGCCACAGGGAGCGATGGGGAAAGAGCGTGGGAGTCATAGTGGCAGACGAGGTCCATCTGGTGAACGACCCTGACAGGGGGCCAACAATGGAGGTCCTCCTTGCCCGCCTGAGACACCTGAGCCCGGGTGCGCAAATCATAGCTCTATCTGCGACGATTTCAAACGCCATGGACATAGCGGTCTGGCTGGACGCCGTGCTGGTGAAGAGCGAGTGGCGGCCGACCCCTCTCCGGGAGGGTGTTTTTTTCGCCAACAGGCTGCATTTCTCCGATGGCGAGGAGAGGCCTGTGAAATACCCCGGGGGGGAGAGCAAGGTTCTTGGGATGGTCCGGGAGATCGTTGAGGAGGGCGGTCAGGTCCTAGTTTTTGTTTCCAGCAGAAAATCGGCTGAGGCGGAGGCCAGACGAATAGCTCTAAACCTCGGTGTTGAGGTTGGCGAGGGCGCTCCAGGAGAAGACGTGATGATGGGAGAAGTGGATGTTGAAGAGGCCAGTTCTCTCCACCGCCGGCTGGTGTGGTGTATGTCCCGCGGTGTTGCTTTCCACCACGCCGGCCTGTCCTCTTCTCAGCGGCGACTCGTTGAGAGAGCGTTTCGGAGCGGGTCTGTCAAATGTGTTGTTGCCACACCCACCCTGGCTGCGGGCATAAACATGCCCGCCAGACGCGTCATAATAAGGGATGTCCGGCGCTATGACCCCGACTTTGGAAGCGGGTACATTCCCGTCCTTGAGGTAAAACAGATGTGCGGCCGTGCGGGGCGGCCAGGCCTTGATCCCTATGGGGAGGCTATAATCGTTGCCAGAAAAGAGAGAGACGTCTGGGGGTTGATGGAGAGGTATGTCCTGGGAGAACCGGAGGAGATATACTCAAAACTCGGTGTTGCCACGGCTCTGCGAAAACACATCCTCGGGCTTTTCGCAACGGGCACGTGCTCAACTGTGGATGAGTTGATGGACTTTCTGGGCGGAACATTTTATGTGTGTCAGCGAGACGTTGTGGAAATAGAAGAAGAGGTGGAAAAAGCCCTCTCTTTTCTCGTGGAAACTGGTTTTTTGACACGCGATGGCGAGTTTTTTGACGTGACACGTTTCGGTAAACTGGTCAGCAACCTCTATGTAGACCCGAAGTCAGCGGTGATTCTCAAACAGGCCGTGGAACGTGGCGCATCTGTTATTTTAAAGGTGGGCGGCGGGGGAGCGAAAATTGATTTCGGAATCCTCCACGCCATATCTGCTACCCCGGACATGCTCAAACTGTACATGTCCCCGGGGGAGATGGACCGGGTTGAAGAGCGGCTTGAGCCCCTGTTCAGCACCCTGATTTTGCCCGTTCCCGAAGACGGCTACGAGTACGGACTGTTTTTGAGGGAGGTCAAAACCGCTCTGCTGCTCTACGACTGGATTGAGGAAAAGGACGACGACACCCTCGCTGAGAGCTTCGGGGTTGGGCCGGGAGATGTCCACGCAAGGGTTGAGACGGCCCGGTGGCTGTTGCACGCAATGGAAGCCATAGCATCCCTCTTCGCCCCTGAGATGGAGGGCCCTGTCAGGCGGGTTGAGAAGAGGGTAGCCCATGGCATACGGGAGGAGCTTCTCCCCCTTGTCAAACTGCCAGGTGTTGGAAGGAAGCGCGCCAGGACACTCTATGCGTACGGTTATCGGAGTCTGTCAGATGTGCTATCCGCAGACCCGCGAGTTATACAGAACCTCCCGGGTTTCGGGCCGGGAGTTGTTAAGAAGATTTTTGGCGTTGACCTCCCCACTGATAAAAAAACACCACCCGGGCAGGGTAAAAAGATAGATGGTGGGAGAGACAGGGGCGGGAATGGGGCTCATGGGTCCCAGAAGACGATAGGTGACTTCACATGATCAGGGTGTCTGGTCTTCGTCTTCTACGTAGTTGAGACAGTAATCACATATGTTGCCAACAGCGGGCATGGCTGTCATCCCTTTTGAGCCAATCCACTCACTGCAGTAGCCGTACGCCTCAGGTGTTTTTCCGAGTTTGCACTTTTTGCCCATGTGACCTGAATGTGATATTTTCTATAAAAATTATGGAGGCGGCGGGGGACGGTGACCGTGAAGCGGAGGGTGTCAAAGGGAAAAAATAGCATAGTTGCTGGCACAGCTTCTGTCACATTTAAATACACAAAAAACCCATCCCTTTCGCATGGGAGACATGGGAGATAAGCGAAAAAAAGACGGCCTGCGAAACGGCAGCCCAGATGATAGCGGGCGAGACGCCTCTGAGCATGAGATAGATGAGGTGGTGAAAAAGTTCGCCATCCAGAACGCCGTCCTTTACGGCGGAAAGGCCAGCGTTGGCTCCGTCATGGGGAAGGTCATGGCAGAGCGCCCCGAGTGGAAGCCTATGGCCAGAGAGATGGCAGCAATCACAAAAAAAATTGTAGAAGAGGTTAATTCTCTCCCCCCAGAAGAACAAAAGCGGTTGCTTGAAGAGTCCTATCCAGAACTGCTTGAGAAAAAGGAGAAGAAAAAGGAGACAGGCCTCTCCCCTCTACCGGATGCCACCCCTGGCAACGTGGTCATGCGCTTTGCACCCGGCCCTTCCGGCCCACTCCACATTGGCCACACACGGGCCGTTGTTTTGAACGACGAGTACGTCCGCATGTACCGTGGAAAGCTCATCCTTCGCATGGAAGACACCAACCCCACAAAGGTGGACCCCGACGCCTATGACATGATACTTGAGGACATGGAGTGGATGGGCGCCCATCCAGATGAGGTCTATTTTCAGAGCGACAGGTTCCAGCTATATTATGACGTCGCCAGAAAACTCCTTGAAAAGGGCGCCGCCTATGTGTGCACCTGTGAAAACGAGGCATGGCGGGAGATGAAGCTGAAAAAGCAGCCTTGCCCGCACCGGGAGAGACCCGTGGAAGACCAGCTGGACGACTGGGAAAAAATGCTCGGAGGCGAATACGCCGAGGGAGAAGCCAGCCTGGTCATAAAAACGGACCTCTCGAATCCGAACCCGGCCCTCCGGGATTTTGTGGCCATGAGAATCGTTGAGTCACCGCACCCAAGGACAGGCACACGGTACCGCGTTTATCCCCTTTACAACTTCTCCGTGGCGGTGGACGACCACCACATGGGGATGACCCATGTCCTGAGGGGGAAAGACCACCTGAACAACACCCTCCGCCAGAAATACATCTACCGCTACATGGGATGGAAAGAGCCGGTGTTCATACACTATGGCTGGGTTTCCATGGAGGGTGTGGTGCTGAAAACGTCCACCATAAAAGAGGGCATTGAGAAGGGAGAGTACAGTGGCTGGGACGACGTCCGGCTCGGGACACTCAGGGCAATGGCCAGGAGGGGGATAAGACCCGATGCCATCAGGCGCTACTGGGTTGAGGTGGGCATCAAGCCCGTGGACATAGTCTTTTCGTGGGACACACTATACGCCTACAACCGGGAGATAGTTGACCCCATTGCCAAGAGGATGTTCTTCGTTGCCAGCCCGATAAAAGCGTCAATCTTCGGCGCCCGGGATCCCCTGGTGGCAAAACCGCCCCGCCACCCCGACCACCCGGAGTGGGGGCAGAGAACCCTCCGACTAAACCCGTCTCTGGGTGTTTTTCTGGCTGAAAAAGACGTCCGGTCTTTCAAGGACGGCGAAATGATACGGCTAAAAGACCTGGCAAACTTCGTTGTGCGGTTGAAAGGATCTGGCCCCGACATGGACACAGATTTTAGCCTCAGCCTTGAATACACCGGGAACGACCTCTCGGTCCTGAGGCAGGGGATAAAAATCGTGCACTGGCTCCCCGTGTCCCCCAAGAAAGGGAAACGTGAAACCGTGGAGTGCAGGGTCCTTCTCCCTGAGGGCGGGGAGGACACCGGGCTGGTGGAAGCCGAAGCCGCGGAAATAAAAGAGGGTGTTGTGCAGTTTGAGCGTTACGGCTTTGTAAACCTCCTGGGAGAAGAAGAGGGGATTATAACGGCGGCATACTCTCACAGATAAGTATATATTGGCCGCTGCCATATTAAACCGGGAGATGGATATGAAAAATGGACACCTTCGTGTTTGTCATGGGAATAATCGCGGAAGGAGACTATCAGCGGGGAAAACAGCAGCGGCACTGTCCTTTTTTCTGACCATTTCTTTTTTGCTACCGCCCTTTTTTGTGTCACACCCCGTTTTTGCGGAATCCATCCCCCCTTGTGCGACCTGGGCGGTGGCAGATAACAGGACGGATTATCCTGTGAGACCTGATGTTTTTTTCTCGGTAAACCTTTCTCTGACAAACAACCAGGACACGGACCAGTCTTTTATAATAACGATGGACAAGGGCCTTGGCTCCTCCAACATGAGCGCCGGGGGCAAAGAGATCAGCGTGGACCTTTCTGGTCTCTCGCACCTGGACAATGGTTCGGAGGTGTATATTACACCCACACTCGCGCCATCGGAGAGTATTTCATTTTCCGCAGATTTTTCGGTCCCACCCGGGATGCCAGCAGGCGACTATCACATTTTTTTTAAGGCAGGCACGGACGACTACCAGTGGTATCTCAACGCGTCAATTCGCATAAATATAACCGTCGTTCCGGCATCCTTACCAGCAGTTGAAAATATTGTGCCGTCCGAGGTGCACGTTGACCCCGGGCGGACGTTTTCGTTGCAGATAAGGGTCTACAACCGTGGAAACATAGGGGACCGTGTGGTGGTTGCGCTAAAGCAGGACCCGAACACCATAGGACTGCCCGCGGGGTGGGCATATCCTTCTGTGGACGAGATGCCTGTCATGGATGTGCTGGCGGATGGATTTAACACCACAGTGGTTAACATCACCGTACCACCCACCGTTGCCGCGGGCGATTTCACGTTTTACGCCGAAGCGGTAATGCCCGGAGGGACACCTTTCCCTGACACGTCCCAGACGCCTTTTGTGGTTCACATAAACCCCGTGCCATACCTGGTGGTGGAGAAAATAGAAGTGGTCTCCCCCTATGGGAGGGTTTTGAGCAGAATGAACGTTGAGGTCCGTGTCACTGTCTATAACCCGAGCGGTGTCCTGGCCCAGGACGTCCCCCTAGTATTGTATGACAACGGGGAGGAAATAGGGCAGATGAACATCTCGCTGGGTAACGGAGCCCGTGAGGACTTCGTTTTCAATGTGACGTTCCCCAGAACGGGCACTCACATGCTGTCTGCAACGGTTTTCCCGAACGCCACAGCCGAACCCCTGCCTGCTTTCTCACTTTCCCGCGAGATATACGTTGGCTCAAATCCGATGCTTTATGTCCTGTTCGGCTACGTATCTCTGGCGGTTTTCATGGTCATAATCGTGGGGTGGGTGATGTACGACCGTTTCAGGTACCCCATTGTGGTGTCTCTGGCGGACATAAAAGCGGCACGGGAGAGAGAAGACATACAGCCAGATGTGGACGAAGAGGAGATCAGGGAAGAACTCGGCCTGATATCAACGCCCACTGACGTGCCTGGGGAAGAGGGTATGACCATGGAGGAGCAGAAACCCGCCCAGCCGGCCCGCAGAAAAAAGCCCCATCTCAAGCCGGTTCCTCCGCCCCCGGAGACGCCGCCCCCGTCTGAACAGGATCTTTCCATCGCCGACGAGGACCTGGACGGTGAAAAGACAAGCGAGGACGAGGTACGGGAAAAGATGCGGGAGGTGGAAAAAAAGATACACGAGGCACGGCTCAAGGGGGTGGACACCACCAGCCTGGAGTCAATGTTGTACGAGGCGAGAAACTTTTTCGCCTCCAGAGAGTTCTCACGTGCAGGAACATATCTCTCCACAATAGAACGCCGCCTGGAAGAAACACTTGCCAGACGGGAAAAAGCACGGGATCTCATAAGAGACGCCCAGGCACTCCTTTACAGTTTGAGATACACGGACGTTGACCTGTCGCAGATGAAGAGCTTTTTCACCAGGGCTGAGAATGCTTTCAAAGCAGGGGATTTCGCCGAGGCGATAAAGAACGCCGAGAGGGCGATAATGCACGGAGAAGAACTGGAGAAAAAAGCCGGCCTGAGAGGAGAAGGTTTTGGAGACGAGGAAACCGCGGATGAACTCCCGGGCTTTGACGAAGGCAAAGACGAGGGCGGCGAGGACTGGGACGACGAAATAAGATTGTGATACTGGAGAGCTGAGATTTTGGGAGCGGAAACGCCATGAGAATTGGAGTGGTCGCTGTCCAGGGATCAGTTCACGAACATGTACAGGTCACAAAGAAAGCGCTGGAAGAAACAGCGGGGGGAGGGGACGTTGTAAAGGTGACCCGGCTGGAACACCTCCGGGACCTTGATGCCCTCATACTCCCCGGCGGAGAGAGCACGACAATATCTAAGCTGCTGCTGAAATACGGCCTTTTTGAAAAGATAAGGGAGATAGGAAAGAACGGTATCCCCATCATGGGAACCTGTGCCGGTTGCATCCTGCTGGCTTCAAGGGGCGACGACGAGGTGACGCGGACCAGGACAGAGCTGCTGGGACTCATGGACATGGCCGTGGACAGAAACGCCTTTGGCCGCCAGCGCGAGTCCTTTGAGGCGGAGGTGAGAGTGGAGGATATTGGCTCTTTCCACGGCGTCTTCATAAGGGCGCCTGTGATAACCGAGACGTGGGGCCGCTGCAGACCCGTGGGCTGGCTCGGCGATGCCGTTGTCATGGCGAAACAGGACAACCTCCTGGCCCTGGCTTTTCACCCAGAGCTGACGGGAGACACGCGGATACACAGGATGTTCATAGAAATGGCTCATCGGTGATCTGCCGGATAATGATCAACGTCCCAGCGCCTCAACAATCTCCCTTATTTTATCCTCCACATCTCCGACTTTTTCCACGAGTGTGCCCGTGACTATTATGTCCGCCCCCGCCATTGCCACGGTCCTGGCTTTTTCTGGGCCGTCTATCCCTCCCCCTACTATGAGGGGTATTTTTGGGTCAAGTTTTTCCCGCACGGCCTTTATCATGTCCGGTGGAACGGGGCTGTCCGCTCCGCTCCCCGCTTCCAGGTAGACGAGTTTCATTCCAAACATCTCCGCTGCCAGGGCGTATCCGATGGCCCGCTCCGCCTCGTCCCTTTTGACAAGGCGGGCTCTGGAGACCTCTCCGACCTTCATCCCCGGCTCAACTATTACGTATCCCATGGGGATCGTTTCTATGCCCATCTTTTTGATATAAGGTGCCGCCTTTGCCTGCTCTTCCACGAGAAAACGGGGGTCTGTGGAGTTCATCGCCATCATAAAATAGAGAGCGTCAAGGTTTGGGGTTATAGCCGACGCGCCGGACGGAAAGAGGATGACTGGGAGTTCAACCCTTTCTTTTATGGCTTTTATGGTTTCGTCCAGTTTTTGCTGTGTGACACCGGTGGAGCCGCCGACCATTATGGCACTGGTTCCGCCCAGGGCAGCTGCCAGGGCTTTTTCTCCTGCTTTTTGGGGGGACTGTTTGTCAGGGTCTATGAGCGCCATGTGCATCTTTTCTTTCTCTCTGAGTTCTCTGAGTATGTAATCATAGACCGCTTCGGCCTTTTTTTCTGCCATTCTCGTACACCTCCGCCTTTTTATGTCACCTGTTTTATCAGATTACTACATCGTTATTTTTCCGACGAAGAAGGCTATCAGCCCGAACAGCATGGCGACCTTGGATGTTTTCTGAGCCCGGGTTACATCTTTTTTGAGCAGATAGACGCTGTATATAAATATTGCATCCGACACTGCCACCACCAGCAAGTAGGATGTCTGCAGCACGCCGATCAGGTATGGCAGGGGGCTGAGCGCCACGGCGGACAGGAAGAAAGCCCCGCTGACAGCAGAGGACCTTCTGGCACCGATTTTCATGGGCAGAGTTGTTCTCTGGCCCCGGTCGGATTTCACGTCTTCAATGTCTTTTGCTATCTCTCTCCCGACGGTTGAAAGCATCGCCAGCAGGGCCAGGAACCCGACTATTTCCATCCTTCCCGCGGCTCCTCCGCCGAAGAGGAAGGCACATCCGGTGAGCCACCCTATAGCCAGGTTTCCGGGAAGTCCTCTTTTTTTCAGGTGGTACTCGTAGGAAATCATAACGACGGCGCTGGTTGCCACAACGGCGAATGCCAGGGGGTGGAGGAAAAAGGACCAGGCGACCAGGATAGCAAATGTGACGAATGAATATGTGCGGGCGCTCTCGGCTCTTATTTTTCCGGATGGGATGGGGCGGTGGGGATGTGCTGTCCGGTCTATGTCTCTGTCCATGTAGTCGTTGAGGGCGTTCCCGGCGGATGCGAAGAGAAAAGATATGAGGAAAACCTCTACCACTGTTAGGGGGCTGTGGAGGAAGAAGGCTCCGCCCACGGCTATGTACAGGGCGAGGACGCTGGCCACGCCGCTCATGGCACAGTTGTGGGGGCGTATGAGAGACAGCATGTCAGACAGGGATGCCGGTGATGCTTTTTTCATCGCTTATACCTCTCATCTTATACCTCTCACTCTTTTCCTTTTATCTGTCTCCCCGCCGCTTCTCCGCTTCCACCATAGGTGTATGGTCCTATTGTGATGGTTATGCGCTGTGTCTCTGGCACGGGGCGGACTTTTCTGCCGTCTCTCACAAGTGAGACAAGTCCATAATCAGACAGGACCCGTATGTCGTCGTACACGTTTTTGTAGTCCCTTTTCAGAGTCTCTGCGAGGTGTGTTATGGACTCAACCCTGTGCTCTGCGAGAAAGTCCAGCAGTTCCATCCTCCTGGGCGTGAGTGCAAAGGTGACCTCCGGGGAGGTGTATATGCGTGTATGGCGGAAGGAGGGGTTTTTGCTCTCCAGGGCATACAGCAGCATGTAATCATCCACGTACTCCGGCCGGGTGCAGCCGGTGTGGGCTATTTTCTGTTGGAGAACGCTCCTAGACCCGTATTTTTTGAGGAGCCCGTTTTTCATCTCTTCCATCTCGGCCGGGCTGTACTCTTTGACAATCTCAACTCTCATTTTTTCACTCCGCCCTCTGTGCTCCTTTTCCAATCTTCCACATCCGCCGGTTTATAAACCCGACAGGTCCATTGCGAGCAGGTTCTTTCTGAATATTGTGGCGAGTTTCACCACGTCATCCAGGCGCTTTTCTCCACATGGCTGTGTCTCTATCAGGGCACGGTTTTCGTCGTATTTGTCCACGTGCGGCGACTCGTAGTTGTCCCACCTCACGGCCGGGCGCCAGTCGCCCTTTCGCCCTTTAAACATGTATGTGTAGCTGTAAAACACCCTCTTTCCCCTGTTGAATATTTCAAGCGATACCACCTTTTCGTCCCGGTGAATCCACACCTCCTGTTTCAGGATCTCCATCCGTCCACCTCTGACACCTCTGACAAGCGGTTTTGTCTTGGTCATGGGTCATATTCCCACGAGCTCTTTTGCCCTCTCAAGGTTTTCTGGCCTGCGGGCGAAATAATCTCTCACCGGAGCCAGTATGTCCGAAAGCGCTGCGGCAACGCCCTTTTTGAGGTCAAGGGGGTGCAGTTCGCCCTTCTCGTACACCCTCTCAAGCTCCATGTAGTCGGAAAATCTTATCCTCCCGCCAAACTTTTCAGGGCGGTCTATCACCAGTTCGCCCAGGATGGGGAAGACGATAAGCCGCGCCATCTCAAGCACGGGGTTGTTCTCCACCACGCCCTGGGGACAGAAGGCCTTTTTCAATTTCTTCTCCAGGTCCTCCGGCGAGTCGTGGATGAAAATGGCTGTGGAGGGGTCGCTCTTGCTCATCTTTCCCTCTATGGGATCCATTCTGCTTCCACCGGAGAGTGAGGGGAGGAGAGGTGTGTGGAGGGCCACAAATTTTTTCCAGCCCAGACGGTCCGCTGCGTCCCGGGCCAGCATGTGGGCCTTTCTCTGGTCCATCCCGCCCAGCGCCAGGTCCACGCCCATCTGGAATATGTCCGCTGCCTGCATGGCGGGGTATATCAGTTTGGAAGCGTCCATCTCACCCTCTTCTTCTCTGCGTCCCATTATGGTCAGCGCTCTTTTCATCCGTTGTATGGTGGTTTTTTTGGATATTCTAAGCACCTTTTCCCAGTAGTCCATGGTGTCCAGCAGTTCCGACGCATACAGGAACCGGGTTTTGTTTTCGTCCACCCCCAGGGCTCTGAAGCAGTCCTCCATGTACCTGCCGCACTCCCTTATTTTTTCTATGTCTCCTCCGAACTTGTCGTTTATGTATGCGTGCCAGTCAGCCAGATATATGATGACATCAAACCCCGCTTTCTGGAGGTCTTTGACCTTCTCTGCCTGAATCACCCACCCGACGTGTGCCAGGCCAGACGGCTCAAACCCTATGTATGCGAGTTTTTCTTCTTTGTCGTAGAGAGCCAGCAGCTCCTCTCTTGTGACAACCTCTTCCGCGTTACGCAGTACCAGGGACACCCATTCTTCTCTGCTGAGTTCCATCTGACCATCTCCGTTGAGGCATCCAACACCATCCGACACTGTCTTATATCCTGTAATTGTTTTGTGTATTAAGAGAATTGTGGTTGTCTGTGGTTGTTTGATTGTCACGAAGATTTTCCACTCTTCTGTCGCGATGACTTTCCACTTTTTTTCGCTTTTTCTCCCTTCTCCTCTGCCCCTGCTTTTATGTCTCCTTTTTTTCTGGAGGTGGTTATGGGGCCCTCATCCGGAAACCCCTGCCGCTGTCCGGTGCCCGCTTTTTTTATGAGAGCATCGGGGTCAAAGGCGAGGAGATATGCGTTTTCTGCGTGCTCCCGTACCCTCCTGTCAACAAGCCAGAGCAGTTCCCTGTCGTCGCCCGCCTCGTCTTCGTGGACGAAGACTTCAACTATGTGGGTGTTGGTCATCAGCTGTGCCTGTATCAGGCCCGTGCTGGCCTCGTGGGCGCACATTTTGTCTATGTCCTCCCCCCCTGGCATGCCGAGAGCCATCACCACGTCGCATCCCTCTTCTTCTATCAATTTTTTGCACTCCACGGGTAGGTCTTTTATTCCTGGGACCGTCCTGCGTATTATTCTGAAACCGGTGCCCTGCTTCTTCAACTCGTCCACGGCTATCGCGCCCATGTCAACCCGGGCAAAGGTTGTGTCCACGACACCTATCTTTTTCATGTCCATCCCTCTGGCATTCTACCCCATTCTACCCTCCGCCGTTTTTCTTTCCAATCTTTCCACCACCGTACAACTCCTCCCTGGCAAGCCGCTCCGCTATCCGGAATATGAGTTTTCTCGTGCCATTGAGATCAGCATCGTAGTGTGAGAGTCGTATGACCCGCACTTCCAGCCCCCGCTCTCTCAGCTTTTGTTCCAGTTCCCTCTCGTCAAAGGGCTGGTCATATCCCAGCACTATTATGTCCGGGCGGAGTTCCTCAACTATCCGCAGGGGGTCGTCCTCGTGTCCCACAACCGCCCTGTCAACGGGTTTGAGGGCCTCAACGATTCTGGCCCTGACCTCCGCCGGGTTTATGGGGTGGTGTTTGTTGCGCCTCACGGTTGTGTCGCTGGCCACAACTACGACCAGTTCGTCGCCCAGTTTTTTTGCCTCTTCAAGGAAGTGTATGTGTCCCAGATGTATGATGTCAAAGACACCTGTTGCCATCACCCGCACCATTCTTTCCACGCCTCCTTTATCTCCCACCCCTCAAGCAGGACATATCCTTTTTCTTTCCCGTAGCGCTCCGCCTCTTTTTTCGGAAGGGCCATATGGTCGTCGCCCATCATCTCACATATCACGGCGGACGGGGGGAGACCCGCCATCTGACAGAGAGCGGTGGCCAGCTCCGTGTGCCCCTCCCTGTTTTTCAGGAGCCCAGGCGCCGCCCTGAGAAGGTGGACGTGTCCAGGGGATCTGAAGTTTTTGACAAAAAGTTCCACCGCCCCCTCCTTTCCCATATCTCCTCCCGCTATTCTTTTCACGTATTCGCCCAGGGCGGAGATGGTCTTTGCCCGGTCCACGTCTGTTATGCCCGTGTAGTTTGTGACGTGGTTAATGGTTATTGAAAAGGCAGAGTGTGTGTCGTATGGGAGAACGTGGTTCTCGTGGAGGGCCCTCAGAGTGGGATATTCCCTCCCCGCCTCTTTTATCACGTCCACCATGTAGGGTAATCCGGCGACCTCCGCCACCTCCGAAGACAACGTGACACATATGAGCCCGCCGCCGTGTTTTCTCATTTCCATGACATGGGCGGGTGTTGCCAGGATGCTGGGCAAGACGAAGTCCACTTCTTCCTCCCGCCCGTCCGCATCATACACGAGCACAAACCTTCCTCTGCGGAGGTTTTCCAGCGCCCGCCCTATTTTTTCTTCCAGGTTTTTTTCCATGCTCATCGCCCGCTGTAATCCACTTTGAAATACTGTGCAGTCCGCTATACACCGGCTGCCAAATAAACCTGCCGTTTAACAAAAAAAGTTGTATCGGGGTTTGTATGGACTGAGATAGACAATTCCTGGCGCGTATAAAGTGTGAGACGAGGAGTGGTGGGGGCACTGGGAATCCCAGACACAAACGCCCACCACGGGTTTTGTGTCTTTTGAACCCAGATCAGCGGGTATCTCCTGGCGGGAAACACCCCGCAGCGGGTCGGAGCCATCAAAGCTCCAGTTAGTCATCACCGCTCAGCATACCCGTTTTCTATCACATGCCGTCCGACCTCGCACAGGAGGCCAACGGATAACTGGAGCCCGCCAGTCTGCCTGGTTAGCCTATGCCCCCACGCCGTACGCCGCCGGTTGTTGGTTGTGGTCTGTGGTCCACTGTGCCAGCATGCCACCGCTCAGGACCCGGTCTTGTGCATACGCTTTGCACGTTTCATGCGGCGCATGCGCTTTTTTCTCCACTTCCACCGCATTTTCCCTCGTTTTTTCCATGCTCTTGAGCTGCGCTTCATCGGAACTCCTCGTCTCGGGGCACATAAAAGCCTCTCTTATTTTAAGTTTTCCAGTTTTTTGCCCGTGTATTTTTCAAGCACCAGAAAGAGCCGCCCAAGTTTTGGGGTCTCAAGCTTATTGAGGGATATCCTGAGCGTTACAGGAATCTTATTTTTCGCAAAGGGATACAGAAGGCCTAATACCAGGACCTTCTTTTTCCCTCTCTTTTCCATGTTGACATATTTTATGTCTTCCCACGGAATGGACACTTTTAAGAAAGGAAAAATTGCGTCCTGGAGTATCATACGGCGGTCCGTGAATGTAAAACGCGTCCATGAGCCGTTTATCAGCAGTTTCCCTCCCCGGGCCCACACGAATCCGGTAAACGAAAGTTCCTCTATCTCTCCCTTCTCAAGTTTGTTCTTCCTCAATTTCTCACCGGCGCTGCTGTTTGGCGGACGCGGGGGGATTCGAACCCCCGACCTCCAGCTTAGAAGGCTGGCGCCATATCCATGCTAGGCAACGCGTCCACACACGCTGACTGTGCGCTGTTTGTATAATGATAATGGGGTGGGATAAAAACCTTTCAGTTCTCTGGGGGCCAGGCCAGGACGCCGGATAAAAGAACAGCGGCCAGGATGTGGGAAGAGAGCGGGATTTAAAAGGTCCCCTTTATCTTCTGGCGTGAGATTTTCATCCCGTATGGGACGATCATGAGCAGGTTTTTGCCTATGCCCGCCACGTCGCCGCCCGTGTCGCGGGCGACCATTTTGAGTTCTTCAACCACTTTTTTGAGGGCTACCTGGTCGTTTGATATGGGGGAGTAGTCAATTATGAGAACGTTTCCATCGTAGACCTCGTTGAGGAGTTTGGGGACGTCTTCGTAGCGGTAGATTTCTGCCACCTTGACCATCGTGTATTCTCCCTCTTCTCCCTCTCCTTCAAAGGTCAGTTCGCCGAGGTCTATGTATCTGTCCGCTTCCACAACCGCTTCCTGCTGTTTTCTTATGAAAGGTTTTTTCAGGATGCCTGCCATTTTCATCCCCACACCCATATAACACAATGTGCATATAAAAGTAATGGATATATCGCTGTTACATGGACATGGCTACAGAGGGACATGGAAAAGAACAGAATGAGGTGAAAAAAATGGTGCTGGAAGCTATAAAGAAGAGGAGGAGCATCAGGAAATACGTGCCCGGCAATCTCCCCGTGCCGCCGGAGAAGATAACATCTCTTCTGGAGGCGGGTTTTTATGCTCCAACCGCTTGCAACAGGCGCTTGACGGAGTTTCTGGTTGTGACCAAAAGGGAGAAACTGGAAAAGCTGGCATCGGCCACGAAGTGGAGTTTGATGATTCGCAAAGCATCCCTGTGTATCGTTGTCATGTGCAAAAAGACCACAGAGTACTGGCTGGTTGACTCAGCCGCTGCCACCGAGAACATCTTGCTGGAGGCGGTCAACCAGGGGCTGGGCGCCGTGTGGGTGGCGATCCAGGGCGCAGAGAGAGAAGATGGCGGTGATCCGGAGGAATATGTGAGAAATCTCCTGGGCATCCCGGAGGACATGGGCGTTCTGTGCCTTATTTCCGTTGGTTTTCCAGCGAAAGAGAAAACGCCTCACACTCCGGAGGAGTTTGACCCCGCAAGGGCTCACTGGAACACCTATGGGACGCCGCCCCCTCCAGACGTTTTGCCCCCGGAGGCACCTAAACAAACATAGCGTAGAGCATGGCCAGAACAATGAGCAAGAATCCTATGGTGCCAAGGGCTCTTTCCACCGTTTCTTTGTCCATGTCCACACGCTCCCTTTCATTTCCTATTTAGACCATGTTTGTGTTATCTGCGCCTCAGCGTCTGGGATATCATCTTTTCCAGCACATCAAGCAGGGCTGCCGCCGGCACGTCGTGCAGGCTGACATGGGTCGTGGTCCCGTCTTTGCCATAGGACACCTTTGTGTCCAGGAGGCCCTCCGCCTCCAGGTCTTTGAGGTATTTCCAGAACTGTGTGTGCTTTCTCGCCTCCTCTCCGTATTCTTCGCAGACCACACGGTATATTTCCTCAATTTCGCCCGTGGTGGCATAGGTCTTTTTTCTGAGGACCCTCGCCGCGGCGATCAGTACCAGTTTTTTGTGGAGGGCCAGGTCTATTAGTTTTGATTCTGTGACAACGCTGTGTGTCTCCGCCTTTGCAGCCCTCACGTGTTCCGCCGTCACCTCCCCCGTGCCCTCGTCTTCTGCCAGGAGTCCGGCTTTGAACAGGAGTTCAATAGCGTATCTTGCGTCTCCCCATTCGCTGGCTATGTCCGCTATGAGGGATATGACATCTTCGCCTACTGTTCCGGGGATGAAGGCCATTTCAACTCTCTGGCGAACTATGTCGGCGAGTTCTTCTGCCGTGTACCTGTCAAATGTTATGGTGTTCGTTCTCCCGAAAGTGGAAGCGCTGGCGGGGTCCATGTATTTTCTCACATCGTACTGGGAGATGAGGATCAGAGACACCGATTTTTTTGTTGAACCCGTTTCCTCGTCAAAGCGGGTGAGCAAATAGATGAGGTCTGTTCCCTTTTTCAACAGGACGTCTGCTTCGTCCAACACCACTATGAGATGGGTGCCGTGTTTTTTTATGAGACCCCCTATTGAGTCCAGCATCTCGGTGTTTGAGAAACCCCTGTCCGGGAACATGGGCTGGAAGTGGCGGAGTATCTGGAGTAGAACGCTTTTGTCAGTGTTCCTCCTCCGACAGTTTATGTAAACGGGGTCAACCCTTTTCCCCATCTCAAACGCTTTTTTCTGGAACTCGTCTGCGAACTTTTTGGCGACCGCTGTTTTTCCAGTCCCCACGCTACCAACGAGCAAAACCGTCTGGCGCCTCCCATCCAGCACGGTTCTGAACATTCTATGGAGATGCTCAATCTGCTTATCCCTGTGAGGCAACTGTGGGGGCACGAAATCGTAGTCCAGCGCCTCCGGGTTTTTGAGTACCTTTTTCCCTCCGGATACCATGTTATCGTGGGGGTGTATGGGTTTCTGGATAAAAATACTTCCGCCTTTATTCCGGCCGTGGGGTGTGTCCACACGCCCCGGGAGGCCTTATGATGACGAGATCTTCACAGAGCACGAAAAGGTTTTACAAAACAACCCCTTTTGCCCAGGAGAAGACGGCGTGGATGGAATGAAAACGTGGATGGATGAAAGATGTGCCACAGCGAAATACCCCCAACACATCCCAGGTACAGGAGCTTGAAAACCCGCCACCTGCTGGTGGAAGCCTACGAGGGGGGCGTGCTGGCACCGGCGGGCCTGATAGCGCATGGCAGAGGAGAGGCGTTTGATTATCTTCTCGGAGAGAAGACCACTCCACCTGCCGAGAGGGCGGAAAAAGCAGCCGCAGCCTTTCTGATCACAGCGAAAAACCCGGTCATAAGTGTCAACGGCAACACCGCTGTTCTGGCTGGAGAAAAAGTTGCCTCCCTCGCCGGAACCACAGGAGCAAAGGTAGAGGTTAACCTGTTCTACCGCACACCTGAGAGGGTGAAAAAGGTGGCGGAGGTTTTGAGAGAAAAAGGTGTGGAAAACGTGCTGGGACTTGAGCCGGACTTCCGCATACCCGGCCTGGACCATGCCCGGGCACTCTGTACAAAAGAGGGTGTCGGGACGGCGGATGTGATTCTCGTCCCGCTGGAAGACGGGGACCGGTGCCAGGCGCTGCGGGAGATGGGAAAGACGGTGGTCGTGGTGGACCTGAACCCCCTGAGCCGCACGTCCATGTCAGCCAGTGTCTCAATCGTTGACGAGGTCTCCCGGGCACTGGAAAACATAGAGCGCTTCGCAGCCGGGATGGGCCCAGACACGGCCAGGGAAGTAATAAAGGGCTACGACAACGAAAAAACCCTGGCAGAGGTTCTGGATTACATATGTGCACGGCTTAGAGACCTGGCTGGCGAACTCGCCGGCGAAAGGAAAACCAAAAACGGTTCTCTCTGAAAAGATATTTAAGCACAGAACACTTCTACCTTTTTCCCCCGGGTGTGTGAGAATATGAGCGACAGCACAAAAACCAGAGAGATGGCTTCTGATATTCTTAAAAAAGAGGGTGTGAAATGGTTGCAGGTGCGCTTCACAGACATCGTGGGACGCCTGAGGGGCGTTTTTTTGCCCGCCGAAAAATACTATGATCCCGGGGAGTGGGACAGGCCCATAACCTTTGACGCGTCGTCCGTGAACATGGCCAGTGTATCCAGCTCAGACATGTTCCTGGTCCCTGACCCCTCCTCTCTCATAGTTTATCCCTGGACCATGAACGGGACACGCTCCGCCGACGTCTACGCGTGGGTGAGGAACAGGGACGGGGAAATGGCGAGTGTGGATTCCCGCGAGGTGGCCAGAAAGACCGACTCTCACATTGCGGAGATGGGATTTTCTTCCATGAAAGCCGTTGCGGAGCTTGAGTTCTACCTCTTCCACTCCCCGTCGGAAGCGATGCTGGAAAACGACCTCTGGCACAGAGAAGTCAAACGTGGCGTCGGAACAACTGTTCTCCTTCCAGAGCTGCTGGCCGAGTACAACATGTCCGCATATCCTCCGAGGCCCGGCTCCAGCTATTTCATATCAGAGAGTAAGGACGCAACCGTGGCATACAGAAACGAGTTTGTGGAGAAGATAAAAAAGGTAGGCGTGCCCGTCAAATACCACCACCACGAGGTCGGTTCCAGACAGGTTGAGGTGGAAATCTCCCCACTCCCAAGCGTTGTTTCCATCGGAGACAGCATCTCCACTTCCAAGGCACTCGCCCGAATGGTAGCCCCCTCTCACGGGTTCGTGGCGTCTTTCATGCCCAAGCCCCTGACAGCTGACGCGGGCAGTGGCCTCCACATACACGTGGAATTTGAGCGCTCAGAGGGGGATGGCGGAAAAGAGATGTCGGATGAGCCGGCGGGGTGTGTATTTTTTGACCCCGAGACAGGTGGCCTGAGCCAGACCGGGAGATATTTCATTGGCGGTGTACTGGAAAAGGCCAGGGAGATGGCGCTGGTGACAAATCCGACGGTGAACAGCTATCGCCGGCTTGTCCCCGGTTTTGAGGCGCCCAGATACGCCGTCTGGGCATATGCGAACCGCTCAAGCATGATACGCATCCCCCCCGTGAAAAACAGCCACCTTGACGTTGAGATCAGAAGCGGGGACCCCAGCGCAAACCCGTATCTCCTAGGGGCTGTTATAATAGAAGCCGGCATGTGTGGGATCAGGAAAAAGATTGACTGCGGCGACCCGGTGGAAGAAAACGTTGACAACCTGTCCAGGAGAGAAATCCGGGAGCGAGGGATAAAAGAGCTGCCCGCCACCCTTGGAGAGGCGATAGAAGAAGCGGAAAACAGCGACTTCCTCCGCGGGATACTTGGAGACGCGCTGGACGTTCTGCTGGAGTACAAAAGAAAAGAGTGGGAGCGCAACCTCGGGTACGTGAGCCCCTGGGAGATATACCACTATTTTGATGTATGACTTATGACTTCATCCGAACAGTTGATGCGGTCTCTGAGAAATCAAAGCAGGTTTATGTACCTCCGCACCTCCCACTCAGACACCTGCGTACGGTAGAGGTCCCACTCCGCCCTTTTGTTGTGTATGAAGTGGTTGAAAACGTGTTCTCCCAGAGTGTCTCTGACGAGCTCGCTCTCTTCCATGATGCTCAGTGCGTGGCCCAGGTTCTGGGGAAGGCTCTCAATGCCCATCTCCTCCCTCTCTTTTTCTGTCATTTTGAAAATGTCCTTTTCCACGGGCGGCGGCGGTTCAAGCCCCCTTTTTATTCCGTCAAGCCCCGACGCCAGCATAACGGCGAACTGGAGATAGGGGTTTCCAGCGCTGTCTGGACACCTGAGCTCAAGCCGTGTGCTCATCCCCCTGCCAGACGGCACCCTGATGAGTGCGCTCCGGTTCTTGTACGCCCACGACACATAGACGGGTGCTTCAAACCCGGGTATCAGGCGTTTGTAGGAGTTTGGCCACGATGCCAGCACGGCGCATATCTCTCTCGCATGCAGGAGGAGACCGGCCAGGAAATGGAACGCAACCTTGCTTATACCGTTTTCCGAGTCAGGGTCGTAGAAGGCGTTCTTTCCACCAGGGGTGATGAGGCTCTGGTGTACGTGCATGCCGCTCCCGTTCACCCCGTTCAGGGGTTTTGGCATGAACGTGGCGTGGAGACCGTGCTTTTTCGCAATCGTTTTTATGGCATATTTGAGGAGCGCCACCCGGTCAGCGGACGTCATGGCATCCGAGTACTTCAGGTCTATTTCGTGCTGGCTCGGCGCCACCTCGTGGTGTCCGGTTTCCACTTCTATGCCCATCTTAGTGAGGCTCTCGGTGACCTCTTTGCTCACAATCGCCCCGCGGTCCATGGGGAGAAGGTCAAAGTATCCCGCCATGTCGTCCAGTTTTATGTTTCCCGTCTCCACGCCGTCTTCTCTGAAAAGGAAATATTCATACTCCGGGCCAGTGTGGAAGATATATCCCATCTCCTCCGCCTTTTTCATCATCTTCTCCAGAACATAGCGGGGATCTCCGCAAAAGCGCTCTCCGCCATCAGAGTAGATGTTGCATATCACCTGTGCGGTCTTGTGCTCTTCATCGTACCACGGGAGGACTTTGAAAGTGCTGAGGTCGGGGAACAACCGCATGTCCGACTCGTCCACGGTGGCATATCCCACAATGCTGGAGCCGTCAAAGACCACGCCGTCATTGATCGCTCTCTCAAGCCGCTTTGAGGGTATAACAACGGTCTTCTGAAACCCGAGTATGTCCATGAACACCAGGTGTATGAACTTCACACCTTCTTTCTCAACGATTCCTTTCACATCTTCAAACTCCACCAGCATCCTCTCCGCCTATTGTTGTAACAGCGGACATCGGAGGGATAAAAAGCGGGGGTTATAGAGGTTTCGTTTATTGGAATCTGAAATACGGTTGACATCCCACAAAGATTTTATCCCGACGGCACATTTCAGGGCTGGAGAGTGATAGGTTGTCTCATCCCCTTGAGCCTCTTTTCAAGCCGTGCTCAATAGCCGTGATAGGTGCTTCCAGGCAGAAGGACAGCATAGGTCACACTCTTCTGAGAAACCTTTTGTCGTATGAGTTCAGCGGTGTTGTTTATCCTGTGAACCCGAGGGCGGAGTATGTGCACAGCATTCGGTGCTATCCTTCCGTTCTGGACGTGCCAGACGAGGTGGACATGGCCATCATCGTTGTGCCACGGCGTTTTGTTCCCGGCGTCATGGAGGAGTGCGGGAAAAAGGGTGTTAAGGTGGCTGTGATAATCTCTGCCGGGTTCAAAGAGGTGGGGGGCGAGGGTTTTGAGCTTGAGCGGAGGGTTGTTGATATAGCCAGAAAGTATGGCATACGGGTCGTGGGACCGAACTGTATGGGTGTAATAAACATGGGCGACGGGGTGAGCATGAACGCCACCTTTGCTCCAACGAAGATAAGGCGGGGAAAGATGGGCTTCGTGTCTCAGAGCGGGGCTCTCGGCGTGGCGATTCTGGAGTACATTTCCGAGCTCAACCTGGGCATATCAAAGTTTGTGAGCATAGGTAACAGGGCCGATGTCTCTGTGGCTGAGATCGTTGATTATCTGGGCGACGACCCTGATACAGAGGTCATATTGCTCTATATGGAGGGGTTCGGGGATCTCTCGGAGTTCATTCCGGCGGTTAGAAAGGCTGTGAAGAAAAAGCCCGTCATAGCCGTTAAGAGCGGGAGGACACAGGCGGGGGCGAGGGCAGCTTCTTCTCACACGGGGGCTCTGGCCGGGAGCGACGAGTTCGCAGAGGCGCTTTTCAGGCAGACAGGGATCATCCGCGCCTACAGCGTGGAAGAGCTGTTTGACATGGCCATAGCCTTTTCTTTCCAGCCGCCTCCTATGGGAAAGAGGATGGCTGTTGTCACAAACGGCGGCGGCCCGGGTATTCTCACGGCGGATGCCATAGCGGCCAACGGGCTTGAGATGGCCGAGCTTTCCGAGGAGACGAAAAACGAGTTGAGGAGGGTACTGCCAGATGTGGCTTCTGTGGGAAACCCGGTGGACATGATAGCCTCCGCGACAGAGGAGAGCTATGATGTCGCTCTGCGGGTTGTGGCCCGTGACCCGGGGGTGGACGGGATAATAGTCATCTATGTGACTCCCATCAACAGGGACCCGCTGGTCATAGCCAGGGTTGTGGCGGATGTGAGCACAGAGACGCAGAAGCCGATTCTCGGGGTTTTCATGGGTCGGAAGCAGATCTTTGACGCTATACATTCCATGAAGGTTAGAGAGAGGGTGCCGGCTTTCATGTTCCCCGAGAGCGCTGCCAGAGCCATGAAAGCCCTCTACGATTTCTCAAAGTACCGGGAGAAGGTGTTCAACCCCCCGCCTGTTTTTGATGACGTGAACCTCGGGCGCATACGTGAGATCGTGGAAAGCAGCGTCCGTGGGAAGGGCGGAGGGTGGCTTGGCCCTGTCGATGTCGCAGAGGTACTGGACGCTCTTCGCGTTCCGCAGCCAGAGTGGCGTTTCATCCCCTCTGATCTCCCGGACCCGCCTGCTGGCTTGCTCGGTGGCATCCGTTTTCCCGTGGCCGTAAAGGCGGTTGCTGAGGGTGTTGTTCACAAAAGCGATGTTGGGGGCGTGGCCCTGGGCGTCCAGGATCTGGAGGATGTTGCGGGGAAAATGGAAGAGATGAAAAAAAGATATGCCGAAATGGGCTACACTGTTGAGGGCTTTTTTGTCCAGGAGATGGCGGAGAGCGGAAAAGAGGTCATCATAGGGGCAAAGCGTTATCCGATGGGCCCGCTCCTCATGTTTGGACTGGGCGGAGTGTTTGTTGAGATTCTCAAAGACGTCTCTTTTGGGGTCTATCCTCTCAGCGAAGTAGACGCCAATGAGATGATAACAAGCATAAAGGGCTATCCAATACTGGTGGGTGCGAGGGGAGAAAAGGGGGTGGACGTGAACGCTCTGAGGAATGTCCTTCTGAGAATCTCCTATCTGGTCGGGAACGTTAAAGAGATAGAGGAACTGGATCTGAACCCCGTCATAGCCCGCGAAAAAGGTTGCGCTGTGGTGGACGCCAGGATAAAGGTCTCCGATATTCGCCCCGACTCATCCTTTAACGACGCCGAGAGGTCTGAATCTGGCGACGAGACGTGAGATGCCGGCGCCATCCGCCACCCTGACCACATCATCAACGTCTTTGTAGGCCTGTGGCGCTTCCTCTGCCACCACTCTCTTGCTCTCCGCTCTCACGTAAATCTTCCTGCGGGCCAGTTCTCTTATTATCTGGTCTCCTCTGAAGCGTGACGTGGCCTTGTGCCGGCTCATCACCCTCCCAGCGCCGTGGCACGTGGAGCCAAACGTCTCTTCCATCGCCCTCTGTGTGCCCACGAGGAGATAACTCGCACTCCCCATGTCACCGGGTATCAGGACGGGCTGGCCGAACTCCCTGTACTCGGGCGGTATTGCCGGGTGTCCCGGACCAAAAGCCCTCGTGGCACCTTTGCGGTGGACCACCAGCCGTCTCTTTTCGGTGCCCCCGTCTGTTTTGACCTCGTGCTCCTCTATTTTGGCTATGTTGTGTGCCACGTCATAGACTATCTCCATCCCCAGGCTCTCAGGGTCCTGTCTGAAAATCTTTCTGAATGACTCTCTGACCCAGTGGGTTATCATCTGCCTGTTTGTCCAGGCGTAGTTAGCGGCGGCGGCCATCGCTGCAAAGTAATCGCTGGCCTCTTTGCTGTGCATCGGAGCAGAGGCGAGCTGTCTGTCCGGGAGTTTTATGCCGTATTTTCTCGTCGCCTCTTCCATCTTTTTGAGGTAGTCGCTGCACACCTGGTAGCCCAGGCCCCTGGAACCCGTGTGCACCATCACAACAACCTGTCCGGGGTGGGTTATGCCCATGGCCCTGGCTGCCTCGGGGTAGAATATCTTTTCAACCACCTGGACCTCAAGGAAATGGTTGCCAGCGCCAAGGCTGCCCAGCTGGGGCATCCCCCGGGTCTTGGCCCGGTCGCTCACCTTTTCGCTGTCCGCCCCTTTAAGACACCCTCGCTCTTCCAGGTGTTCAAGGTCTTTTTCCCAGCCGTAGCCGTGTTCCACTGCCCACCTGGCCCCCCTGTCCAGTACCTCTTCAACATCCGTTTTTCTCACATGGACACGTCCGCTTGAGCCGACACCGGAGGGGACGTTGAGGAAAAGGGTGTCAACGAGTTCTTTTATCACTGGCTCCACGTCTTCTATCTCAAGGTCTGTGCGTATAAGTCTCACGCCGCAGTTTATGTCAAATCCAACGCCCCCCGGAGAAATCACCCCTTCCTCGGCGTCCGTGGCTGCCACGCCACCTATGGGGAAACCGTAGCCCCAGTGTATGTCCGGCATGGCCATTGAGCGGCCCACGATACCGGGAAGAGAGGCGACGTTGGCCACCTGCTCCGGGGCGTTGTCCTGGAGGGTCTGCTGGAGCATTTTCTCGTCGGCGTATATGACACCGGGGACTCTCATTTTCAGGTTGCCAGACATTCCGTGGTAGTCCGGCGGTATCTCGTAGCGGTACCTGTCTATCTTTTTCAGGGGTCCGTTCCAGGTCATCTTGGCGCCTCCAGAACTTGTTTGCATTTTATGTTTATGTGCCACACGTTGAATATATATTTTGTCCTCCTCTTTTTGTCCTCGGCCATCACCGTTTTTTTACCGTGCTCATGTGTGCATCTCTCCCGCACAACCGGGCAACGGTTTTTATAATACTCCTCTGTCCCCGCCAAAGAAGAGGAGAGTGACCCCGTGTCCCAGCCTGTCGGGTTGATTAAAACCGCAGACCTCCCGCGTTTCGTTGAAACGCTCTCTGAGTACGGCACTGTGTGTGCGCCGGTTGAGAGGCGGCCTGGCGAATACGTTTTTTCGGAGATAGAGAAGCCCGGGGATGTGGCGTGGAATTACACGAACACCCTCATGCCTCCCAAAAAATACTTTTTTCCTCCAAGGGAGAAACTGCTGGTCTTTCACGGAGACGGGAGAGTAGAAGAAAACCTGGACTCCACGAAGAGGGTGTTGCTGGGCGTAAGGAGCTGTGACCTCCACGCACTCCAGCGCCTGGACATCGTCGCCGGGGGAGAGTACCCCGATCCCTACTACAAAGCGAGGCGTGAGAACACCCTTGTCGTGTGTCTTGTGTGTGTTGAGCCGTGCGGAGACCACTCTTTCTGCGTCTCCATGGGGACGAATGTTCCACCGCCCATATATGACCTGAAAATGACTCCCGGGGACGGGGGTTTTGTGGTGGAACCTGGAACGGAAAAAGGCAGAGAGGTTTTTGAGTCCCTGACCACGATCCTGGAGGACGCCGCCCCGCCGCCAGAGCCATCGTTTGCACAGGAGAGAAAGATAGACAGAGAAAAGGTCGCACATTTGCTCCGGAACGGTTTCAACTCTGAGGTCTGGGAAAAATACGCTGAGAGGTGTCTGAGCTGTGGAGCGTGCAACATAAACTGTCCCACCTGCTACTGCTATGAGCTGGAAGACCACATAGCGAACACCATGGACGGGGGGAGCCGTGAGCGGGCATGGGACGGCTGTCATTTCGTTGATTTCTCCGCTGTGGCCGGTGGGGGGAATTTCAGGGCGAGGCGCAGGCAGAGATTGCAGCAGTGGGTGAACCACAAGCTCTGGTATTTCATGGAAAGAAACGGCCAGCACCTGTGTGTCGGATGCGGCAGGTGTGTACGGGACTGCCCCGCCGGGATAGCCATTGACGAAATAGTCAGAGACCTGGGAGGTGGGTCGGTTTGAGCGGAAAAAACAGGTGCGAAAAAGAGGGGGAAAACGCCTTCCTGCCCTTTGAGGCGGTCATAAAGGATGTAAGGGATATAAACAGGCGTGGAGACACGAAACTGTTCACCCTCGCTGTCCCCGATGGCGTGGCTGAAAAAATCGGCGGAGAGTTCTGCTACCGACCTGGCCAGTTTGTGGAGGTCTCTGTTTTCGGGTTTGAGGAAGCGCCCATATCCATAGCGTCCTCGCCCCACCCTTCGCTCATGGAAAAAAACACGTTTGAGATGTGCATAAGATCTGTCGGCTCTTTGACGGCGGAAGTGCACAGAAAAAAGCCCGGGGACACCCTCCAGATACGGGGCCCCTACGGCCGCTGTTTTCCGCTCCTGGAACACGCTGGCAGAGACCTGCTCTTTGTGGCGGGTGGGATAGGCCTGGCACCCATACGTGGAGTGATAAAAGAGGCCGTTGAGGTTGAGGAGATAAGGCAGCGTTTTGGGAAAATTCACGTCCTTTATGGTGCCAGGACTCCATCCGACATGGTTTTTGTGGAAGACCTGGAAAGGTGGAAAAAAATGGATGCTAGCGTGTTGACCACGGTTGACAGGGCTGAGAGCGGATGGGACGGAAACGTTGGCGTTGTCGGCTCTCTGTTGGACAGGATAGACCTGGACGTGAAAAACACGGTGGCCTATGTGAGCGGCCCCCCGATAATGCTCCGCTTTGTGATAAAAGACCTGTGTAAGATGGGTGTTCCCGAGAACCAGATAATAACCACCCTTGAGAGGCGTATGCGCTGTGGCATAGGGAAATGCGGACACTGCATGATGGGCCCTGTTTACACCTGTATGGACGGGCCTGTTTTCACCTATGCGGAGATAAAAAACATCCCGGAGGCTCTCTGATGGCGGAAGGCGGCATGAATAAAAACAGCGGCCCCCTCTGGCTGAAAAAGACATGGGACAAAAAACCCAGGGTCGGGATATACAGTTTCAGCGGCTGCGCTGGATGCCAGCTCTCCATACTTGACCTGGAAGACGAGCTCCTGGACCTTTTCAACATGGTTGATGTGGTGTCTTTCAGGATGGCCATCCGGGGCCCGGGCGGGGGAGAGGGGGGATACGACGTTGACATAGCGTTCGTTGAGGGCTCAATAACGAACGAGCACCAGATAGAAGAGCTCAGAGAGATAAGGGCGGGGGCGGGTTTCCTCGTGGCCCTTGGCTCATGTGCCTGCTTCGGCGGGGTCCAGGCATCGGGAAATCACGTGCCAATAGACGAGAGGGCCAGGGTGGTCTACGGGGACACAGAACTGGTGTACAGGCATCTTCCCAGCAAGCCCCTGAGCGAGTATGTCCAGGTTGACTTGGAAATACCCGGGTGTCCGATAAACAAGTACGAGTTTCTTGAGGCGCTGAAATATCTGTCTGTCGGGCGCACGAGTGTTATTCGCCCCGTGCCGGTGTGCTGGGAGTGCCGGCTGAGAGAAAACAGATGTATCTTCAAAGAGACGGGCGAGATATGTATGGGGCCGGTGACTCAGGGTGGGTGTGGTGCGCTCTGTCCGACCTTCGGAAAGCCGTGTGATGGGTGCCGTGGACCCGTTGACCAGGCGAACATCCCCTCGGAGGTATCTCTCATGGAGGAGTATGGCCTTGATGCTGAAACGATAGAGAGAAAGTTCCGCATCTATGCCACCGAGGGCAAAGGGTTCAAACTGGACTGGAAACGTGAGAATAATTCCGCTTCGGGGGGTGGTGGCAAGTGAAGAAAATATCGGTGGAGCACATAGCCAGGGTGGAGGGACACGGTAACATCTACGTTGAGATAGAAAACGGCAGGGCCAGAAAGGTTGAGATGAGGGTGGTTGAGGGGAGCCGCATGTTTGAGGCGTTTCTCCGGGGACGAAACTATGTGGAGACGCCTGAGATAGCCTCCCGGGTATGTGCCATATGCAGTGCCAGCCACCTCATCGCCAGCATAAAGGCCATAGAGGACGCTGTTGGAGTGCAGCCAGACGAACAGACGGTCTTGCTCAGAAAGCTCGCCATAATGGGAGAGACCATCCAGAGCCACGTTTTGCACATATACCTGCTGGCTCTACCGGACTATCTGGGATATCCCAGTGTTGTGCACATGGTAAAGGAGCACGGCGAGGCTGTGAAAAAGGCTCTGGAAATGAAAAAACTGGGAAACGACATGGCGGAGGTCGTTGGTGGCAGGGCGGTCCATCTGATAACGCCCATGGTTGGCGGACTCACCTATGTTCCCAAAAAGAGTCATCTCCACTCCCTCAAAAAGAGAGTGCTTGACCTCCTTCCCTGGGCTGAAAAGACCGTTGAAATTTTCGGCGGCCTGGAAAACCCGCCTCTTGAAAGAAAAACGGAGTACATCGCCCTCTACGACCCCGAAGAGTTCTGTTTCTACGGCGGAGAAAAAACCGTCATACGCTCAAGTGAGGGGTGGACCGCCCCCATAAACAGGTATCGCGAGTACATAACAGAGGCAGTTGTTCCGTATTCCACCGCCAAGTTCGGCGTAAGAAACGGCCACGGTTTCATGGTGGGCGCCCTGGCAAGGCTCAATCTGAACTACGACCATCTCTGCGACGAGGCAAAAGAGGCCGTGGAGAAGACGCCGATAAGATTCCCGGCCACAAACCCCTTCCTTAACAACTTCGCCCAGGCGGTTGAGACACTCCACTGCTTCCACGAAAGCATACGCATCCTGGACGATCTTGAGTGCATGGACCTCCGGGAGAAAAGGCCGGAGATGGACATGAAAAAACACGGGTGGGGCCACTCTGCGGTAGAAGCGCCCCGTGGCACACTATACCACTCCTATCTGGTGAACGAAAAGGGAATTGTGGAAGAGGCTGACATAATTACCCCCACGGCCCAGAACTGGAAAAACCTTGAAGAGGACATAGAAGCCCTCGTACCCCTCGTATCTGACAGGGGCTACGATGAAATCCAGATGGCCATAGAGATGAACGTCAGAGCATATGACCCGTGCATCTCGTGCAGCACCCACGTGACACAGGTGAAAAAGAGATAGCCCCCATCGCTATTTCGCTACCGCCCGGCCCCCTGCCCTGTTTTCCCATTATTTCTGTTCTTCCTGGCCATGTAAAGCGTTGAGGCGATAACCACGATAATCGTAAAAGAGGCTACTCCATAGCTCAGCACGCCGCCGTGGTCACGGTATTCTTCTGAGAGAGGGTTGGTGGCGGTCACCTGCTCAGAGGCCACGCTTATTGGGACAATCACAACACCCGACGTAGTGCTGGACACGCCGCTGGCCGAATACCACGTGCCGTTGATATAAACCCTGAGCTCATAGTCGCCATCACTCACATTCTCCGGGACAATGACCACGACCATCACAGTCGCCTCAGGCTCTCTAAAGGTAAGAGTGACTTCTTCTGGAGATGCATAGGTCGTCCAGTTTTCTATCTCCGGATCAACGGTCAGGTCAAGAGAGGTACCGGGGCGAAGTGACGCCTCTATTGTTAAGTTCAGGTAAAGAGTGGCCGGTGTGTCATCTACATAAAAAGAGGATGGGGTCGCAGAGACCAACAGAGACCCGCCCTCAGATGTGGGAGAAAAAAAGGACAGAGTAAGAAAAGCCAGCAATAGAGAAGAGGAGAGAGCGAAACTTTTCAGCAGGCTACGGTGGGGCCTTTTCACCCTATTTTCCACCATCAATTTTACAAAACTACATCGTCATATTTAAAATGTTTGGAATAACTGTTTGCCGGTCTTATCGGACCACACCTTTTTATTTTACATCTACTTTCTTAGTCACATGAAGCACAACAAAGAACACGGACAAAAAAAAAGGGAAGAACAAAAAGGCGTTGTGAGATTTGGCGTCTCACTTGAACCAGTTCTCCTCCAGAAATTTGATACACACATAGAACAAGAGGGTTACAGGAGCCGGAGCGAGGCGATCCGGGACCTCATAAGGGAAAAACTGAACGAAAAAGCCGTAGCAGAAGAAGAGAGGGAAGGCGCGGGGACGATAACCTTTTTGTACGACCACCACCAGCGTGAACTGACGGAGAAGCTCCTGTCCATCCAGCACGACACGCCCGTGGACATAAAGGCTAACATGCACGTACATCTCAGCCACTCGCTCTGCATGGAAATAATAGCATGCATTGGAAAAATAAGAGACATATACCACCTGGGAGACCAGATAAAGAGTTTAAGAGGCGTCCTGTTTGCAGAGGCGGTCATAACCTTCCCCGAGGTGCTATCTACCGATAAAAATGAATAAAAGCGCAGGGGTAGCCAAGCCTGGCCAACGGCGCGGGACTTAAGATCCCGTCCCATAGGGGTCCGTGGGTTCAAATCCCACCCCCTGCACCAATTAACCAACGGAGACCATTACCCGTAGGGGCGTGGGATTGGAGAGGAGGAATCCGGAGGATTCCTCCGAATCAAATCCCACCCCGTATAAACAAAATCAACCGGACCGACTACTGGGGCGGGTTTGAGGAAAGGGATACAAATCCAAAGGATTCCTCCGAATCAAATCCTACCATTCCACACCCGCTCATTCCACACACCCGAACGGGCCCTCTGCACCCGCTAGCACTCACATTTCCTGGCTATTCTCATCAGCTTGTTGAAGTTGTGATCAACCACGTCCCTGGGGCGGAACTTGAGCGCCTCCTCCCGCAGAATTTTCAACAGAGAGATTGCGTCATCCCTCCGAAGTGTTTCAACAGATATACCCAGGTCCCCCATCTTCTTCTGAAGCGTCATCCTGGCAAAATCCCTGGAACCCCCCATCGCCCATGTCAAACACTCAAGCAACGCATCGTAGAACTCGTCCGGTTTCACAACATCCTTTTTCTCAATGCTCAGAAAGCGCTGAGAGGGGGTCCATTTAAGGTCCACGCTTTTCATAACGGCATCGGGTCATACTTAAACAACATTTTATTTAAGCGTATGCCCGAACGATGTCTTTACGCCTTTTCACTGTCATAAAAGTGGGCTCGCCCGGATTCGTTCAAGGAACACTGACGTGTTCCTCTGTCTCATCTGGGCTTGCACGGGTAATATAAGCAATGGGGTAGTTGGTGGGCTCGCCCGGATTCGAACCGGGGACCTCCGCCGTGTCAAGGCGACGTCATAACCAGCTAGACCACGAGCCCGGTTATGAGCAGATGAATCCTCTGGCAGGGCGTTATTTAACAGCCGGATATATAACCCTTACTGTGTTGGGGGGTGTGTGCGACTGTTTTTTATACTCTGAAACTCTATGTACAAAACAGAAAGGAGCGTGTTTATATGAGATGTCCAAGGTGTGGAACAGAGATACCCCCTGGTTATATAAACTGTCCCAGATGTGGTTTCCCAGTTCAGCAGCCGCAGATGGCTCCACAGCCAGGATATGGTGGACAGTACCCGGGCTACCAGCAGCCTCCGCCGCAGTATCCCCCCGCCCGGCCACCAACCCCCCAGCCCATGTCAACGCCTCCGTCTCAGGGCGGTGGGAGCATGGAGTTCACCGTCATAAACGAGAAAAAGGGGGTGACCAGGGATGGGTACGAGTTTGAAAAGATAGGAGATCCCTCTTTTACGATGTTAAGGTTCAACCTACAGCCGGGCCAGAGCATAATGGCTGAGACCGGTGCTATGGTGACCATGAGCAGGACGATATCCATCCAGACGCAGAAAAGGGCGAAGGGGATTTTGAAAAGCATCAAAGTCGCCGCTCTGGGACGGGAATCATTTTTCATAAACACGTTCACCGCTCAGGAAGCGCCCGGAGAACTCTCCCTGGTAGGCCCCGGTCTCGGAGACATGGTGGGTATAGAACTCACCGGGATGGGGGGTGTGATACTGCAGAAGGGTGCCTATCTGGCTTCATCTCCAACTGTGACTATAGACACGAACTGGCAGGGCCTGAGGGGGCTCATAGCCGAGGGCGGGTTTTTTATGCTCCACGCCACGGGGACGGGCACCCTCTGGGTGTCATCTTTCGGCGCGATATGGGAGAGAAAACTCGCCCCGGGAGAGGTGTTGAGCGTGGACAACGGGCATCTTGTGGCATGGCCGGACAACATACAGTATAATATTCGCAGGGTGGGCGGCTTGAAGTCAACGTTGCTCAGCGGAGAGGGGCTCGTGGTTGATTTTGTTGGCCCGGGCACCATTTTGCTCCAGACCAGGCAACTGCCGGCCTTTGTGGAAGCGCTACTCCCGTATCTCCCGACAAACGAGTGAAAAGCAATCATCAACCTACGACAGAGGACTCAACCTCTGAGAGGTCCATGTCCTTGAACCGGGTCACGCTAAGCGTGTCTATTGGCATGGTCTTCGTCTCTCCGTACACGATCAGTTCTGCTATTAGCCGGGAGACCATGGGGCCGATCATGAACCCGTGGCCGCTGTATCCGTTCATCTGGATGAAGTTGTCCAGTTCCGGGACGTGGCCCAGTATGGGGCGGGCGTCGGGTGTGACATCGTACAGACCGGCCCACTGGCGGACGATGTTCACGTTCTTCAACAGGGGTACTATTTTTGTCATCTCCCGGGCCATGCGCTCAACGAACCTGAAACTGCTCTTCATGTTGTAGCTGGAGGGCTCGTGTGGGTCTCCTATTCCGCCCACTATTTCTCCCCTTTTCGTCTGGCTGAAATATATGCCCTTGCTGAAAGAGATTATCATGGGATCAAGGAAATGTTTGTAGGGCTCTGTGGCGAGTATCTCGTGGCGGTATGGCTTGTTGGGCAGCCACACCCCCGCCTTTCTGGCCAGTTCAGCGCTCCAGGCACCGGCTGCGTTCACAACGACCTCAGCCCCTATCTCCCCGGCAGAAGTTTTGACGGATGCTATTCGCCTCCCGTCTATTTTGAAACCCAGCGCCTCAACACCGGTTATTATGTGAGTTCCCATGCGTCGTGCTGCCAGAGCGTATCCCTCTGTCACCCAGAAAGGGTTGGCGTGGCCGTCTGTCTGACAGAAAGTGGCACTTATGACCCCCTCCGTGTTCAGTTCGGGGACGATCTCTTTCGCCTCTTCCGGCGAGATGTACCTGCTGTCCAGGCCCAACCTGTTCTGCAGGGCGACCTTTTTCTTTGACTCCTTGTCCTCTTTTTCGTCATAGTTGAGTATGAGATAGCCCCCCTGGACGTATTCAATGTCATAGCCCAGCTCGTCTGCCAGCACTTCAAACCTCTTAACGCTCCCCATGGCCAGACGTATGTTTTCCTCTGTGGCCCACTGCTGTCTTATCCCGCCTCCGCATCTGCCGGTCGCTCCAGCCGTGAGATATTTCCGCTCCAGCACCAGGACATCTGTCACACCCATCTTTGCCAGTGCGTAGGCCAGCCCACAGCCGCTGACCCCGCCGCCTATTATGACAACCCTGTACCTGTCTCTCAACTCCTCTTTTCTGATAGTGAGACGCGCGGTCTTGTGTGTGGGCTCGTCCATTTTGTTCGCTTTGTCTGATGACATCTCAGATTGCCTCCTCTGGTATCTTATCACGGCTCCTCCTCAAGCGCCGGGTCTCCCTCTGCGAACTCGGCGAAAGCTCCGATGGGCAGGGGGCGTGTTGGCGGGCGATGTGTTGGTAGAGAGAGTTCCTCTGGTTTTTTTCCCGTCTCCCTTGCCAGAATCCCCATGATCAGAGGGGTGCATGTGCGCCCCTGACAGGGCCCCGTCCCGACACGAAGATGTCTTTTCAGTGCTTCCAGGGTGTCAAAGCCCATGTGGATTGCCTCAACGATTTCTTCTTCGGTGACGTCCTCACATCTGCAGATTATCCTGCTCATGTTCCCACCCTCTCTTCAGCGCCTTCGTCGTCTCTGTTTGAGCGCCTCAGACGTATGTGGCGGACGGCCATTACGAGGTCGCGTGGTACTGCCACGGTTATTGTGCTGGTGTGGTCGTATTTTTCCCCGGGAAGCACCCGGACCACCTTTGCCTCACAGACCACGTTTCCCTCCCGGTCCAGCCCATCAACCACTTCTCCCACCCGGGGGAGGGGTATGAACTCGTAGGGCATGGTGACCGTGGTCTCCTCTTTTGAAACGTCTATTACGAATATGGCCAGGCCGGGGCAGCTGCGGACACAGACGGCACACCCTGTGCATTTTTCAAAGTCCACCACAGGCGGAGCGTTTATGTTCTCCATGGATATGGCGTTGAAGGGACAGGCGTGGACACAGGGGTTGCAGGGTATCTCCTGTATGCACTCGGTGACCGCAAAACCCCTGAGCCGCATCCTCTCCTCATTGGGCAACCTGCCAGCGAGGTCTTCTTCTGTTACGACTCCCTCTGTCATGAGCTTTTCACTGACCACCGCCACCACCTCCTCCACGCCCGTCCGGGGTTTTTTCCATCAACATGCTCAGCCCCAGGCGAATCTTTTCGCCCGTCGGACCGGCCCTGAGGTCAGCGAGTTTCTTTTTCCACAGCGCCAGTTTTTCTTCGCCCCCCTCAACCCTTTCGCCCTTTTCCTCTCTGAGAGACGAGGCGGCGCTGAACCCCGCTATTCTGCCCTCAAGTATGGCCGCTGTTGCCTCTTCCACACCGGCGCAGTCACCGGCAACATACCACCCCTCCCGGGATGTCATCATGTTTTCGTCATGAAATGCCACGTGGCCACCGAGAGGTCCGACGAATTTCATCTCACACCCCGCCTGGTAGAGGAGTTCAACAGTGGGCCTGAGCCCCACGGCCAGACAGATGACGTCGCACTCCACATCCCTTTCCGTGCCCGGTATGGGCTTCCACCTGTCGTCAAGTTTCGCTATGACCGCCCCCTCCACCCTGTCTTTTCCTATAGCTTTTATTACTGTTTGACGTGTATAGATCGGAACGCCCGCCCTCCGTACCTTTGATGCGTGGACCAGATATCCACCGATGCGGGGCATGGCCTCAACTATTGCCACAACATCCACTCCCGCCTGCAATAGCTGGTAGGTGACTATGAGACCCACGTTTCCGCTGCCCACCATCAAAACCCGTTTTCCAGGCGACACGCCGTGGACGTTCACCAGGGTCTGGATCGCACCCGCCCCATAGACGCCCGGGAGGTCGTTGTTTTCAAAAGACAGCATCCTCTCAGAGGCACCGGTGGCCACAACCACTTTTCTGGCCCGGACACGGACTATTTGGTTGTCAACCATCACGCCCAGGATGTCTGGCTCGTAGAAACCAAAGACCGTGGCCCGGAGGTACATCTCCGCGCCCGCCTCTCTTACCTCTTCAACCAGCTGTTTCGCTATGTTTATCCCCCTCACGCCCGCTTCTTCTTCCCAGGAGCCAAAAAACCTGTGGGTCTGTTTAACAAGCTGTCCTCCCGGGAAATAGTTTTCGTCAAAAATCACAGTTCTCACGCCCAGTCTGGCCGCCTCCGCTCCCGCCGCAAGCCCCGCCGGGCCGGCTCCAACGACAGCCACGTCCACTTCCATCTCATAGGGCATGGTCCGCGGACCAGAGGTGTAGTCTACCCGTGGTATCTCAGCATAACCTTGCTGGCTCTCAACGACCATTCCCTCACGGAGAGGCGTTATGCACGTCCTCACGTTTGGGACCCCGTCAACGGTCATCATGCAGCTGGCGCATTTGCCTATGGCACAGAAAAAACCCCGTGGCCTGCCGAGGCGGGGGCTGTGGGAAAAAACCACCTTTCCGTTGTCGTAGAGGGCGGAGGCTATGGGCTCCCCCTCAAACCCGTACAGCTCTTCTCCGTTGAAATAGAATTTGACCTTTCTTCGCCTCTCAAATCTGAGTATTGGGTGCTCTTCAATTCTAGCCATTTCAGACACCGCCTGCGACAACCGATTGAACCCGGAGACCCGACGGCTACCGCCATCTTTCATCGGGTCATATCAGGTCTGCAAACTCTGCTACCAGTTCTGGGTGTTTCGTTTCCAGAGCCTTGAGGATGGCTCCTACCGATATCTTTTCAACCCCTGTCTCGGCGAGGGTCTCAACTATTTTGTTCAGCGTGTCATCTGAGAGTGTCACAAGCTTTTCTTTTGCCATCCAGTTGCGATACAGGGTGTTCTCAAGTTTGCTCCTCCACCTCTTTTCGTATTCCTGGAGAAACTCTTTGCTCACATCACCCGATTCCACGGCCAGGGCGGCCACCTCCCCCGCCTCTTTACCGGCTATGCATCCGTTGGCTATCCCTCCACCGGTTATGGGGTCTATCATGCGCCCGGCGTCTCCCACGAGCATCAGGCCGTCCATGGTCACGGAGTCAAGGGGGGCATTGACACTTACACCTCCCGCAACCATGTCCACCTTTTCTCCCCGGCTTATCTCGGGGTGTTTTTCAATCCACATGTCAAGGTAGCGTTTCACGTCCCCCGGGTTGCGCAGTTTGGTGTACTGGACGCCTATGCCCACGTTGGCCGTGTCCTCGTTTTTGGGAAAAACCCAGACATATCCGCCAGGGGCAACGGAGCCGAGATAGAAATGGGTGTACTTTGGGTCTATGTCCAGGTTGGTCATCCTGTACTGGACACATGTGATTATGTCCTTTGGAGCGATCTTTGTGTCAAGGCCCGCCCACCTGCCTATCTGGCTCTCAAACCCGTCTGCGCCTATGACCATTCTGGCTTTGATCCTTATGGGCTCTCCCATGTATCTGGCTATGACACCGGTCACCCTGCCGTTCTCTTTTATGACGTCCCTGGCTGCGGTGCGGAGCATTATGTCCGCCCCCGCCCTGGCCGCCTCTTCCGCCAGTGCCTTGTCAAACTGGTCTCTCTCAATGACCATGCCCACCTCGTTGCCGGCCATCTTCTCGTCCAGGGTGAAACTGGTCTCGTTGGGAGAGTATATCACCGCCCCGTCAACCGAGTTTGCGACCCACCGCCTGTCAACGCGGATGCCAACCCTCTCAAGCCACGCCTTTGATATCCCCTCGCCGCACCGGACGGGGCTGCCTATCTCGGGGCGTTTTTCTATCATGAGAACGCTGGCACCGTTTTTTGCCGCGTATCTGGCCGCTGTGCTCCCCGCCGGGCCGGCGCCAACCACCAGCACATCGTATTCAAGGGTTTTCATCTATGCCACCCCCTTTTCCGGCAGAGACGAAGGAGATGGGGGTTGTGTGTCTTCTTCGCCTTTCCACCGTATGGCGCCCATGGGACATCCGAGGCGGCACATCCCACAGCCTATGCACTTTTCTTCGTCAACGGTGACATACGTGTCGTCCAGATACAGGGCGTTTGTGGGGCACAGGCCAACACAGGCGCCGCAGTGCAGACACAGGTCCCTGTTGAACACAGGTATCTTTTCCATCACAACACCTCCTGGCTCGTCCAAACCGATCATTCATCTATTTTTAACCCTTTGTTCCTCTCCCGCCACTCCTCTATGGACATGGAAAACTTTTTCTCCACCTCAGTCCGATATGTCGGGCCGGTGTTATATGCACAGAATGGTATGATTCTGCCATCGGGCGTGGCGTAGTGGACTGCACACCTCTTAACTCTCTCAACGTCGTAGTTGTAGTCGTCCTGGAAGTGCATGGTACCTATGAAGAGGGCCCGCCAGTGGAGTTTTCCAATGGATTTTTTGTCCGAGTCGGTGACCATCTCCTTGAACACCTTTAGAATGTTGAGGCCCCCTGGGCTGCTCTTTTCGTCAACGTATTTTTTGAAAAGACGGTATGCAGCTATGCCAGCGAACGCTTTGCCCTTTTTCTCAAACGCGCCTTCTTCGGCCTTTTCAAGCATCTCTTCTAACAGGCCTTCAACGTCTATGAAACGGGTTATTGAGTACACCTCCCCCGTCTTTTCGTCTCTGAACAGATAGGCGGCGGCGCCGCAGTGTGGGTGGGTCGTGAAAGCGACCTTCGGATCCTTTGTGACCTGGGAGATCACCTCCGATATTATGGCCCCGGCGGGCACGGGGAAGAAGTCTTTGTATGACTCAAAATAGGATGTCTGTTCTATGAGACCGTTTATCAGGTCTCCTATCGTGTAGCGTCCCTGTAACCGCTCTTCCTGGTTTATCCTCCCGGTAAAGGATACTGGCTGGAAGTTAACGCCCCTGATGACGTCAAGGTTTTCAAGGGCGAAATCAACTATCTTCCCAACCTCGTCGTCGTTGACACCTCTCACAACAGTGGGGACGAGTACCGTGGCCAGTGGTCGGGGCTTCGTGTTACGACAGTTTTCTATCGCCTGCATTTTTTCTTTCAAAAAACCGGGTCGTCCACGGGCCGTGACATATGTCTCCTCTTTGAAACCATCAAACTGTAGATAGACGGTGTGGAGGCCTGCGTCAAGCATTCTCTGACAGAAGTCGGGCTCAGCGGCGAGTTTCACACCGTTGGTGGCGACCTGTATCTGCGGGAAACCCAGGTCCCTGGCTGCCCTTATTACGTCAAAAAACCTTGGGTATATCGTCGGCTCTCCGCCAGCGAACTGCACCGCCGGGGTTGGCACGGGTTTTTCGCTTCTGAGAAGTTTGAGCATGTTCACGACTTCCTCAAAGGATGGCTCGTAGACGTAGCCGGCGGCGTTGGCGTTGGCAAAACAGATCGGACATCTGAGGTTGCAGCGGTTCGTCAGGTCAACGTTCGCTATGGAAGTGTGGCTGGTGTGAATGGGACAGAGGCCGCAGTCAAAGGGACAGCCCCTTTTCACCTCGGTCTGGGGGTTTTCCAGCCCTATCCCGTCAATGGCAAACCGCTCAAGCCACAGATACGCGTTTGCGTCTCCAAAATAGATGTCCTCAAACGTGCCGTGCTCCGGACATGTTTTTCTGTACATAACCTTTCCATCTTTTTCATATATTTCCGCACTTATAAGCCTGTGACACTCCGGGCAGAGAGAAACCGTTTTCTTTGGCAGACCCTTTTTGAGCTCGCTCTTTTTCGTAACTCTCATGTTCCCACCTGGGACCCGATAACCGGAACAAACCTTAAAGTTTTTGTAGCAAAAAATACTACAAACACTGTTATAACACTGTTGTGTCGTCTGTTGTACAGTAGGCGACATTTACAACATTTATAGCATTGATTGTATCCTCTCGGCCAGAACAGCCACCTCCCCGCCCACCTCGCCTCTTTCTCCCTCGTCTCCTTTTATCTGTCTTTTTTTACCGAAACAAAAAAGGTAGAGGTGTCTCGCCCCAACAAGCCCGCCTTCCATCTCTTTTCGCATCTCCCAGTACTTTCCAGGAGAAACCCTGACACGGGGGGTTATCTTCCCCCCGCCCAGCTTTTTCGCCTCTGACCTAACCCAGTCCAACACGGGCGGGCCGACAGAGAGAACCCTGTATATCCCTAGTATAAAAGGCGACAGCACCTCCCCCGGTACAAAACTTTCGGGCGATACGCCGGAAAAAAGGTCCCCTGCGGAGAAGAACAGACGCCGCTTCGTCCACCCGACAGGGCGCACTTCTGTCCCGAAAACATCTTCCAGATGTTCTCTCAGCCGGTTAACAAGACGGGCCAGAACAAAGGCCACGCTTGTCTCAACAAGCAGGTCCCCTTCTACTACATCTTTTGCTCCTGGAAAAGGCATTGCTCCGCTGGAAAAAGCCCTTTCCCCGCCAGATTTTTCCTCCCACTCAAAGATGTCGTGGTACGAGTAGCCCTCTTCCATATCGCCGTACAACCGGCCAAGAGGACGCCCGTCCCACCTGCCACCCCT
This sequence comes from uncultured Thermoplasmata archaeon, assembly GCA_964601625.1. Classification (GTDB taxonomy): domain Archaea; phylum Thermoplasmatota; class Thermoplasmata; order JAGHBH01; family JAGHBH01; genus CAZROC01. The sequence continues at coordinate 32,584 of CAZROC010000003.1, read as the reverse complement.
CCCTCTGCCTCCCTCAAGGAAAACAACAGATGCCTCGTCCACTCTCAGCGGCGGCGAATAGAGATTCAGACGGCTAACCTCTCCGTTTCTCACAACATACTCCCTCTCCCACCCATTTTTTCCACCCGGAAACCCCGCCCTTGTAATCTCCACGTGGGAGGTGTGCGGGGGTATCTGGAAGACAAACCTGTCTGTGGTCAGAGAATACCTGTCAGCGACCTCGCCCAGGTCCGGCGCCATGGGGTTCAGCAGGCGTTTTTTCTCCGAAGAGGGACGGGCCGGGTCGCAGAAAACAACATCCACCTTTCCAATCTTCAGGACCGTTTTGGGGGAAAGAGAGTCACCCACCAGCACCCTGGTGTTCAATCCATAGACTCGGAGATTCTTCCTCGCATACAGAGCCCGCTTTTCACACAGCTCAACACCCACAGCGCTGACCTCTTCAAGGCCGAAGCCTATCAACTGCCCCCCCACGCCGCAGGCGACATCAGCCACCCGGAACCCCCGCTTTTTCCGCCGCCCAGAAGGACCACCGTCGTCTTTTTTTTCCATGCGCTCACGTATGCTCCTCGCAACATACCTGGCCACGTCCTCCGGAGTGGCATATCTCACCCCCTCTGTGTCAAAAAACATCCTGTCCCACTTTGAAAACCTGCCCCTGGCCTTTTTGCGACAGCGGATTATTTCAACAGCCTCCTCTATGATCTCCTCCTGGCCCGGAAATCGCTCCAGAAGCCACCGCTTTCCGCGTCCACGTGCCATCTCCTTCTCAACAAGCGCTATGGCCCTGTCCAGGTTCATCGGCATCCCAAAACACGTAGGGGAGAAAAAGGTATTGTCTCGTCTTTTCGCCGTCGTGAAAAGTGCGGCCGCCGGGATCCGTTCAAGGAATACTTCGTATTCCTCTGCCTCATCCCGTCGCCCCCCGATAATATAAACAATTTGGTTAATGGACCTTGGAGGAAACAGGGTTTCCTCCGGCTTTTCACTGTCGTGAAAAGTGCGGCCGCCGGGATTCGAACCCGGGCAGAGGGCTTGGAAGGCCCTAATCCTAACCAGCTAGATCACGGCCGCATATATTGTATAGTAGCCGTGAGAGGAGGATCTTTAGCTCCTACGAATCACGGCCGCACGAAATGCGGTTGTGAGGTTTTCCAACGTTTATGCCCTATCCAGGGGGGTGTTATATTTTTTTCGGATGTGGATGGGTGGTGATGTCTGCTGCTGAGAAAAATAGATTGAAAAGATAGATTTAAATATGGACATCTTTTTTCTTCTGTGTAAGAATATTTACATGGAGGAGTGATTTACATGGAAGAAAAGGAATTAAATGTTGATAAAGGAAGTGGTGGACCGGAGGGGGGCAAAGGAGGTTCTGAGGTCATCTCTGTTTCTGTTAAGAAAAAACTTGCAGCCTTTTCATCGGATGTGGCGGCCAGGAGGGCCAGGTTGAAAAGGCGCCTGGGAAAACTGGCGATCATATTGGGTGTGATAGGTGTTTTTCTCGTGTTCTTCTCCTTTGTGCTTTTAATCGCTCTACTGGGCTCTGGAAATGGCAGCGACGCTTTTGCTCTGTTCTTTTTCATTCTTATCGTTGGTGTCTATCTGATAGGTTTTTCTTTAATCGGCTATGGGCTTTTCACATCCGGGGATTCCATTATAAGAGCCGCTGTAATAGTGGGAGGCGCGGTTATTCTGGCGTTTGGGAGCCAGTTTAATCTCTTCATCTTCCTTATGGCTTTGGGGTGACACCAACTTTTTTATAGCCCCTTCCCCGCTTTTTGTTTCTGTGTACAGGGAGATAATAGACGGGATACTATCCGGAGAGATAACGACGCCCCGTGACCTAGCACTCGCAAAACGCCGTGTCGCAGCAGAGCACGGGCTGTCAAAGATCCCCTCCAACGCTGACATACTGGCCGAGGCGACGGAGAGGGAGAGGGAGATCCTTGAGCCTTTTCTCCGTCTGAAGCCCACCAGGACGATGTCCGGCGTCACAGTTGTTGCCGTTATGACCTCTCCCTATCCATGTCCCCACGGCAGGTGTATATATTGTCCGGGTGGGCCTGAGCGGGGGACCGCGCAGAGTTACACCGGGAGAGAGCCTGCCGCTCTCCGTGCCGCTCAGCACGATTTTGACCCGTACAAACAGGTCCGGGCGCGTTTGCGCCAGCTTGAGGAGATAGGCCACCCGGTTGACAAGATTGATCTGATTATCATGGGAGGCACTTTTACGGCCCGCCCCAGGGAGTACCAGGAGTGGTTTGTCAGGCGCTGTTTTGACGCCATGAACGGCGTCTCATCGGCTGATCTTGTAGACGCGCATCGGAAGAACGAGAGGGCCCGCCATCGCTGTATAGGACTGACGGTGGAAACCCGGCCTGACTGGTTCATGGAGGAGGAGATTGACTTTGCGATTTCGCTGGGTGCCACGAGGGTTGAACTCGGTGTTCAGACCACCTTTGACAGCGTGCTGGAAAAGGTGAGAAGGGGACATAGCACAGAGGAGACCAGGCGCTCAACACGGCTGGCCAGAGACAGGGGTCTCAAGATATGCTATCACATGATGCCCGGCCTGCCCGGCTCAACGCCGGAGATGGATCTGGCGGCTTTCAGGACTATTTTCTCAGACCCGGGTTATATGCCAGACATGCTGAAAATCTATCCGACGCTGGTGGTGGAGGGAACGGATCTCTATGAGATGTGGAAACGCGGAGAATATGAGCCCCTGTCCACGGAGGAGGCGGCCAGGCTTGTTGCCAGGGTAAAGGCGATAGTTCCCCCGTGGGTCAGAATACAGCGAATCCAGAGGGACATACCAAGCCATCTCGTCGTTGCGGGTGTCAAGAAGAGCAACCTACGCCAGATAGCCCTTGAGAAACTGTCTGAGATGGGGGGCAGGTGCCAGTGCATCCGCTGTCGGGAGGTGGGGCGTGCGCCGGAGGACGTCCAGAGGGCCCTAGAGAATGTGGACGCTGGCTCCATGGACCAGGTCACATACGAATATGAGGCGGGGGGAGGAAAAGAATTTTTTATGGAGGTTGGAGTGGATGGATATGTTGTGGGTTTTGCACGCCTCCGTTTTCCCTCCGAGGAGAGTCCTTTCAGAGACCTGGCGCTTGTCAGAGAACTGAAGGTTTTCGGCAGAGAAGTCCCGCTGGAAGGTGGTATAACAGGGGGCGCAAGTAGCGGTGGGCCGGGCGAAGATAGGGCCTGGCAGCACAGGGGCGTCGGGCGTTATCTGATGTCCCTGGCAGAGGAGAAAGCGCGGGAGGGGGGTTTTGGTGGTGTGCGTGTCACAAGTGGAGTCGGTGTCCGCGATTATTATCGGAAACTTGGATACCGCCAGGTGGGTATGGGCATGGTGAAAAAATTTTGAGATGTGTCACGTTTTTCATGCCTGAATTGTTAGCAAAAATGGATAAGTATCCCGGGGGTGTGTGCCTGTTGGTGATATCTGTGGACATCATACTTGAGATAGAGAATCTGGTCGTCCGGAGGGGCGACAGGACTATAGTCAACGCCCCCCACCTGGCGGTGAGACGGGGAGACCTCCACACCCTCATAGGGCTCAACGGTGCCGGCAAGAGCACCATCGCCTATGCAGTGATGGGCATTATAAAACCTGATTCGGGCAGGATAATCTTTGAGGGCAGGGACATAACAGACCTGGGTATAACCGAGCGTGCCCGCCTGGGTATAACCCTGGCGTGGCAGGAGCCAGCACGCTTTGAGGGCATAACCGTGGGAGAGTACCTTTCCATAAGTGCCAAGAATTCTGTCATTGATGGGGGAGACGATGGGGGGACGGGCGGTGTTGAAAAGCGTGTGTATGAAGCGATGAAAATGGTTGCTCTTGATCCGGAGAAATATCTGGACAGGGAACTGGGGGAGGGCCTGAGTGGAGGAGAGCGTAAGAGGATTGAACTCGCCGCCGTCTATCTGATGCGCCCGAAACTGGCCATCCTGGACGAACCGGACAGCGGGATAGACATGATGTCCATATATGAGGTCATAGGGCTCATAAAAACGATCAACGCGGGCGGAACAACTATTTTGCTCATCACCCACAGACAGGAACTGGCGGAGATCGCGGACAGGGCCACCCTGATATGTGCAGGGTCGCCGGTTTTAACAGGCACACCGGTGAGGGTGGGAGAACAGTTTGAGGAGATGTGCTGGCGGTGCAGCGACAGGGATTTCAGGTTGAAAAAACCGGGCGAGCCCAAACCAGAGGAGTGTGAAGAGTATGAAAAATATGGAGTTTGACCGTGAGGCCGAGTACAGGGCCATAATAGAAGCCCTTGAAAAGGTCGGGGAAGACACCACGCCATACACGGCTGGCAGCTATGCGTCCATAGTCGTGAACGGAGACAGGGTTCTCATGTCAAAGGGCACGGAGGGAATAGAGGTTGAGGCAGAGACGATGGAAGATGGGACTGTGGAGGTCCGGATGGTGGTGAAAAAGGCTGTCAGGGCACCGCTCCCCGTACACATCTGTTTTGGCGTTCTCAAAGACAGCATGGTCCAGAGGGTCAGAAACTACATAACCGTTGAGGACGGCGCCTCTGTGTCGCTTGTGTCCCACTGCTTTTTCCCCAACGCAGTCAGGGTGGAACACATATCCGAGGGATACATAACCATCGGAAAAAACGCCAGATTCGTTTACACAGAGGAACACTATCACAGTGACACAGGCGGAGTGGTCGTCCGCCCCATGACCAGAGTACACGTCAGAGATGGAGGAGAATACGAGAACACCTTTGCACTCAAAAAGGGACGGATGGGCGAGCTTTACATAGATTACGAGGCAGACCTGTCCGAAAATGCGAGAGCCCTGATGCTCACCAAAGTATATGGCAGAGGAGACGATGTGGTGAACGCCAGAGAGGTCCTGCGTCTGAACGGGAAAAACTCGTCCGGGATAATCAAAACCCGTGTTGCCCTCCGCGACGACGCTACCAGCGAGGTGGTGAACATCACCGAGGGCAACGCAGAGGGAGCCAGGGGACACGTTGACTGCACGGAAATACTGATGGACAACGCCAGAGCCACGTCCATACCGCAGATAACCGCCACCCACCCCCGGGCAAAGGTCACCCACGAGGCAGCGATAGGCAGCATAGACAGAAAACAGTTGCAGACCCTGATGGCCAGGGGCCTGTCGGAGGAGGAGAGCGTTGACATCATCGTGGGAGGGTTGCTAAGATAAACGCTTATACATACGGGGAGATGTTTAAATAAAACGCTCCGATAGAACAGGACATGTCCCAGATCCTCCTGATAGCGGTGCTGTTGCTCACATTTTTCGCCGTTTCCACAGTCCTTGGAGTCTTTGGCAAGGGCGGAGGGGACTTCTACGTGCCGCTTCTTATCACCGCCGGCGTGTCATTTCACGAGGCCAGCACCACGAGCCTTTTCATACTGATCCTGGCAGGGCTGTCAATGGCACACGTTTTCCACAGGGAAAGGATGGTTGACTGGGCCCTGGCACTCGTGGTGTTTTCTGTAACAGGGATCTTCTCTTTTCTGGGCGGGTACGTTTCCGTGTCTATACCACCAGCCTATCTAAAAGCCACCTTCGCTGCCATGCTCCTGGTTTCCGCATATTTTATCAGGGTCAAAAAAGACGTACTGGCACATAGAAACGAAAACAGAAAGAGCAAAAACGAGAGCGGGCGGGGCGAAAAAGAGAACATCGGAAGGGTGTGGCACAGACCATATGGTGGTGGCTACAACATAGCAAAGAAAGACATGGTGGTGATGCTTTTTCTCTTTTCGGTGGTTGGCTTCGTCGCCGGCATGGTCGGAATATCGGGAGGGGGGGTTATAGTTCCGGTGATGATACTCGTGGGAGGGGTACCCATAAGGGTGGCCTTTGGCACTAACGCCGCCCTGGTGTTCATGACGTCAACCTTCGGGTTCCTGGGACACGCAGCAGCGGGAGGGGTAAACTGGCATCTCACCCTGCCTCTGGCCGTCGTAGCTATCGTCGGTTCGCAGATAGGCTCACGTATAAGCCACAGAATAGAGACCCCACGCCTCTCTTCTTATTTTGTGTGGGTGCTTGTGGGCGCGGCCGTCTGGATGCTGGTAAAAATATACATATAACACCGCCTATGCCTAGTACAACATCTCGGAGGCGTAGGAATGGAAGAGATCAGGATGAAACCCATAGGAGTGGTCCACACACCCTTCAAAGACCCTGTCGGCGTGCCCATCCAGCCCTCTGCTGCTCGCGGAATAAAGGGACACGTGGAGGTTTTTCCCGAATACGAGGAGGGGCTCACGGGCATAGAGGGGTTTTCCCACATAATACTCTTATTCTATTTCCATAGAGCCGCAGGTTTCTCTCTAAGAGTAAAACCTTATCTGGACTCAGAGATGAGAGGTGTGTTCGCTACCAGAGCGCCCCGGCGCCCGAACCATATCGGACTATCGGTAGTCCACCTTTTGGGCGTGGATGGACGGATGCTCTATATTGAAGACGTGGACATAGTTGATGGCACACCCCTCCTGGACATAAAACCCTATGTGCCTGAGTTTGACATTAGAGAGGTTGAAAGAAAAGGATGGCTTGAGAAAAGAATCCACCGCCTCAACGACGCCAGAGATGACGGTCGCTTCGCCGCCGAAAAAAGTTTAAAAACGGAAAAGGACTAACCCTCCAACGCCACCCACCCCCTGACATAAGACGCTTCGCCTGGTAATATACGCACTCGTCCGGAAACTGCTGGGGCAGTTTCCTTTCACGGGGAATGGGAATTCCCCTGGCTCGGAGTTTGCTTTGCAAACTCCTCGTGTCGGGGTGGCTCCTCACGGAACACTTCGTGTTCCGCTACGCCCTCGGAAACCCCTTAGGGGTTTCCTGCGGAAGCCTGGTGGCTTTGAGGAACTGGCGTTCCTCTTTGCCCCAGTCTTCGCCCGGGTAATATACGCAGTTGGTTAGTCGGGGTGGCTCAGCCTGGTGGAGCGCCGGACTCATAGGGACCCCCATGGGGTGTGAAAGAGCGCTCCGTCCTGAGAAATCCGGAGGCCGCGGGTTCAAACCCCGCCCCCGACACCACAATTTCCTCTATGAGCAGGGGGTTTGGACCCTCGGGTTCACGAGCAAAAAGGTTTTTTTGCGAGCGTGAGGAAAGTTTTTTCCTCAACGAACCCCGCCCCCGACACCACAATTTCCTCTATGAGCAGGGGGTTTGGACCCTCGG
>CAZROC010000003.1:0-25273 GCA_964601625.1 uncultured Thermoplasmata archaeon | reverse complement strand
AACCCCGCCCCCGACACCACAATTTCCTCTATGAGCAGGGGGTTTGGACCCTCGGGTTCACGAGCAAAGAGTATCTGGCGCTTTTGTGGGTAAAGGCGGTAAGAGGCGGTAAGATATGTAAGAATACTAAAACAAATTAGTACTAATCGTGATTAGACCCACCGGCCTATACATATGCTAGTTAATATCTCCACTCAAAAAATGTGAGCTGACATTTTAGGGAAAAGTTTTTTATAGAACAACAATCCCAATATTTTATGCACCGATGTGGTGCAGGAGGTGGGCGAGATGGTGAGGATAAGAAGAAGGGACGAGGAAATAGTGCCGGCTTCACCGTTTGCCCTGATAGATGAGATGGACAGGTTGTTTGAGAGTTTGAGAAATTCGCTATGGGGTTACGAGCCAGGCGAGGTGACAGTGGAGAACGCCAGGGTTCCGGCGATGGACATAGTGGACAGAGGAGACCACCTGGAGATAACGGCGGAGCTCCCGGGGGTTGACAAAAACGACGTTGAACTGGAGGTGACAGAGGACTCCATCAGCATAAAGGCGGAGAGAAAAGAGGAGAAAGAGGAGAAGGGAGCGAACTACTACCGGCGTGAGCGTGGATATGCAGTGTTCCAGAGAGCCCTTGGCCTGCCGGTGCCTGTGAACCCGGACAAAGCGGAGGCTGAGCTTAAGAACGGAGTGCTCAGGGTTGTCCTGCCCAAAAAGGAGATATCTGAGAGGGGTGGCAGGAGGATCCAGGTGAAATAAACCCCCTTCCCTTTCATTTCTCTTTAGAACTGGAGGGCGATGAGAGGGCTGGAAAGATATCTGAGATGATAATGGGATAGCAAGGAATATAAAAACGAAGATAGGAAACGTCAAAAAGCAGGTGTGAAACGTAAAAAGGAGGTGGTAAGAATGAACAGAGGAAAGAAAGAACAGAAAGGAATCACGCTCAAGGTCGCTGAGGCTAAATCAAGAGACGTTGGGCGTGGAATAGCCCGGATAGACCCGGTGGTTGCTCAGAAAGAGGGCTGGACGGCTGGAGAGGTTGTCATAATTGAGGGAAGCAAAAAGACGGCTGCTATAGTCTGGCCTGGCTACCCAGAGGACGCTGGCACCGGGATAATCCGGATTGATGGGAACACCCGGAGAAACGCCGGTGTGTCCCTTGACGACCGGGTAAACGTTTATAAAACCGAGGCGAGACGTGCTGAAAGAATAACCTTCGCCCCCACCGAACCGCTCAAAATAACGGGCGGAGAGGAGTATCTGGCACAGCTGCTGGAGGGCAGGGTTGTCACGAAAGGAGATGTTATTGAGCTGAACATAATGGGAAGAAGGTTGAACCTGGTTGTGACCGCTTTCACTCCAGCGGCTGAGGCGGTTATAGTACAGGCCGACACCCAGGTGAAGGTGAGCGAGAAACCGGTCGCAGAGGAAATAAGAACACCCAAGGTGTCATATGAGGACATAGGCGGTCTGGACGAAGAGATAAAGAAGGTCAGGGAGATGATTGAGCTCCCGCTCCGTCACCCTGAGATCTTTGACCGCCTGGGTGTGGAGGCGCCCAAGGGTGTTTTGCTCCATGGTCCGCCCGGCACGGGCAAGACGTTGCTGGCCAAGGCCGTGGCCAACGAGACAAACGCCCATTTCATTTCCATCGGCGGGCCGGAGATAATGAGCAAGTTCTACGGCGAGAGCGAGGAACGCCTCCGTGAGATATTCCAGGAGGCACAGGAGAACGCTCCGAGCATAATCTTCATAGACGAGATAGACAGCATAGCGCCCAAGCGTGACGAGGTCACGGGCGAAGTTGAGCGCCGGGTTGTGGCCCAGCTGCTGTCTCTGATGGACGGCCTTGAGGAGCGGGGCAAAGTTGTCGTGATCGGTGCCACGAACAGGCCGCACGCTCTTGACCCGGCTCTTCGGCGTCCAGGCAGGTTTGACAGGGAGATAGAGATAGGGATACCCAACAAACAGGGCCGCCTTGAGATACTGCAGATTCACACCCGTGGCATGCCTCTGGCTGAGGACGTGGACCTGGAAAAACTGGCGGAGATAACACATGGTTATGTCGGGGCTGATCTGGCCGCTCTTGCGAAGGAAGCGGCCATGCGCGCTCTCAGAAGGGTGCTGCCCGAAATAGACCTTGAGGTTGAGTCAATACCGGCGGAGGTGCTGAACAAGCTGGTGGTTACATGGGATGATTTCATGGCCGCCTACAGGGAGATGCAGCCCTCTGCTCTCAGAGAGGTCCTGATTGAGACACCCAACGTCCACTGGGACGACATAGGCGGCCTGGACAACGTGAAACAGGAGCTCCGGGAGACCGTTGAGTGGCCCCTGAAGTACGCGAAGGTGTTTGAGCACATGGGTACAGAGGCGCCCAAGGGCATCCTGCTCTATGGCCCGCCGGGCACGGGCAAGACGCTGCTGGCCAAGGCCGTGGCCACTGAGAGCGGTGCCAATTTCATAAGCGTTAAGGGGCCGGAGTTCCTGAGCAAATGGGTTGGCGAGAGTGAAAAGGCGGTGCGTGAGACGTTCCGCAAGGCGAGACAGGCCGCTCCGGCGGTGGTCTTTTTTGACGAGATAGACGCCATAGCGCCCACCCGTGGAACCGGATTTGACTCCCACGTCACTGAGAGGGTTGTCTCTCAGCTGCTGACCGAACTGGACGGCCTGGAACCCCTCCACAACGTTGTCGTGCTGGCCGCCACCAACAGGGTGGACATGGTTGACCCCGCCCTGCTCAGGCCGGGGCGGTTTGACAGGGTGATAGAGGTGCCGCCGCCGGATGAGAAGGCACGACTGGAGATATTCAAGATACACACCCGCAACAAACCGCTGGCGGATGACGTGAACCTTGAAGAATTTGCGAAGAAGACAGAGGGTCTCACGGGAGCGGACATCGCGGCGGTGTGTTCCGAAGCGGCCATGCTGGCCATAAGGGAGTTCATCCAGAGCGGAAAGCCTGTTGAGGAGGTCAAAAACGCCCGGATAACAAAAGAGCACTTTGAAAGGGCTCTCAAGCGGATTGAGGAGAACAGGAAAAAGGCGGGCTACGGCCTGCCTTACATAAAATGAGCAGAAAAGTGGAGCGGTGAACAGGTAAGGGATGAAAAGAGTGTGACGAAGGAGGTGATGTGTCATGACGCCGAAAAAGAGGAGGTATGACGAGGACAGAGACGAGGGAGAGGACTGGGGCTTCTTTGACGACCCCTTCTGGTCCTTTGACAGGGAGTTTGAGGAGATTCGCAAAAAGATGGACTCAATGCTCCGCGGGGCTTTCAGCGGCAGGTGGACCTCTGGCGGAGAAGAGCGCCCGTTTGTATACGGGTTCAGCATGCGTGTTGGACCTGATGGAAAACCCCATGTGGAGGAGTTCGGCAACACGAGGCCTTGGACAAGGTCCGGGGCGGTGGAACCGCTGACAGATGTCATAGACGAGGGAGATTATCTGACCATCACGTTTGAGCTCCCGGGTGTAAGCAAAGAGGACATAGAAACAGACCTCACAGAGGACTCCCTGACCGTCTCAGCCGAGCTGCCGAACAGGAAATACTACAAGCGTCTCTCTCTGCCTGCTGAGGTTGACCCTGAGACAGCGAAGGCGACGTTCAACAACGGCATACTCTCTGTAAGAGTGAAGAAAAAGGAGGGCGCAAAGGGCAAGCGGCTGAAAATAGAGTGAATAGAGCGAAAAGTGAACACCTGGCTCAAACTGAACCCTGATAGCCTCCAGCCCTCTCAGGGGGCTCTCGCCCCCTCCTCTTTTTTTTGTCCTTCTTTTTTTGAATGTTTTTTTGAATGTGGGGTGCAGAAACACAGCCATGAACACGGCCACCGAGGACAGCGGTATGGTAGCGTCTGTTAGGAAAGGTATATTGGTAGCGTTTATTATTTCGCCGGACGGTGTGAAAACAGGTGTCTTGTCCATCAGAGGACTCCCCGGGATGCCGCTCCTTGTTTTTCGCTGCAAAATTTGCAGGTCCGGTTGTGGTAAATGGAAAGAGGCGTTGTCCACAACGGCTATGCGGCATTTGGTCCCTGTTTTTTCCTAATAGTTACATGTTATTTAATGTTATCTCTGTTATTTATGTTATCTCTCTGCCACGTGTTTTGATGGCCGCGCTGTGACAGGCACCCAAAAACCTCTTTAACCACCCCTCTTATCTACCTCCGGTGTTGGACATGGCGGATGTGCAGCCTTTCAGAGGGATAAGATATGACCCGGCGAAGGTGAACATAGGCGATGTTATAACCCCGCCCTATGACATCATCTCACCGGAGCAGAGGGACGCTTTTTATGAGAAAAGCCCATACAGTGCTATACGGCTGATTTTGAACAGAGATGAGCCGGGGGACACATGGGTGGAGAAGTATGAGAGGAGCAGGCGGGCGCTTGAGGAGTGGCTTTCCACTGGTGTTCTCATCCAGGACGAAAAGCCCGCTTTTTATGTCTATGAGCAGGAGTTCACATGGGACGGGAAGAGGCACAGCAGGATGGGTTTCGTAGGCCGCGGGCGGTTGTACGAATACGAGGAGGGCGTGGTGGTCCCCCACGAGAGGACTCTGAGCCGTGCCAAGGAGGACCGGTTGAACCTGCTGCGCGCCACCGGGACACATTTCGGTCTGATTTTCATGCTGTACAACGACGAGTCGCTGACCGTGGATGGCGTGCTTAAGGAGTTCGCTTCTTCCCGCGGGCCGGACTACGAGGCGGTTGATGTTTTCGGGGTGACCAACAGGGTGTGGGTTTTGCAGGATGAGCCGCTCATTGAAGAAATCCGGGGGGTGATGGCCGATAAGAAGCTGTACATCGCTGACGGACACCACCGTTATGAGACCTCTCTGGCGTATCGTAACGAGATGCGGGAGAAACACGGGGAGGGTCCCTGGGATTATACGATGATGATGTTTGTGAACATGAAAAACCCGGGTCTGTTCATTCTTCCAACCCACAGGTGGGTTTACAACCTGCCATATGCGGACATTGACATAATGCTGGACGAGTGCATGGAGTTCTTTGAGGTTCACCCCCTGGACATGGACCACGATGGTGCGTATGCCGAGCTTGTGAAGAGGGGTAAGCACAACTTTCTGGTCTATGACGCCAGATACCACATACTGCACCTCAGAGATGACAAAAAGGACGAGGCGCTTGAGCACGTTGGCGGCCCGGAGAGGAGCAGGGCGTGGAAGGAACTAGATGTCTCAATCCTTCACTCTTTGTTGTTTGAGAGGTATCTGGGCATAACGCAGGAGAACATCCAGGACCACGTAAAGTACACACGGGACAGGCACGAGGCCATAAAGAAGGTTGATGATGGCACCTACGAGGCGGCGTTTTTGATGAACCCGCCCACGATGGACGAGTTTCTGGCGGTGGCCAGTGCGGGGGACAGGATGCCTCAGAAGAGCACTTATTTCTATCCGAAACTGGTCACTGGTTTCGTGTTTTACAGGGTCTATGAGGGACCGTTTGACGGGAACGGCGAGCGTACTGGACATGCATAATTGATGGAGGAATTTGAGTGGCAGAAAAGGATGCCGTCGGAAGCGGTGGCGTGGAAAAAAAGGAGAAGCGGCACCCCCACGAGGGTTTTTTCCAGAGGCACGGGTTCAGTCCCGAGGACGAGCGTCTTCTCTTTGAGATGCTTGAGGCGGAGGACGAGCCAGAGGACCTGGTATATGGGAGGGTGAAGAAGAAGCTCATCGCCGCCGGGATGAGCCGGCGCGAGGCGGATGAGTTGATAGAGGAGTGGCGTGCGCTGCGGGGGTGATATATCCTGCTCATACCATACTTTTCATATTTTCCCGAACTCTCCACGCAGATGGCGGTCTCTGAGGCGCTGGTAGACGAGGCCGTTTTCGGTGGCCGCTTTTTCTATCCCGGGGTCGTTTTCCCGGACCACTTTTGCCGGTATCCCAACGGCCAGCGAGCGGGGTGGTATTTTTGTCCCCGGTGTGACCACGGCTCCCGCTCCAACGATTGATCCCTCTCCCACGACCGCTCCGTCCAGGACCACGGCGTTCATTCCCACGATGACGTTGTCTTCCACTGTGGCGGCGTGGACTATGGCTCCGTGTCCCATGGTAACGTTTTTTCCGAGGACGACGCCCCTGTCACGGGTTACGTGGAGGACGCAGTTGTCCTGTATGTTGGTGTTTTCTCCCACGAATATGCTGTTTATGTCTCCCCTGAGAACGGCGTTGAACCACACGCTGGACCCGTCTGAGAGGGTGACGTCTCCCACTATTTTCGCCCCGTCTGCTATGAACACGTTTTTTCCGATCTTCGGTTTTTTCTGCTCTTCCGGTGTGCCTTGGGTTGCCATGGTGTTTTCCTCCGCTTTGTTTTTTCTTTGTTTTTTATTTCCAAGTTTTAGGGTTGGTGAGAGTTCGTGTCATTCTCGGCGGTGGTCCGGGCGGCGAGCCACTCTCTGAGGTTCCGGAGGCCAATTTCCCATCTGCCAGGGTATGCTTCCACTTTGAGCCCTATGTCTATGACTCCGCCGGGTGCTGTTCCACGGACGATTTCTATTTCGCCCTCGTATGCGGCCTGTTTTGAGACCCTGAAGTGGAAGATTCTGTCCTCGTCCAGGCGGGTTTCAAGTTCGCCGAGGAACTCTTTTCCGTGGGCGCTCACAACGTCGGCCATTTTTTTGAGCACATCCCTGTCTGTGGTGTCAACGCTCAGAATCTTTATGGGGTTTCCGAAATATCCCTCAACGGTGGTCTGGCTGACCTCAACCTCTCCCAGTATCCTTGTCAGGGCTTCCAGCACTTTCTCTTCGTCTTCTGTGGCCTGGCAGAAGACCCTTGCGTGTATGGCCACGAAGGGGTGTCCGTGGGTTTTTGTCCTTTTTCCACCGTCCTTTTTTTTCTTTGCCAATGGGTCACCGCCTTTGTGTTACAAAGATTGTTAGAATGTTATCACCTTTGGTGTAGTTTGGTGTAGTATATATTTGTATGTAATTATTTGTGTGTTCTATGTGTGTTCACGACAACAGTATTTCTATGGCTCTTTCAATGTCTTTTTCGGGGACGTGTTTTTTGAGGGCGTCTTGGAGTATGTTTTTCATTACCCTCTTTCCGAATAGGCCTGTTATGGGGACTATTATCCTGTCCAGGGACTGTCGCGGCGGGTGGCGGTTGAAATCGTCTTTTTCCATCCCTGTTATCACCCTGGCCGTGGATTCGCCTATTCTTTTGCTGATTTCTTCGTATATGCTTTTGTAGACGTTTTCTGTGTAGATGATGCGTTTGAGATATTCAATGGGAGGCGTGTTTTCCATGCCAGGGCCGTCGTTTTCTTTCAAACTATCCCCCACCCACCATCCCCTTTTTGGGATTTAAGTTTTGTTCCGCCAAAAGCTCTTCCCAGCAGTTTTTCCACCTGTTTTTCCACTTTCATTTTTGGGGCACACTCCACCCCCAACTTTTATAACCCCCCGTTTTTCTATGGTTTTTTGAGTGGTAGCCTTGGAGAAGATGAAGCGGTTGGACAGGGAGACGGTTCGGGCGAAGTGGCTGGAGTTCTTTGAGAGCTTCGGCTATGTTGCTGAGATCCAGCGCGTCGGTGACAACTTTCCGGAGGAGCGTTCGCTGAGGGTGCTTTTTGGCGATGTTGACCATTTTGACCCCGATTTCGCTCTCTATGTGCTGGAGTACCCCGACCAGGCCATCTTTGACGCCGGCAAGGCGGCGGTGCTGGACACCCTCCTCCCAGAGCAACGGGAAAAAGTAGAGGCATATACTTCCGACTTAAATATACACATTACAAATTTACCTGAAAATCGTTATGTTGATATTGCCCTTTTACACCATGACCATGTTGATAGGCTAATCAGTACAACAGGCATTGTCAAAAAAATAAAAAACCCAGAGCCATTCATTACTGAAGCTACATTCAGATGTA
This sequence comes from uncultured Thermoplasmata archaeon, assembly GCA_964601625.1. Classification (GTDB taxonomy): domain Archaea; phylum Thermoplasmatota; class Thermoplasmata; order JAGHBH01; family JAGHBH01; genus CAZROC01. The sequence goes on along the minus strand of CAZROC010000003.1, from coordinate 17,361 downwards.
AAAAATGTGGGAATTTAATCAAAGAACCACAAAGCACTCTAACAGAAACTATAAAGGAACCGTCTAAATGTTATAAAGAACAAAGAGGATGTGGAAAACCCTTAGGAATGACTGCTTTTGACTTGGTTGTTCGCCTCTCAAAAGTCGTTGATAGACAAATTATTGAAGTTCAAAGTTATGGAGAAAAAAAAGAGAAAACCGAACGGAAGAAAATTAGAGCCGTTCTCTGGGATGATTTAGTTGACTCGGTCTTAGTAGGTGACATCATTCGTATAAACGGGATTTTACGTATTATGCCTAAAAAACGTGGAAAGGAAAAAATGAATCGTTTTGACATGTTAATTGATGTTTTATCCGTTGAATCAGAAAATGAACAAGAAACGAAACAAGGCTTATAAAGGGATAGATATGGAGAAGATGAAGCGGTTGGACAGGGAGACGGTTCGGGCGAAGTGGCTGGAGTTCTTTGAGAGCTTCGGCTATGTTGCTGAGATCCAGCGCGTCGGTGACAACTTTCCGGAGGAGCGTTCGCTGAGGGTGCTTTTTGGCGATGTTGACCATTTTGACCCCGATTTCGCTCTCTATGTGCTGGAGTACCCCGACCAGGCCATCTTTGACGCCGGCAAGGCGGCGGTGCTGGACACCCTCCTCCCAGAGCAACGGGAAAAAGTGGAGGCCCGTCCGCCGGGGATAAACATCCGTCTGATTGAGCTCCCGGACGACAGTTTTGTTGAGGTCCGCCGTCTGCGCCACGAGCACGTTGACCGCCTCATAAAGACGTCCGGCATCGTCAAGAGGGCCACTGCTGTCCGCCCTCGCCTCCTGGAAGGTGTTTTCAGGTGTAAAAAGTGTGGCGCGCTGATAAGGGAGCCCCAGGATGCTCTCTCACGGACCATAAGGGAGCCTATTGAGTGTTACAAAGAGCAGGGGGGCTGTGGCAAGACCAAGGGCCAGACCTCCTTTGATATCCTCCCCCGGCTCTCCAGGTTTGTTGATATGCAGACGATTCAGATCCAGGAGGAGATGGAGGGTTTGAGGGGTGGGGCACAGCCCAGGAGCATGCAGGTGATACTTGAGGACGACCTGGTGGACGTGGTTTTTCCGGGAGACCGTGTGCGGATAAGCGGCATTCTCAGGGCGGTTCCACAGCGGCGTGGCCAGGAAAAGCTGAACAGGTTTGACACGTTCATTGAGGCGGTCTCGATTGAGATGGAAAAAACGGACTATGAGTCGCTTGAGCCCTCCGAGGAGGAGCTTGAGGAGATAATAGATCTGAGCACTTCTCCAGATCTGGTGGAGAAGATAAAGAACAGCATAGCGCCCAACATCTACGGTTATTCAGAGGTGAAGGAGGCCATCGCCCTCCAGATGTTCGGCGGCGTGCCAAAGGAGACGCCCGGCGGTGCGAGAATCCGTGGGGACATCCACATTCTGCTGGTGGGGGACCCGGGGACGGCCAAGTCGCAGATTTTGAGAGAGGTTGCCGCCATCGCCCCCCGTGGAATATATGCGTCCGGGAAGTCTGCCAGCGCTGCGGGTCTGACAGCCACCGCTGTAAAAGATGAGGCGAGTGATGGCAGGTGGACGCTTGAGGCTGGGACGCTTGTGCTGGCTGACATGGGAACGGCGTGCATTGACGAGCTGGACAAGATGTCCGAACAGGACAGGAGTGCCATGCACGAGGCGATGGAGCAGCAGACGATAACCGTTGCTAAGGCGGGGATAAACGCCACTCTCCGTGCCCGGTGTTCCATTCTGGGTGCTGCAAATCCGAAGAAGGGGCGCTTTGACACATTTCTCACTATGGTGGATCAGATTGATATGCCTCCGACTCTTCTTTCCCGTTTTGACCTGATCTTCGTCATGACTGACGAGCCCAACGAGCAGAAGGACACCGACATTGCGTCTCATATCCTGGCCGTTCACAGGGTTGGCGAGGTTGCCAGGCAGCGGGACCCTGAGGCGGTGCCCGCAGGGGTGGACGTTGATTTGCTTGATGTTGAGAGAGAGCGGGTTGTTGCCCCTATCAGGAGGGACCTGTTGAGGAAGTATGTGGCGTATGCCAAAAAATATGTTTTTCCGATTCTCTCTGATGAGGCCGCTGCTGTGATAAAGGACTACTATGTTTCTCTGCGCGGCAGGGCGGCCGGACAGGAGGGACCGTCTCCTGTGCCTATAACGGCGAGACAGCTTGAGGCGGTAATACGGCTGAGCGAGGCAAGTGCCAGAATGCGTCTGTCCAGCGTGGTTGAGAAGGAAGACGTCCACAGGGCGCTGAGAATCTTCAACTATTATCTGAGCAAGATAGCCATGGACACCGAGCTGGGCACCTATGACATTGATATGATCGTGGGGCCGATGAGCCATCGGGAGCGCAAGAAGGGTCTGGAACTTCGCAGTCTCATTGTGGAAATGGTGAAAGAGAGACGGGACGGCGTGACGCTGGAGGAGATACTTGAGGAGGCGAAGGAGCACGGCTTCAACGAAAGGGAAGCGGAGATAATACTTGAAAAGTTGCATGAGATGGGGGAGATATGGGAGAGCGGGGGGCGCTTCAAGGCGGTTTCAAGGCGGTGAAACGGTGTCTGGGAGTTCTACCGAGGTGGACGAGCCGGGTGATGGGCCTTTTTATATGAACGTGTTCAGGTCTGGCAGGGAGGTCCTGCTGGCTGCATGTGACAGGGATCTCCTCGGGAGAGTTTTCAGGGAGGGAAAGGTCCGCCTGGACGTTTCAAGGGATTTCTATGGCGGGTTCGTCGGCGACGAAGAAGACCTCCTGGGAGCGCTTCCCAACGCCACCATAGCAAACCTTGTTGGGGAGCGTGTGGTTGAGGTCGCTATTGGTGCCGGTTTTGTTGACCCCGAATGTGTTCTCCGGGTTGAGGGCGTCCCCCACGCCCAGGTCGTGGTTTATATACCTGGTGTACATGGTTTATGAGGTATGGGCGTAGGAGGGCGGTTGTTGTGCGGAGAGTGCAGAGATTTTGTGGAAGTGCTTGAGGACTGAGGGGACGGAGGGAGGTGAATAATGGGTGACGTTTGTCGTCCGCAATTTCGGTTGTTCGGGTTATTTATGTCCTGGTTTTCCTTTTTTTCTTGATCATGAGTGTTGTTATTATGGTTATGGCCAAGATTATTAGCAGTGTCAACAGCCAGGGGAATTCTTGGGGTGGTTGTGTCTGGGGGATTTCTATGGTAGGTATGGTTGTGGTTTGTCCGGGTGTTACGGGGGCTGTGGTGTTGGTGGTTTTGTATCCCTCCTTTGATATTGTTATGGTGTGGTTGCCGGCGCGTGCGTGTAAGGTGAATTCTCCGTTTTTGTCTGTTGTGGTTGTTTCTCCTGTGTCCAGAGTAACAAGGGCGCCGGGTATTGGTTTTCCGTTTTCGTCAACGACCTTTCCAGTTATTGTTCCAGTGTCTGTGGTTTTGAAAGACCAGTTGTACCTGTCCAAGGTGTTTCCTGCGAGGTCGGAGCCTGTCACATATACGGTGTAAACTGTGTCATAGCTGAGGTTCTCTGAGGGGATGAAGGTGGCTGTGTTGTTGTCCCATGTTATGCTCCCGTTGACTCCTTCAACGCTTATCTCCACAGTGCCCTGGTCCATAGGTTCCGAAAAGGTGACCGTGATAACCGTGTCCACGGAAACATCTTCTCCGACGGGCGAGTGCTCTGTAACCGTCGGCGAGGTGGCATCAACCGTGAATGTGACATTCGCCGTGGCCACATTTCCCGCTTTGTCCACCACCCTAACATAGACCGTGTGGGTCCCATCCAACAAACCTGTGAAAGTACGGTTTGTGAATGTTCCGACTTTTGACCATGGGCCTCTATCAATTTGTACCTCGTAGTGGTCTATGCCTGATGTAATATCGGAGCCTATCCATTCAACAGTGACCTCCGACAAACTGAGCACCGCATTGTTGGGTGGGGAGGCTATACCAAGGATTGGCGCAACTGTGTCCACTGTGAAAGTTGCTGAAACGGCGACCTCATTTCCTGCCCTGTCCACTGCCTTAACATTGACAGTATGAGAACCATCCGATAAATCTGTGAGAGTATAGGTTGTATAGTAGGTATATGACCAGGGGCTTTTATCAATTTGTACCTCGTAGTGGTCTATGCTTGTTGTGTTGTCGGAGCCTGTCCATGAGATTGTTATGTCTGATAATTTGATTATCGTGTTGTTGTGTGGAGAGGTTATACGAAGGGCTGGTGCAATCGTGTCCATGGTGAAAGTTATTGAGTCTGTGGCAGTGTTTCCCGCTTTATCTATGGCTTTCACGTATACTGTGTGTGTCCCGTCTGGTAGCCCTGTGAGAGTATGGTTTGTGGATGTGCCGGCTTGTGTCCATGGGCCTCCGTCTATCTGGACTTCGTAGTGGTCTATGCTTGTTGTGTTATCGGAGCCTGTCCATGAGATTGTTATGTCTGATGAGTTGATTATTGTGTTATTAGGTGGGGAGGTTATGGAAATTGATGGCTCGGTTGCGTCCACTGTGAAAGTGACCGAATCTGTGGCCGTGTTCCCCGCTTTATCCACCGCTTTAACGTGGACGGTATGAGTACCATCCGATAGACCTGTGAAAATGTGACTTGTGGATGTGCCGGCTTGTGTCCATGAGCCCCCGTCTATCTGGATTTCATAGCGGTCTATGCCTGATGTAATATCGGAGCCTGTCCATTTAATACTTACATCTGACGAGCGGAGTACAGCGTTATCAGACGGGGAGGTTATACTAATAGCGGGCGCAACAGTGTCTACTGTGAAAGTGACCGAATCAGTACCCGCATTTCCTGCGTTGTCTACGGCTTTCACGTATACTGTGTGTGTCCCGTCTGGTAGCCCTGTGAGAGTATGGTTTGTGGATGTGCCGGCTTGTGTCCATGGGCCTCCGTCTATCTGGATTTCATAGCGGTCTATGCCTGATGTAATATCGGAGCCTGTCCATTCAATAGTGACATCCGGTGTTTTGAGTATTGCGTTATCGGCCGGGGATGTTATAGAGATGGTTGGATTTGCGGTATCTGTTGTGAAAGTTACTGAATCCATAGCCGTGTTTCCTGCCTTATCCACTGCCTTCACATAAACAAGATAAGTCCCGTTGACGAGATGGAAGTGGTGTGTTGTGTTCGTTCCCACATCTGTCCATGGGCCTCCGTATATTTGGACTTCGTAGTGGTCTATGCTTGTTGTGTTGTCGGAGCCTGTCCATGAGATTGTTATGTCTGATGAGTTGATTATTGTGTTATTAGGTGGGGAGGTTATGGAAATTGATGGCTCGGTTGCGTCCACTGTGAAAGTGACCGAATCTGTGGCCGTGTTCCCCGCTTTATCCACCGCTTTAACGTGGACGGTATGAGTACCATCCGATAGACCTGTGAAAATGTGACTTGTGGATGTGCCGGCTTGTGTCCATGAGCCCCCGTCTATCTGGATTTCATAGCGGTCTATGCCTGATGTAATATCGGAGCCTGTCCATTTAATACTTACATCTGACGAGCGGAGTACAGCGTTATCAGACGGGGAGGTTATACTAATAGCGGGCGCAACAGTGTCTACTGTGAAAGTGACCGAATCAGTACCCGCATTTCCTGCGTTGTCTACGGCTTTCACGTATACTGTGTGTGTCCCGTCTGGTAGCCCCTTGAATGTGTGGTTTGTATTCTTTCCCGCACTTTCCCATGAGAGTGGGGTGCCCAGGGATGTTATTATATACTTGTAGTGTGATATCCCGCTCTGTGTGTCGCTGCCGTTCCAGTAGACAGTTACGTTTTTCTTGTTAAGTATGGAGTTGTTGGATGGTGAGATGATAGTGACTGTCGGAGGAGTGACATCCCCTATGGCGTATAGTTTGTGATCTGCAGAGCCTATATAAATGAGCCCCTCAGTTATGGCTGGAGAACATCTTATGATGCCGCCGGCCAAAAATTTCCATTTCTCAGTCCCATTGGGGTTTATAGCATATACATGGCCGTCATCGGAGCCAGAGTATATTGTCCCATCCTCTGCTACTGCAGGTGATGAATGTATTGCTCCTCCTGTGGTGAAGTTCCATTTCCAATGTGGTCCACCCTCCCCGGAGACACTTATGGCGTGGAGGATTCCGCCGTCATCAGCGAGATATATGGTATCGTTGAAAAAGGCGGCGGTAGAGCTTATTCCGTGTCCCACGCTTATGTTTCTGGCATTACTTCCGTCCGTGAGATTCAGGATGTACAGTTTTCCATCGCTGGAACCGATTAGAAGCACATTATCCCCCGGAATCACGGTAGGGGATGAGCTAGTATTTCCCCCCAGGGTCGTGTTCCACTTTTTGGTTCCGTTTTTGTAAACTGCGTATACGCTGGCATTATATGTGGCAAAATAGACGGTTTCGTTGAAATCCAGAGCGGGAGAAGATGTTACAGCGGAATCCGCCGTAAATTTCCATTTTATGATCCCATCGCTGTATACTGCATAGAGGGAGTCGTTCAGAGTTCCTATGTACACAGTTCCGCCTGAGCCTATAACGGGAGAGGAGATTATCTCACCCAGAAGGCTCAGTTTCCATTTTAGACTGCCGTTCGGGTACAGGGCGTATAAGTTGTTGTCTGTAGAACCAAAGTATATTGTTCCGTCCCGGGCCACGGCAGGAGAGGATGTTACAGGTCCTCCTGTGGTGAAGTTCCATTTCTCTGTGCCATCCGGGTTGAGTGCATATAGTTTGTTATCGTATGAACCAAAGTATATCGTTCCATCCGGGCCTATCGCGGGAGAACTTCTGACATCTCCGCCTGTGGTGAAGTTCCAGTACTCCCACGGACCATTAGACCCGCTACAGTCCCCAGCGCCGCTGTGGTATATGTCGTGATGAAACATCGGCCACGGGGCATCAGCCAGATGTGGGGGCACGTACCAGGGGGGATGCATAAGCGGGTAATTGTCCCGTGCCCCTGCGCCCCCGCCAAGATTGGTGTACGGCGTGTCTCCGATCCCGTCTCTTCCGGCCCGGTCCTGGTTTGGACCTGAATAATTGTCCTGGCCGTTGTAGTCGGACCAGTAGTTTCCGCCTGCTGGATAAGAGGTGTTCCAGAAGTTCGTGCCTGTATCGTCGTAAGCTTGATGTGTGTTGTTAATGAAGTTGTTGTGATAAATCCTGTTACTGCTGGAGCTGTGGAGGTAAATGCCATGGGTGTTGTTTGTAACTGTGTTGTTTGTTATGGTGTTGTTGTTGCTGGAGTATGTGAGGCAGATGCCATGGGTGTTGTTTGTGACAGTGTTGTTAGATATCATGTTACTGTGGCTGTAGTATCTTAGACGGATGCCGTTGTCGGTGTTTGTTATAGTGTTGTTTGTTATGATGTTGTCTTGGGAGAAATAGAATAGGTAGATGCCGTTGGTGTTGTTTGTGGCTGTGTTGTTTGTTATGGTGTTGTTGCTGGAGTGCCAGAGGTGGATGCCGTTGGTGTTTTTTGTTGCGGTGTTGTTTGTTATAGTGTTATTGTTTGAGTAGCCGAGTTCTATGCCTGCGGTGCTGTTGCTCAGGTTCTGGTTTTCTATGATTACGTTTGTGCAGTTTGCTAGGATAACCTCACCTGCATCTAACGGCACGGTTCCGCCATTCCGATTTTTCCAGTAATATACGGGCCTGCCATTCACCGTGTTAGATGTGTCTATTATGTGTGTGTTCCAGTGGCTCAACTGGTCGCCCCATATAAAAATGCCATCTCTGAACATCGTGTTATTCGTTATGATGGTACTGCTGGACTCCCATAGGAAGATGCCGTATTCGTTTTTTGTTGCGTTGTTGTTTGTTATGGTGTTGTTGCTGGAACTGAACACGCATATGCCCTCGTAGTTTTTTGTGACAGTGTTATTTGTTATGATGTTATTGGTGTTGTAGTACTCTAGGAGGATGCCATCGTTGTGGTTTGAGTTTACGTTGTTATTTGTTATGATGTTCCTGTTGTTGGAATCCCATAAGTAGATGCCGTGGTTGTTTGAGTTTGCGTTGTTTTTCGTTATGATATTGTTGTTGGAGGACCAGAGGTAGATGCCGTTGGTGTTTTTTGTTGCGTTGTTGTTTGTTACGGTGTTACTGCCAGAGTATTCGAGATGGATGCCGTTGGTGTTTTTTGTGACAGTGTTAGCTATGATGTTATTGTTGGAAGACAGGAAGAGGGCGATGCCCCTGTTGTTTGATCTTATTGTGTTGTTAGATACCATGTTATTTTTGCTGGAGTACCAGAGAGAGATGCCGTTGGTGTTTTTTGTTGCGTTGTTGTTTGTTATGGTGTTGTTGCTGGAGTGTTCGAGATAGATGCCGTATTTGTTGTTTGTAACTGTGTTGTTTGTTATGGTGTTGTTGTTGCTGGAGTATGTGAGGCGGATGCCATGGGTGTTTTTTGTTGCGTTGTTGTTTGTTATGGTATTGTTGCTGGACTTGTATAGGTAGATGCCGTTGGTGTTTTTTGTGAGAGTGTTGTTAGCTACGGTGTTTTTGTTTGAGTAGCCAAGCAGTATACCCACATAGCTACCGCTCAGGTTCTGGTTTTCCACGCGCACGTTTGTGCAGTTTGCCAGTATAACCTCTCCCGCGCCCGGGGGCACGGTTCCACCGGTGCGGTTCTTCCAGTAGTAGACGGGTTTTCCGTTCATAGTGTTGGACGTGTCTATCTTGTGAGTGTTCCAGTGGCTCAGATGGTTTCCTTCTATAAAAATACCCTCCCCGAACATTGTGTTACTTTTTATGGTGTTGTTGCCGGAGTACATGAGGTAGATGCCATAGGTGTTGTTTGTTGCGTTGTTATTTGTTATGATGTTTCTGTCGGAGGAGTGGAGGAATATGCCGTACTCGTTGTTGTTTGAGACGTTGTTGTTTGCTATAATGTTGCTGCTGGAATCCCAGAGGGCTATGTTGTACCATTTGTTTTTTGTTGCGTTGTTGTTTGTTATGGTGTTGTTGCTGGAGTGTTCGAGATAGATGCCGTACTTGTTGTTTGTGGGAGTGTTGTTTGTTATGGTGTTGTTGTTGCTGGAGTATGTGAGGCGGATGCCGTACCAGTTGTTTGAGACGGTGTTGTTTGTTATGGTGTTGTTGCTAGAGGACCAGAGGCTGATGCCATCTTTGTTGTTTGTAACTGTGTTGTTTGTTATGGTGTTGTTGCTGGAGTATCTGAGGTAGATGCCATCATCGTTGTTTGAGACGTTGTTGTTTGTTATGATGTTATTGTTGCCGGATCTGTAAAGGTGGATGCCGTATTTGTTGTTTGTAACTGTGTTGTTTGTTATGGTGTTGTTGCTGCAGTCTTCTAGACGGGTGCCATAGTCGTTGTTTGAGTTTGCGTTGTTTTTCGTTATGATGTTATTGTTACTGGAACACTCCAGGTAGATGCCGTTGCCGTTTTTTGTTGCGTTGTTGTTTGTTATGGTGTTGTTGCTGGAGTTGTAAAGGTGGATGCCGTTGTTGTTTGAGTTTGCGTTGTTGTTTGTTATGGTGTTGTTGCCGGAGTTGTAGAGGAAGATGCCCTTGTCGTTGTTTGTTGCGTTGTTTTTATCAATACTGTTGTTGCCGGAGTACCATGTGAAGATGGCCCAGTAGTTGTTTGTGGCGGTATTGTTCTCAATTTTCCCGTTCTGGACGTTGTAGAGGGCTATCCCGGCACCAGTAGAATATGGCCATGAGTGGAAACTTGCATTATACAGCGTGCAGCTCCTCACCACAAAGTAAACCGTTGTGTTTCCGATGTAGATAGCGTTTCCTTCTCCGTGTGCATCTATGTCGTAGTTCTCTATTATGTATGGGTCTGCCACGGTGCCGGTCCCGCGCCATCCCTCACTTGCTGCCTGGTTTGCAAAGTCTGTGTCATTGTTTATCCCTATCGGTGCGTGGATTGACCGTGTACTTATTCTGGGTTGTAAAGAATATGCGATTTTGGCCCTGCTCTCTGAGCCTGTGCTATTATTAACCGTTACGAGGACCCCGCTCATCAGAATGAGCAGAACCAGTCCGATTGAAATCCCCTTATTCATGATTAACACTTTGGGAAATATAAACAAACGCACTTATATTGTTTTTCACTACGGACGCATGGTGTTCCATATTCCTCACAGAGAGAAAACGCCCTGTTTTGACCCACCCCGGCCATAAGTTTTTATAATGGGCGTCTGAATTCTTTTGTGGTACGTATGTCCATGGAGGACTCTGGCACCGGAAAAGGCTATGGCGGAAAAGATGGCGGCGACGAAGGAGGCGGGTCCGGCGATGGCCCGCTGGACGGGTCGTCTGAGGCGCTGTGTTTTGAGTGCGGCAGCCCGGGCGCTGTTTATGAGGGGCTTTGCAGGGAGTGTTATCTACGCGGCCACCTGTTTCTTTCGGTGCCGGACTATGTGGACATCTACGTGTGTCCCCACTGTGGTGCTCTGAAGCGTGGGGAGCGCTGGGTTGACATGGAGGACGTTGGCGAGGCGGTTGAGAGGGCTGTCCGGGATGCGGTGGAGTTCACCCACGACGTTGTCTCTGTCGACCTGCGGGTTGATATTTTTGAGGAGACGCCCTCTGTTTTCCGTGTCCATGTCAGGGGCGTGCTGTACGGGCGGCCCCCCTCCTGTTCTTCAGAGGGTTCTGAGCCTCTCATGGTGGAGCGGGAGGCTGACACGACCGTGCGCATAAGCAACCTTGTGTGTGACGTCTGCAGCAGGAAACATGGCAACTACTATGAGAGCGTGGTCCAGCTCAGGGGGTTTGACAGGAAACTGTCGGAGGAGGAGAAAGAGGAGGCCTGTGCCGAGGTAATGGACCTGGTTGATGCTATGGCCAGGGACAACCGGCAGGTCTTTCTTTCCAGGGTTGAGGAGATGCACGGCGGGCTGGACTTTTATGTTAGTACTACGGACGCTGGCAGGAAGATCGCCCGCCACCTGGCGAGGGAGAGGGGGGCGTCTGTAAAAGAGTCTGCGAAGCTGGCCGGGAGGAAGGATGGGAGGGACTACTATCGCACGACTTTCAGCGTGAGGCTGCCTCCTTTCGGGAAGGGCGATTTTGTGGTCCTTGACAGGGTTGTTTACAGGGTTGAGATTGTTTCCAGGAGCAGGGTTGACATGCGTGACCTGGCCACGGGGGAGGTTGTGCGGATGAGACGGGATTTTGATTCCCGTGTCAGGGTGCTGGGTGGGGATGAGATCGTTGAGGAGGGGGTGGTGGTCTTTGAGACAGAGGACGAGGTCCAGGTCCTTGACCCTGTGACTTACAGGACTGTAACGTTGAAAAAGCCCGCTCATTTCCGTAGGGGAGAGGTTGTGAAGATTGTGCGTTACGAGGACCAGATTTTCATCGTGTGAGGTTCACTCTCTATTTTCGCTTTTTTCGCCGCCTGTTTTCATGCCCGTTTTTCCACCACGCCTATGGCTTCCAGCACCTCTTTTTCTATCCGGCGTATCTCTTCTGGCCCGGTGGCTTTTCTGTAATCGTCCAGGAGTTCTCTGTTGATGTCATAAAATGTGGGCCCCCATTTGAACCCGTCCAGAACTCTTTCACCCTGTCCTATGAACCCTGTTATTATGAGGGCTGCGGCGAACGCCTCAGCGGACGACAGCGTCCATGGGTGGCCATAGTTCACCGGGTTGGCTGCTATGAGATACGGGAGTCTCCGCCCGACCCCCCTTTTTTCTGTGGAGTGAAAGACCTCCTCAGCCTTTTCCCACGAGCAATCTATGACCGTGAAACCCCTTCTCATGGCTCTTTCTCTGTCCAGCGGGGAGAGGGGGGTTGCGGCGTAAGGGTTGAGTATGACCGTCCCATTCATCGCTCTGGTCCATTTTTTTGTTACACTCGCTTTTCCGAGGCGGCCCATTTTCAGCGACGTGCACTTTTTTCTGTCGCACTGGTTGAAGTGGAGCACGTATAGTTTTACCTGTGTCCCTGTGTCTGTAATTTTCTTTTTTTGGGCATATGTCTCCGCCATACGTTTTCCCGCCTGTTGTTCGTCGGTATTTCTGTTGCGTATTGGTATGTATCGGTATGGTATGTTGTTGTATTCCATATTTAAGTGTGGCTGTTTAAGTGTGGCTGTTTGTATGGTTGTGCTGTGTGGTCTATTCCCGGACCGACGTCATCCACACGTGGGCTATAAAAATGACCAACTATAATAATTATCTGGCACGGATGAACTATTAATGCAAAAAATTCTGGGAATCCCGGGAAAGATATAAATACCACGGCCGTTTATATCGGCCATGTCCCGTAGGGACTGAGAACTTGAAGACCCCAAGGAGGTAGAGAAGACATGAGGGGAAAAGCAGGCATATTTGTGTTAGCGGCTCTCTTGTTTGCGAGCGCTTTTGTAGGCGTGGCGAACGTAAGAGCAGACGTTTCTGGTAGCGCCGGTGGAGTTACATGGACTATACAATGGGCAGATGCGAACATGATAGACCACAGTGAGCTTTCTCCGGCAGACGAGCCAATCGTGATAAACGAGGACACGAGTGGACACTTCATCTATGCTGGAGAAGTGGGCGCAACTCTTTCATTTGATGTTGATGTCAGTGCTGCCACAGGAGCAGACACCACGTGTACAATTATCTCCAATACGGCCAACATAGAGGTTGACGGAACGGATGACGGAGAGACGTGGGTCGTAGGTGGTGCCGTTGACCCCGCAGATGCAGCAGGGGTGTATACCGTTGATTTCATTGTAAATGTCAGCAACGACATCAACGTTGAGCAGGCGTATCTCATGACGGCCAGGTTTCAGTGGGGAACAAACCAGGTTGACATACAGTTCTCCATCTATGTGAGCTCAATAGCCAGGAACGCGGGCTCTATTGAGGAAAAACCTGTTCGGCCAGAGCTTCATCCAACAACCGCTGGTAATTTTCTGCCCATGATGAACAACGAAAACTCTTATCTCCGGGTTCCAAACAACTGCCCATCAAGCCTCCAGACACCTGCGACGGTGACAGTGACTTCGCCCCCGGCCGGTTTCACCTTCCACAACACAGAGGCAACAATTGACCCCGGTACCTGGGCTTCCGGAGATAACGGAGATTTCTACTTCTGGGTGGACGTGGATTCCGGTGTGGCCCCCGGGAACTACCAGGGTTCTATGACTCTGACGTATGAAGGATACTATGGGAGTGCATGGGTGCCCATCACCGAGCACCTGAACTTCCAGCTGAACGTGGACTTCGCCCCCTATGTGGAGTGCACGTACACGCCCCCGACAGTGAGCCAGGACGATGACACCGTTACCTTTGACCTGACTTTCAGCAACGAGGGCAACGTGGACCTCTACGACTTATACATATTCTATCAGGACGACCCGAACGACGTGCTTGAGTTCATGGGATTCCAGTACGAAGAGGGCCCCGCGGGGAGCTCCTATGTTGGCACGTGGGATTACGTCCATGTTGATGTGCTGTCTATAGGTGACACCGTGCAGGCCCAGTTAACTCTGAAGTTTTCCGCGACACCTGGTTACGGCACCCATTACATTCCATTTGAATACGCGGGATATTACTACGACGACGGCTCCCTTGGGGGAGACACAGGATACACGGACTTTGACGTCTACTGGAATACGAGTTCCGGCAATGGAGTTACAGAGCGTGACCCGTTCTATGACCTGGACGCATACATCGGAATGGGAACTCCTTACGACTACGGCGCATGGGCCTCTTTCAACGTTGGCCTGGTGCCCGACTTCTCCGCCAACGTTGTGACCCACGCTATCTACCTTGGGGGCCAGACGGAGGACATCGCCCTTGAGATACGGATAACAGACAACGAGACCGAGGCCCCGCTGGGCCTTTCCGACGTGCAGGCCACTCTGAGGGGCGGAGAGGACACCCCGTTTGTGGGCGACGTTGCTGGCGAACTGCCTCTTGAGGCCCAGAACGAGGTGTGGTATAACACAGACAGCTACGATGTGACCTTCTACGTTGACCTTGACCCCAACGCAACCGAGGGAACATGGATGGTCCCGCTGGACATAACGTGCACAAACGTCGTTGACGGCACAGAACTCTCAACACGTCTCTGGGTTCCAATAGACATCGTTGACCCCACCTTTACAATAAACCCCACTGGGCCCACGACCTTCTACCAGGAAGAGCAGACGATAGACATCCAGGTGGGATACCAGCTGAGGCACACCCTGGGCATAACTCTCGACGACGCACGGGCCACGCTCCAGGTGGGTCCTGGCACGCCCTTCTACGACGCCGAAGACCACAGCAGGACGGCGCTCACCTTTGATGTGGGAGACATGAACTCTGCCACAAACTACAATGTTGAATATGACGTTGACCTCAACACGGACATCCCGCCGGGCACCTACTCGCTGAACTTCACGCTGGTTGGCTATGCACACGACTCCGGCCAGATGGTCGTGGTGCACGCCCTTGACACGTCCGACGCTGTGATAAGGATCCTGCCCGAGCCCGCAGACCTGGCCATAGGTGACATGGAGATACTTGACCCTGTTGTGCCCGGCCAGACCTTCAGGGTCCAGCTGAACATAACCAACATGGGCGGTCAGACGGCCCACGACGTTGATGTGATGATATGGCCCAACGAGTGGTGGGACGACTGGATGACCCTTGAGGACTTCATGTACGCCATGACTCCTCCTGTGAAAGATTTGAACGGTCAGACGTACCTGAGCACATCTCCGTACTATCAGTACTGGTACTCCAACAGCTGGAGCAACAATTCCCTCTCTCTGGACAACAACTCTGGCCTTGACCTGCCAGGCGAGTATTACACGCCGATCAACGTGACCCTGGAGGCGCTGGGTGTTGACAGCGTTGAGCAGATATACGCCCTTGATTTGTTCATCCACGGCGCCTATTCCTCCCCGTATCCACAGCAGTATCTCGTACACGCTGACACGATTGGGCCCGGTGAGACGCTCTCTCTGATTTTTGTCTTCAACGCTGACAAGGACATGGTGCCGGGCATGGTCTACGGCGACATAGAGGTGGACATCTCCTGGTACGACGAAGAGGACAACCATGACGGTGCGTACAATGTGATCTCTCTGAAGACCAGTGACTCAGGCACACCGTACATGGAGGGCGGCTTCGCTGCCGGCGGAGGCGAGGAGACGACAGGTGTTAGCGGAGTGACAAACGGCCTGCTGGCTCTGATCGCCTTCCTGGTGGTTCTGATACTCATCCTCCTCTTCATAGGCCTCCGCCAGATAACCGCTCCTGAGGAAGAAGAGGAGGACTGGGGTGAGGCTTTCCAGCCGTCTATGGAGCCTCCGCAGAAGGGCTATCCGCAGAACTTTGAGCAGATGATGTATGAGCAATCGGAGCCGATGCCGATGGAGGAGCCCGGCAAGCCAGAGGAAACCCCCCAGGAGACACCGGCGGACCTTCCTCCCCCGGAGGAGGAGAAACCAGAGACGCCCGGCGACAGCGACGAGTTCTGAGATAGCGGCCGGATAATCTGGCCGGTTCCAACTCCCTTCCCCACTTTTATCTTTTCTGTCCTCTCTTCTCCCAAAGCTTATTAGGTCGCTCGTTTTTTTGCCCGTGTGTTCGCTGTTGACGAGAACAACTTTGTCGTCCACCCCCGCATTCGGAGGGGCGTCATTGAAGCCAGGGACTACCAGCTGAACATCGCCAGGGCGGCCACGCGTTTTTCCACGCTGGTGGTGTTGCCAACCGGACTGGGTAAGACGGTGATAGCCCTCTTTGTTATAGCGGAGGTGCTGGAGAAAAAGCCGGCGGACAGAAAGATCCTCTTTCTGGCTCCGACTAAGCCCCTGGTGGAGCAGCACGCCTCTTTTCTGCGTGAGACTCTCGTTGACCACGGCGGCGTGGTGGTTTTCACCGGCGAGGTCAAGCCGGAGAAGAGGGGTGCGCTGTGGGAAGAGAACAGGATCATCTGCTCCACTCCCCAGGTCATCGTCAACGATATACTGGCCGGGAGGATTTCCCTGGACTCGGTGGCTCTGGCTGTTTTTGACGAGGCGCACAGGGCGGTTGGCGAATACGCGTATGTTTTCATAGGCGAGGAGTACCGGAAGGTTCCGGGGGGGCTGGTCCTGGCCATGACGGCTTCTCCGGGCAGCAGTGTGGAGAAGATAATGGAGGTCTGCGGCCACCTCGGTATTGAGCACGTGGAGATTCGCTCAAAGTACGACGCCGATGTTATCCGCTATGTGCAGAGCATTGAGATGCACTGGGTCCGTGTTGACGTCCCGCCGGTTTTCCGTGAGGTCATTCGCCTTCTGAAAAAGATGCTGGCTGAGATGGTTGAGGAGATGCGGCGCTTCGGGATAACCTTCCCGGGGGGAGTTACAACCAAAGAACTGCTCTCTGCTGGCGAACGCATAAGGGCGAGGATAAAAGAGGAGCCTCGCTCCTCTTCGCTTTACCAGGCCGCTGTCTGCCAGGCCGCTGCCGTGAAGATAAACCACGCCATAGAACTGGCTGAGACACAGGGCCTCCACGCTCTGAGGGCTTACATGGAAAAGATGGTTGAGGAGGGCCGCGGGCGGAGGAGCAGCAGGTCCACCCGCCTGGTGGTCTCACGCCCCGAGTTCAAGAAGATAATGGAGTTGCTGGCTGGCACCGATGTTGAGCACCCAAAGCTGCGAAAGGTGGTTGAGATCGTCGCCTCGGAAATACGCAGGAACCCCGATGCCCGCATAATAGTTTTCACCCACTACAGGGAGACGTCTGAGATGGTGACCAGGGAGCTGGAGAAGGTTGAGGGTGTCCGCCCGGCCAGGTTCGTCGGCCAGGCCTCCCGGGGCGATGACAGGGGCATGAACCAGAAACGCCAGGTGGAGACCATAAAAAAGTTCAGAGAGGGGGTTTACAACGTCCTGGTCGCAACCAGCGTGGCAGAGGAGGGCCTGGACATCCCTTCCACGGACCTGGTGGTCTTTTACGAGCCGGTGCCCTCTGAGATAAGGACGATCCAGCGGAGGGGCAGGACGGGCAGGCGGAGGCGTGGAAAGGTCGTGATTCTCATAACCCGGGGCACGCGGGACGAGGGCTATTACTGGTCCAGCCACCGCAAAGAAAAGGAGATGCACCGCCAGCTCCAGCGGCTGAGACAGCAGCTCAGTAAGCACATACGTGTTGGAGATATATACGCCGCTGGGCCAGGGGATATTTCCTCTGTTGTCGGCGATGTGTCTGGTGGCGAGTCTGCTATCGGAATAGATGGTGTTCCTGGTGGTGGTGAGAAAAAGATGGGGGGTGGCGCGGAGAAATGTGGGGAGAGAGGAGAAGAGCCCGGTGGAGGTGGGGTGGAGAAAAGGGATAAGAAGAGGGGGAAAAAGAGAAAGAGAAAGAAAAAGGTGGGGCAGGCGACATTGTTTGATTTCTTTGAAGACGATGGGGGCGGAGAGGAGGTTGGGGG
>CAZROC010000002.1:11498-158173 GCA_964601625.1 uncultured Thermoplasmata archaeon | reverse complement strand
CCCTTCTACCTTTCCTACACCCCCTCCCTCCCCAAGAGCGCCAAGTAGCACCTTTCTCATCTCCTCCCTCAACGCCTCTTCCCGGGAGATTATCTCCTCTTCCAGCCGGCAGCCCACGGCAAACCGCTCGTACTCCCATTCCTCCAGGGCCGAGACAGCCATCTGGGCGTAGTCGTCCAGACGTACAAAGAGTCCCCCACACAGATAGCACTCCTTTTCCTCTCTATGCTCCTCCACCGTTCCGCTTTTCTCGGAGAAAAAACCTTCAAGTTGCTCAAGCGTCACACTGGACGCTGCATCTCTGCTGGACAAATCTATGTCCTGTAAAAAGGTTCGCAGCAGTATCCCCCTCTGCATGTTTGAAAAACCATGGCCGACTCCCGAGAAAAATCTTCCCCTGCACCGATCACAGAGCTGTTTCTCAACAGCCCACTTTATGGCGGGCAGAAGGTCAACTGCCGGGCCCGTGGCGTCTTTTATACCCTCGTTCATTTCAAAACACCAGCCAAAAACCTCTTTTTCACAGAGCGTCCGGGTGTTTCCTTGTCTCCTCTTCTTCAAAGGGTATCCTGGGCAGGGCGATGTAGTTCTCCTTTATCCAGTCCCAGAAAAGCTCATTGTCCCCTCTTATGTGCGCCTCGTTCCAGGGCATCACCGTTTTGCGTATTGATTTCCATACGTCACTTATCCTGGCCCCGTCAACAGGGGCGTCGTATATCAGGTAGGGTGTGAACCCCCTCCGATTCCGATCACGCCAGTCCTCCAGGAGGAACATCACTCTTATCCTGTCCTCTCCGCCCTGGGTGTATATCTCCGCTCTCAGACCCTGGGCGTGTGGAAAAGTGGTGTCCAGCAGCTCAACATCAGAGACCTTTTCAAAGTTGAAATCCGGGTTGAGACGCCAGTCTTTTTTTCCACGGTATTCAACATATTCCCACTCAAATGGGGTGAGACGCATCCGAATGCCCCTGTCAAGGTCAAACTTCAGCCACAGCCCGAAAAAGATTTCCATGACCTTTTCCATGAGACGGGCCCGCCCACTGACACCCCTGGCTGTCATGTCTGTTTTTTTCATGCGGGCTATATTCTCAAGGCGGCGGTCAAGGTCCACAAGCCAGTCGCCATCTCCACCGGTGTTTTCTGTGTTTTTTCCGCCTGTTTTCTGTGTCATGCTGCGGAGAAAAACCGTGGGGGGGCATAAGGGTTGCGGTCATATCTCCACTACAGGATATGTCCGCCCGCAGAGGTGCTCATGTCCCCGCCGGACTTCTTCCCTGTGGCACGCATGTAGGACGCTCTCACCGCAAACCGGTTTTTCCGGGCAAGGCCGGGATATGTGAGAAGGATGAGCGTTTTTATAAGAACATCAACCAGGTATATTTTTGCAGGCGAAGGCTCTCCAAGGAATTCCAGTATCTGTTTTTCCACATCCCCGCAATCCTCTCCGGTTCTTCCGTTAAGATAGTCCTCAAGGACACGCACAGTTCTCTGTACCAGATAGTATGTGTCCCTGGAAAAGCTTCCACAGCCGTTGTAGAAAGAGGGGGGTTTTCCCGCCTTATCGCCCGGATGGCACAAAGAAGGTTGTCTTTGAAGGCAAAATTGCAGGGGGCGGTGGCATGGATGAGCTTCTCAAATTTTCTGTCCGCTGTTGTCCCCCCGGATATCTGATAAAAGGCCTGTGTGGTAGAGGGAGTTTCCACGTAAACGCCATATCACGGACCGGACCAGTTTATCTTTGTGTTCCGTGTGAGGTCCCAGGCGGCGGATTTCTTCGATGACTGAGTCGTCATCTCTGTATGTTAAATCCTCGTTTTCCAGCCATTTCAAAAGAGCCTCTGAGTATTTTTCCGCCTCTTTAATTCTTAGTATCATAAGAGGGTGTGCTGGCAGGGGTGCCGGGTCAGAAGAAATTTGATACGGTGGAGGACTGTGGGGCGATGGGCGGAGGAGCTCTGATATGTGTCTGTCCATGCATCCTATAGTCCCGGGGTCTGTGGCTGGCTCCATCTTTCCTATGCTTTTTATCACAGAAAACAGGTGGTCCCGGAAGAGAAAATGACATACCTGGAGGCGTGAGATCATATCCCTCACTGAATCAACCTTTTCCATCGTAGATCTCACATCTTCTTCATTTCCAGAATTTTGCCGCAAAGCGTCCACGAGGTTTTTTCGGCGTGCCTCCACCTCTTCCATCATATCCTCCGGGGGGATGCCCGTGTTTCTCCACTCCCAGACCACGCGCTGGATCTCAGCATATGGATTGACACCGACCATCTCTCCGCACCTCAACAGGACGCCTCACTTATCTGCCCCCTCCAAACATATTTGTGGGCAACGGGGCAACTTAGAACACATGTGTGGACCCCGTATATTATAGTTTCTGACAAAACTGAAAAAAAAGATGGCAAAAATTTGAAAAAAATATCACAGAATCACAGGAGGTTATGACATTTAGAACACAAACCTCTCTTCATCTCAGCGTCTATGTTTTTATATTATTTTCATCCATTTGAGCATGTTCTCAACCCTGTCAGGGTGTCTTGCCCGCAGCTTTTTGTCTCCCAGGGCTTTTTTAACAAACGGACGGAGTTCTGGCTTTGCCGCCCACTCTTTCATCAGAGAAAAACCGGTCTCGGGGTCCCTTGTGGCCAGGACGGCTATGGCCTCCGGGACGACTTTTTTAAGCTCCCGCACCGGCTCGCCTGTCTCTTTGCTGTGGAAAGCGAGCAGAGCCATGGACTTGACACAGAGAGAGCGGAGTGGGTTTATCAGATTTGGATATCGGCGTAAAAGCTCTCCATCTGACAGGACCACCAGGCCAAGGCGAAGCATGACCGGGTATCCCTCTTCAGCCCATTCTTCCAGCAGATGGGCGGCGTATCCCGGGTCTGTTTTCGCCAGCTCTTTTATGGACAGCACCACCGACTCTCTGACGAGTTTGCTTTTGTGAAAGAGAGAGTGGCGGAGTATCGGCACAATCTCTTCTCTCATATGCGGGTAGGCAGCAGCCATCTGACCATATGTGAGAACAGATACCATTCCCAGATAGGGGTCCCCACTCATCATCCACCTGTCCGCAACCCACCGGTTTTCTTCTTCCCCTGCCAGAATCTTCGCTGCTGCGAGGGCGAGTTCAACATTGGGTTTCATAACCGTGCCGCCGTGGCCGAGCAAAAAACGCTCCATCTCCTCAACGTCGTTTTTGAAAAGCGGCCCCTTCTTTTCACTCCATTTCTTTTTGAACTCAACGGCGGCCACGTGGGGGTCCATACTAACAGGTACCATGGTATATCACTCCAGAGTATTCTATGTCACGATGTCTTTTACCCTGTCCATCTCAATAGCCCGCCTGAGCTCCATCGCAGTACGCCTGCCCGTGCTCATGGGCTTGCGCCACAGGGTGTTCCCATAGGGGTGTCCGACGCTCATGTGCACATTTGTTCCTCCGCCGACCCTGGGCGCCACATCGTATATGTAAAAGTTGAGGTCCTTGTCAACACACGTCTGGAGACAGAAGGCGCCTATTATACCCGGTGGATAGTATTCCTGTGTCGCCTCAACGTATTTTTCTGCCAGTTTAAAGGCCTTTTCAAGGAGGGACTCACGGAGGGTGGCGCTGTTGTGGCCACAGACGGTGTACTCTGGGTTGTACTGTTCCGGGCCGAGGGTCATCTGCTGTGGGGCCGGGAGACGCACATGGCCGTCCAGGGACGTCTCAAAGCGCCAGTCAATCCCCAATAGCTCTATTTTCGCCCCCCGCGTCTCTATGGGAGAATAGAAAAAGTCCAGGTTGAACACCGGGCCTATGATATACCTCTCTATGCGCGCTTTTTCAAGGTCTTCCCGTGTTATGACGCCCTGTTTTATGAGCGCCTCGCTCTTTTCCACGTACTCTTTGTAAGAGGCGGCGGTGAAAAATCCTCTCTCAAGTTTTTTCTTCGCATGGTGGAGTTTGACTATGACGAGTTCATCTATGTCCTCCGGGTTCTCCACCTTTTCGGGAAACGGGAGGCCGGCTTTTTCAAGAATCCAGTAGTAGTCCTGCTTCTCCCCCCTCTCCTCGCTCCTCAGCAGGTTCCTTGAGCCAACCATTGGAACCACAAAGTTGTCCTCTATCTCATCCAGCGGCACATAGGATGTGAAAGACCTGTTCGGGACGAAGAACGTGTTCCTATCTCTGAGATTTTGCTGGATATCCTCCCTCATGACATCTCTAAACGATGGAAAAACCCATGCCTCGTCCACAACGCCGCGTACTCTCTGCCCGTTTTCCCACACCGTCTTGAAATAGTGCGTATACGTCTTTTCACGTCCCTCTTTGCATACGACCAGAGTGGGAAAACCCTCTTCCACAGCGCCATCGCAGACGTCCAGGGCGGAATGGGACCCTATAACCCCTATTGTGGCCTTTTCCAGGTCATAGCCATCAACTATCTCCCAGACACGCTTCCTGTCAATCAAGGTATCACCGCCACCCCATTGAAAAAGGAGTGTATAAAACTATTTTGTCATCTCTGAGCGGGGCTTAACCCTTTCTCGGCTCTTCGCCTTTTTTGGCGGAAAGGTTTTTATCCCCTTGTCGCCCTCTTTTTCTGTGATGAAGAAAGGGTTTGGCGCTTTGTTAATCCTGTTCATATTGCTCTCTGCAACGGTTGGTGTGAGTGTGATGTGGCGGTACAGCCAGCACACCGTCCGTAAAGAAGTGGACAGAGAAGACGTGATGAGGTCTCAAAAAACAGGTCTCCCAGACGTGAGCCCTCCAAGTCCGCCGGGAACGCCCCAAGGTGTTTCTACTCGTGGCGACTTGGGCTGGTCTGAGGACATCCAGGTGACGAACAGTAGTTTTTATGATTCTGAGAAGCCTGTCGTGGCTGTTTGGGGTGATTTCGTCCACGTGGCATATCAGGATTACTGGAGCTACGGAGGCTTTGACACCCGCGTGGAGGTCAGGTATGTTCGCTCGGTTGATGGTGGGCGTACGTGGTCAGAGCCATTGAACGTTTCCGCCGTGGACGACCAATACTCAAAAGCACCAGACATAGCATGCTGGGAAAACAACGTGTACATCGTATGGAGCGACACAAGAGACAACAATGTGCCGGAAGTGTGGATAAACATCAGCCACGACAACGGAAAAACATGGACAGGAGAATTCAACCTCAGCAAAATAGACGGAAACTGGAGCAACTGGCCACACATAGCAGTTGACAAAAACACAGTGGTAGTAGTCTGGGGAGACGACAGAGACCACCCGGAAGAGGGTTCTCGGTCTGTTTATATGCGTGTCAGCCAGGACAATGGCACCACGTGGGGGCCCGAGATAAGGGTTACGAACATAACAGACATAGACTGGAGATACGACGACATCCCAACACAGGTTTTGGTCAACGGCACCAATGTCTATCTCGTGTTTGATCGCTTCTTCAACGACACGGGTTATGCTGAGACGATGTTTATGAAATCCACAGACCTCGGACAGACCTGGACCACGCCAGTTCTTCTGAGCCAGCACGACGGATACAACAGTTACAGCGGCGGCCTCGCCATCTACAACAACTGGATCTTTGTAGTCTGGGAAAACCGCACAGCAGAAGACGAGATATATCTTCGCAGGAGCCAGGACCTCGGAGACACGTGGTTTTCGGAGCAAAGATTGACGTGGGATAGTAATGTGAGTGGTGGGCCAAGGGTTTGTGTGGACAGTTTTGGTAATGTGTTCGTTGTTTTTGCTGACGCACGGGGTGGATCCACACAGATATGGCTTATGGAAAGCGAAGACTTTGGAGAAAACTGGTCCACTCCCATCCAGCTGACGAACTCCACAGGTTTCAGCACCAGCCCGGATATGATCATTTCTGACAACATAAAACACCTGGTCTTTTACAGCGATAGAACCGGAACAGACGAAGTCTACTACAAGCGCAGCCCCCCATTCCCACCTCCCGGGTCCATCCCATTAACAAACGGGTACAACTATTTGGCGTTACCATCTTATCTCGGCGACATAAGGGTGGGGGATTTGGCTGCGATGATAGAAAGAGACACAGGCGGAACAGTACCAGAAATAGTATGGTACAGGAGCAACCACTGGGAGCAGTGGGTTAAGGCGATTGGTGGGACAAACAATGTTTCTGTGGACCACCACCTTGGTTATCTTGTCCACGTGGAAAACCTCAGCGGGATTGCCTATTGGACGCCCAATGGGACCAACTATTCTGCTCCGCTTTCTCTGGATTTGTGGGTTGGGTGGAACATGATACCAGTACCCTACGCCAACAACACACTATACGCCAGCGACATACTCTCACAAAACCCCCACATAATAGCGGTGGCTGATTGGGACGAACAAAAACAAACCTATAGAATCTACAACGGGAGTAATAGTAGCATGGACTTTCGGATACAGGAAAACACCCTCGGCGTAGTATACCCCACGACCTGGAACGCAAACAACCTTTTCATCCTATGCGATGACTATACGACTTGGACGCCGGCATAGAAAGCGGAGGAGGTTATTGCCACAGGCACCATGACGGTGCTGTTTTCTTTTAGGTTTTCTTTTAGTAAGCGAGATAAACATCCTATCTTGACATCCACCCTACATCTATCAGAGCTATTCATCATCTCAGCAGCCCGTACATCACCTGCCCGACGGATATTCCGCCGTCCCCGTTCGGGACACGCCTGTGAGTTACCACTTTTATGCCGTGTCTTGCACATTTCTCATGGACCATCTGCTGTATGGCCAGGTTGTAGGAGACCCCACCCGTGAATCCCA
Organism: uncultured Thermoplasmata archaeon; assembly: GCA_964601625.1. Taxonomy (GTDB): domain Archaea; phylum Thermoplasmatota; class Thermoplasmata; order JAGHBH01; family JAGHBH01; genus CAZROC01. Next base: position 151,392 of record CAZROC010000002.1, on the reverse strand, counting down.
CCACATCAACACCCAGTGCGCGCGCTTTTTCAACGGCCACGTCCACCATTTTTTCAACCACGGCGTCAACGGCCATCCAGGCGGCCAGTGCCCTGTCTTTTTCGGAAAACGGCGGTTTGAAAGCGTCCAGGAGGTTTGAAAAAACACCATACACGTCCACCCTTTTTATGCCCCCGTCGTTTACCACGTCCACTTCCATGCCACGGACATGGCCGCCGGCACCGCCGCTTCCTCCTGAGAGTCCACCCAGATCGCCTTTTCCAGCTATTTCCAGCCCCCTGGCGATATAGCGTTCAAGTTTCATCGCCGGCTCCCCGTCGTAGGTCATCTCCCCGCACACTCCCAGGTATGCGGAAAGGGCGTCAAGGAAGCGTCCCATGCTGGACGTCCAGACAAAATTCCTTTTGCGAACCGCTTTTTCTATGAAATCCCTCTCCGCCACACCCAATATTTCCGCGGTCCAGGTTTGCGTGTCCACGAGCCCTCCCTCCACCAGGATTGAATAGAGCACCCGGCTTGGGTGTTTGACGGCGCTGTCTCCCCCCACGAGCGGAAAAGGGGTCAGGGAGCCAACACGCTCATATCTGGCCCCTTCCAGAGCGATTATCTCACCGCCCCACACAGACCCGTCCGACCCATATCCTGTGCCGTCCCAGGACAAAGCCACAAACGGCTGGTGGGGATCGAGTCCGGCGTCGCAGACGAGGGAATATGCGTGGGCGGCGTGGTGCTGGATCTCCAGGACCTCAACAGCGTTTCCGCCATCGCTGGACCACTCCTCCGCTTTTTTGAGTCCGAGGCGGCGGCTGTGATACCGCGGGTGCATGTCCACCACGACCCTTTCAACATCCCGGCCCGTTTTTCCGAGGTATTTGAACATGCGTTCAAGAGAGGACGCAGCGAAGTGCTGGACGTCGTAGTTTTCCATGTCTCCTATGTGCTGTGTCGTGTACACCCTGCCCTCATGGTGCAAGGCGGAGGTGTTGTTCATGTCTCCCCCGAAACCAACAACGACCCCCCCGTTGATGGCAATCTGGTGTTTCAAAACAATCGGATCCGGTATATAGCCCCTGCTCTTTCTTATGAAAAAAACACCGCCATCACCGGATTCGGGAGATGTGAAAGATGGGCGGGGAATTACCACGCTGTCATCAACCCTGTTTATGATCCGCCTGTTGTGGACGAGATAGACTTCTCCAGGGAGGCGGAACATCTCTTCGGGGGTGGTGGCCATGGGGGACCCGGGCAGGTTGCCGGACGTCATTACCACTGCCTCTGTACCTCTGAGCTTGTGGAAAAATATGTGCTGGGCGGCGGAATATGGGAGATAAAGGCCCACACGATCCAGGCCGGGAGCGACATCCTCAACCCAGCCGTCCTCCGGAGTGAGGTCTCCGCCCCGCCTCTTTTTCACCAGAACGATAGGGGCCTGGGGCGATTGGAGGAGTACTCTCTCAACCTCACCTATCTCCGCCACTCTCTCCGCCACCGCCAGGTCTTTCACCATAACCGCAAAGGGTTTCTGAGGGCGATTGTAGAGACGACGCAGCAGGGGTGTCCGCTCAACAGAGCAGACAACATGGCTCCCACCCCAAGAGTGCATTACACCGATGGCCCCGGTGTCTATCTTTTTCGCGAAAAAACCTATGGGATCGTCTGTCTCAACCTTCTCCAGACCCCCAGACCCTGCTCTATTTCCGCTCTCGTCGCTCCGGACATAGACCTCGTACCGGGGACCGCACACAGGACAGGATATGGTCTGGGCGTGGAAGCGCCTGTTCCCGGGCGTTGAATACTCTTTTTCACAATCCCTGCACATGGGAAAGTCCGCCATTGAGGTGTTTTTTCTGTCATACGGGACGGTTTCTATGACGCTGAAACGTGCCCCACAGTTCACGCAGTTCGTGAAAGGATACATATACCGCCTCTTTCCCGGAGAAAAAATCTCCCTGAGACACTCATCGCAGATGGCCACGTCAGGTGGAATGTGCGACGAGCGAACGCCGTCCTCGCTTTTTATTATCCTGAAGCCCTCCCACTCCGGTTCCCCAGGGAAGACCTCATACCGCTCAACACGTGCCAGGGGGGGCAGGCTTTTTATGAGGTCGTCCATGAAATCGTCCGGATCTCCGTCTATGCATATCTCCACACAGGAGCCCTTGTTGTGCACATAGCCGTTCAGGTTTTTTTCAACGGCCAGGCGGTAAACGGCCGGTCTGAAACCGACGCCCTGAACGACTCCATATACCAGTATCTTCATCTATCACACCCGCGGGTTCACATATGGCGGACACATGTGGCGGTGTTAGAGGAGTCAGAGAAGGGCGAGTTGCCGGGAGAGGGTGTCCAGCCCCTCTCCTGTTTTTGCGCTTGTGAAAATGACAGGCACATGGGGGGCTATCCGTTTTGCGTCGTCAACGATCACCTGGGGGTCCACGCCCACGATCTCCGCCAGGTCTATCTTGTTGAGAACTATGACGTCCGCCTGACTGAAAATGAGAGGGTGTTTTCGCACCATGTCATCTCCTTCCGTTACAGATATGACCACCACTCTTTTCTCCGTTCCCAGGGGGAAATCCGCCGGGCACACCAGGTTCCCGACGTTTTCTATGAAAACAAAGTCCAGGTCCGCCAGAGGCAGTTTTTCAAGGGCGTGGTCAACCAGATGGGCGTCCAGGTGGCACTCTTTGCCCGTGTTTACGTTCACAACAGGGATGCCGTGTGCGGAGAAACGCCTGTAATCATCATCCCCTGCCACATCGCCGGCGACCACTCCACACTTTTTCCCCTGCTCTTTCAGCATCTCAACCAGGTGTTCTATTATGAGCGTCTTTCCCGAGCCTATGGAGCCGAGAAAATCAAATCCTCTGACGCCGTGTTCTTCCAGCAGCCGCCGGTTTTCCGACGCTATCTTTCTGTTCGCAGCCAGTATATCAACGCCGTGTTCAAGGTCAACCACTCTGTGCACGTTTTCACCTCCTCTTGGGCACCTCCGCCTATTTCCAGAAAGATATTAATTTTGTGGCTGAATGGTGTGGCGGTGCAAAAATGTCCCTGACAGATGCCAGGAAAATCATACACGCATATTACCCCTCCAACGGGTTCATACAGGTGTCCGTGACCGGAAAAAAATGCGCTCTCCACTGCGACCACTGCAATGCCAGATACCTGGAACACATGGTGCCGGCAACCGCGCCACGGGATCTCTACAGGGTTGGGATGGACTGGCACCGGAGAGGCGGGAGGGGGATGCTCATAAGCGGCGGCTCAACACCGGAGGGCGTTGTACCGCTCGGACCGTTCCTGGACACCATCCGGGCCCTCAAAAAGGAGACTGGTCTGTTGATAAACGTTCACACGGGACTCATGAGCAAGGAAATGGCGGATGAGATAAAACGTGCCGGGGTGGACGCAGTATCTCTTGACCTCGTGGGGTCCGACGAGACCATACGGAAGGTCTATCACCTGGATAGGGGAGTGGGGGACTATGAGTCCTCTCTGAAGAATCTCGTCTCCGCGGGAGTTAGCGTTTCTCCCCACATCACAATAGGCCTCCACTATGGGAGGGTGGTGGGGGAATACGCCGCCGTTGACATGGTCGCCCGCCTGAACAACGAGATGCACGACATAAGCGACCTGGTCTTTCTGGTGCTGATTCCCACAGAGGGAACGGCCATGGAAAACACGCCGCCGCCTGAGCCGGAGGACGTGAAAAAGGTCATCACGTATGCCCGGGAAAATCTGCCAGTTGTTCGCCTCGTGCTCGGATGTATGCGCCCACCCGGGTGGAAGTACGAGATGGCGGCGCTGGAGGGAGGTGTGGATGACATAGTCCTGCCATCCCTGAAAACCCGCCGGGTGCTCCGGGAAAATGGCTGTGAGATAAAGAAACTGGACGGTTGCTGTGTCTTCCGCCGCCGTTCCGATATGTGATGACGCCATGCCCCTCCGGCGATGTGGTGGGCAAAGTTTTTACTGCACAAAGACATGCGGGGCTGAGGCGATGAAAATGGCAGATGTGGAAAAGGTGTTCTCACACATTGACTCGCTTGAGAAAGAAATGGTGGACACTCTGGGAAAACTCATCTCAATCCCGGCCATAAGCCCTGACAGCGGAGGAAGAGGAGAACTGCGAAAGGTGAAATTGCTTGAAAAACTGCTCCGCGAGATGGGTTTCAAAGAGTTCCAGCGAATAGACGCCCCCGACGAAAGAGCCGAGGGGGGTGTACGACCAAACCTCATTGTCCGGGTGCCGGGCGAAGACAGCAGCAAACGGCTGTGGATAGTGACCCACACCGACGTGGTGCCGGAGGGAGAGCGTTCTCTGTGGGAAACAGACCCTTTCACCCCGGTGGTACGCGGAGAAAAACTCTACGGGAGGGGTGTTGAAGACAACGGCCAGGAAATGGTCGCCAGCATATACGGAATGAAAGCCCTCCTGGACTTGGGTCTAAAACCAAAGATGGACGTCTACCTGTGTTTTGTGGCAGACGAAGAGACGGGCAGCAAGTACGGCATCCAGTACCTGCTCCAGCAGGAGCTTTTCAGAAAAGACGACCTCATAATAGTGCCAGACGGGGGCAACGCCGAAGGAACCCTCCTGGAGGTTGCTGAGAAATCCATCGTGTGGGTCCGTGTGGAGACAAAGGGCAAACAGTGCCATGCGAGCATGCCTGAGCGTGGAAAGAACGCACACAGAGCAGCGCTGGAATACGGCCATCTGATAGACAAAAAGCTCCACGAAAAGTACAGTGCCAGAAACGACCTCTTTGATCCTCCGATATCAACGTTTGAGCCGACCAAAAAAGAGGCAAACGTTCCAAACGTGAACACGGTTCCTGGCGAGGACGTCTTTTACTTTGACTGCAGGATTCTGCCGGAGTACGACGTGGAAGATGTGCTCGGCTACATGCAACAGGTCGCAGACGAGGTGGCCGCCAGACACGGAGTGGCGATAACCATCTCAACGGTCCAGAAAGAGACCGCAACAGAGCCAACACCCCCCGATGCTCCGGTGGTCCAGATGCTCGCCAGAGCGGTTGACATGGTCTATCACAACGACCCGAAACCCGGTGGAATAGGCGGGGGCACCTGTGCCGCCATATTCAGACGGGCGGGGTATCCGGCCGTGGTCTGGGCAAAACTGGACGACACGTGCCACGCCCCGAACGAGTACATATGGATAAAGAACCTTGTCAACGACGCAAAGGTCTACGCCGCTCTGGCCCTGATGGGCTGAAAAATATCACTTGTATATTGATTTCGCAATGTACTTTTTCTTTATGGGCGTCATGTAGACTATGGCAACGACCTCCACGCCAGCCATCAAAAACAGAAGAATGGGGACGAATGTGAAGAACGTCGGAGCCGCTGTTGTGGCCAGGGATATCTTCACTCTCCCCTCTCCCCCATCTGCCAGAAACAGAACATATCTTTTCTCGTATGTGCTGGAAAACACGTAAATTGATACTGTGTTCTGAACCGTGCGCTGGGGGACAGTTGAAAGGATGGCTGTGTTTCCACCCGTGTACGCTTTGTACTGCTCCTCGTTCATTAGATATATGGTGCCTGTGCCCTCCACAGGGGTCGCCTGGACATAAGAAACCCTGGTCAGGCCAAGCACGTCCCGGGTGGAAAACGTGTATACCTCTCCGCTTTCAATGACCTCCTCTGTTCCGAGGCTCTTCTCTATCGTGTTGGATGTCACGGGCAGGAGAAGAAACACCGCCACCGAGACCGTTATTATGAGCAATATGATGGATTTCCGGATGGTGTTTTTTGCCATCAGATACCTTCTGCTGTCGCTCTGGGTGAATCTTATTTCAAGTATGCGAAACAGAAACTCTTCCACAGTCACAACAAGGAGCATGACCAGGACGAAATAGATGAAAGAGTCCAGCGGCAGATAGAACGGCACCAGAGAAAAACCGCCGTGGAAAAGCAAAACGGTGGCTATGGTTACCAGCGTAACGACCTGTATTATAAAAACCATCTTTTTTGCCTTCAAAATCGTTGTGAGGCGATAAGTGCCCTCCAGAACACTCATTTCACGCGCCATAGTGGTTGATATGCGTTTTGCGTTTATATAAATTGCCGTCCCCAGCGCTTCTAGGCCCCGATTATGTCCACCCCATCAACGCTCCCGTCCTCATGCCCTCCGCCCGGAGCTTCGTCCTCATTAAGTCTCCTATTTCCCCGGTAACATTCCACACACACCCCGGGGGCTGCCAGACATCTCCGGCATACGTTTCTGCCGCACAGGGTGCATGTGAAGAGGACTGCCGGTCTGCTGCATATAGCACAGGTTCCCATGACTTCCATAGTAACCACCTTGAAACAGCACTGGCGTCAGGCGCTGCGTCCGGTGGCGCCGTATCTGGCGCTGCATAAAAGAGATATATCTCCTCGTTTATTTTACTTTCCCAGACAACCAGACAGACTGAGTCCATGCGACTGGCGCGGAAGATGTGAAATGGTGGTAACATGAGAAAGTATGACATAAAAAGAGGACACTACAAAAACATAGAGGGCGACGGGCTCCCGAACATAATAGAAGAGGTCTTCGGAAGCGTGAAAAAAGAGGGTGAATACCTGGTCTCCTCATATGGGGCGATAAAAAGCCTGCGCGTGGGACTTGAGGGAAAAAAATACCTCCTGGTGGAGACGGAGATGGACAGCAAAGCTGATGAAAGCGTTGCCGCCGAGACGATAAAACGCTACAACGAGTTCCTGTTCCGGGCAACAGGTTACACCGCAAAAGAGAGAAGGAAAAAGCTCACAAAAGTATAGGCGGTTATTATAGGCGGTATAATGTTCTGCTGGTGGCTCAGTCCTCTTCTTCAATCTCCTCTCTTTCTTTTGAATAGAGGAGCATCCCGAAAAACCCCAGCAACACCATTATTATCGTAACAGAGTATATTCCCACATCTGTCCAGACACCGTATGCTATGTTCCACGCCAGATACAGAGCGATTCCCCCGAAAAACAGGAGGGAATAGAACACCAGCAGGATTTTTCGTTTCTCCATGTTCTCCAGTCCTCTCCGCCCCAACTGAAAAAGCCGGTATAAATAATTTGTTGTGATGTTCCCTGGTTATCTGGTGAACAACGCCCCTGCCCTCACGGCATGCCTCTTTTTATCCGCCTTTCCAGCCGGGATTTCCACACGTATATTTTTCCCATCACCCGCCTGTACGCCCACTCTGCCCGGGGGAACATGTTATACTCTTCCTGCAGGTAGAATACGAGGGCGGAAATCCCGAAAAACCCTGCCAGGGCCGCGAGGGCAAAAAATGGTATCAAGGAGCGGGGTTTTTTCACGGTGAAAGACGTGTCGGGTGTTATGCCGTCCACGCCCAGGAGGGTTATGTTTACAGGATATGTGATATTGGTGTCTCCTATTGTGAGATTAACTGTGGTGTTCAGGGCCTTTTTCCATGTGTCGTCGTCAAAATAGCCCCTGGATTTCATCACATAGTTTGTTTTGTTGGCCTGGAAAGACACGCTTGTTCTGACGAAATACGTGCCCTGTGGTGTTTTTTTGTCCGTTGTTATTGTGTGGGTGAAATGTACCTCTTCTCCAGGCTCTATAACGGGGAAAAAGAATGTGGCAGACGTCCAGCCCTCCTGCTCATCCGACGCCCATTCTCCCTCCGCCGAAAGTCGAGGCGGGTGTTCCAGCCCTCTCACGTCAGCCGCCTCTTTTATAGTTGCAAACAGGTACACTTCCATGGAAACGGTCACGTTGGTGATCTGAAACGAGTAGTGGTTTATCAGCCCCACGGGCCTGTGAAAGGTCTCACCCGGGGGGAACTCAACGAATGTCAGGTTGAACCGTGGTACAAGAGATACGTCGTATATCTCCAGCTCTTCGGGGGTGCCAGCAGGCGGCAGGGACATAGCGGGAACTGGAACAATAAACGATGCAGACAGGAGCACCGCTGCGACAAGCACCGACAGAAACACCGACAGGGCCGGGCGTGAGCCTGGGCGTGCAGTGGGGTGTGTGGAGCGTGAGGGAGGGTGTGCGGTTGGGTTTTGGGTCACAGGTTTCCGTGCTCGTTCTCGGGGGCACATGGTGGGCGGTAATCGGGGTTGGGGTGTATAAACCTTTTTGAGAGACGAAAACAATATGATGGTAAGATGACAGAAAAGGGCCCGGAGCGTCAGGAGACAAAAAACAGGGAAGAAAAAAAGCCCGGCCTGAGAGTTGAAAGGTTCCAGGCAGAAGAGGTGCGGCGGCTGCTGTGGAGCCACGGGCTCATAGACACGGATCTCAAACCGCTGAGAGACGGCGACCATGTCATATACCCCATCAAAGCACCTGATAGCGTTAAAGAAATACGGGGGCTGGAGGGCTCAACGGGCACGTGGTTTTTTGAGAGAAAAAGAAGCCAGCCGGCGCCCTATGAAAAGATAAAAGCTCTCGGAGAACAGATGGGTCTGGACGCCGCTCTTTTGCCCGACAAATGGGAGAAGATAGGCGACGTGGTCTGCCTCCGGTTGCCCCCCGATACGCCACCGATTGTTGCCGAAAAGATAGGGGAGATATACTGTGATGTGCTGGGAGCCAGAGCAGCCGTGGCGTATGACATCATAACGGGCGTTTACAGGGAGCCACATGCGAAAATCATATGGTCCTGCGGCGGGAGCGGGGGTGTGGGTGTGGATGAAGAGCTCATAACAGTCCACGTGGAGAACGGGATAAGGTACAAGCTTGACGTTCTTCACATAATGTTTTCCAGCGGAAACATAGACGAGCGGCAGAGGATGGCAAAGATTGACATGGGGGGCGAGGTGGTTGTGGACATGTTCGCCGGCATCGGCTATTTCACCCTCCCCATCGCCAGATACACGGGCGCCAGAAAGGTGGTGGCGTATGAGATAAACCCACGCGCATACCGGTTCCTGGCGGAGAACACTAGGTTGAACCGTGTGGAAGATGTTGTTGAGACGCACAACCTGGACAACCGCCAGGCAAAAGAGGGCGTGGCGGACAGGGTGGTCATGGGCTATCTAAAAGACACACATCTCTTTCTCCCAAAAGCCATGAAAATACTGCGCCCGGAAGGGGGCGTTGTCCACTACCACGAAAACTGTCCCGAAGAGATTATACCAGAGCGGCCGTACAGGCGGATTGAAAGGGCCGCCGGGGAATCCGGTTTCAGGGTTGTAAAAAAAGACATCCGGTGGGTCAAATCTTATTCGCCGGGGGTGTGGCATGTGGTCGTGGACGCAGAAGTGCGCCCATGACCGGTAATGGCCAACAGCCGTCGATAACATCCGTCAATAGTATCAATCGCCGGTTATCAATCGCCAGTGTCACTGGCGTCGCTGGCGTCGTTTCCACCGCCCCGGGCTTTCACGGGCATGGGCTCCCCGCTTCCCACCGCCTGCACGAGTCTGCAGAGGGCATCGTGGTAGTCCCCGGCATCGGCTTCAAGGAGTTCCCTTGCAAAATCCGATAGATATCTGGCAAAATCTCTCTCTGTCTCGGTGTAACGCCAGCCCCCGCCTTCCTCCCCGACAGCGAGAAAGAAAGCATATGACAGGCTTTTTTCTTTTGTTGTGGAAAGGCGTTCGTCGTGGAGACGCTTTATAAGACCTTCTTTTCCGCCCACCCTGTAAGCCCTGGCCAGACGATCCGCCAGTCTTCCTATAGGGCCCATATCTGAGTAAGACGGGAGGCTGGAAAGGAGTCGTATGTTTTTCTCCTCTTCAACAGCGCGCCTCAGCAAATGGACGGGGCCATGTGAACCAAGGTCAGGAGAGAAAACCCGCTCCACCACTTCGTCTGCCAGGGAAGCATCTTCCAGAACGCTCTTTATGGCCTCTCCCCCCACTTCCGCCCACAGGGCTGACAGGACGCCCCCAGCGCCTCCACTGACAAAAAAACCCTCTCCACGGTTTTCAACAATCTCTGCTATGCCCAGCAGCGCTTTTTTCTCAAGTACGTCCCCCTCAACGTTTTCTGCCAGAGAACGCATTTTTTTATAGCACACGCCGTCCACCACAAACAGGCCGTTTTCAACTAAAAGCCGCTTTTCTTCCTCAAGAGCACGTGTCAGGGCATCCTCATCCGTCTCTCTCCCAGCCAGATAGCGCTTTCCAAAAGCCACTCCTTTCTCCGCCAGACAACTATCGCACCTCTTTCCCCCCGCCCTTTTTTCGCCGCAAACCAGGCCGTTGCTCCCCCTGACCTCCAGAAAACGCTCAACCTTCGGACCCGCAATCCGGCGGAGGAGCAGCATGGACAGGTTGCGGTTTCCCTTCGCACATCTCTGACACACGAAAATGCGGGCATCACCCAGAAACACATGCATGTGCGCTCCCACCGGCTCCCGGCCACCACTCATCTCTTTTCTAGGGCCAGCGCCGCCATCGCTGTTGAACACCATGTGTGGGCAGGCGTACATCCCCGGGCCCAGTTTCTGGACAGAAAGACGGGCCTCAGCGACAACATCTTCAACGAACCCGTCTGGAACGCTGAACTCACGCCCCGTGCACACCATTTTATCGTCAAGCGAAAAAACGAAGACCCTCTTTTTTTCCGCAACATCTTTTATGGCATAGATGCGAAAAACAGGGCTGTCATAGTACTGGACTCCAACCAGCTTTTCCTTGGGCGTGTGAGGGTTATAGACCACACTCGCCTCTCCATGAGGAAAATGCACAACAGCCAGCGTCGGACTGCTCTCCTTTTCAAGAACCAGAAGAGTGGAGGCATAGGCCCTGGCCAGTTTGTCCCCTTTTTTTGAGAGCTTTTTAAGGGCCTCAGGGTCATCAGCCGCCTCCTGAACACGATCAACCGCCTTTTTGATTGACACGAAAAACCTCTCACACCCCTCGGGTATCAGCACCTCCGGGTGGTACCTGAGAAACTCCGCCTTCCGCCGAATCCTGTTCTCAACAGCTCTGGCCCCCGTCTTTATTGCGATAGACCCAGCCCGTTTTCGCCCCCTTTTTTTCCCCTTGGACGCCATGTGGGGGTCAATCTTTTAGGGCTCTATAAAGTTTTACCACGCTCTCAACGGCGGCTTTAGCCCGCTCAATCCTCTCCTCCGCCTGCAGTCGGCTCATACCCGGACCCGTTATACCGAGAGAAACCGGCTTGCTGTATTCCAGGGAGAGATCAACTATTTTGCGTGAGGCGTGCTGTATGACAATCTCGTCGTGGTCCGTCTCCCCCTCAATCACAGCCCCCAGAGTCACCACGCCGTCCACGTCATCTTTGCTCAGCAGATGTTTCACCGCCAGCGGCATGTCAAACACCCCCGGCACCCGGACCACATGGGAAACCTCAACACCCAGAAACTCGGCGTGGCTCTTCGCCCGCTCAAGCATCATCATCGTTATGTCATAGTTGAACTCGCTGACCACAATGCCTATCCTCATATCCATCACCACCACCGCCACACCCAGGGGAGTTAAAAACAGTGGGAGGAGACAAAAAAAGTTGTAGGTTGGTGGGTTGAGCGAAAAACAGGAAAAACAAAAAGAAAAAACAAAAAAAGAAAAGTGTTGGGAAAAAGGTTTGTTAAGTTACCGGGTTTAGATGCAGTCTCACCATCTGTCCCTGTTCTCTCTCCTTTCCGGTCTGGGACGGGCCTCATTAACGTTCAGCTGCCGTCCTTTGAGCTCTTTTCCGTTGAGCCCATCTATGGCGTTTTTCGCCTGTTCGTCGTCTGGCATTTCCACGAAGCCGAAGCCCCGGGATCTGCCCGTGTATCTGTCTGTTATTATTTTAACAGACGACACCTCTCCATACTCTTCAAAAGCCTGTCGCAACTCGTTTTCGGAGAGGTCATACGACAGGTTTCCTACGTATATGTTCACTTTCGTTCCTCCTTGGTCTTTTCTTTGCCGGCAGAGGGTTAGACAACACGTGTCGCCTTCAACCCCTCCCGCCGCAGATAAACCATATCGGCCGGGGTATATATAGTTTTGCCCCTTGTTTATGGGTTATCCCCCTGCGGCGAACACTACAAATGCGAATATCAGCAGGAAAAAGGGCAGAAACAGGTGAAACAACCCATAAACAAAGATGGTCTCCTCCCTCTCTTTCTCAGCGCCTGTTCTCCCGCTCTTCATCTCCTTGAAAAACGTCAAGATTTCAAGGAACAGATAGAACATAAAGATAAGTGAGAGGAGGAGCGACATGACATAGATAGCTAATACGAACTCAGATTTATCAAGATTAGACCACATGGCCAGGTTTACCGCCGTTGCCAGCGTCGCCGTGATCAGCGCTGTTCCCATCCGTTTTTTCAGCACTAAAAAGACGACTATTATATACGTCATGAAAATTATCGCCGCAGCCGCCGGGACTGATAAAACCGGTGAATCTATTATATCAATACTTTCAAAGGTAAGTAAATCCACAAAAGCGCCCCAGAACGCTATTATAGGGACGGTGAAAGGCCAGATGCGCGGCAGATCACTGTCCAGCCCCGTTTTATATATCAGTTTTATCGGCGTATAAAGGAGGATGGCGTCAGCCCCGATGTTGACGAAGAAAACAATAATGATATATATGGAGTCTTCCGCCATTCTCAATCCCGGGGACGTGTATACCACGGGGTTCGCTTTTACCACGGATATGACCGTGGAAAAGATAACAAGAAAAACAAGCTTCAAACAGGCCACTGTAGACGCAGAGAGGAGTGCTTTCCTCTTTTTCCCCTGTTTTTTTCCACATGCAGTCCTTTAAGTCCAGAGCCCCGCTGTTTTCTCCACCCATCATTTAATACATGTGGATATTTATATTTAAATCTTGTTATCTGGGCCGATGACGTCAATTAATCAACAGCTAAAGCATTTAAATACACAGTATCGTGTTCCTAAGTAACGCGTTACTACTCTTCCGCCGTACACCACCCCCACCTTTAAAATACCTCCCGGCCATTAAGATGCGATGAGAGTTCTATCCGTTGACAGAAAGCGCGGCAGAATAAAGGTCCAGGCGGAGAGTCCGGATGACCTGTGGCACCTCTCAAGGGTTATTGAGCCAGGGGACGTTTTTTATGGCTGGACTTTCAGACGTGAGGAGAGGCGGACAGATGCCCTCCGCCCCGAAAAGGGCGAGAAAAAGCGGATGTACCTGGGCATCCGTGTGGAAAGTGTTGAGTTCAGGCCTTTCACGGACCGCCTCAGGGTTCTGGGCGTGATCGTTGAAGGCCCGCAGGACAGGGGAAAACATCATTCAATTGATGTGAGCCCGGGAGACACGGTTGAGCTGGCCAAAGAGCGCTGGCATCCGCTGGTTGAAAAGCGTCTCAGATCGGCGGAGAGGGACATGGGGCGGCAGAAAGTCGTCGCTGTGGGCATAGACGACGAAGAGGGTGTGGTGGGAGTTCTCTGGAACTACGGCGTTGAGACGGTGGCAACGATCAGGGGTGGCGGCGGAGGAAAGATGTTTGACGGCGGTGGAGATCGGCGGGAGTTTTTTGGCGAGGTGGCTGGCGTGGTCAAAAACCTTCTGGCCACAACCGGGAGCGGTGTCGTCCTGGTCGCAGGCCCGGGATTTTACAGAGATGAATTCGTTGAGTTCCTCAAAGAAAAACTCGGCGGCGAGGTGCACATTTTGGTCTATCCAACATCCCACGGCGGCCTGAGAGGTGTATACGAGGCCATAAAAGGCGGGGGCGGAATGAAACTGCTGGCCGACCACAGAGTGGTGGTTGAGACAGCACACGTTGAGAAGGTTCTGGAGGCAATAAAAAAAGACGAGGACTGTGCTTATGGTTTTGAGGACGTGCGAAACGCCGTTGAAAGGGGAGCGGTTGAGACGCTCGTCGTCCTGGAAAGCCGCCTGTTTGATGACACGTGGAGGGACCTTGTGGAAATGGCAGAAAACCTGGGTGCAAAGGTCGTTCTTGTGAGCGAACACCACGAAGGCGGAAAAAAGCTCGCTGGCCTTGGAGGTATAGCGGCACTTCTGCGCTACAGGGTCTGACCTGGCCAGGAAGTCAATATGGAAGTCACTATAAGTCAATATGGAAGTCACTATTTAAGAAAAAGTTTATCTCCGATAAGAACACTGAGGTATATAATGATATTAACGTGTCGTTGAAAGACACGACGTGAGAGGAGGCGTTCGCAATGAAGATCGGTGCAAACCTCTGGAAGCACGTCCGCAGAAACAACATTGCCCAGGCCGCTTTCGCCGTCATAGCAGTCCTGCTTCTCATAGGAGCCATGCTTGTTATCCAGAGGCGCGGAGCCATCACAGGGGAAAAGCCATTTGTCTTCTACGACACCAACCAGATAAAAGACCTTCCCCCGTCGTTTCTCGTGGTAACAGCCAAAGACCCCGAAAACGGCACGCAGGTGATACCATGTTTCGCCCCGCTGGCATACAACCGTGGAAAACCCGTGCCGGTGTTCGTTGACGACGGCACACCACCGCCCCCGAGGGTGGGAAAGTATCCAGAACCGGAGGTCGTCCACATATCAGACCTGGGGAAAAACCCTTCGGAGGCCAGCGTTTCTCTGGCAAGGAGATACTGGGAAAGGGTTGACATGGCCATCGTGGTGGACAACTATGAAAACGCTGTCAGGGCGTCGTCAATATCCGCACTGGCATGCGCGCCGATCCTATATGACTCGGCCGAGACACGGGAATATCTGTCCGATATGGGTATAAAAAGTGTCATAGCAGTTGGGGATGTCACACTCCCCGGCATGGCAGTCCACCACATACAGAACAACACGGACGAGTGGGAGTTCATTGCAAACCACTGGCCAGAAACATGCAGAGATGCGTATCTGGTGGTCACAAACCCCCGTGACACACTGGACTCCTCCAAGCCAGGCGTTGAATTTTTCATACCCCACCTGTCAGCCGCTGGCTCACTCCTAGCCGCCTGGAGAACAGCTTTTGTGGCCGTTGGAAACTACACGGTGAACCTCAGCCACGTCCAGGGCCTCGGATACGGGACCGGAGACGCTGGCTCGGGGGAGCGGGGAGGAGACCCTGACACCATCCCGGACGACCTAGAACTCCACTACCAGATGGAAATAGACACAAAAAGCGTCTTGATTGACAACACCATAGACCTCTGGGCGTCCTTTATAAAAGACCGCTCCGGGACACCACACTATGTCGCCCTCGCCGGGGGCCCCGCCGCCGTCCCTATGCTCTACATCAAAAGCCCGATATGGTACGAAAACGTCCAGCAGAGCGAAAAAGGAGAAGAGTACCTGGCAACAGACATGTACTACGGCGACCTGGACATCCACCTCTCCGCCACAAACGACACACTTGAAAACAACTTCAACGAAACATCAGACCCCCTCTACACGCTTGAGCTCAGCGTGGGAAGAATCATAGGGACGTCCCTTCCGGACGCCGTGGCCCTGTGCGACAGAAGCATCTTCTACTACGAGTACGAGAGGCCAGCCATGGCGGAGGGATGGGGGCTGGCCGGGGAGAGAAAAGCGGAAATAATAACCTCTCTCATGACAGGCGACTCTGACTCGGGGGCGTCAAGACACCAGCAGGCAGTCCTCGGCGGCTACGGCGTGATAGCGGATATAGAACACCCCTACGAATGCTGGAAAATCGTCTATTTCAACGAGGCTGGGGCTGTCAGAAAAATGGAAGACATGGACATAATCATATACGACGGCCACGGATACCCCGACGGCTGGTACTGGCTCTGGGCATCAACACACGACAACAGCAAAGACTACGACAGAATCGGCTCAGAGGACATCTACGGCCTCACCCTCAAAGCCACCCCCGTCTTCGGAGCGTGCTGTCTCTCAAGCGCATTAGACTGGCCAATAGTGTGGAACGGGAGCGAAAACCAGCAGACCATGGCCCCCGCCACATGCATATCCCTGGCATTTATACACGCAGGCGCCGGCGGCTACATCGGAGCAACAGAGGAAAGCTGGGGAGCGTTCTTCGGCGGACTGGCAGACGGCACGCCCGACGCCTGGGGATACGGCGACTTTGACATGCCCACAATGTTCTGGGACCACGTCCTGGGAGAAAACAAAACAACAGGCGACGCCCTCAGAATGGCAAAAGACGACTTCTACAACAAAGAATGGACAGACCAGAGCAGCAGGCCGTTCGCCAGGGTCTGCGTCCTGGAAACACAGCTGTACGGAGACCCCGCCGCGCCTTTCTCACTCTGAACACATCCCAAAAACCGCCCGGTCACTCCAAGCGCAGTTTCCCATCAATCAACCCCGCCACCTTTTTACCGCTCAAAAGCATCCCGCCAAAGATCGGGCCCATCCTCGGAGCACCATGAACAGCGTTAGCAGCCATGCCAGCCACAAACAACCCCGGAAACACCTCCCCCGTGTTCTCAACAACCAGCTGCTCCCCCTTCTCAGCCCACATGCTCCGCTCGCCAGAAACAGACCCCGTCGGGGTGGAAAGCCGTCCTGTCTTGCGCTCAACAACATGACATATCTCAGCCGGATGGCCTGTGGCGTCAACAACACACTTCGCACGAACAGACAGAGGGTCCACATGGAGGCCGGCGGCCTCAACAGCAGACCAGTTGACCACCACCCCCACAACACGGTTTTCTCGCATCATCACATCCTCAATAGTCACAGCATTGAAAATCCTCACACCGGCATCCACAGCCCCCGCCAGAAGTTTGGAAGCAAACTCAACAGAATCCGCCGTGTAATACCCCCCACCATCGTCCCTGTACCTTATACCAAAATCATCCAGCACAGACAGAGACGACTCCTGCACAACAACAACCGGGAACGTCATCCCACCACCCCACATCCCGCCCCCCGGAGACAACTTCTTCTCAAAAACAACAACCCGATGACCCGCATCAGCCAGATATCGCCCCGCAACCAGACCAGAGGGGCCAGCGCCACCGATAACCACATCCACATCCACCGAAGCCAGAAACTCCTCGGCAAACCTCGCAACAATCCTGCGGGTGACCTCAACATCATCCAGCGGAGCCATAGCACATCACAGAGCAGGGAAAAAAGACGTGGTACTTATGCTTATTCCCACATCTCTAACCACCACCAAACACGCCATAAAGAAAGAATTATAAACCAAAAAACAGTTCACACCGCAATGAGAGGGGAGATAACCGTAAAGACAGGGACAGGCGGAGGGGAGGAGATTATCGTCAGGTTTCCATATAACCCGGAGTACATAGAAAAAATAAAGACCATACCCGGCCACAGATGGCATCCACACAAAAAACACTGGACAGTCCCAAGCCAGCAAATATCCACGTTCCTCAAACTCTTCAAAGGAGAAAAAATCAAAGCAAACCCAGACATCTGGCTCCACCCATTGAAAGAAGAACTCGCAGCCAGAAAATATAGCCCGAGAACAGCCGCCGCCTACATGCGCTACAACAAACAACTCCTCAAACACACATCAAAAAACCCCAACCAGATAAACGCCACAGACATAAAAAACTACCTCTCAGACCTCGCAGAAAAAGGAGTATCGGCCACAACAATAAACACCGCCATAAGCGCCATCAAATTCTACTACGGCCAGATGCTCAACAGAAAATTTACATACGACATCAAACGGCCCAGAAAAGAGCGAAAACTACCCGTCGTACTCTCACCAGCCGAAATACAAAAGCTCCTGTCAGCCACAACAAACCTCAAACACAAAACCCTGCTTATGCTGATATACTCCTCGGGACTCAGGGTCAGCGAAGCGGTATCCCTGAAAAACGAAGACATAGACACAGACCAGAAAGTCATACACATAAAAGGCGGAAAAGGAAGAAAAGACAGATACACCATACTCGCCGAAACCGCTATCAAAACACTGAAAGAATACCAGCAAACTTACAACCCCCAAAAATGGCTCTTCCCCGGAGCCAACCCAACCAGACACATCTCAGCCAGAACAGCACAGGCCATATTCAAAACAGCCCTCAAAAAAGCAGGCATACAAAAACCAGCAACAGTCCACTCCCTCAGACACAGCTTCGCCACCCACCTCCTTGAAAACGGAATAGACATAAGATACATACAAAAACTCCTCGGCCACAAAAGCACCAAAACCACCGAAATCTACACCCACGTAACAACCCGCACACTCACCAGAATAAAAAGCCCGCTGGATACGATAACTGCCACGGCAAACGAAACAGGAGAGACAGCCGGTGATAACAACAATCCCGAGACCCAAAATCAACACAACATAGAGAGGTATGAATATGCGAAATAACACACAAAACACCACCAGAAAGAAAAATATCCGCAATACACATACACCACCCGCAAAGCAAAATATATGTAATAATGCGGAGATGGGGGAGTTGTGCGAAATCGTGAGCAAAGGGCTTAAGAAGGGGAAAAGAATATTGATGCAGGAGGTGTTTAAACATGGCTAATATTAGGACAATACTTGTTCCTGAAGAGGATTTGGAACATATAATAAGATGGGAAATAAACAAAGCAAACGATGTCAAAATAGCAGTATTTTTTGTCAAGAAACAAATGTATGACAAACTTAAAGGTGTATTACTAAAAAAGAATGTGCAATTTGCTATCGGGTGTGATTTTTATAATACTGAACAGGCAGTATTAGAGGACATTCTCAATGAAATAAAGGCAGGAGCCTCATGGGAGTGTAGATTATATAATTTTCCCGTAAGTGGAAAGACATTCCATATAAAAACGTACATATTTAAGAAGAGTGATGATGTTACCGTAATAATAGGATCGTCAAATGTAAGTAAAGGAGGTTTTTCAGATAATTTTGAATATAATGTTTTAATTAGTGGAAAAGCCTCTGATCCAGAAATAAGAGATGTTCTTGTAAATTTTGATAAAATTTTCAGCAATGGAGTGAGGTTGAATGATGATTTAGTAAAACAATACAAAAAGGATTATAGACACATTAAAAAAACTAAAGAGAACGTGAAAAAGGAAATATACAAGATTAAAATGTCAGACATTGGCAGCAAAAAGATCATTTTAGTAGGACAATGCTTGAATGAACATAAAAGTGATTTGTCAACATGGTGGAAAACAAAACGCGGACCTTGGGCAGTACCAAACGAATGTGATGCAAGATTACGATTTTATAATAGTAAGAAAAAATTAATTGACAAAATAAAAAGAGGTAGGACGCTTAGTAAAAGAGAACTTATAGAACTATTTGGAGGAAAATATCCTTTATTTGATTTGGATAATATAATAAGAACAGAAGGAGGGTATAGCCGAAAGAACCCAGATATTTTTGTGGAGAAAGAGATCATAAATAAAAATGGAGAGAAAAAATTAAATAAAGAGCTGAAAGAGCTATTATATGGGAAAAAACCTGTAACTGATAGAATTGAAAGATTTTGTAATAAAATACTTATTGGGGGAAAGGATAAGCATCCATGGGGATTAGCAACACAATTATTAATGCTTGCACATGGTGATAAGTACCCGCATTTAAATGGGAAGGCTAAAAAAGGATTAAAAGAAATTTTTAAGGATTTAGCATCTCCCTATTCACCTGCGAAATACGATGCCTTCGTTAAAGATATGGAAATTGTAAAGCGAACATATTTAAGAACTGTTGGACAGCAATGTCCAAAACTGCCCATTTATCTTGAAATTGACGCATTATTTGAATTTATAACATGGAAAGAAAAAATGAAGAAAAAAGGTGGTATGAAATGATTAATGCCAGTTTGCCCTTTGCTCACGACCTTCCGCCTTCGGCATCAGCCCTATCGGGTTCGCACAACAAGCGGGTATCTGGCTACGTGCCTCCGGCACTTCGCCCAAATCCTTCGCTGTCGCTCAGGACTTCAGATACCCGCTGGACGTTATATTCAATTGCGGGCGAAAGGCATACTAAAACAATAACAATTTGGGGTGAATACTATGCCATCTAATGGATGTGCTGGAAGAACTAAACAAAAAGAAATAAACAGTATAGAAATTCCAAAGACCTATTATGGAGAAGGGTGTTACAAAGCAATTATTAATGAATTGAAGAATAAAAATTGTGATAAAATATTAATTATTATTTCGTTATCTATAGAAAATATGGATATAATGAAAGAACTACTGAAGATTTTAGATGAAAATACTATTTCATATGATATATACAAAAAACCAAGTGGTGAACCAACTATAGGTACTATAGGAAAAATGATGCACAATGTCTGTCATAAAAACAAAGCGGATGCTATCATTGCAATTGGTGGTGGAAGTACAATTGACTTGGCAAAGATAGTATCCGTAATCAACAGAACCGTAAGCCCGCTTCAAACTTTATCAAATATTATAGATACTAAAAAGGTTATAACAGAAATTTCAAAGACTACGTTATTTGTATTACCAACAACTGGAAGTGGTAGTGAAGCAACAGACATATCTATAGTAAAAAATAACAGCGGAGAAAAAGTTGCATTAATAGATCCTCTTTTGCTTCCCGATATTGTGCTTTTGGATCCTCTTTGGACCCTTACGTTGCCTCAATCGATTATTGCATCCACAGGACTTGATGCGTTATCCCATGCAATTGAGGCACATATTTCTAAAAAGAAAACATACATGACTAAGACTTTTTCATCTTATTCTATAAACCTTATTTCATCAAATCTCTTACAATCTATTACTAACCCTAATAAAATTAACAATAGAGAGAAATTGATGATAGGAACTTTTTATGCTGGTATAGCTGACAAACATGCTGGCGTTGGTTTAATTCATGCTTTGTCCTATCCATTGCAAGACCTGTACGAAATACCACACAGTATAGCGGTATCCCTATTTTTAAAATTTGTGTTGGAAGAATATTATGGGGATTTTGTAGACCACATAGATGAAGATATTCTAATAAGATGTATTGAAGTAATTAATAGATGTATGAACTTTACAGGATATAGGAATTATCTTATCAAATTAAGAAATAGATTAAATTTGGATAGAATGGTTGCATCTTGTTTAAAAAGAGAAAGACTACTTATTAACAATCCATGGCCAATTTCAAAGTCACAAATAAAGAATATTTATAAAAAATGGAGCGAGGTGATCTAAGATGCTCGTTGAGGATTTTTTAAAAAATAATCATTTAGAAGTTAGACGAGTTGGTGGTGCAGAAAGAAATTTTCAACAGATTATTGGGGATATGTCTTTGTGGGATAGTAATAAGAAAATAAAAGATGTAAGACCTGCTCTTTGTGAGTTAAAAAATATTTCAATAATTAAAGAATGTGTAATAATTCAAAAGTGCAATTCTATAGAGTTCTATGTGGTAACTACTGATCCGAGGATGGTGGATGAAGTTATATACAAAGTATGGAAGAAGTTTTCAAAAAAGTTCCATGAGGATATTTATAAAACAAAACTTGAGAAATACAGCCAGATGCATGGTGTTAGACACTTGTTTGAGACCATATGCGGTGTAAAGAGTGTCATATTAGGTGATTCACAAGTAAGAGGTCAAGTTTTAAAGGCATTTCAAATCGCAAGGGAAAGTGGTTGTACAGGTGTTTTTTTACAAACCCTTTTTGAATATGCAAAAATTGTTGATGATGAAATAAATAATAAAACCAGCTTCCATCGCGGATACACAAGTATAGAACGAAACATAGTAGCACACCTTCTTAAGGAGAATGTTCATATTGATAGCAACATTGCTGTATTAGGAGCAGGAAGTTCAGGACAATTGATATGTAAGGCACTCCACGAGAATGGTTTTAAGAAAGTGTTTGTATACACTAAAAATCCAGAGAAAGCCAAAAAAATAAAAGATCTAAGATATGTTGTATATAGCTACTCATACCTAAAGCAAAATCTCAAAGAGTATGATATAATAATCGCTACTACTGACTCTCCCAAACATCTTATCACCATCAACGACACAAATCTGCTTAAAAAAGATGTAAAAATTTTTGACATAAGTGTTCCACCAGTGATCGATTTGGAAATAGAGAAAATCAAAAAGATACGGATTTACCATATTGATGATATCAGAAGATTTGCAGATAAAACGATCGAAATGCGTAAAAAGGAACTTATAAAGGTTAATTCTATTATCGGGAGGGAGTGTGAGAACTTTAAATTGTATTTACAAAAAAGGTTAATAGATTACACTATAAAGGAACATTTATCGGATAGAAGTATATTCATCGTTAAAAAACCAATATTTATAATTAAATCTTCTGCTATTAATTATATGAAACAATTTCTTACTTCGGAGGGCTTTATTGAGATATTCACGCCATTAATAACTGTGATCCCGGTAGATATAACCACAACAAAAAAAGTAGCACAGTTTGAAGTTGATTACTATGGTAAGAAGAGTTTCCTACGAGCATCAGCACAATATTACAAATCTCTTTTGATTGTAAATGGATTTGAGAAAATATATGAGATTGCACCATTTTGGAGAAAATTAACTCATCACCGCAAGGACTCGTTGTGTGAAGCGTGGGCCGTGGACTGCGAACTAACTACAAATAATACTGATAACATTATTAACTTATTAAAAAACATGATAATCTCATGCAGAGAAAAGCTTTGGGAGAATGAATATGTATATTTAAGAGATTTTGGATTATATAAAGCACTTTATTCTGATAAGATCATGAAAATAACATTTTCTGACTTGGTAGAATATTTTGGCAAAAATGGTGTACAGGTAAACGATGATAGGTCATTTAGGAAATATCTTCCTATCATAACAAAACACATAATAAACGAGTTTGATACATCACTGTATTTTGTAACAAATTTACCTGTCGATTTTAGAAGATTCTATGTCAAAAACATAGATGAAAAAACATCTACTCGTTTCTATTTTATAATGAGTGACTGGATAGTGGCATCTGGTAGTTTGAGAGAATGCGATTACGAAACATTAGAAAAAAATTTAATAAAATCGGGTCTACCTCCTAAGAGGTATAAGTTGTATTTGGATATTTATAAAGATAAAAATGTGCCACAACATGGAGGTTTTGCTTTGGGCATTGAAAGATTTATAACTAAATTGTTAGGCTTTGGTGACGTATCAAGAGTCGTAGCTTTTCCCAGAACGAGTAAATTATTTGTACCATGAAAAATTGAGGTGATAATCATGAAAAAGGTAAAAAAATATAGGACTCATACGTGTGGAGAATTGACATTGAAAGATGTGGGAAAAGAAGTTGTCCTATCTGGGTGGATTAAAAGTCTTCGATGGCATGGTGGTATGATATTTGTGAACCTATTTGATAGATACGGGGAAGTGCAGCTTGTTTTCAATAGAAGCATGATAAAAGAAGACCAATTTGAAGTTTTAAGACATTTAAATATTCATAGTACAATCGGAATAAAAGGTGTTGTCAAAGAACGACCGGAAAATTTAAAAAACCCACATATAAAAACGGGAGATATTGAGGTCATAGTGAAAGAGTGCTTTATATACAATAAAGCAAAACCTTTACCCATTCCAGTTGAGGATAATGCGAAGATATATGATGAATCTAAACTACGGTGGAGACCCATTTATTTAAGGAGAAAGGACATGCAAAATAGAATCATTTTGAGAAGTAAGGTGATTAATTATACCATGCACTATCTATTTGAAAAAGGATTCGTGTATATTGAAACGCCAATTCTCGCAAAACCAACTCCTGAAGGCGCTAGGGACTTTTTGGTTCCATCCCGTCTTCACACTGGAAAATTTTATGCCTTGCCTCAATCTCCCCAACAATATAAACAAAAATTGATGATAGCAGGATTTGACAAGTATTATCAAATTGCAAAATGCCTACGAGATGAGGACTTAAGAGCAGACAGACAGCCAGAATTCACACAAATAGATATTGAAATGTCATGGGTAGAGCCCATAGATATTTTTAGAACTATCGAAGACCTTTTGAAGTATATTTTTAGAGAAACACTTGATATTAAAATAAAAACACCTTTCCCTATATACTCATATGATGATGTTATTAATAAATTCGGCACAGATAAACCAGATTTACGCTTTAAATCTAAAATTGTAGATTTATCTGACATTTTCAAAAATACATCTGTTACTATATTTAGAGAAGTTCTTAATAATAATGGTGTTATTAAATGTATAAAAATACCAAAATTAGCAGATAAAATTAGTCGTAAGTATATTGATAAAATCTCAAATTTTGTTAGAAGTAAAGGAGACAAGGGGGTTTTTGTGTTTAAATTCATTGACAATAAATTAAAATCACAAATATCTAAACATCTATCTACATTGGAAATAAATCGTATAATAGAGAGGACCCAATTAAGTGATGGAGATTTATTAATACTTATGGCAGGAAGAGGTAAAGAGGTCTCAGAAACACTCGGAGAAATTAGATTAAAGATCGCTAGAGACTATGGGTTACTGGATAAACAAGAGTATCAGTTTTTGTGGGTAGTTGATTTTCCGATGTTTGAGTATTCCAACACAGAAGAACGCTGGGTTTGTGTTCATCACCCTTTCACATCTCCTAAAGATGAACATATAGAGATATTAATGAAGATTGATTCATTAAACGATTTGAAGGATCCTTCTGAGATTAGATCTAAAGCTTATGATCTTGTGCTTAACGGTTGGGAAGTTGGTGGAGGGTCAATAAGAATCCATGATAGAAAACTCCAAGAAAAAATCTTCAAATTGATTGGGCTATCACCCCAAGAATATATGACTAAGTTTGGATCATTGTTAGAATTGCTGGATTACGGTGCACCAGTTCATGGTGGAATTGCGTTAGGTTTAGATAGACTTGTTGCTATTATGGCAGGAGTTGACTCCATAAGAGAAGTAATAGCATTTCCTAAAAATAAGGATGGAAGGTGCCTGATGGACGATACTCCTTCTACTGTTTCAAAAGATCAGCTTAAAGAGCTGCATCTATGTATAGATAATAATGAAGGTCACCAATTGGGAGGTAAATAGTATATGATGAGAATCAATAATAAAAAGGAGATATTAAAATATATGGATGATGTTTTATTTTTCTTTCGGTCTTATCTCAGAAGTAAAGATTTTGTAGAAATACTTACACCAAAACTTGTGCCTGTCGCTACAGACCCTATACGGGGGACGAAAAAGGAGATATTTATAGTGTTTTCGACTAATGGGCAGAAACGTGGGTTATTAGCGCAATCTCCTCAAATGTTTAAACAAATGGCTGTATGCTATGGTTTGCAGAGAGTTTATGAAATATGCCCTACATGGAGAGATAATGTAGAAAAAACTGAAAGACATAATGATGAATTCTGGACAATAGATGTAGAAATGGCTGGTATTTCGACCGAAGATCAACTGATGACTTTTTTGGGCAACATGATAAAATGTGTGTCCGACCGCATATTTAAAAAATATCATTTAAAAATAGGAGATGTAAAATATCCAATACCTGTAATACTATACGACGATGCTATATCTCTTCTAAATGATAATGGTATAAATATTAAATGGGGTGAAGACATTGGTCCGGATCGTGAAAAAAAACTAGCAAATTTGTTGAAAAATACTGTGGGAGACATGTTTTTTATAAAAAAATATCCTAAATCTGTAAAGAAATTCTATATAAAATCATACGATGATGATAATAAATATAAGCATGCTTTTGACCTGATATTTAAAGGCTGGGAGATATCTTCAGGTGGCATAAGGGAAACTAATATAAAAATTATTATTGAAAAAATGGAAGAGTTTGGCGTCAATCCAAGAGACTATATGTTTTATTTAAAAGTCTTAGAAGAAAATCCTACCAACCATGGAGGTTTCAGTTTGGGCTTTGATCGTTTTATAGCTAAAAGTCTTAATATCGATAATATAAATAAATTTAAAAAACATTTGTGGGGTTTAAACTATGAAACCAAATAGTATACTCATCTTTAAACGTACCTTTCGCCCGCAACTCTCGTCGCTAACGCTCCTCGCCCTCGCTACGCTCGGGGAATATAACAGGCGGGTATGCGGTTCGCACCTTCGTTGCTCACCCAAATTGCCCTATCGGGCAACTTCGCATACCCGCAAAACGTTAGGCGACATTGCCTTCGGCAACGCAAGGCTGTGAGCGATATAATTGGGATTGGTGATATAGAATATGAAGCATAAGTCAAATCCAAAAGAAATTATTGAAAATATTCAAAAACGGGTCTCTGAGGAGATAGAAAAGAAAAATAGAGGTGGATATACTCCAGTGGATTATAAAGGTGTAAAAAGAATTTTAGATCGCCTTAATACCAGACCTAGATTTATTATAGAACTAATACAAAACGCTGATGATAATAATTACGATGTTTCAGATCCTTCTTTGGAGATTTATATAATCAATTACGGAGAAAAAGGTTATCCTTATTGTTTGTGGATACTAAATAATGAAATGGGATTTAGAAAGGAAAATGTTGAAAAACTATGCCAATTTTTTGGTTCTACTAAGAGAAAAGTTGGTTTTATCGGTGAGTTCGGGGTTGGATTTAAATCTGTCTTTTCTATCACTAATGATCCATATATTTATTCAAATGGATTTAGTTTTAAGTTTCATTATGAAAAAGAGGAGCCTCTTACTTTGATTAGACCTCTTTGGGTTGATAGTCCTCCAGAATTTATTAAGCGAGAATACACAAATATTATATTGCCTTTCGCTGAAGAGGAAAAGAAGGTAAAAGAAGTTTTAGGTCAGGTAAATCAAATGTCCCCTCCTTTGCTACTATTTCTTAAGAATATTAAAATAATAAAAGTTGAAAATAAAGTGACTAATGAAAGTATGTACTTTAAAAAAGAAAAGAAGAGAAATGAAATTTGGGTATTACATAACAGTAATGAACAAAGATGGAGAGTTGTTAAGAAACAAATGACAATACCCACTGAGTTGAAAGTTTATCTCAAAAATCAAATGATGAAAGAGGTTGATGTTGATACTACTGAAATAATTTTAGCATTTCCTCTTGAAAATAGCGGCAATTCGAAAACATCGGAAGAGCAATTTGTTTTCGCTTTTCTTCCAATTAATAAATATGGGTTTAAGTTTATCATCCAAGCAGATTTTCTTTTAACAGGGGACCGAGAGGATATAAAGAAAGATGATAATAGATGGAACATGTGGCTGAGGGATTCCATTATTGGAGTATTTCTAGATGCTGTTAGAGAATTCAAAAATGATGAAAATTTAAAATACAACTTTTACAATTATCTTCCTCTCAAAGAAGAAATAAAAGACGATTTCTTTTTACCAGTAGTAGAACAAATATATGAGAGACTTAAGGAGGAAGCATGTATTTTGACAAAAACAAATAAGTGGAAGAGACCTTCAGAGGTTTTAATTGGTGATGATGAAATAAAAGAAATAGTAACCAACGAAGATCTCCAGAAATTTTTTGGAAAAGAATATCTATCGGATAAGATAAAGGCTAAAAGGCAAGTTCTTCAAAAACTGGGAGTTAATGATTTTTCAATTGATGACCTAATTAAGTGTCTGGAGAACAAGGAATGGATCGAAAACAAGAATGAAGAATGGTTTGCAAAGCTATTTAACTATCTTAGCAAGAAAAAGCTATCTGATGAGCACTTAGAACGACTTAGGAGTTTAGAGATTATAAAATTGGAAAATGGAGAACTGACATCTATAAATAAAGGTGCTGTATTCTTCCCGCTGGAGAGAAAAGCAGTATATGGCTTTGAAGATGAGCTCAGAATAATTAAAAGGGATATTATAGATACTATTTCAAAGCGGAAGAAAGAAGAGAGAGATAAAATAATTTCAGAATTCCTCCAGAGATTAGGACTTAAACAAGCACACCCTTACGAAATCATTGAAGATCATATTTTGCCCGTTTATGAAAGTGAAGATTGGAAACAAAAAGATTCAAGGACTCTTATCGGATATGTTATGTATATCAAAGATAATACAGACAAATACGAAAGAGAAAGCGATAGAAGGTTAAATGCCAATAAAGCATCTTGGGAAACTAAAGAAGATCCATTAAAACGTCTTAAAAAATCGCTTCGTATTCGTATTAATAAAGATGATGAAGGAGAAAAACAGTATAACTATCCAGAGAATGTATATTTGCCAAGGAGTTATGGAAACGAAAATGATTTAGAGACGTTATTTGAAGGTATAGATGTAAGTTTCGCGCATTTCTGTTATCTTGAACAAGAGTTAAAACGAATTGATAATGAAATTTTGGAGTTAAAAAACAAAATACAGGGGAAAAGTAAGAAGTGGAAAAAGAAACATAGAAAAGAAGTAAAGAAAATAGAAAAGAAGATTATAGACCTAAAAGAAGAAAAAGAGAAAAAGATTAGAGAATGGAGAGACTTTTTCTTGAAAATGGGAGTGGATTCAGGATTGCGAGTAATTAGATGTGATGGAAGCTATTTATCAGCAGATAAGAAAGAAAAATTAAGAAGAAGTAATACTTACTACAGCTCTCGTTATAATCCCTCTTGGGATTATACAAGTCAAGAAATTGAAGATTATACTATTGAGTTTCTAGATAGAATACTTAACCGTGGTGAAAAATCAAAGATGATCCACCTCTTAAGGTTGCTACAAAAACAATGGTCTGAAATATCAAAATATAAAGATTTAACTTATAAATGGCAATATTATGCCTGGTATTCTGCTCATACAGATTCTACATGGGTCCATTTACTTAAAAGTACTTCATGGCTCCCAACAACTCAAAATACTTTAGCAAAACCGTCAGAGGTATTTTTGGATAAACCAGAAATCCGCGAAGTTTTAGGCGACACTGTTCCATACTTAGCGGTAAAAATTGAAAATGAAGATTTTATTAGAACTCTGGGCATCAATACGCAAGCCAGCGTAGAGGGCGTTTTAAATTACCTAAAAGTCCTTGTTAAGCAAGAAAGTAAAGATAAAGAGAAATTTGAAAAGTTATATAGATTCTTAGATGAACATTTTTGGGAGGATGCCACTAAAATCAAAGAAGCATTTAAGCAAAATTCTTTGATTTTTATTCCTGATACAGATAAAAATTACTACAGTGGCGGGGAAGTTATATGGAAAGATGTTAGCAATATTTTTGGTAAAAATAGAATATATCTTGAGAAATATTATTCGAAATTCAGAAGATTCTTTGTGGAAAAGATTGGTATAAGTGAAAAACCCACGCCGAAAGACTATGCGGATGTTTTGTATTCTATATCCGAGAAAAGTCACATATCTGATGAGGATAAGAAGATAATCATAAGAATATACGAAGAACTAAACCGTAACTTGAATCCAGATCCAGATAAAATTGAAAATCCTATATCTAAGGAAGATTGGTGGAATGATTTTATCAAAAAATCGATTTTTCTTATTAATAAAGGTGATTTCTGGTCTAACGGTGGAGATATTTTCATAAACGATAATAATGAGCTTTATGAATTATTCAAAGATGAGGAAAATATCGGTTTTCTCTGGCTACCGGATGGCTATCATCCAGATAAAATAAAATTCTTCATTAAAGCTTGTGACCTCCATTATTTATCTGAAAATGTGGAGATTGAGCCTTTGGTAGAAAAGACAACATTCTCAAAAGATGATAAACGTACCAAACTCATTCAAGATATCATACCGTATGTTTTACGATACCTTTACTGGGAGGAAAATGAAGAATATGAAAAACTCAAGGAGAAGAGTGTGCTTGAAAAACTGGAGAAATTAAAGTTTATGTTACTGACAATTTGGGAGTAAGATATTCAATAAAGGTCAATGAATGGAGAGAAATAAACAAAGAAGCTGAAAAAACATGTATTTTCCATAAGGACAAGAATTGTATATATATGAAGAGTGATGGTAGCATATACGACCTCGCAGTGGAGTTCTCTAAAGTATTTGGTGAAATCAAGGGTCTTGATGATTTTATAATGAATATAATGAGTAATAGCCCCAATGCAGAGAATATAATGAGTGTTAAAAATATAGAGGCCTTGCCCAAATCCGAAGAAAGAATTTTAAAAAGGGTCTCTAAAATTAAAGAAATAGAAACAGTAGAAAAAGCAGAGAAAGAAAAGCAATTGTTAGAGAGTGAATCGAAAGAAGTTTACTCCGCAGAAGAGAAAGCAGAGATTGAAAAAATCACCCAAATACCAGCAGAAACCTCAACTCAAGATTTGTCAGGATTGGCAGGAGAAACAGTTATCTCAACCGATGAAGATATTTTAGATGAAACAAAAGAAAAAGAATGGACTCCAGAATTTTCTCCAAAAGATGTTCCCATCAATGTAGAAGAATATGCTCCTAAAGAAGTAAAAGAAGAAACAACAGAGAAGAAGGTAAAACTTTCAGATAAAAAGTCCGCAACCAGACCACATGGAGATTGGGCACAATCTACCGGAGTCTTGAGTAAAAAAGCCAAAGAAGATATTGGACGATGGGGAGAAGAATATGCTCTTAGGTGCATTAAAGATGAAATGAGAAAAAAGTATCCCGACACCTCTTTATTGGATACTGAGCAAGGCTTTAAATTAGAAAAAGATGGTAGTGTAATTGTAGAAGTAATATGGTTAAATAAAAACGGAGAAAGTGGACAGCACTATGACATAAAAATTACAGAATATGGAGATGAGATTTTTATCGAGGTTAAATCCACAAAGGAATACGAAAAAGCTTGGTTCCAAGTGTCAAAAGATCAATGGAGATTAATGAAAGAAAAAGGAGATAAATTTTACATTTATAGGGTTTATGGTGCTGGAACAAAAAATGCAAAAATAGAAAAGATTCCTGATCCAGCAAAACTTTGGAAGGAGGGACATATAGATGCATATCCCATTGGTATTGAAATATAATTTTGCGCTCACAGCCTTGCCCTTCGGGTCGCCTAACAGGTGCATATCCGACTTCGCTGACGCTCCGTCCAAATTCCTCGCTCCGCTCGGAACTTCGGATATGCCCAGAACGTTGTCCGAAATTGCGGGCGACGAATATAGAATTAGAGTGATAGGTGGTATCTTATGAGCATTGGAATAATAGGCGCAGGATTTGTGGGTAAAGCCACCGGAAAATACTTCATCAAAAGGGTTTTGATGTCAAATTCTATGATATAAATCCAAATGTTGTGGATGATATGAAAAACAATGGATTCAACGCCACTGTGGAAATCGAGGAACTCTCTGAGTGTAGATATTTGTTTATAGCTGTACCAACTCCTACAGATTACCAAGGCAATCAGATATTGGATTATATAATAAACGCTTCATGTGTCCTAGCAAAGACTCTGGAAAAATCTAAAAGGGGTCATATAGTAATATTGAAATCTACCATTCTTCCGGGTACAACAGAAAAAGTTGTAATACCTATTTTTAAAAAATTAAGAAATTCAAACAGAATTGGTATCATTTACAGTCCCGAGTTTCTAACTGAGATCCATAGCACATGGATTGATGATGATAGATACTCCATAACCCCAGAAAATGAGCATAGATTGGTTATGGGAGAGGGAGATAATAAAAAATGGGGCGATGAAATACTGGATGAACTTTATTCCGATATAACCGTACCGGTGATAAGAACTGATTACAAAACCGCGGAGATGATAAAATATGCCTCCAACAACGCTCTGGCGGCAAGGATATCTTACTGGAACGAAATTTTTTTGGTGTGCAAGGAACTGGGTATTGACTCAAATATAGTTGCACAGGCCGTAGCACTTGATCCCCGCATAGGCAAGTATGGAACCGTGCACGGTAAGGCCTTCGGCGGAAAGTGCTTACCAAAGGACCTTACCGCGTTCATCAGGTTTGCAGAAGAGTACAGGAATGTTCCATTACATCGCGCTGTGAAGAAGGTAAATGATGAAATGAAGGAAAAATACGGGGTGAGGGAGTGATAGATAAAGTGGTGATACCCGCCGCTGGAGATGGGAAGAGAATGAAAAAAATCTCAGATAATGCCCCGAAAGAGCTGTTGCCTATCGTAAACAACAGGGTGGTAATAGATTATATTATGGAGGAAATCACAGTGTGGGGCGTGAAAAAGTTAGGTGTTGTTATAAATCCGAGAAAGGAGATTTTGAAAGAATATCTGAACAAGAATTACACTAATTTTGAATACAAATACTTTATACAGACTGAGCCCAGGGGGCTCGGTGATGCCATAACCCTAGTTAGTGAGTGGATAGATGATGTTTTTGGTGTTGTTTTACCAGATGATGTAATAGTCTCCGAAAAGCCTCCTATGTCAAAGCTGAAAGAAGTTTATGATGAATTCGGTTCCACAGTGATTGGTGTGAGCAGATCTGATCATATGAGAAGGTATGGTGTTGTTGTGGGAGAGGAAATAAAAGATGGCATTTTTCTTGTAAAGGATCTTATTGAAAAACCGAGCGAAAAAATCCTGAATGGGCTGGTTATTGTAGGAAGATATTTTCTCACAGACAGTATATTCGGATCTATTGGAGGTAGAAATCCAAGAACAGGGGAAATAGAGCTGACTGATGGATTGAAGAAATTGATGAGGACAGAGGACATTTATGCGGTGATAATAAACGGTTTCAGGTTTGACTGTGGAAATGTTGAGGGATTCTTTGAATTTTTGAAATATGCACGTGAAGGGGTGGTTGGATGAAAAGGATTTTGATTACTGGAGGAGCAGGATTCATAGGGTCCAATTTATCTGAGAAGCTTGTGAAGACCGGAAAATATGAAGTGCATATACTGGATATTAAACAAAATCCTGTAAATCTAAAGGATTTTTATGATGAAGTGAACTACATCCAAGGAGATGTAAGGGATGAAGTGCTTTTGAGGAAATTGTTTAATGATATTTCCTTTGATGGTGTTATTCATCTGGCGGCTGTATCCAGAGTTGTCTGGGGTGAAAAATATCCAAATCTCAGCATATCCACAAATGTAGGAGGAACAGAAACAATCCTGAGTTCAATATCAAACTTACCCACTAAACCTTGGTTTATCTTTGGTAGCAGTAGAGAAGTGTATGGGGAGCAGCAAACACTTCCTGTGAAAGAAGACTCAAAGAAAATGCCAATAAACATATATGGAAAAACGAAGTTAGAAGGGGAAAAACTGGTTGAGCAGTACTCTAAAAGATTTGGAATAAATTCCATTATCCTGAGATTTTCAAATGTATATGGAAATGAAAGGGACATACTAGACAGACTTATACCAAAATTTGTAATAAGGGCAATTAAAGGAGAGCCATTGGTGATACAGGGAGGCAAACAGATATTTGATTTTACATACATAGATGATACAGTACGCGGTATTGTTGCCTCTATGGAGTTCTTGGAAAAAAATGACGATGCGCTAGAAGATTTCCATATCCTCACTGGTAAACCTACAAAAATAATACATCTCCCTGAGATAATCTCAAAACATGTGGGGACTGATGTGCAAGTGAAATTCACAGATCCCAGGAGTTATGACGTGGAGAGATTTTATGGCGCCCCTTCTAAAGCAAAAGAGTTGCTTGGTTTTGAGGCAAGAATAGATATTGATACTGGCATAAAAATGACAGTTGAAAGATTTCTGGAGGTGTTCAGGTGAGGATTTTAGAGGTGATTCACGGATTTCCACCATACTATATGGCAGGGTCTGAAGTATATGCATACACACTGGCCTCTGAATTGAGTAAGAATCATAAAGTATATGTTTTTTCAAGAATTGAAAATCCATTTCTCCAAGAGTATGATATCGTAAGATCCAATATGGGTGATATAAATGTGATTAGGGTCAACAAACCGAAAATGGATTATTCATTAAGGGATAAGTACATGGATGAAAGAATGGATGATGTGTACAGGGAAATAATAGAAGATATAGACCCAGATGTCGTACATATACATCATTTATCTCATCTGTCAACAAACATTGTGAATATCACCAAAGAGGAGTATGAAAAACCAGTTATTTTCACCATTCACGATTTCTGGATGTTCTGTGTTAGGGGTCAACTACTGACAAAAGAATACAGGATATGCAGTGGGCCGGGAGTAGATCGGTGCTTAACATGTCTAAGTTACCTCCATACAAATAAAGATGAGATTTCAGAATACAGAAAACACATGCAAAGGGTTTTGAAAAATATAGATGTTTTTCTTGCCCCGTCGAGATTCATAAGGACATTTTACATCAATATGAAAGTTCCATCTTCTAAAGTACTCTATTTCCCATACGGATTTGATAAGTCAAAGATAAAGTACAGAAAGAAAAAATATGAAAGAGATAGCAAGATAACATTCGGATTTGTTGGGAGAATAACTCCTCCCAAGGGTGTTCATATTTTGATAAGAGCTTTTTCTTCCATTGAAGAGAAGAGGGGGGCTTCTCTAAAAATATATGGAGACGCTGGCAAGTACAGAATATACCTCAGTGAACTGGGAGATGAGGATGTATACTTCATGGGAGGATTTGATAATAAAGAAATAGATAGGGTGCTGGATAACATTGACATTCTGGTTGTTCCATCAATATGGTATGAAAATTCTCCCCTAGTTATCCAGGAAGCGTTTCTGAAGGGGATACCGGTGATAACCTCAAATATTGGAGGGATGAAGGAACTGGTTGATGACGGAGTGGATGGCTTTCTTTTCAATGTGGGTGATGAAAAATCCTTGAAGAAGATTTTGGAAAAGGTAATCAAAAATCCAGAGATGTTGAACAAAATTCGAGGTAACAGAGAGAAGGTTAGAGACATTCAAGATGATGCTGCCAAACTTACAGAACTGTTCAGGAGGGTGATGCATGAAACTACCACCTAAACTGGATGGCCCATGGAGGATAACATTTGATACAAATCCGGGGCTGTGCAACTTGAGATGCATTATGTGTGATACTCACAGCATATACAATAGAAAGAGGGACGAGATTATAAAAAGATACAAAATTATGGCTGTTGAGGTAATAGAGCGTGTGCTCAAATCAACAAAGCCGTATGTGAAGGAGATCATTCCCAGTACTATGGGTGAACCCTTGCTATATCCATATTTTGAAAGCGTACTGGAAATTGTTAAAAGGTTTGGAATTAAAATAAATCTCACTACCAACGGCACTTTTCCTCGTTTGGGCGTAGAGAGGTGGGGTGAATTAATATTACCATTGGCAAGTGATGTTAAGATCTCAATAAACGGCGTCACCAAAAAAACAGCCGAATCAATAATGGTGGGTCTGAACTTTGAAGAGCATATGAAGAACATTAAAAAATTTTTAAAGATAAGGGATAACATCAGAAGGGAAGGAAGGAACAATCCCACAGTGACTTTTCAGGTTACTTTTATGGAACGAAACCTTAACGAGCTACCATCTTTGCTGAAGCTGGCGATAGAGCTTGGAGTGGATAGGTTCAAAGGCCATCATCTTTGGGTTACATGGCCAGAACTAAGTAATGAGTCACTAAAGAGAAATAAGGATAGCATAAAACGATGGAACGAAATGGTGGACATTCTGTATGAATTAAAAGAAGAATACGGTTCAGATATAAAGCTTGACAATATTCACAAACTTTCTGAAAGTGTGGACAGCAGCATCCCGGATGACTGGATATGCCCGTTTCTTGGGCGGGAAGCTTGGATATCATGGGATGGGACTTTCAACGTATGCTGCGCACCAGATAAATTGAGAAAATCTTTCGGATATTTTGGAAATGTAAATGAACAAGACTTTATGGAACTCTGGAATAGTGAAAAATATAACAATTTGATTGAAAACTGGGGTTCAAGTGAGATATGTAAAAAATGCAATATGAGGAGACCTGTTGAGGAGGTATATATGCATGGAAGCAAATCCTAAAATGGTTATGGGGTTGTACAAATACGTTCGTGACGGAAAGTTTCACGAAGAAAGATATAAGAAAGTTGTAAATGAGATGTACAACTTCTTTAAATATAACAGAATTGAAAATCTTAATGAATTTTCTTTTTTAGCTGGTGATAGTGAGAGTGCGGAGAAATTAGAGAATTTGGGCTTGAGGGTGGAAAAGGCTTTTGATGAGGTACCGCAAAAAATCAAAAAGAACAAAGCACATCTTATGAAGCATTATATGGTAATTTGGGCAATAGAAAAGTATAAAGAAGTTCTCTGGGTAGACTGGGATGTTTTAATACTAAAATGGCCAGATAAAGTTTTCTGGGATTGGTGTAGAAGTTACGGAACTCCCAAATTTATTTACATTCCCAATTATTGGGCTAAAGTTAATTGTGGGGTGTATTATACCAATACAAAATGGAGTAAGATTATGAAAAGAATATTGCGTGTATGGAATGGCGAGCCAAACGATGAGCTTCTTTGGGCAGCTATTCTTCCTGAGGATATAAAGGATAGAAATGAATATTGGTTTGGAGATATGGCAATTAATATATGGGACAAAGAAGACATTTTCCAAATAAATAAAAGTATTTATTTTGCCCATGTACGCACATTTGATTACTATCATATAATTAAAAAGGGGTGATTATATGAACGGGGTCGATCTTTCAGAGGTTGAAATATCTTTTGATGAAACCCATCACATATATCATGGAAAGCCTCTTTACAACAAAAGATTTAAAAAAGTTATGAGTTTCCATCCTCCAGGAGTAGCAGCAGTAGAAGATGAGTCCGGAGCCTATCACATAGATTTAAATGGCAATCCCATTTACCCTCAAAGATATCTTAAAACCTATGGTTTTTATGAGGGCATAGCCACCGTTGTAGATGAAAAAGGATATTTCCATATAGATATCAAAGGCAAACCTATTCACAGTAAAAGATTTGCATGGGCCGGAAATTTTCAGGAGGGAAGATGCGCTGTCAGGGACTTTGAGGGATTTTACTATCATATAAATAGAGATGGTAAACCTGCGTATCCAGAAAGATACAGATATGTCGGGGATTTCAAATACGGTATTGCAGTAGTTTATAATGATGAGGGGTTTGCCACACATATTGACAAAAATGGAAAGTTGATACATGGCAAATACTTCCTAGGACTGGGTGTATATCACAAAGGCTATGCCATTGCAAGAGACTCTTGTGGATCTTTTCATATAGATAAAAAAGGCAGAGCGCTCTATTCCAGAAGGTTTGCATGGGTTGAGAATTTTTATAATGACTTTGCTTTTGCAAGATTGTTTGATGGTAGAATAGTTATCATAGATACAAAAGGCGACATTGTAAAAGATGTGGCAGACTATAATTCAGAATCAGTAATGGAAATGAATAGAAAAAAGCTAATGGCGAAGCTTGTGGGATTCTGGCAAACTCAAATTTTATATTCTGTGGTTAGACTGGGGATTCTGGATTACATCAGAAGTGGTAAATGGACCAAGGAAGATTTGAGAGAAGCGTTTAATCTACCAGGAAATAGCCTTGATTTGATATTGAATTACCTTACAGTTAACAATATGGTAACTTATGATAGCGGTAAATACGAGATCACCCCCATAGGAAGGATGCTAACAGAAAACTGCAAAAAAAGATTGAAATATGCAGCATTAATGTGGGGAGAAGAGCATTACATAACTATAGCGCATCTTATAAAAGCTTTAAAAAGTGGAAAACCTGCATTCCCTGATATATATGGTAAAGGCTTTTTTGAGTACCTTGAAGATATGCCTGAGAAAAATAGAATTTATCAAGAAGCCATGAAAGAGTATTCTCTCGATTACGATAAGATTATAGCACATTTTGAGATTCCGAAGTTTATAAAATCCATAGCGGATGTCGGAGGTGGACATGGAACATTATTGAAAAAGATAAAGAAGAGGTATCCGCATATATCAAAAGCAATCATATACGATCTCCCCAAGGTGATAGAAAGCACTAAGAGCGGGGGAGACATTGAACTTGTCTCTGGTGATTTCTTTGATAGCATCCCATTTAAGGTGGATGCTATTTTACTTTCAAGGGTGCTTCATGACTGGGACGATGAAAAATGTGTAACAATACTTCGAAACATCAGGAATGCCCTGAATGATGGCGGATTTGTATACGTGATAGAAACAATTGTTCCTGAAACGTTAGAGTTTGACTGCGGAGTCTCTCTGAACTTCAATCTTCTTGTAATGGTTGGTGGTAGGGAAAGAAAACTATCTGAATTCCTTGATCTATTTTCCAAAGCTGGTTTCGAATTGGTTGATATTAAAAGAATTGGGAATGACTGCTCTCCATCTATAATGGTATTAAAGAAAAGAGGTGATAGTTTTGAATAGGGATATCAGGTACTTTAAAGATCAGTTGAAGGAGTATGGTATAAAGGCTGATTATGTCGCTGGAATTGTGGTGTTTGGAAGTTTGGGGAGAAGGGATGAGGATTATTTTTCGGATGGGGATTTTATTATCTACCTCTATGATAAAGCCCACATTATGAATGTTAAAAATGCCATAAAGGATATTTTGAAGGGTATGGGTTATGATATACAGCTTGAATTTACCAAGCGCAACAAATGGATTGTCTTCTCTTATAGGACAGATAAAGATTATATGATGAAGCTGGAAATAATTTTTTCTGAAAAGAAATCCATTAAAAATGATGTTGTCTATATCATCCAGTCAAGAATAGAAAATTTTGAAAATTCCATAATCGTGGATAAAGATGACATTGTGGATGAATACAGAAAGCACTGGTACTCTTTAAGAGATAAAGTTAATGAGGAATTTTATGATATACTAAATTCTTTTATATATTATTATGATGAATTTTTGAGTAGATTCACCAGAGGAGATGTATACAGAGCATGGATGAATTACACAATATCTGTGTATAAATTAGCGGCAATGATGGCGTTGGCTCATGGGGAATATAGAAATCTGTATCAACCTTGGTTTCTTACCAGAGATGTAATAAAAGATGATTTAGAGAGAAAATCCTTAATTAATGTATCAGCAATTATGAATCCTATTGAATTGTTTAATAAGAAACAAAAATTAGTGAAAATCTTTCTTGAAAACTCTGTTAAAGCCGCTAAGAATTTTAATATTGAATTTGATGAAGAACCATACAAAAGAATTATTAGCCAAATAGAGAATAAATACTATAAATTTTATAACTTTAGAGATATATCAAAAATTGTAAATTTTTGCTCGAAGAGGGTGAAGATTAAAAGTGGTGTGATTTTCAGATCAGCATCCTTATCAAGATACGACGATGATACCATACTCTCTATGCTCAAAAATAAGAAGATCAAATGGATAATAGATTTGAGAACTCCAGAGGATATTGAAAAATACGAAAGAAAGAAAAATAGGAGATATGGAGAAGAAATTAAAAAGTATGTAGTTTCTATTCCTATAGAAACTAGTATTAGAATAAGAAAATTTGATAATCCGTATATGAACCTCTACTATGCAATCATTATTCAAGCCAAAGACACCATAAGGAAGATTTTCACAGAATACATTTCTCAGGTTGAAGAAGGTGGAGTAATTATACATTGTGAAGGTGGTAAAGACCGGACTGGAATAATCATTGCACTGCTGCTGGATATGTTAGGTGTTGAGAGGGAGTGTATAATAGAGGATTACTTGGCTGCATATAGTGATACTCATAGAAGATACATAGAGCTTCTGTTCAAAATACTGGATAAGGAGTTTCAGGGTACAAGAGAATATCTGGAAAGGGTGTGCAAGATTGATAAAGTAACACTTGATAAAATAAAATCTATTTTGGTGGTCAGAAATGAAAATATTGATAATAGGTAATATTGGATGTGGGAAAACTACTATTGGCAAGAAGTTAAGTAAAATTTTAGGATATAAATTTATACAAATAGATGATATTCGTTCTAAAGTTTTAAAAAATAAAAAAGTTTCGTTAGAATATCTATCGTTATATTTATTTATAAAAAGCATTGAAGAAAATAATAACATAATAGCGGAATTTACAGGAGCCGGATGTCATAAATATGCAATAAAGAGGGCCCTAGAATTATCCGGCGATCGCACCATTGTAGTTATATGTAAAATCAATAATGTGGATTTATTGAAAGAAAGAATAAAATATAAAGTGTATGATTATGAATCGCCGTTTAATATTGAAATAGATCATCACATAGAATATATACAAAGAGAAATTGAAGATGCAATCCGCTCAAATTTTTGGTGTGGTGAGAAAATAAAGCAGATAGTTATAGAGTTAGATGAAAAAGAAATAAATGATGTAATTAACGAAATATTAAACATTATATTATTTGATAATATGAGATGATTAAAATGCCCCCGTCGCCCGCAACTCTCCGCTTTGCTTCGGTGCTATCGCACTCGGACAACAGGAGGATATGTGGCTTCGCTTTAGGCTACGCCCAAATTTGCTATCGCAAACTTCACATATCCCCAAAACGTTATACGCCATGGTGCGAAAGGTATAAATAATACAATGAAATATAGTAGATTGGGTGTATAAGATGACAAAAGAAATATATATTAAGGGAAAAAATCCTGCGTGGCTGGATATATCGATTAGGTATGGGTATGTTACAGAGGGAGAAAGTTTGAGAGCACTGGAAAAAGATGAGATTTTTGTACAAGAAAGAAGCTATATGATCATGCACTGCTGTAAATGTGGTGGCCCTAGAACTAAGTAGCCATTGACGAGAGAGCATTATGTCTAATCAAAGTAGAGAACTCACTGTGTGGCTAGGTACTCCGTGCAATTTAAATTGTAAATACTGTTTTCAGAACATGGGCACACCCAATCTACACGCACAAATGAAATTTTTAAATAAAAAATTATTGCCAGATATTATTGACTTTTGTAGTAATAATAATGTTAAAGTGATTAATTTATATGGAGGTGAGCCTCTATTTAATCGCCCTCTTTTTAAGTATGTTGTGAATGAAATTCATAAAGAGTTACCAGATATGAAGTTTGCTACTACTACAAATGGTACTTTGTTAGATGAAGAGATAATAGAACTATTTGAAAATTTAGATTTTGAGATATCTCTGAGCTTGGATGGTAATAAAAATACACATGATTATTACAGAGGAGGTTTTGATTTAATAAAAAAAAGGTTTCCTAGATTAATTAAATTAAAAAACATTACAATAAACAAACAGTTAGTAAATATTGAAAATTTATACAGGGATGTAAATGATATATGGTCTTTTGGGTTTAAACATGTTATAGTAAATATAATAGAAAACAAGGGCTGGTACTCTTATGCTGATGTTAAGGTGTTTGAAAAAGAATATGAAAAATTAATTTTAGATATGATTGATAAAAAAAATGTATATTTAGAGGATGCTATATATATTTTTTTTGAACAATTTAAACCTAAAAAAGAGGAGTCGTGCGGCATCATGGAAGATGCTTTGTGTATGTATGTAGATGGTAAACTATATCCATGCTTAAGAGCGCCTGAGTTGGGAGATGATTTTTCTATAGGACATATACGGTCAGGCATCGATTCCGAGAAAGAAGTTAAAATTAGAAGTTATATACGTAATTCTACATTAAAATTTCTTAATGATAATAATAGGCTTTTGTGCCCAGTAAGTATTTATTTAGAAAATAAAAAATTTACAAGACCACATGAAACATGGAGTATGATGGTTAATACTAAAGAAAAACTCATCGCAAAACATCATTTTGAATTGGAAAATTTTGTTAAATCTATAATCAAAAATAATGTGCAAGATCCTCCACACCAGTTTAGATATTATGATATACAATTCAGATCTAAAGGAAGGCATAATTAGCTAAAAATTATCTTTCGCACCACCCGCCCATAATGGGCTGGCGTATAACAGGAGGATATGTGGCTTCGCCTTCGGCTACGCCCAAATTTCGCCTTACGGCGAAACTTCACATATCCCCAAAACGTTAGGCGTAATCGTGAGCAAAAGGCTAAATAAGAATGTGAGGGTATCTAATGGACAATAAGGATCTGGAAGAAAGAGCAAAAATATTGCTAGAGGAAGCAAACCAATTGTTTAATCGTCTTGAGGGGAATATCTCATATGTAGGAGAAAAAGTATCTTCTTTTTTTGGAATAATACTCGGCGTTATATCATTTCAAGTTACTTTAATAATCATTATCCTTAACAATGGAGGACGTTTTTCAATCTATTCTTATATTACACTCATTTTATACTTAACATTCATATTTATCTCTGCCATCTTAGCAATATATCTACTTCGACCTAAGAATTACAAAGATGTGGAGATGTTTAAAAAAAATAGATTTAATAGACTATGTTCTATTAGTGTAAATGATCTATTATCGGATTTTTTATATTATGTGAGGGAAGCTTACGAACACAATTATAATGTATATAATAACGAAATTAAATGGCTCACCCGCCTATATTACTGTTTCTGTGTAGAAAATGTATTATATATCTTACTAATTCTTACTGTCTAGATAAATCAATAATAGAGGTGACTGTATGGAAAATAAGAAGAAAGAAAATCCTAAAACATCACAACCAGAAATACGACCAGTTGTAGCGAAGCCTGCTGGTCCAGAAGAAGGAACAAGAACAATTATAAAAATGGCAAAGAAAAAGAGCGAACACGATGGAAATGGATAGAAAAAGGAAAAATAGACATGCTTATGCTTAAACCTTTTGCTCACGACTCTCCGTTCGCTATCGCTCACTTCGGGGCTATTGCCCACGCCTAACAAGCGGGTATCTGGTTCGGGCTTTCAGCCCTCACCCAAATCGCCTTCGGCGACTTCAGATACCCGCAATCCGTTAAGTGAAATCGGGGGCGTATGGCTGATAGAAAAAGAAAATAGGGAGACCGCCTATCATCCTAATCAAAGAGGCAATATATATGACTAGAAGAGAAACGATCTCAGACATATTTGGACTTTATGATAAAGCCTTATCCCAGACCAGAAGTAGGTTGGAACAGAGAATTGAAGAGGGCACGAGAGAACTCCAAATATTTTATGATGAATTTCTAAAAAATCACATTGTTTCTTACTATAATTTATTTATAAATGAAGCATATAGACGTGAATTACATCGAGAACTGCAACAACGGCACCGTAGTAGCACATTGAGGTTTTGGGCGATTGATGGTGCATGTAAGAAAATCGAGACTGCAGATATGGCAATCTTTTATGGGGGCGCTTACGTAGTTAAAGGGGAGTTAGGTCTTCAGGACAATCCTCCTCTGCTCACATATCGAGAGTCGGAGCCTGAAGATGATAGTAGTTTAGTCGCGTATTTACCATTAACTCCTGAAGATTTGACAACCATTGAACCAGAAAATAGATTCGTTGTGAATGACTCGGAGAGAATCTCAATTTCCGGATTAGACACATCCCTTATGCTCTTAGCAGAAAACTATTTGTGTTATAGAGGTGCGTCAGGTTTGGATAGGCCCCATCTTATTTTATGGGACCATTCCTTATCTTCAGTATTGGCCAATGCAACACCCAACGTTAGGAATCTTAGGTTTGCTGGTGTGAAAATTGCAGGGGAAACAATATGGTATCCTGATTTATTGGTTGGTTACTCTAAACCGTGGAATGAAGAACTTGATGTTCCTTCGAAAAAAGCCCACAGATTATGGGAGAGGGCCATTGCTAAGATCTACCAAAATGAGGAACATTCTCTTGATTTGGCAGAATTTGCAGAGGAAACTAAGATTCCCTTGCAAAAAGTAATAGGACAGCTAAAGATCCTGTGGGAATGTGATAAATATGGAAAAAAACATGATAATTCTAATCCACCCGATGCTCTTGTGAAAAAAGAAAGGACCCTTCTTAGTCTCAATCCCGAATATCAAAACTCTCCAGCCAAAATAAAACGTTTGTATTTACATTTTACTGACCAATTCTTTAAAGAGAAAGATCCAACGGTTTTACTTTATACTTATGAGGATGAAAACGGCTTAGAAAGAACCAGATTTCTATCCTCAGATGAATTGTCGTTCTTATTAGCTATCGGGTTACGTTTTACTATGGAGGAGTGTTGGCGAAACGGCGTAATGTTTATCGGCGTGGTAAAAGATTCTGCTTCAACTTATTTCACTAATCACTACTTTGGAGTATTACGGCATATTGGTGAATTTAATTTCACTCCTAGACTTATTCCTGCTACAGACCGACTGACTTTGGAAAGATTGCCCTTTATTGATGGAGAATTGAATGGGCCTTGGAGTTCAACCGAATTTGACTCGGTCTTTATGACACTCCGACTGAAAAAGGATTGGGGTTCAGATAAGCCTAAAATTCAAGGTGTTCGCGGTGATGTTTTAGTTCCACCAAATCTCATAATGAAGTCTCTAGTTCAGTTTCACTTAAGTCGTAACCCACCAATGGAACCGATTATGGGACATGTTATTTTCGTTGATCGTTTGGTTCACCCTAGCAATCCTCCTCCTAGAAGGATAAAAATAACTGAGGGAGACCAAGATTTAGGTACCCTCGAGCCGTTTTTTCATAAAGACAAAAGAGTTGAAAATCAAGAACAAGAAATAACCATATATATACTCTCAGTATTAACTAGGAATGTGTTCCCAGAGGTAATTGGCTATCCAGATCCTTTACATCATGCAGACCGGGGTGCAAAATCGGTTCTGAAGATGGTAGAACCTATGCTTAGGTCTTCTGAGAGGTTAAATCGTGCAAATCCCCTTAGTAGAACATTGAGGCAGAATAGAGGTGGCTAAAATGAGCAATCCATTTGATGAGGAAAAACTATATGGAGGGCGATCCGCCCTCGTGAAAATGACTCCAGACAAACAGGGCAGATTTGAGTTTGAGATTTGGTGTCAATACACAAGAAAAGGTTTGGATGCTCTCCAAGTTGGGGACTTAGTAGCTGTCGAAAACTACACTCCCCCGTCAGGGAGTTCTAAAACTTATTCCGTTTTAACACTTACTCAAGTATATCCTACACACTTCGCTAACCAAGGTGAGGGGACGTATCCTGGGCATGTATTCGAATCCATGCGAGGTATTAAAGAGGACTGGGAAAGACAAGAGGAACACCCACTTCAACTTACCACTACAATTGTAGC
The DNA here is from genome assembly GCA_964601625.1 of uncultured Thermoplasmata archaeon. Classification (GTDB taxonomy): domain Archaea; phylum Thermoplasmatota; class Thermoplasmata; order JAGHBH01; family JAGHBH01; genus CAZROC01. Next base: position 106,534 of record CAZROC010000002.1, on the reverse strand, counting down.
CAAATCGGTATCTACTGGATGGCAGTTTACCTATAATCCTAGAGACAACGAATTACCTTCCCTCACTGATGAGAAAAATCTGCCGATGGTAGGCGCTGAAGTCAGACCCCTTAGCATGGAAATGGTGGATTCAATAATAAATCAAGGGATGTTAGACCAACCAGAGTCTCCATTTTATCATAAAAAGTTTGAAGAACTGAACGTCAAACTTGATAAAGAGGCATTATTAACCACTCATTTTGGAATTTTTGGGTTTACTGGGGTAGGGAAATCAAATCTAGTATCCTCAATGGTTACTTCTCTTTCGAATAACACAACAGACAATTCAAACATTGTTATCATTGACCCTAATGACGAATATTTGGGATTGCTAATCGACCATTTTGTATCTCATCCAAATGATCTGTATTATATCCATGTGGGAACGGACTCTTTACCATTACCAATAATCCGAGAATTAGGAAATAGGCCAGGCGAAAATCCTGATTTAGTAAATCTTTTAAGAAGACAAATGAACCTACCATCTCGTTTGAAAAACAATCCAGATATCAATGATTATATGGATAGGGGTGTTTCATCAGCGTTAAATCGAACTAGAATAGTTTTACCTGCTCAAGATTTAGCCGCTTTAATTCGAAGTGAAATGCAAAACCAAATTGATCCTCGTGCTGGCCCAGCAGTGCGGGAAGCTCTACAAGAAGCTATGGATGAATGGATACTAAGATATTTTGATACACCCATAACAACGGACACTCTTCAACAAGCACTTGATTTCGTCAATGAAATTGGAAATCCTGTGAGGCGGCCATTGACAAGGTTACATCGTTCACAAGAGGGAACTGCTTCTGGAGTTATCGAGAGGACGATTCGGGCATTAGAGAGGCTGAGAAGAAATCTGGCAGAAATTCCTTCTAATGCAATAATATCAACTAGAGAATTAATCAATGCTTTGAATAACCCGGACAGACAAATGACAATAATTGTTACTGCCAGAAGAGATTCCGACTTAAAAGTATTTTCAGAAGTTATGGGAAATCAGCTTTATGAAAGCAGAAGGAGAGAAGGCATAATTGAACCGCACACTCTTTTTCTATTTGATGAGGCGGATATCTTCATCCCAGGAGAAGGTGGGAATGAACAGACACGACAGATTAAGGAATTCTGTGTAACACTTGCTCGAAGAGGGAGAAAGTTTGGTTTAGGGATTGGTATTTCAACTCAAAGAGCTTCATTGCTGGACACAGAAGTTATGGGAAACCTTCATACCTATTTTGTTAGCAAACTACCCCGTTCATACGATCGGCAGAGAGTAGCTGAAGCGTTTGGAATAGGTGAAGAACAATTATCCCCTACTTTTACTTTTAGACCTGGGCATTGGCTTATTATAAGCCACGATGCAACAGGACTGAAAGGAGTTCCAATACCTGCTAAAGCAAACGATGCAAACGAGAGGATTATAAATGCGGCAAGGAACAGAGAGTAAGGACAAGAGTCTTTCCTCATTCACTCCATTTTTTGTTGTAGATAGGCAAGCATCCCTTAGGATAATTAGTGGAATTATACCTCCAGATGGGAAAAGATATGGCTTAATGACCCATGCAAATACACATAAAAACTTTCAAGAATTGTTCAAAAAATATCCCTGTGTGAATCCCGAAGCATGTGCGGTCATTGGGAATAAAAAGTGTCCTTATGAACAGGATTTATCTAGATGCGAATTAGGGAAAAAAATAAAGAAAAATCTTGTTACGATCTGTGATTCTGGAGTTTTTACCAAAGAGGGGTGTATGTATTCAAGTTATGAAAAATTATTTGAAATTTATGAGAGTCTCGGTGTAGATTATGGAATTATTATGGATTATCTCAAAGATAAAGAACGAACTCTAAATAGTGCAAAAGAGGCTATTAGAATATACAATCGCAGAGAATGGACCTTCAATTTAATGGGAGTTGCTCAAGGAGTTACAAAAGAAGATTATTTAGAATGCTATTTAGAATTAAAAAAGATGGGTTATAAATATATTGGTATAGGAGGGCTGTTGAAAAAGAAAGAAAACAGCGCTAGATACGTGCATGTCAGAGATGAATCTCTTTTAGAGGATATTCTTTCATCAATCAGAGAAATAGATCAAGACGGGATGATTTTTGCTTTAGGTTGCTATTCCCCAAAAAGACAAGATATATTTATTAGACATTCTGTATTTGGAAGTGATTATAAAGGTTGGATTTTTCAGTATGATGTTAGGTCAAAAAAACGTGGAGATAAGAAAGCACAAACGGAAAGATTTAGACAAGTGCGGGAATTTATAAATAATAAAATACTCTCAAAATCCCAGGAGTGGTTAAATAAAAATAGACTTTTAATTGTCTCATGCTCCAAAGCCAAAAGGGATGTTGAAGGTTTGATTCCAGCAATCAACTTATATGATGGCCCAATTTATAGATTATTGAGAAAAAGAATAACAGATTTTACAAATGAAAATGGATTAGACATCAAGATCTTATCGGCAAAATATGGATTAATAGATCCACTTACCCCAATCCGTAATTATGACCAAATAATGACGAAAGAAAGAGCAGAGCAATTAAAATATTCCATTTATAGAGAGTTTTCCCAACTTTTATCTAAAAAAGAATATGATGAAATATTAATCAATTTGGGTGCAAATTATATGTTGGCTTTTGAGCAATCGCTGACAGTAATTCCAGAGACGACTTCAATTAACATTTTAAAAGGTCCTATTGGAAAAAGGTTGCAAATAACAAAGAGATGGATAGATTCTATACAATCGAATGATATCAATACAAATATTTCAAAAAAGGCGGTCTCCTATGAAAATAACGGATAAAAGAAAGGTGAAAGTGCCATACGCCCCCGACTCTTCGGAAGCCCGTTGGCTTCCTGCCTCAGCCCCTATCGGGCTTCGGTCACTTAACAGGAGGATATACGCTGGGGCTACTGCCCCGCCCTTCGGGACATTCGCCTATCGGCGAACGTCGTATATCCCCAAGACGTTAAGTGAAATTCGGCTCATGCGTTGAGAAAAATAGAAATACAATGATTACAGTACTGGTTAATTGATTAATTGGCGATACAGTTTGGTGATACAAATGCTCGTAAAATTTGAGATATATAATGACGGTGAATACTGGTGTGCGAGAGGTATAGGAGTTGATATATTCACACAAGGAAAAACACTTGATGAGCTGATGGAAAATATAAAAGGGGCCGTTGAAGTACATTTTGGAGAGTTTATGGAAAAAGGTGAGGATATAAGGATACTATCAATATCAGAAATAGAGGTGCATTCAATTGTCAAAGCTGCCGGTCATTAGCGGAGATAAACTAATAAAATTATTGACTAAATTAGGATATGAAATAATAAGACAAAAAGGAAGCCACGTACGTTTAAGAAAGAAAACAGAAACAGGTGAACATAATATAACTGTGCCAAAACACAGAGAGATCGCAAAAGGCACACTAAACGACATACTCTCAAAAGTATCTCTATGGAACAACATGTCTAAAGAAGAGCTAATCAAGATGCTATCAGAAATCTGATAGCAGATCCACAACGCATGAACCAAACTCTTCGCAACCCTTCAGGTTGCTCGGGGCTAACGCCCTCACTTAACAAGCGGGTATCTGGCTTCGGCACTCTGTGCCTTCGCCTAAACCCTTCGCCTATCGGCTCAGGGCTTCAGATACCTCGCAAAACGTTATACGCAATCATGAGCAAAAGGCTTTTAAAAAAGAAATATATAGGGGTGGTGATATAAATGACAGAAAAAGAGATTATTGGTATCTATAAGGCATTAGATGAAGGAGAAAAGCTTGAACTTGAAAATCCCTCAGTATCCGTGATCAACTTTGAAAAGGGAACATTCTTTAAAAAATATGATACTTGTATAGGAAAAATCTACTTGACAAATAAGAGGATCCTTATATTAAAACTTATAATGTTAAACGCAACGAATATGAGAGTTGATTCAGCAGAGCAATTTGGTACAGCATTGGGGCAATGGTTTGATGTACCATATGAATATATCACAAATATCTCGACGCCTAAACAAGGATTTTGGCGAGGCACGTTTAAAAATTTAATGGGAGAAAAAAAGAAGGTCTGGAGATACACTACGAATCGCCATTAGAAATCGAGAAAAAAAGTTTCTTTGGTGGTGTAAAAAAAATCAGAGAGACATTTATTATGGTGTTCACTATAGACAATAAAGAATTGTGGAGTATGAGATTACAAACACTTGTCGCGAAAATACGTCAGGCCGCCTCACTGCTACAACCACCCCAACAACAATATCAGGCACACTCATCTCAACAGCTTTCACCACCTCAATATCCGTCGCAACCTCAGATTCTTCCAGAGGGGGTATGTCCTAATTGTAATAACCCGGTTTCTCTGGAGTTTGCTATTTGCCCTTTTTGTGGGGCTAAACTAAAAGAGATCAAACATAAGTGTCCGAAGTGTGGAAAAGAGGTTAATGCTGAGTTTAAGGTATGTCCCTACTGTGGTGCCACCCTGTAAGAGAGGCTATAAAGGAGGCAGAAAAATGTGCGAATGGAGTGATAGGAGAGATGTTCCTATGGGGTCTGGTAAAACGACTTTACCTAAAGAGCTTTTTGAAGATGCTTGCGAGATAATAAAAAATGCAGCTAAACATAAACGATGTATTACTTACACAGAGCTCATGGAAAGCCTCAAAAAGATGGAACATAGTAAAATAAATAGGCAGACAATAGGGTATATAGTAGGTGAAGTAAGCAATGTGGTGTCAGAGAGAACCAATCCTTCTGTATATCCATCATCTATCGTGATAAGAAAGGACACAGGTAAGCCGGGAATTGGCTTTTGGAATCTTGAAAAGGGGACACATCCTCCTTCAAAAAATAGCAAAACCCTTAAAGATTATCAAGATGATGTCTTTTTGGAGAAGTGGGATTGTAAATGTTAAAATATATGAATTGCAAAGGGACATTGGTTCAAGGATTCCTAAGAGAGTTATATGGTTGGGATGGTTGCCTTTTGCTCACGACTCTTCGGTCGCTGTCGCTCCCTCGTCCTCACCTATTGGTTCGGAGCGTATAACAGGCGGGTATCTGGCTCTGCCACCCGTTGGGTGGCTTCGCCCAAGTTTGCTCCCCAAGGTCGCAAACTTCAGATACCTCGCCAGACGTTGTCCGAAATTGCGGGCGACGGGATTAAATATGAAAATTACTATGCGGTATAACGATGACTGAAACGAAAAAAATAGGTAGGTTTCAAATTGACGAAATATATTGTGGTGACGCATTAGAACTAATGAAAGACATACCCTCAGAATCTATAGATTTAATTGTAACAGATCCACCTTTCGCCATTGATTTTAAAGCAAAACGTAATAATTACAATAGGACGCAGGAGAGGGTCCTTGAAGGTTATAACGAGATTCCCAAAGAAAAATATTATGATTTTACAGTAAATTGGATGAAAGAAGCCTATAGGATTTTGAAAAAAACAGGAAGTATGTATGTTTTCTCTGGGTGGACAAATCTAAAAGATATTCTTAATGCACTGGATGAGGTAGGCTTTATAACAATAAACCATTTAATATGGAAATATCAATTTGGAGTTTTTACAAAAAGAAAATATGTTACAAGTCATTATCATATTCTTTTTGTGGTTAAGGATGAGAAAAAATATAAGTTCAATAAAATTGAACATTATCCAGAAGATGTATGGATAATTAATAGGGAGTATTGGACAGGAAAGATCAAAACACCAACAAAATTACCTGTGGAACTAGTAAAAAAGATACTTCTGTTTAGTAGTGATGAGGGAGACATAGTCTTTGATCCTTTTTTGGGCTCAGGTACGGTAGCAGTAGTAGCTAAAATGTTGGGAAGACACTATTTAGGGTTTGAAATTGTCCCTGAATACTATGAGTTTGCTAAAGAGAGAATATCTAAAGTCCAAATGAGCTTATTTAAGTGGGTTAATGGTGAAAAATGGAGTGATAAAAATGATTGATTGGGAATTCCTTTTAGATCTTGCGAAAAGATTAGCGGAGATCGGAAGCCAAGAAAGAGAGATGCCGCCTATTTTTGAAGTAGAGCCTTTCAAACATTACTTTAAAAAGGATGGAACTTTAAAATATGATGAGCTCGATGAATATGACGGTAAATTCACAAGGCGGGAAATATTGACCAGATATTTATTAGTAAATGTTGTACTAGATCAAGGTCCAGATATGATTGGTGTTAGAGAGCTACTGAAAAATGTAACGACCAGTTTATACAGACAAGAAATTAGAATATTTCACAGACCAATGGATTTCTTTAAAGAGCTAGGCATTTCAATTGATGAAATATTATCTAAACATGAATCAATTAAAGAAATACGGGCAGAAGATTGGGCCAAAGAGAATAAATCATCACCTAGCAAATATAATTTATTTTTTGCTCAGTCTATGCGTGGTATAATATCAACCAAGCAAGTATTGGATTATGCAATTCATAGGTGGGGTGTGCCTTTATGTGTTCCATTACTATTAGAGAAAGATTTAGAATCACAACGTAAGATCTCTCCACAACCCTTAATTGACTATCTGGAATCATACCCATCGGCTGAAATTATGGCCCAACAATTAAAAGATAATGAAAGATACGGTCTCGGAAGTGCGATTGGTGATAAAGCCTGCCATTTATTTGCTAAATTATATGTTAGTATTTTTAGACTTGTAAAACATAGAACGGAAGATAATGGTTGGACGGATTTCTCATATGAAGTTCCTTTCGACAGTAATGCTGGGCGTGTTTTATTTAGAACCGGTTTCCTTCTGGAATTGGCTTCTTTAAAGGATTATGAAAAATGGGACGTAATTCAAAAAGGAAAAGGTAAAGGTGGAGTTAATTACATACGGGTGACTAATATCCGAGGCAGAAAAGCAACTGGAATTCCTCAGAACTCAGAGATTTTCAATGAATATCTATTTGTGGTACGGGAGCTTCTAAAAATGGGAAGACCTAGATCTGTGGAAATACAAAGAATCCCAAATCTCCTCATTTATAAATTACATCAAGATGGATATAAATTCTCGGTAGCTGATTTTGATGATGGGCTCATGTATATCGGTACCAATTATTGTTATAATCATGATGAACCAAAGTGTGAAGAATGCCCTCTCAACGATATATGTCGGGGGTATAATGAAAATGTGGACCTTATTAAAAAGTATAGAACATAATAGCCCGTCGCCCGCAACTCTCCGCCTCGCTTCGACCCTTACGGGTTCGGACAACAGGAGGATATGTGGCTCGCTACCGCTCGCCCAAATTTCGCCTATCGGCGAAACTTCACATATCCCCAGAACGTTGTCCGAAATTGCGGGCGACGGACTAACGAAATTAATAAATCTAATATGGGGAGAATAGTATTATGAAACATCTAACAATAAGATTTGCATGGCACGACAGCAAATGGAACGGAAAAGTTTGTAAGAATCCATTTGAGAATGTTTATTGTGTTGATAATTATTCCCTTTTATCTTCTAGAATCCAAAGAAGGAGAAATATTGAAATCGAAGAAAAATTTAAAGGAAGATCCATATCGGAAGTAAAGGATAATGCAAATTATACACCACCTTGCTACTGGTGTATAAATGTACTTGGGGAGAAAGAATATAACGTAGAAGATATTCATCCCTTCGGAGACACATGGGATAAATTTAGTGTTGTTCCGCCACTTAAAGAAGTATTAAAACCTTTTTCAGCATTCACGTGGAATTTCAAGTTATCATTTACAACCACTGGAGCATATAAATATCCTCCTGATTTAGAGGATAGGGTAAGAAAATACATAAAAAAGATTGAATCGTCTAAATCAATAGTTTTTTTCTATGCGAATTACAGCAATCCAATCACTGGAGATGAGAGAAAATATTTGGTATTGGGTGTGGGTTTAGTAAGAGAGAAGATAGAATTTCCTAAAGAATATGCTATTCCAAAAGAATTGTATGAGGATATAAATAGGAAAATGCCAGTTTTCCCTAAAATCGCATGGCAATTTCAAGTTCCTCTTGATCCTAAATTAACATTTATACTCCCATATCATGAGTATCTACAATTTCTAGAAAAAAAAGATGGTATAAAAAGAGAAGAGAAGGAAAAATGGTTAGAAGATATAACCGTAAAGGTAGATGACCCAACTATAATACCTCATTTCAAGTACGTTTCAATGCATCTAACGCATGATAAAGCTATTTACTTATTGTACAAACTGAAAAAATCAATAAATAAGCTAAAAGAGCATGGAGTTATTCCTATTGAACAAATTGAAAATTATGAGAAAAAAGTAGATAAATTATTAGAAATTGCTTGGAGAGAGCGAGAACAGTATCCAGGCTTTGAGAATCTCATTGCAATTAAGCTGAAAGATAACTTTAGAGATGATAAAATTGAAGAAATAATTAGAAAACTAAAGACGTTTATCATCAAAAAGTTTGGATCGATAGATGAGTTTTTAAATGATGAGAAAAATATAACCGCTTTAAAATGCGAAGATGGGGAGTTAGAAACCACCATTAATATAATAAAGTCACAGTTTGAAGTTTTCACTTTTTTAGCTCGTTTTGATTTCTCAAAACAACAATTCAAAAACATAATTGATTTTATCGGCAAAAAAGGATTCAAAAATTTTAAAGCAAATCCATATTCTATTTTAGAAGAGTACTTTTATGATATCAAAGACGATGATTGGGATATAGATAACAATGACTATGGCATTTCTGTTTATCACTTAGATATTGCACTTATTCCTGACACGAGATATGCAAATTGGAGAGCTTTGTACACTGCTAAATCCTTGGAAAGAATTCGGGCTCTGATAACCCTGATCCTTAGAAACGCCGCCCAAAATGATGGACATACGTACCTCTCAAGAGATGAAATTTTAGAGAAAATCAAAGATTATCCTTTATATTACATTCAACAGGATTTTGAAATTGATCAATTACTATTAAGTGAATATGAGAATAATCCAAGATTTAAAGAGATATTCAATATAATTTCCATCTATGATCAAACAATTTATCAGCTAAAATCTATGGAAAAAATAGAGAGAATAATTGAAGAATTTATTAAAAAAGTGAAGGGAGTGGAATACACCATTGATCAAGATATTGTATCCACCTTAGTAAGTAGAGATGTTGAGAAATTCAAAGATAAACTTAGAGATAGTAACACATACAAACATTTTATAAGAGAGAGACACGAACTTTATCAAAAAATACTTCGCAATAAATTGGTTGTTATAAGCGGAAAAGCTGGGAGCGGAAAAACTTCTGCAATTCTTAACCTAATCGATATATTCAAAAATCAAAGAAAAGCTCCTGTTTTTATTTTTACACCCACAGGTAAAGCGAGTTTGGTGATTCGAAAGCGTTTAAAAGAGCTGGGATTAGACAACGATTTAAGCATTACAATTTCAACAATTCATAGGTTTATATATAGAGAATTATTTGAAAGAACCAAAAGATTGTCATATAAACGTAGGAACGAGATATTTAAGCTTGTAGATCTTACATCAAAAATCTTTGAGGGGCAATATGAATTTATAAATGACTTCAATAGATTGGCAAGATACTGGCAATTTAATCCAAAAGTTGTTATAATTGATGAGGCTTCAATGGTGGACGAAGTTCTTCTCTGCCTTTTATTCAGCCTAATAAATCCTTCTACAGTCCAGCACTTGATAATCATAGGGGATGATAAACAGCTTCCACCCATAGGTGTTGGCAGACCATTTATTGATCTTATATATCATCTTAAAAATCAGGGATTGGAAAGCAAATATTGTCACCTAAGTACAAACTTACGCTTTCCATTTAATGGTATCAAATGTGCCAAAGTAGAAGAATTAGCCGAATTGTTTAGAGGTGCCAAAGAACCTTTATTAGAGGACATACATGATATAGCAAAATCAGCCGATGATACACTAGAGATAAATTATTTTAGAGATGCAAACGATTTGAAAGAGAAGTTAAGACAAATTCTCCTTGAGATGAGTAAACAAAAAAATAATGAAAGTTTGTGGAAATTATTTGGTTACATTTTCGAACCTGATGGGAAGTTTGATTATAACAATCTAGAAAAAATTCAAATAATAACTCCAAAAAGAGTTGGGATGTTTGGAAGCATTGTGATAAACAGACAAATCATCCTTGAAGGACAGAGTAGGATTCCAGAAGGCACTAAAATAATTTGCGAGGAAAACCAGTATTGGGAAATTGAAAAAAATAAAAGAATTCTTGCTTTAGCTAATGGCTCGATAGGATATTTAACTAAGAGAGGATATGTCAAATTTGTTGACATTGATGACCTATTTAACATATTCCCTAAAGCAAAAGAAAAAATATTGGATAAATTGAAAGAAATAAAATCAGAATTATTAAATCAAATTGAGAAAGCGGATATATCGTATACACCTGCGTATGCTATTACGGTTCATAAATCTCAGGGGAGTGATTTTGATTATGTGCTCTTTGTTCTGTCTGAGAGGTCATCGTTTATAACTCGTGAATTACTATATACCGGCTTTACTAGAGCAAAGAAGAAAATGTATGTTTTAGTATATGAGGAGTTAAAAGAAGAGTTATATGAGTTAGTTAGAACTGCTTATATTAATTCTCAAATTGAATTAATTCATACACTTTTGTTCGGTCATAAACAAAGTCCATTTAAACCGTATTTAGTTCAATTAAAGAATGGCAAGAAGATTGCAGTTAGATCCAAGATTGAATACATAATTGCAAAAGCTCTAGATTCGCTTGGAATAGAATTTATTTATGAACCTGAAGACTTTACGGCAGAGTACCATATAAAACCGGATTTCAAAATTTTCCTAGAAAATGGTGAGTTTTATTGGGAGCATCTGGGACTTTTAAATAATGAATTATATAAAAATAGATGGTTTAAAAAATATAAAATTTATGAGAAACTTGGCGTTACAGATTTTCTTATAACTACAAGTGAAGGAAAAGAACTAGGAGACATTGAAACACAAATTCAAAATATAATCGGAGATTTAAAGAGTGGTAATCTAAAAATAACAGAAGGGAGTTATTCGAAACATCATTATGAAATTTAGAGTGATTAAAATGCCCCCGTCGCCCGCAGCTCTCCGCCTCGCTTCGACCCTTACGGGTTCGGACAACAGGAGGATATGTGGCTCGCTACCGCTCGCCCAAATTTGCTCCGCTCACGCTCCGCAAACTTCACATATCCCCAGGACGTTGTCAGAAATTGCGGGCGAAAGAATAAGTGGAGGTAATAAAAATGGAATTTAATACAACTAAATTCGCTAAAGAATTCAAAGAAACTATTAATTGGATGTTGAGAAATGCTCATTCAAAAGAGATTAAAGACGACCTTCAATTCTTTATAAACAACAAAGATGAACTTGGGAGAAACCCTAACTCTCTAAAAGCGCTGCGTATGATAGTTGAATTAATAGTAACCAATGGATGGCGCTTGAAGAAACCCTTAGATTTTGACAGCAAAATGGATTCTTTCATTAGAGATCATGGGAAAAATTTCAGAACATCTGGAGCGAAAAATAAACTAATTGGGTTAGTGGGAAATCGAAGAAAGAAAAACATAGAACATCTTCTTGAATATCCCACAATACAAGATTTCACGGAAAACCTCTACAATTTGGCAAAAGAAGGAAAAACTAAGGTTTTAGGTGAAAAAGGAAGAGATAACTATCTTCGTGATTTTGGATATTGGGATAGAGTCCCTATAGATACACATGAAATGAGATTTATACTCCGAAGCGGAATCTATCATAGTTGTAGCAGTAAGGATAGAAGCGACCCATTAGAAAAAGCTCATTTTCAAGATATTCTTACACGTTTTTGTGAGAAACATCTAAAGGGATTTAAAATAAAAATAAAGAAAAAAGATGGTAGTTTCAAAGAAATAGATTTAGGAGAATCTCCAGGTATAGTGGATATTTTCATTTGGTCATATTGTGCGGAAGATAGGTACAAGATATGCATTAAAAAGCCTCAATGCGAGATATGTAGGCTTAAAGGAGTATGTTTATATGCCATTACAAATTCCCTCTAAAGGAAAACTTTCACCCGCAACTCTCCGCTTCGCTCCTCGCCCCCACTTCGTTCGGGTCATATAACAAGCGGGTATCTGGCTACGTGCCTCCGGCACTTCGCCTAAACCCTTCGCCTATCGGCTCAGGGCTTCAGATACCTCGCAAGACGTTAGGCGTAATTGCCTGCCCGGTAATTTGATAGTAAATCATATAAGCTATGGAGGAGTATATGCAATAATAAAGGTGGTCAAAATGGTCAGCGATGAGATGCTTTATCTGATAGCGAATAAAGAGAAACTGGAAGAGGAACAGGGAGGAAAATATGTTGCCTTATACAAAAATAAAATCGTTGCTATAGGAAAAACAATACACGAAGTGTATGAGAAGGTCAAAAAAATGGGAGTCAAGGACCCATTGATAGCATATATACCAAGGAGGGGAGAGGAGGCTCTTTTAATATGAACAAGATAGAAATACCTTATATCCCATGGAGAGGCCGTTACTGCCCATTAGTTGAAGTACAAATAATAAACCAAGACAAGACAGTTAGAACCCTAGCCTATCTTGATACTGGTGCCACATATTCCGTCTTCCATGCCGATTTTGCAGAAGAACTGGGCTTAGACATATATTCCGGAGAAAGAAAAGACATCACTGTTGGTGACGGGGGAATAATCCCACTGTACATCTTTAAACTGGAGTTGATTATTGAACATCTAAAAACCAACGCAATAATAGGCTTTTCCGACAGACTAGGAACAGGAATAAACATAATAGGCCGAGAAAACATTTTAGATAACTATGTAATTTGTTTTGACGGAAAAAATAAGAAAAGTATATGGCACGTATAATACCAAGCAGGCAACTCTCCGCCTCGCTTCGGTGCTATCGCACTCGGACAACAAGCGGGTATCTGGCTTCGCTATGCTCCGCCTAAACCCTTCGCCTACCGGCTTATGGCTTCAGATACCCGCTGGACGTTGTCCGAAATTGCGGGCGACGGGCTTGGGAAAATATTAAAATATGCAGGAGAGGTATTGTATCAATGAGGTGATTGAAAAATGGTGATATTAACAGCAATAATTCATAAAGAAGAAGATATGTATGTTGCAGAATGCCCTGAGGTTGGAACTGTAAGCCAAGGTAAAACAATAGAAGAAGCGATTCAGAATCTAAAAGAAGCCACAGAATTATATCTTGAGGAATTTCCGCTTGAAGAAAAAGAGCATCCTCTTTTTACAACTTTCGAAATATCAATAGAAATGGAGGCAAAAAAAGTTGCCAAAGCTTAGAAATGTTTCTGGAGAAGAAGTTGTTAAAATCTTGTGTAATAAATTTGGCTTTCAAATAACTGGAAGAAAGGGAAGTCATGTTAGATTATCAAAAATCACACCAGAAGGAAAAGTTGGTACAGTAGTTCCAATGCATAAAGAATTGAAAATTGGTACTTTAAGGGGAATATTAAAGCTTGCAAAGGTTGATATCGACAAGTTCTCTAAATATCTATGAGATGAACCCGTCGCCCGCAACTCTCCGCTCCCGCTCCACCCCTTACGGGTTCGGACAACAGGCGGATATGTGGCTCGCTTACGCTCGCCCAAATTTGCTCCGCTCACGCTCCGCAAACTTCACATACCCGCTGGACGTTATATGACATTGAGCGGGGGTTGCGGAAGGTTTATTAAGTCGTTCTGGGATAAATATTGTGTAGGTGTGCGAGGTGAATGAAATGCAGGTGTACAGGGTTTCGGTTGTTATTGAAAAAGACGAAGATGGATATTTTGCTTATTGCCCAGAGCTGCAGGGATGCTATACTCAGGGGGACACCTATGAAGAGGTCTTGGAAAATATCAAAGATGCTATACGGCTACATATCCTTGACCGATTGGAAGAGGGAGAAGAAATACCAAAGGTTGAAATAATCAACCTCACAGCCGTGGAAGTGGCCATATGAGCGACAAACTCCCCCGGGTAACCGCAAGAGAAGTCATAAAAGTCTTAGAAAAGGTAGGATTCCAACTAGTAAGACAAAGCGGCAGCCACAAAATATACAAAAACGACAAAGGTGTAAGAATAACCGTGCCCTACCACTCCGGCAAAATACTACACCCCAAACTACTAAAAAGCATCCTAAAAGACGCAGAACTAACAGTAGAAGAATTCAAAAAAATACTCAAAAAAGGAAAAAAATAACGCAACCCCCACTCAACGCCAGCCACAAAAAGTGGCAGGCCCTCACACAGTTCGGGTCGTATAACAAGCGGGTATGTGGCTTGTTCGCTATCGCTCACAGCCCATATGCCCTCCATTAACTTTATAACCACACAATCAATTATTAGACGCAATGGAGGGCACATCACATATCCCCAGGACGTTATATGATATTGGGCTTGGTGCTTTTTTGTGGGGTGTTTGAGAATAACTTTTTATATAATAAGGTTGTAAGAAGTAGTGTAGGTGGTGTTGATGGCTGATGTGTTGCTTGAGAAGATAAACCACATAGAACGTATGGTCATGGAATTGAATATGAAAATAGATAATTTTTTAGGATACGAAGATCTGACAGAAGAAGAGAAAAAGGAGCTGGAAGAGATACGAGAAGATGTCAAGAGGGGAGGAGTCATACGTTTTGATGAATTGTTTGGGGGAGAATAATGTATGAAATACTATTTTCAAAGAAAGCAGCAAAATTTGTGTCAAACCTCCCCCCAGGTTACAAAAACAAGCTCAAAGAGATACTCTCCGCCCTAAAAGAAAACCCCTACTCATACCCCTACAAAAAAATAAGAGGAGAAACAAACCTATACAGAATACGCATAGGAAAATACCGCATCCTATATGAAATAAACAAAGACAAAAACCAAATAATAATCCTAAAAATAGACAAAAGAGAACGCGTATACGAAAGATAAAAAACAAACGTCGCACCAATCCCAACACCACGCCCCACAAAGGGGCTTGTCTTCGCCTACGGCTCAGATCATATAACAAGCGGGTATGTGGCTTGTTCACTATCGCTCACAGCCCATATGCCCTCCATTAACTTTATAACCACACAAAACACTGGGTAGTGAGGGTGAAAAGATGGCCAAGGAATCTCCTCAAAAGAGAACCATGAAGAAGCTCATTAAGGCAATATGGGTGTTCAACTGGTTTAACTCTTGTGGTTTTACCGAACTCGTTCCAGTTGTTGGGTCAAGGTGGGATATGGAAAGGTTTGGAATGATAGTTGTTGGAAGTCCAAGGCATGCTGATGTTTTGTTCATAGCCGGATATCAGACCCTTAAGTCCATAAAGAGAGCCCAGAGGATATATGAACAGATGCCTGAGCCAAGGGTAGTGATTGCCTTGGGCTCGTGCACCATGACCGGTGGGATGTACTGGGATTCATATAACACGATAAAGAGGTTGGAAGATTATCTGCCTGTTACCATGTACATACCTGGCTGTCCACCCAGACCAGAGGCTGTTTTTGAAGCCTGTGCAAAGATATTCAAGCATGTGGAGGAGATGGAATAAATGATGGAGAAAGAAATCATAGACGAGATAAAGAAGAAGTTCGGTGTGGAAGGATTTATGCAAAGAGAGAGGAGGGTTATAGTAAAAATCGCTCCAGATAAACTCGTTGAGCTATGTAAGTTTATAAAGGATCTGGGTTTTGAGCATCTCTCTTCCTTATCTATAACTGACTGGCCTAAAAGAGGAATCTATGAGCATACCTACCACGTATGGTCATACAAGGATAAAATACTCATAACCATCAAAACAGAGATCAATGGAGATAAACCAGAGATAGATTCGGTATATCCAGTATGGGGTGAAAGCGCTCAGATCCATGAAAGGGAGATGCACGAGCTATTTGGAGTAGAATATAAAGGTAATCCAGATCTCTCCCCCCTATTTTTGGAAGGATGGCATGAAAAACCACCTTTCAGGAAGGACTTCGATTGGAGGGAGTATGTTAGAAAGAACTTTTATGATAAAGAAAATGATAGAGAGAGGGTTTATTTCGAAGAGGTGTGATCATGAAACCTGAATCTGTTGGAAAAAACGAGTATGAATTATTCTTTGGCCCTGCGCATCCAGGCTCAGGCAATTTCTCTGTCAGGCTTAAAATAGATGGAGAAAGGGTGGTCTCTGCAAGGGCAGACCCGGGTTATTTACATAGAGGATTCGAGAAATTAATGGAATACAGGTTGCCCATCCAGAACGCTGTTCTTTCAGATAGGATATGCGTCCTTGAAGCGTTGGCTTGGAACCTTATTCATGCTGAAGCCGTAGAAGAGTTAATAGGTGTAGAGGTGCCTGAGAGAGCAAAATATATTAGGGTTATAATGGCGGAACTATCCAGGATACAATCACATCTTATATGGTATGGGGTTCTATCTATTGGCACGGGCTTTGACACCGGATTTAAGCTGGCATTTGGTTACAGAGATTTTATACTAGATTTGTTTGAACTAATAACGGGCGGAAGGGTATATCCAGCTGGATACATATGTCCAGGTGGCGTTAGGAGAGACCTACCAGATTCTGCAAAGGAGAGGATACCAAAGGTTTTGGATAAAATAGAGAAGATGATAGACTTTGTAAAAGCAGAGAATCCTGCAAACATAGGCAGGTTAAGGGACGTAGGTGTATTGAAATTAGAGGACGCAATAAGGCTTGGAGCAACCGGGCCAGTTATCAGGGCAAGTGGTTTGAGAACCGATGTTAGAAAAGATGAGCCCTATGAGGTTTATGATAGGTTTGATTTTGAGGTTCCGGTTAGGAAAGAAGGAGACGCCTATGCTAGGTTCCAGATATGTTTAGAAGAAATGGAGCAATCAGTGAAGATAATACATCAGGCTTTGAAAGGCTTACCTGATGGAGATTTTATAGATAAAAGGTTTAGCAAATTAAAGCTCAATATGAGGATGCCAGAGGGGGAGGTTTATGTTAGGAATGAAGTCGCCAGGGGAGAAGCAGGAGTCTATATGGTCAGCGATGGTGGGACAAAGCCCTATAGAGTAAAGATAAGGGGGCCCAGCTTCTTGCATCTTATACCTGTACTGGAGTTCCTATTAAGGGATGTACAGATAGCTGATGTGCCAGCAATATATTGGAGTTTGAATGGCTGTCCAGCTGATATGGATAGGTGATAAGATGAAAACGGAAGTAATTCCAAAGATAATCAGAAATATGTTTTCAAAACCTATAACAACGAGATTTCCACATGAGTCAAACCCGATACCAGATGGGTATAGAGGCGAGCACAGATTTAATATAGACAAATGCATATCATGCGGTCTGTGCTCTAAGATATGTCCAAACAGAGCTATAGAGATGGTTGAGGCGCCTGGGGAATACAGAGACAAGTATCCAAAGAAATATCCCAAGATAGATCTGGGAAAATGCTGTTTCTGTGCACTCTGTCAAGACATATGCCCATCTGGTGCAATGAAGCTTACAAAGAACTTTTTCCTATCGACATTTGATCCATCTGATGTTATTAAAGATCCTACACCTACCAAAGAGGAGAATACTTGAGAAGAAAAGGAAACGCCTGTCCATGCTCTCGGCAACCTCTTTTGTCCGTTAATTACGGCGATGGCGGAGCATGTATGCGATTACGGGTCTTGCAGACCTTTCACCCAAACTTCCTCCCTCTCTACAGCCGGGAACTTTACATATCCCCAACGTTAAGCAAAATGTGAAAAACATTCAATGGTGCAGGGAATATGGAAATTGATGAATTGAACAAAAGGATAAAGGAATGTAAGAAATGCAGATTGTCCGAAACCAGAACGAATGCTATCTGTGGAGAGGGAGATTTGAATGCTAAAATTATGTTGATTGCTCAGGCACCGGGAAAAAAAGAGGATAGAGAAGGAAAAATGTTTGTTGGTCCCTCAGGGAAAGTATTAGATGAGTTACTAAAATCGGCAGGAATTAAAAGGCATGAAATTTATATGACAAATCTAGTTAAATGCATGCTTCCCAAATATAGAAGGCCCAAACAGGATGAAATTGAAGCCTGCAGTTATTATTTGAACGAAGAGATTAAATTGATAAATCCAAAGATATTGGTTCCTTTGGGTTATTATGCCACCTGTTATATTTTTCAAAAATATGGTGTTTCATTACCTTCAAAAGCAGATCTTTCTTCAGTTTTTGGTAAGCTGTTTTTAGCGCGAGATAAAAAGATACTGCCCTTGTCTCATCCCGCAACTCTTCTTTACAATCCTGAACTTAAGCAAGATTTAATAAAAAGTTATAGAAAATTGCGAGTGTTACTTAAAGATTGCAAATGGTATCCTGTGTGTCCAATGAAGAGATTTTATGAGGAAGGAAAGCTGGATAAGAGGTGGATAGAATTGTATTGCCAAGGAGATTGGGAAAACTGTATTCGTTATCAGATGGAAGAAAAAGGCAAGGTGCACCCAGATTGGATGCTCCCTGATGGAACCTTAGATAAAAGATTGTATAAGGAGCTGTTAAGATGAAGGTTACCATTATTTACGATAATACTGCTTTTAGAAGAGATTTGCAAGCCGATTGGGGATTTTCAGCACTTGTAGAAATCAAAAAAAGAAAAATTCTTTTTGACGCTGGAGCGAATGGAAAGATTTTGCTTTCAAATATGGAAAAGCTTAAAGTCAATCCAGAAGAAATTGAAGATGTTTTTATCTCTCACCTTCACTGGGACCACATAGGAGGTCTCTCATCTTTTCTTCGTCTAAATAACCGAGTAAAAATCTGGACTACTTCCTATTTTTCCGAAGCAGAGGGTGCGAGAGAAATTATTGAGGTAAAAAAACCTACCATGCTTTACGAAGGAATATACTCTACAGGCGAGCTTGAGGGAATAGAACAATCTCTATGTGTCCAGACGGAAAAAGGCATTGTCGTTATGGTCGGATGTTCGCACCCAAAGATGGAGCACATACTGCAGAGGGCGTCCCAATTTGGTAGGGTCTATGGTATAATAGGAGGCTTGCATGGAAACTCCCCCTCCTCCCTAAAAGGGCTGGAGTTAATCTGCCCTACCCATTGCACCCGATATATATCGGAGATAAAATATCTTTATCCAGAGAAATATATCCCAGGCGGCGCAGGGAGAATAATTAACATTAAGTAGCGATTTACGCCACAGGTGAGCGTATTAAAGAACATACTCTCCCTGTCCACCCTCCTCTCTGAATCTATTGGTTAATAGGAGCCACCGGAGGGATTCGTTCAAGGAATACTACGTATTCCTCTGCCTTATCCCCCGTCGCTGTTCATATAACTTATCGGTTAATATAAGCCGCCGAGGGGATTCGAACCCCTGACCTGCTGATTACGAATCAGCCGCTCCACCAGCTGAGCTACGGCGGCACCAATCGCATAGCGCCGTAGCAAAGCAGAGGAACCCAAAGGGTTCCTTGAATGAGCTACGGCGGCATTACTCCGCTTCGCTGCGTAATCCCGCCTATTCGTGAAATGCTCTCGCATTTCACTCATACGGCGGCACGAGGGAAATACAGAGTATTCCCGAATAGGTGGAACAGGGTTCCACCATACGAGGGAAATGCTTTGCATTTCCCGAACAGGCGGAAACACCTTTCCGCCGTGTTGCTCCGCAAATCCCGCCTACTCGTGAAATGCTCCCGCACTTCACTCCTACGGCGGCATAGATGGTTGGTCGGGAACAAACGTTCTGTCTTATTTATTTTTTGAGTGGTGGGGGGTTTTTGTATTTTCCTTCCATGTAGAGATGTTTTGATTTTTTGAGCATTGAGACCACGGGTAACTCTTTTCCCGACAGGAATTCTATGAGCGAGCCGCCGCCTGTGCTTATGTGGGAGACCATGTTTTCTATTCCGAGCTTTTCTGCCACTGCGGATGTGTGTCCTCCTCCGATTACCGTGTATCCCGGTGCGTGTGCCACGGCCCTGAAGATTTCGTATGTGCCGTAAGAGAACTCGGGTATTTCAAACACGCCGGCGGGACCGTTGAGTATCACTTTTTTCGCCTTGCGTATTATGAGAGCGTAGTGGGAGATCGTTTCTATTCCTATGTCAAAGATCAGGTTGTCGGGGGGAAACTCGTCTACACGCACTTCTTTTCTCATGCCGTCAACGTTCACCGCCACGTCTCTGGGTGCCTCAACGGCTTTGGGGTATTCTTCAAGGACTTTTTTTGTTTCTTCAACGAGGCTCTGGTAGTCCGGGATCTCTCTTTCAAGGAACTCAACGTTGGGTTTTCCTATGTCTTTCCCCATGGCCAGCAGTACAACGTTTCCCACAACACCAGACGTCAGAACTTTTGTTACCACACGGTTTCTAAGAAGGCTTCTCATGACCCGTATTGAGTCGTCCACCTTCATGCCTCCGAGAACAGCAACCGCTTCTTCGCCCTCCTGGACTGGTTCAAGGGCCTGGCGCAGTGCCATGAGTTCTTTTTCCATCAGGAGGCCGGCGGCGCAGGGTAGGAAATCAACGAATCCTACGAGTGAGGGCTGGGCTCTGTGGGCGGCAGCGAAGGCGTCGTTGGCATAGAGGTCTGCTATGGCTGAGAGGCGGTTTATCATTATGCTTTTCGGGTGTTGCTCCGGTTTTTTCAAACTCACTTCTTCTGCGTAGAACCGTGTGTTTTCCAGGAGCAGGATGTCTCCGGGGCCGCTCTTTTTTATCTCTTTCATTGCCCGGCTGCCGATGAGATCATCAACATATTTCACGGGCTGCCCCAGGAGGCTCTCCAGTCTCTCAGCGTGCTCGCTCAGGGGGGCATAGTCTTTTGAACCCGGTCTTCCCTGGTGTGCCAGTATTACGAGTTTTGTGTGGCGGAGGTATTTTATCGTCGGGATGTGGGCGCGTATTCTGGTGTCGTCCAGTATTTCTCCTGTCTGAGGGTTTATTGGCGAGTTGAAGTCCACCCTGAGGAGGACCGTTTTTCCTTCAAGTTCAAGGTCTTTTATGGACAGGAATTCCTTTTCCATCGCTCATCCCTCTCTGGTCCTGTGGTTCTGAAAGGCTTTGGTATCATCGGGTTGTAATGTTGGGGGGTAATTATCTCTTTCGCCCATCCATCGCCCATCTCACAGTTTCACCTTTCCTCTGTTATCCCGCCATCGTCCACGAAAACCATTTTTCCTTTTTCCCGGTCAAACACCGCCCTGGCCCCTTTTGTCTCCGTGGGAGCCAGCAGGTATTTCTTTCCGTCGCTGGTCGGGAAGACGAAGAATTCTCTCATCTCTCTGCCGGGCTGTATAAGGACGAGTTTTGTTTTCTTTTCCTCTTTGCCCTTTTCAAGGTCAACGTACGCGTACCAGACGTATTCTCCTTTTTCTTTGAGGACTCTGGCCTCTTTTTTCCCCTTTTTTGTGGTGGTGATTGCCTCTTCCGGGAAATCCACGTTAACACCCCATCATTCCAGTCTATCCTTTCCTGACTGTCATCTCCTTTCTGCCGCCATCAGAACCATCTGTCAAGGCTCGCCTGTTTGTTTTTTTCGTATGCCTGCTCCATGCGGTCCAGCGCCCCGGAAACCCTGGTTTCGCTGAAATCCCTCTGGCCGCACAGAAAAGACGTCACTGCCTGTCTGTCCGGGGGCCTCCATTCCAGAGAGTAGTCATCTGTGACATTGGGTTTCATGAATATCTCTCTCACCCTGTTGAAATCCCCGGGGTCCATCTCTTTTTTTTCAAGGGCTTTTTCAATGTTGCCATGCTCTTTTATGAGCTTCAGGGCGGTTTTGGGGCCGACACCTTTAACGCCGGGGTTAAAATCTGTGCCGACCAGGATGGCGATATCCACCAGCTGTTCCCAGGTTATGCCGTGTTTTTTAAGCACTTCATCCAGGTGTATCTCCTCCGGGCGCACTTCCACGTAGACCTTTTTACGCGGGAGCTTTCTCCTACCGGTGACAGTTAGGTTTCTCACCAGTATGGGGGCTCCGAAAACCAGGCAGTCGTAGTCCTGGCTGCCAACGGCCCACACGTCTCCTTTTTTTGCCATGTGGCTGGCCTGTGCTTCTCCCTCAGAGGGCGCGTCTACGTATGGTATCCCGAGGTGGCGGAGGAGCTGTTTGGCGTCTGCGACCATGTCTTTTGTGAGGCGTGATGATTGCTGTGCTTTTGTTCTGGCTGTTTCCATGTCCCCTGCCGCCAGGGCCATCTGCCACTCTTCAAGCGCTTTTTCCCGGATTTCTCTGCGCTCCTCTATGGTGGCCTGTTTTTCTTCGGGTGGCTTACCGTCAAAGACATAGACCGGGCGGATTCCGACCTCAACCATGTTAGCCGTCCTGTAGAGCAGACCAGCGAGGTGACTTGTTATTCTGCCCTCTCTGTCTCTGAGGGGTGTGCCGTCTGGCTGTCTTATAATTGACAAGAACTGGTACAGGGCGTTGTATCCGTCTATGGCTATCTTTTTGCCCGTGAAATCTTTGAGCTCCCGCTCGTGGGCTTCCACGAGAGGCGAGAGGTCCACTCCCATGGTGAGGTAATTGATGTTGGAGTAGAAAAAACTTGTCAATCGCCACAGGATATTTTCACCATCTGGCCCTGGTTTTCACCATCTGGCTCCGGCACCCCACAGGGCCTCTGCGAGCATGACGAACTGGGTGAATATTATCAACAGCCGGGTTATGGTCCTGGCGTAGATCTCAAACGCCCGCCATATCCTTTTTTCGTCTGTTGTGTGTGTCATTGTCCAGTATATGGCGGCCCAGCAGAGGTAGAGTCCCACGATGAAAATGGTGTACCCCACGAAATAGTAGTCGCTGAAGAAACGTGGATACCCCAGCCAGCCGAAATAGGGTATGGGATAGAAGGGGATGAATCCGGCAAAAAAGATGGGGACGAGCTGCATCGCCCTTTTCCGCCCGATGAGGACTGGTACGGTTTTCCACCCCTGTTGCAGGTCGCCGTAGTAGTCGCCTGCGCAGACCACTATCTCCCGTCCTATTTCACTTACGAAAATTGCTATAAACAGGGGGAAAAGCATGCTGAAACCAAAGACGGGGCTGACAAGGGCGCCGCCGTAGAGGGGAATAAGCGCCACGCCCCACGCCACCAGGGCATGTCCCAGCACCCCCCAGTTTTTTCCCCAGTAGTTATAGACGACCCCCACCAGCCAGAGTGTGAAACCCCACCACAGCGATGAGAGAGCATATTCCGGGCCGTTTAGAATGTTCACGGCGGGGGGAACCAGCCACCCCAGGGTCATCATTGCGAGTCCCACCCTGTGCGCCGTTGTCGGTCTTATCGCCCCTGAGGGTATCGGTTTGTGGGGGCGGTTCACCATGTCGGATTTCAGGTCCGTGTAGTCGTTGTGCACCATTATGCCGCCCCAGAGCATCCCCCAGCAGAACATTGAGATCACAAACGTCCAGAGACCCGTCGGGGTGGAAAAGGATATCGCCCCAGGGCCGCCTTCAAACACCAGAGCTGTCACCGTGGAACCGAACACGCCTATGAAGATTATGGGGGGGCGGACTATCCTGAACCACGCGTAGAGACGCTTTTTCAGCGGAATGTCTCCAGCACTGCCACGTTGTCTGTCAGCCATCAAACCTTTTATTCCGCCGGCGTATTTAACCGTTTAGGAAAACATTTACGAAGATTTTTTATACACCGCAGAGGTTGCATGGTGCATGAGTCCGCTGCTTTTCTTTTTCCTGCCCCTGGCCGCTCTCCTTGTTATACTCATAATACTGGCCATCTTTAAACTCATAAAGATACTCATCCTAGTCATCATTCTGGCCATAGTTTTGTACGCCCTTTACAAAATGGGCGCTCTTGGGGATATCGCTCAGACGATAATCGTGCTCAAAACCTTCCGGGCGGCTATGTAGTCAGTAGCCAGATAGGCGTGGCTACGGGTTCTCGTACCAGCCAGGGTTGTCAATGAGCCACCTGGCTGTCTTCCTTATGGCCTCTTCCACCCCCACCTCCGGTTTCCACCCCAGCTTTTTCATCTTCTCTATGGAAAGGAAGACCATGGGCGCATCGCCAACCCAGCCACGGTCTCCGCCCGTATATACGAACTCAACGTCTTTTAGACCCATCTCCTCAACCACTATCTCTGCGACCCTGTCCACAGTCGTGTATTCCTCGTTTCCCAGGTTGAAGATGTTCACCCTGTCCTTTCCATATCTGTAACCGTGCATTATCCCGCCCACACAGTCGCCGACGTATAGAAACGATTTCTTCTGCTTCCCGTTGCCCAGGATTTCAAGGCGGCGTGGATTTCTGCGAAGTTTGTGCACAAAATCATATGTGACACCGTGTGGATGTCTCTCCCCCACCACCGAGACGAAGCGGTACATCCACGCCTTTATGCCAAAGGCCTCTGAAAACGCCTCTATGTATCCCTCACCCGCCAGTTTTGAAGCACCATAAAAAGACGTCTGGATCGGGAAATAGTCCTCGGGGGTGGGTATCACCGCCGCGTCCCCGTAGAGGGCAGCAGAGGATGCGAAAACTATCTCCCCCACGTCCTGGAGGCGCATTGCTTCAAGGACGTTCCACGTTTTTATTACGTTTTCCTCAAGGTCCACCCGTGTGTTTTTCACTCCGCCCCTTATGTCTGCGTTGGCGGCCATGTGAAATACCGTGTCCACGCCCTCCATGAGTGATCTCAGTCTCTCAAGGTCGCCTATGTCAAACACGTGCAGCTCTACGGCCCCGGTGTCCAGGTGGTGCTGGATGTTCTTTTTTCCCCTGTCAAGCCTGTCCACCACCACAACATCCCATCCTTCTCTAACAAGCCAGTCCACGAGATGTGAGCCAATGAAACCCGCACCGCCTGTGACAAGCGCTCTCATATCTATGTTCCTCCTTTATCTGCCTCTGTTTGTATCATCTGCTGCTCAGCTCTGACTCACGCCACTTTCTCTTCAGCTCCCAGCTGCCTTTGAAAAACTTGCACGTCATATAACCCAGGAAGGCTACGAAGAGACGTATTATCTTCCATATAGATTCATTTTTTCCTATTTTCAGCATGTCAATGAAGTCATATTCACTCCACAGCGAGCCATGGCGCAGTGTTAGCTCTTTTCGTCCGAATCCATACCAGAACGCCTGTTTGAAAAAGCCCTTGAACGTCTCTCTGGCACGGTGGTAAACGATGGCATCGGGGTTGTAGACGATCTTCGCACCTGCCTCCACCGCGCGATAGTTGAGGTCTATCTCCTCTGCCTCTTTGAACCAGGGGTCAAATCCGTCTATCTTTTCAAACAGTTCACGCCTGTAAGCCAGGTTCACGCTGGGATAACTTATGTCCTGTCCCTTGTGGTATATTCCAACCCTTTTCAGACCGCTCCAGCCCGCATAGCCCAGGCGCACTTCCCTCCCCGCTACGACGTCCGCTCCCTCCCTGAAACTCTTCTGCAACTCCTCTATCCACAGAGCGTTGGCTATGGCGTCCGAGTCAATGAAAGCTATCACATCTCCCTTTGCGAGTTTCGCCCCAGCGTTTCTGCTGTAGCCCCTGGTGCCTGGGATGTTGTAAAAACGGATATATGGATATTTTTCCGCGTACTTTTTCACTATCTCAGGGGTGCGGTCTTTGCTGTTGCAGTCAATCACAAGCACCTCATAGGGCTCAACAGACTGGTGAGTGAGACTGTCCAGGAGGTCAGAGATATAGTTTTCGGAGTCTCTGGTCAGCGTCACCACGCTTATACGCGGCCAGTCTTCCTTTTTCGTATCTGGGTTCGGCTCCTCTGAGCTCATTGTCCTAACACCGGTTTCTACCATACCACACACCACATAGCAGAAGAATATAAAATGTTAAGGGTAGTTTTGATGGGTTTGTAGGCTTTTCTACGGGAAAATAATAAGTACCGGGTTTGCATGTCTTAAATTTGGTGGTTACTGTGCCGGATTATATCAACCCCATGGCTCTAAGCGTTGAGATACGTTCTTTGCTTCAGAAAGAGATGGGGGATATGGGGGTTCTGACTCTCAAAAAACAGTGTCTGGACATGGGCATAAACCCGGACAACATAAAGATAGGTGACATTCCTCGGCTCGCAAGGGCGCTGGCAAGGGCACTGGCTCCGATGGTCGGACAGGATAGGGCGAAAGCCATGGAGCGTCAGATTTTGCGCTACAAGTTTCTGGCAGAGCTGGGTGAACTGCAGAAAACGACAGACCCAAATGTGCGTGCTAGGCGTGAGGCGTTGCTGTTTCTGAACCTGGCAGGGGTCTCAAAGGTTTTAAAGGAGTGGGACGAGGCGAAAAAACAGTACAAAAAGGCCGCCGAAGCCGCGAGAAAAACTAATCAGCCAGTGCTTGAGGCAGAAGCGTATCGGGGCCTGGGACACATAGCCAGGGAGCAACACCTGTGGGAAGAGGCGGAGAGGTGGTTCAAAAAGGCGCAGAGCATATCTGCCTCTGTAGGTGACAACGTGGGCTTGGCGGATGCTTCCCGGGGTCTTGGGCTGGTCGGGTGGTACACTGGCCGATTTGAAGAGGCGAAAAAACTCCTGAAAGAAGCAGTTGAAATAGCCAGAAAAATAAAGGACAAAAGTCTGCTGGGCACTGCGCTTATAGACCTCGGAAATGTTTACAACGAAAAGGGAAATCTTGACAGGGCCTTTGAGTTATACCGCGAGGCCAGCGAGATTTTGAAGGAAACGGACAACCACGAGGAACTCGCCAGGGCCTACAACAACATGGGCGACGTGATGCTGCAGAAAAAAGAGTGGAAACAGGCCATAGAATACTTCCAGGAGTGTAAAAAAGAGGCGGAGAAGATCCTGAGCGATATGATGACAAGCTGGGCCACGTTTAACATGGCGGAAGCCTATCTGAACCTCGGCGAGGTGGACAAGTGCATAGAACTCACCCAGAAGGCCATAGCGACGCTTAAGCTGATAGAAGATGTGCGGGGGCTCTCGGCGGCTTACAAGTTGCTGGGGGATGCCTTTGTTGCCAGGAAGAAATGGAAAGAGGCGCAGGAGGCGCTTGAAGAGGCCATGAAGTATGCGAAAGAGACCCGCTCGCCCCACTATGAGGCCAGGACCCTCATTTCAATGGCAAACATGGAACTCAAAAGAGGCCGCAAAAAAGAGGCTGCCCGATACGTTGAAGAGCTGAAAAAGGTGCTGAAAGGCGTTGACGCAAAAGAACTGGTCGCACAGGCAGAAGAGCTTGAAGAAAAACTATGACCTGGCTTTGCTCTACATCCCAAACCCGGAGACGGCCAATACAGCCAAAAGAAGACGGCAAGAAGAAAAAGATATATAGCCCCTGTTTTTTAGTGTAAAGCGGTGCTGGTATGCCGAAGAAGGGAAAAAAGGGCGAAGGGTTCCACTCTGGTGCTGGTCTGATACGGTATTTTGATGCGGAAGACGCAAAGGCGTTGAAGATTGACCCACGCCTTGTTGTGGGGATGTGCGTCGCTTCTGCAGTGGTTGTTGAGGCGTTGAAAGTGATGTGGCCCGTGTGATTTTAGCTGGCGACTGGACAACCGGGAAACAACGGCTGTGTTTTTAAGCAAACGAGATACAGAAAAGGCGGACCCAGTAAGGACATAAACTATAAAAAGAAAAAATGCCTGCCAGCACTAAGAAAAGATTAAAAACGAGTTGAAGGGAGAAATGAGTTATGCCTGTGAGAAAGTCCGTTTACAGAAGGGATCTTACACCGTCTGGCATAGAAAAGATGGAGAAGGGAACTCTCAATTTTTTTGACGAAGATGTGTGGGGGAACCTAAACACCGGCACTCTTGAACAGTATCTGAACGAAAAAGCCAGAGAAGAGAGCTTTACCCGATCCCGTTTCATATGGAAACACGTGCTGGTCGGGCTGGCGATAGGAACTGTTTTTGCCCTTATAAACCAGTACGTGGGGCTAAAGGTGGGCACTATCGTGGGCGGTGCCTGGTTCACGGTCTACCTTCTCGGTCTCGCCCTCCGGTGGGGACCAACAGAGGTGAACATAGTCGCAGGCGCATCAACGGGCGCGTCCGCCACGTGCACTGGCTTCGTTTTCGCATACCCCGCCATTTATCTTCTCACATATTCGGACCTCTACCCGCACCTTGTTACGCCGGACGCCATACCCCCGCTGGCCGTCGCTGTGTCCTCAACTATCCTGGGCGGAATGCTGGGCGTCCTCTATTTCACCATATTCAGAAGGGTCTGGCTTGTGGAAGACCCACTGCCTGTCCCCGGGTTTGAGGCCAGCGTGAAGCTCGTAGACATCGCCAACGACATATCCTCCGGCGCCGTGGAAAAGGCGAAAAACGCCATAAAACTGGTTGTCACATGGGGCGGGCTGTCCGCTCTGTTCACATTCCTCAGGGACTTTGAGCTCGGAGGAAAATCGGTGCTGGACCGGGTTTTCGGCGGAAGATACTACGAACACGGAGAAGTGAGAATACCCTACGCAAAATACACCGCCTTAGGATTTGAGTTCATACCCATCCAGATAGGTATAGGATGGTTCATGCGCCTCCGCACGGCTCTGCTCGTCTCCTCCGGTACCCTGCTCACGTGGTTTGTTATAATCCCCATGGTGGTTTCCACAAACCTGCCTGTTTATCTGCCCACAAAAGAGGCTTTTTTCTCCACCACAACCTTGGGCTCCCTGATGGCTTTCTGGCCCTACTCTGACGTGTCCGCTTTTGTCGCCTATCGCTACGTGGCCAGGATCGTGGCGGTTGGGGCCATACTTGGCGGCGGGATAACCGCCCTGATAAAGATGAGGAGCGTTTTCAAAACGGCCATGGCGGATGTGCCCTTCATAGGCAAAAGAGGTGAATCTGTCCCATCGGAGAGGATGGACTACGTGCCGGGGAAGGGATGGTTTGAGTGGCCGATGACACACATACCGGTTATGATAATTATTGTCATCCTCGGAATTACCCTGTCTTTTTCTCTTGGCGGGTTCCCTGTAATCCCATCCTTCGCCTTTGCAGTGCTTCTGGCTGCCGTGACATTCCTCCTGGGAGCCATAGGAGTGAAGACCATGGGCGAAGTCGGGACAACCCCCGTCTCTGGCACCAGTTTCATAGTTCTTTTGCTTCTCATGGGTGTTTTCATGGCCCTCCGTGTCCCATCGTCCACCCTCATAGTTATGAGCATATTCGGCGCATCGGTTTTTGGGAGCGCTCTCAGTCTGAGCAGCGACATAATAGGCGACTTCAAAATAGGCGTCTATGCAGGGACACGCCCGTTTCACCTGGTAAAAGGAGAGCTGTATGGCATAGTCTCCGGGGCAACGGTGGCCGTGGTGGGCGCCACAATATTCTCCTATGGACTGGCTGTTGGTGACATAGACCTCGCAGCACCGCAGGCAAACGCTTTCGCCACCCTGGTGATGTCCCTCATGGGCGGTTCCAACGTGACCATGCTCGTCACCTTCCTCTTGATCGGAGCACTCATAGGCGTGGTGGCGGAGATAACAACTGGCATGGGAACGGCTTTTGGGCTGGGCATGTACCTCCCGCTACCCGTTACCCTCCCCCTGATAGTCGGAGGGGCGCTCCGGGAGTGGTGGACCAAATACCGCCTTGAACCAGCGGCCAAAAGATACCGGTGGACCGACCGTGAGATAACCATGAAAAACATAGAGATGTACATGGTGATGACCGGGCTGATCATCGGAGAGGCGATAATGGGAACCATAATAGCCATAATGATGATAACCAGCATGGGATAGGCGGATGGGGCAGGCGGCAGAGGCATAAAAAGAAGTGGTCGGATGCAAGTGGAACATGCTGAGCACGCTGCCAGAAAATTCCATGGCGAATATCGTGATGAGGTTCTGGCCGCTGTGGAAAGTGCCATAAGTGCGGGGGAGATCCTCCTCTCTGGTTTCAGAGTGAAGGACAAAGATGAACGGCTTAAGGGGGAGAGGGATCCCGTCACCCGATATGACGTGGCCAGCGAGAAGAGGATAAAAGAAATCCTTGGCAGCCGGTTCCCTGACTATGGTTTTCTCGGCGAAGAAGGAGAGGGCATGCACATCCACAGCCACAATGGCCACGGCAGAGAAGAACACAGCGGAGAAAAGCGGTTCGTCTGGATCGTTGACCCGCTGGATGGTACCGTTAACTACTCCCACAACTACCCCTTCTGGTGTGTGTCCATAGCGTTGTGGGATATGGCCAGAGATGTTCCGCTGGTGGGGGTAATATACGACCCGACACGCGACGAGATCTTCTACTCCGCCCGTGGGATGGGCGCCTTTTTGAACGAAAACGAATGTCACGTATCAGAAAGAAAAGACCTTGGAGAGAGCGTCGTCTGCACCGGGTTCCCGTACTCGGACATCCCCGTCAGGGAAGCAAACGTTGAAAACGTGAGGAGGGTGCTGGGTGAGGTCATGGGCGTGCGCAGAGATGGGGCGGCGGCTCTGGACCTCGCATATGTCGCGTGTGGGCGGCTGGATGGCTTCTGGGAGATGCGGTTACACCCATGGGACCTGGCCGCAGGTGTCCTGCTGGTTGAGGAAGCCGGGGGCCGGGTGTCCGGAATAAAAAACGGTTTTGACCTCTGGCATGGGACAGTGGTCGCGACAAACGGGCACATCCACGAAAGACTTATAAGATTACTGACAGAGCCATAGACACGAAAACGGTTATGGGCCGGGGCGGATTTGAACCGCCGATCTCTGCCTTGTAAGGGCAGCGTCATGACCCCTAGACCACCGGCCCGCTGTGTTTCGTCGTTTTGGGAGGTACACAGTTTGTTGGCGTCACAGTTGTTGGCTGCCGGGATGGGGAAATATACCAGCGAAATATAAACGGCGGTAAAAGAGAAAAGAAAGCGGTATAAAAAACCTGTGGGGCGGCATGACAACCCTAAGAACCAGCAGAGGCTGTAAAAAACCTTAAAACACCCCCCCATATATGCTCCCGCCATATGGCTCTACGGCTCTTCATATCAACAGACGTGATCCTGACAGAAGAATATGACCACTTCCAGAGAGCGCTCCTAGACATCGGAATGAAAACCGGGTTGAAAATAAAAATGGTAAAAAAAGAGGACGCACATATTACTCTCAAGTTTCTTGGGGATGTGAAAAGCGAAAAAATTGAGGATATAGTGCTTGCCATGGAAAGAAGCGTTGGGGGCATGCAACCCATTTTTGGAACCCTCAAAGGGACGGGTGTCTTTCCATCTCCCCAGAAGCCACGGGTGATATGGATAGGCGTTGAGGGCGCAGAGTCTCTGGCTGACATAGCAGAGAGCCTTGACGAAGAACTCAGCAGCCACGGATTCAAGAAAGAAAACAGGGATTTCATACCACACGTCACCGTAGGACGTGTAAAACAAGCCGGACAGGGGGGAAAAGGGAGAGGCAGGCGGGGGAAAAGAAAACCGACGACAGTGTTTACACCTGACCAGATATCACAGATAAGCGCCCTGCTTGAAGAGTATTCTAACACGACATTCGGAGACATAAAGGCGGAGAGTATAAAACTCATGAGCAGCAAACTCACCCCCGGCGGGCCCGTTTACAGAGTTGTAAAAGAGGTCAGGTTTTTTTAAAGTTCACAATTCCGCTGGCCAACTCCGCCCCCAGTAAACGGTTCTATGGGTTAATGCACCTGGAGGAAACAAAGTTTCCTCCGGCTTTTTACTACCGTAAAAAGTGCGAGGGGCCGGATTTGACCTAAGGAACTCACCTCGTTCGTTCCTCTGAGCCCCATCCCGTCCCCCCGATAATCGGTTCAATCGGATAATATATGCGAGGGGTGGGATTTGATTCGTAGGAGTCCTTCGGATTCCTCCTCTCCAATCCCACCCCGGTAATCGGTTCAATCGGATAATATATGCGAGGGGTGGGATTTGAACCCACGAAGGCCTGCGCCACAGGGTCCTAAGCCCTGCCCCTTTGGCCGCTCGGGTACCCTCGCAACCATTTTAACCATGGGAGATGGAGGCGGTAAAAAACTTTTCCCACCAGTTTCCGGTCTTTTCTTTTCGGCGGCCTCATTAACTGCTATGGACTGCCATGGAATTCATCTGCTTTTGGGGCTTTATTCCTGGGGCGACGCAGAAACCTGAGACCTCTCCGCCACCGTCCACCCGTTGCCACATGGTAAAATATAAGCGCCGCGGCCACCGGAACCACATAACTTGAAAAAGTGGGGATATAGCTCGCCGATACTATACAGAAGAGGTATGCCGCTCCAACATCGGCCACCGGGGTGTCATTTCCCGGCGCACCAGCAAGGACCGTGTTTCCCTCGCCTGTGACGTTCCCACCCCACGAAACACTCCATCCCAGGAGCTCGCCGCTGTTGTACGACTGATTCGTGTAATTGGCGCTTGAGGCAGAAAGTGTGGCCGGCCAGGACCATCCCCCTCCCGTCCCGTTGAAAACGTATATCTTGCCACCGGTGCCGTGATATGGTGCACCGACAACGAAGTCCTCCCGTCCGTCGCCTCCTATGTCCCCCGCATGTGAAAGGGAATGGCCAAAGTGGTCCCCGGACGACTCTCCTGTTATCTCAGCATCCGGTTTCATGTGAATGACAAACGCCTGGTCCTCGGCATATAAGTCCTGCCACCCAGCACCGTCGTTTTTATTGTACGTGTTATTCCCAGCAGGGTACGGGTCTCCCTCATCATACGCCCACGCATA
Source organism: uncultured Thermoplasmata archaeon (assembly GCA_964601625.1). Lineage (GTDB taxonomy): Archaea > Thermoplasmatota > Thermoplasmata > JAGHBH01 > JAGHBH01 > CAZROC01. The sequence goes on along the minus strand of CAZROC010000002.1, from coordinate 73,864 downwards.
TCCAGTATCGGGATCATCACTGCACTCCAGAACAATCCAATACGTTGTACCAGCGGTAACAGTGGGTGAGGAAGAAAACTCAACTCTGACCCACGACATAGAAGGTGGAGCGTCCACGTATTCCACAGAGGAAATCGCCGTCGACGGGAGGTCCCCGGAAGAAGAGTTTATGCTAACACGCAGAGTGGACGGGGAGTCAGCCCCACTGTCCCATATCAGAAGCTCCACAGAAGAAACCACTCCAGACCTTGTTGGGACAAAAGATTGAGCCAGAGATTCCGTCGCATTCACTATCCACCCCCGCAGTTCATGGGTTACTGCATGAGGAGTATCCATATCCGCCCGCCCGTAAAAAACTGTGACCTTGCCCTGGTTGCTGTTGTATGCGGGGTCGCCGACCAGGACGTCCCCATAGGAGTCGGCGTTGTAAGACGCGTTCCCGACTGAAAAGCCGAACCTGGTGGTGCTAACGCCCACAATCCTGTCTGCGTGTATGGCCTCAATTGTCAGGTTGTCCACTCTTATACCCTCGTTGACATCGCAATTAACCCAGAAACGCAGTAGTGGATTAACAAACATGAAATCGGACAGGTCTATCGTGGCCTCGTACCACGTGCCCGAGCTGTAGGTGTTATCTATCTCCAGAAGGAGGTTCCACCTGGTACCATCATAGAACTCAACACGCCCATAATCACCGGCATCAAAACCCACCTGCTGGAAATAAAATATGAGGCGGGGCATGCTTATATTTCTGAAATCAAAGCCCTTGGCAATCAAACCGGATCCTTTGGTAGCGGTGTGGGATATAAACGTTGAATAGGAGCCTGTGTAACTCGTTGTTGACTGGGAGACCTGGCCATCCACATACCACCCTGCGGGCCCGGAGTTGTAAGAGGATTCCACCTCAAAATCATCGTGGTATATCGTCTCCCTTAAGAGATTCTCCCCGTGCCACACCTCCACTTCTCCACCATAGGGAGCATGGGGATTTCCGACCAAGATGTCGTTTTTTCCTCCGCCGTCTATGTCACCAACGATGTCAACAGAAGTGCCCCAGCCGTGCGTTTCCCATCTACCTCCAAGCACTACGCTGGCAGAGGCGGAATCAGAGGGGAGGGATGTGCCGCCGTAAAAGAGATACGCCCCAGAAAAAGTGAAACCTTTTATTTCCACGTCGTCAACCACCCACCAGTAATCATAGTCTGCTTCATACCTCCACCCTATCTGGACGTTGGAACTTCCACAGGCAGAAGATATATCCACACTGGCTATCCCCTTTCCCTTATCTCCTTCTCCCATGCTGAAAACGAGTGTATCCGATGTGTCCACACTCCCATCTGTGGCCACATAAACTTCACATTTTTCAGCGTAACCGCTAGCATAATCCTTGAACGCGTACTCAAATCTCAAAACAGCATAAGTTACCTTTGAAAGATCATAAACCGGAGACTTTATCCAGGCGTAATAAGGATCGCCGTTTCCCGCCAGGTCAGAATCGCTTACAACAGCGTAATCGCTGCCATTCTCTATAATCGGGTCCGAAGGAGCAAGAGAGTTGTACCTTGAGCTGTCATTTGTAATGTGCCATATAGCAGCAGATGAATTTGTCAGATTGGCAGTATCAGCGTTGTTGTCACTCACATCCCACCCTGAGGGTATTGAGCCAGAATTGAAATCCTCCTTTGTGTAAAAACTGTTCCCAGGAGACCCCACCACCATGTCATCAATCCCGTCCCCGTTGACATCCCCGTCCATGTCAATGCTGAAACCGAACTTCATAGTTGAAGAGTTCCCCTTCACAACATCGCTGGCCCCGTTTGTTGTATAAACGGAGTTCCAGCTTGTGGTGGCACGCCCATAGAACACATACACCGCCCCGGTACCATTATCCGGCTCCCCTATCGCCACGTCGTCATAGCCATCGTTGTTCAGATCCCCGCCGCCGGCGACATCCCATCCGAGGTGTCCACCACTGGCGGTGCCATAGATGGTCACATTCGCTTTGCCGGCGTCAAGGTCGCCCAGGTCAAGCCCAGGCCAACCGAAAAATATGTAGGCGGCACCGCAGTCGGTCACCCCGTTGTAGTCGGCGTATGGTGCTCCGACGATCACATCGTCGTATCCATCCCCATTGATATCCCCCGCTCCCGACACGTTAAAACCAAACCTGTCGCCACCTGTTGTGCCGTTGCCGTCTGCTATGACCTCAAACCCGCGTGTTCCACGTGCATACCTGAAGCGGGATGGTTCAACTGGCCCGGCTATGTCCCCTGTTTTCTCAGACCAGCTTGTGGAGACAAAAAGCGCACGCACCGACCCCAGAGAGACACGTTCGTCCGGGAGCGAAAATCCGATCTCAATATCCCTTGCACCAACCCCAACAGCAGGTGTCCCCAGGGATTCCCATGTTCCGTTTATGTACCTCTGAACATCACGCGCCGTGAGATGGCCGTTTTCGCCGGAGATGAAAACACGGTATTCCGCTCCAACAAGCACATCATCCAACACACGCTCTGTTCCGGAACCGGTCCAGGCGTTTGACGCTGTCACTCTGAAACCCGTTGAGTCGTCTGAGTCTATGTCAAAATAGCCGATCAAATAGTCAATCCCCTCCGGTGCACCGATGGCAACGTCTCCCAGGTATATCCCGGTCCCTTCGGGCCCGAGCCAGAAATCAACTCCGTTTGGTATCCCATCCCCATCCATGTCCGGGTCCGTGCTGTCCGGTATCCCATCGTTGTCATAGTCATACGGGTATGGGTCAGAGTCGTCAGGGATGCCATCCCTGTCGCTGTCAACGCGCCCCCCTCCCGTTGTGCCGCCTCCGCCTCCCCCCTGGGGCTTATGCGAAATACTGCTGGAACGGGCAAATGTCACCAGCGTGCCGCCGAGCATCTCGTCTGCCGTTTTAACATGTGCCTTTATCTCCATGTTTTCTACCACAATGGCTGACGAAGATATGTCCATGGAACGCCCGATGTTGTCTGAGGTCTCGTCTCCCACCGGGAAAACGGTGTTCCAATCGGCAAAAGCGCCGTCAACAGTTATGTTGTCAGGCGGAGAGCCCACATAGCCCATGAAATCCAGTCCTTCGCCAGGCAGCGGCAAAACGGTCCTGAGGAACACGTGCACCCTGTCAGGATTTCGGGTTCGCACATCTCCCCTGTTACATATCAAAAAACCAAGAGGTTTCCCGGAGTCGTCGGCTGACGGCGTTGAATAAACCGTGAAATTGGACCAGGTGCCATTCTTTATCTCAGTGTCCAGAGACGCAGAGAACAACGTGCCATCAGATGAGACACCGGCATGTGAAAAAGAGTGAATGCCGCCATCAACGGTCAAAGGCGCAGGAGACGAAACAGAGGCCGTCCCGGTTCGTGTGACATAGAGTGACTCAACCAATACGTCTCCTCCCAGAGAACGCATAGAAACTTCCAGAAATTGTTCCTGGGTCCCGGTAACAAGCACGTTTTTGGCCACCGGTTTCTGGATGACCCACAGGACAGCACTGTTTTCAACAGGGAGCGGTCCATCGGTCATGTCCTCCCAGCCATCCCAGGAGTGGGTGAAAAAGAGCACCAGAGAGCCGTTTGAAACCTTTGCCGATGTTTTTGAAACCTGTATCTCAAGCGCGTTTTTAGAAGCCGCCGATTTTACCTTTCCACCCCTCACCCACCCGGGTATATCATTGCCCAGCGGTGTGTTGTAAGAGTACCACTCGGAGCTAACGATTTTGCCCCCAACCCCCTCCACTTTGATCATCACATCCGCCCCAAAGCCCCATGTGTCTCTGCCCCCCAGAGCATACCCTGTCATGGGGTTTCCATCTGAGTCCAGGAACACGTAAAAAACGTCTGTCCTGTTGAAAGAGTTGCCCTGCAGGATGGTACCAGAGACTTCAACCGAGAAGAAAACAAAATTTGGGTCTGTAAAAACGCCTGCACGGACGATATCCACGTTAGGGTTGAAGCCCACGCCAGACACCTGAAATGCACCCTGGTGGCCAACATTTTTCCAGTCCGAAACGTCGCCGTCCACGGTGATAGGGGCCTGGGACGGGAACGTGGACACAGCGGACAGGAGCGCCGCCAGGATGAGTACTATGCCAACAAATGGGATAAGGGAGACCTTCCAGAGCTCACGTTTAACCGCCATGGGCCTTATCATGCCCAGGCCGTTTGTCAGACCGTTCCCGTTGGTTACCCCTCTCTGGAGAGCCCTGAGCCCGTTGGTCAAACCGTTGGTGACACCGCTGGTGCGTCCCAGACCATTCGTCAGGCCGTTCGTACGCCCTAATCCATTGGTCAGACCATTTGTACGTCCGAGACCGTTGGTTAGCCCCCGGGACAGGCCGTTCGTCAGCCCTCTTCTTTCCCCGAGACCGTTTGTGAGCCCCCTCTTTCCACCCACTGATACAGCGGCTTTCGGATGCTTTTCAAGGGTCTTTGGCACAGGGGGGGCGGTGACTGCGGGGACGGCTTTCTCAGCGGTCTCTTCGGGCACCTCCTCTGCTTCAGATATGAGAAGGTCAAGTTCTTCAAGAAGCTCGTCAGGTTCAAGCTCAACTTTTTCCTCGTCCTCTTCTGCGCCCTCAAAAACAGCTCCGCAGTGGGGGCACACCGTCTCGTCCTCTCTTACATAGCCACCGCAGACAGGACACTCGTATAGAACCTCTTCGCCCTCTTCTTTTCCTTCCTCAACGAAAACGGCGCCACAGTTGGGACACTTTTCCACCTCAACAGGCAAAACCGTGTGACATATTGGACATTCAAAGGTATCCTCCTCTTTTGGTTTGGCCTCGGCTACCCGCGTCCATTTTTTCATGAAATCCTCTGTGAACCTCTTTTTTCCATCACGCCGTCTGTCCTCAACCATGGCATGTCTTACTATCCCCGGGGCGTATTATATCACTTTTCCAACGAAAAGAAAAATGTATACAAATTCAAACATCATAATTGTCGTAAAATTTTGAAAAACTCTGGTGTCAGAGCGAGAATCTCCTTTCCCGTATCGATGAAAAGATCCCCCGACGGGCTCTCTCTCAGCACCAGAGACTCAGGGACCATAACGACCCCCACGTCTCCGCCAGCACCACCAACACCGCCAGCACCACCAGTCACACCCGCGTCCGTGGCATCGCTGTCCTCTAATTGACCCCCTCGAGCACCATCAAGAGCCCGGTGGAGACCTGAAAAAACAGACAAAAGCACCCTGGCAAAACGCACGGTTTTCAAACGACCCATTTTAGCCAAATCCATAAAAAGAGGCGAGAAAAAAACACGCTTCTCACGTCCATCGCGCACAAAAACCAGAATGCCACAGCGCTCCATCTCCCTCAAAACGGAGACAGACAGACCGGTGCACGCTGAGAATTTCCCCAGAGGCATGCCCTGACATCTCACCATTGAGTGCAAAAACATATCCGGAGCCATCTCTGAGCCCCCAGCGGACCTCCTGGCCCGCACACGCTCCAGAAAACAGAGAACTTTCCCCTCTGACTCGCTGTAAGTTGAAGGAAAGAAACCTTCCGGGCCCCCTCTACCCGTTCCGTTTCTGCAGTTTCTGCAACCAGGGCACACCTTTAGAACACCTGCTGAAACAAGGTCACCCACAATAGATGACGTTTTTCGCCACGAAAAACCCGCCATGCCAGCAATACCATTTATAGTCACACCTGGATAACGTGAGACGAGACACGCAACCCGCAGGTGGTCAAAGGTCACAGGAAAACTCCCCACAGGTGTGCCGCATATGGCCTCTCCCGAAGCATAAAACTCTCCCCTCAGTGCCTCGCCCATTTTCTTCTCTCTGCCCCCGCCCCGCTTTTTGCTTCCCGGTGAAACACCGTCCCTCCCAGAAATCTCAGCCCTTCGCATCACACACTCCACTCACAAAGGCTTTTATAACATCACAGCAGGTTGTACTCCTCAAATAGAAGCTCAAGGATCTCAACAGGGTCCTCTTCCACCCACGTCCTCCTGGAAAGGTACCTCACGGTTCTCTTTATGTTCTTTTTTTCGGCGGGAGAGAGACCGGAAAGAACCTCTTTGGGAACCTCTGAGAGCATATCCCTGAAAATCTTCTCAACATCAACACGCTCTCCTTCCAATGTCTCCTCCCCAACCTTGTGCACAACAACGCCAACACCCTGAATTATAGAATAGGGGTGAGAGTACCTGCTGTGCGGGCTCATACGTGTCTTAACGATCTTAAGCTCCCGCCGCTCAGGGTTTTCCACGCTGGAATAGCGGAGGTGAATCACGTTGTCAGCCAGATACATCGGTATCGCTATCTCAGGGGTAGACAGGTCTCCACGGCCATGTTCCTCCAGAGTGCACAGGACAGTGCCTATCTTTCTGGTCTCACGCAACAGAAAAGACACAATCTCCCTCTGCTCGTATTTCGTCGGAACAGACCACAGCACAGGTGTGAGAGGATCAATGACAATCCTCGCCCGGTGGCCCTCCCACTCAGCCACAAAATCCGCCAGCTCGTGGCGTATGAAATCCGTGAACTGTTTCCCCCCGGCATCAACAAAAACAAACGAGCCATCCCTGAGATAATCCTCGGCATCCGTCCACCCCATAGCAACGGCCTCTCTCAAAAGACGGGCTGGGGGCTCGTCAAGCGTTATGAAAATCCCGTCCTCCCCCTGCTCAAGTCCCCGCCTCAAAAACTGTGTGGCAAGGGTCGTCTTCCCCGCACCGGACGCACCTATCACAACAGTGGTAGAGTTAACATACAAACCCCCTCCCAGGATACTGTTTAGACCATATACGCCCGTGGTTATGCGGAAAGATCTGTCTACCCTGCTCGCACCACCATCCTTTTTCCGGGCCCCGCCCTCTCTGCCGGATATCTCACCGTCCATCATCAGACCTCGCTATAGAAAGCAACCGGAATATATAAAAAGTGTTCGCCCAACTGCACCCGGCTATCCGCCCCGATAAGAGCCCACCAGAACACCAGCCAGAACACCATAACCCAAAAATTCATAAACACCCGGGAACATAGCATAGCAATAACACCAGAACAAAACCACCCAGCGTTTCCTGTGAGAGGAAAAACCATGTCCGGAAAAAAAATAACCAGAGACGAGATAATAAAATGGCTGACCGAACACAAAAAACGGAACAAAATAGAGAACGTTTTGGACTTCAAATGGGAAGTGGAGGAGGCAGACGAAAACACCCTCCTGGCGTCTCTCCCCGAAATAGGGCTGAACCTCATAATAGAAATAGAGGAAGATTTTATAAACATCTCCCTCCCAACAGGGTTTGAGACCGCCACTCTGCCCAACAAAGATCGCCTAGACATATACAGAAAACTGCTTTTGCTGAGCGATAGGTTCATGATGACAAAGCTCACCCTCTACGGCCTGGGAGACGAAGTGCTGCTCAGAACAGACCTGGACAGACACACACTTGGAAAAAAAGAGTTCGCAGACGCCATAGAGAGCCTCCTGTTCACAGCGGAGGCAGTTGGATATGTGCTCAGCAGCCACGAAAAGGAGGAAGAGAGCGAAGAGGAGACATACGTACCCGAAGACCTAGAAGGGAACCCAACATTTGAAGAGATAAAAAACGCTCTCATAGAAGTCGGTGGCCTCGCCGAAGAAGACGCCATAGCCGTAGCCACGTCTATAGTCCTGAAAAAGGAGAAAAAAAGGTACACCGGACCACCCCAGTACGCATAAACCGGGGCACAAACACGCTCAACACAGATGACCATACAAATAAAAAAAAGGAAGGTGGAAGATGACCTCCGAAGAAAAGATGAAAAAGAAGATACTCCAGTGGCTTGTTGAAAAAAAGGACAAAAGTAACAAAATTATTGATGAAAAATGGAACATAAAAGAAGAAGATGGAATAATAACTGCCCAGCTGGGAAACACAGACATAAAGATAAAGATACTGTTCAAGCCGGGCTTTGTTATACTCACCCTCTCCACAGGCCTGGAAACAGCAGCCCTGGAAGCAGACACCAGGCTTGACCTCTACAGAAAACTGCTCCTCCTCAACTACCGCCTCCAGCTCGCCAGAATAACTCTGTCAGGCCTCGGAGACGAGATAACAATAAGAACAGACCTTGACCTCAGCTCGCTCGGAAAAGAGGAGTTCAACGACGCACTGACATCGCTCCTACTCGGCGTACACCTGCTTATGAAAGAAGTATTTGAAGAGGAAGAAGAGGGAGACGAGGGCGAAGAAGACGAAGAAGCAGAAGTTCAGAAAGACACGGGTGACATAATGGACATCATAGCCAAAACAATACTGGAGGGGGGATCAAAAGAAAACCTTGTAAACCTGCTTGTCAAAAAAACATCCCTCACAAGAGAGGAAGCGAAAAAGTTCGTTGACGCACTGTACAGGGCGGCGTCTCCCACAAAGCCCGGCGGCTGAGACAACGAGACAACAACTGACGCAGCGGAAAAGTCACACCTTTTTGGCGTTCTCAACTATCTTTTTGGCCATCTCAGGCCCGATGCCATCAATAACCTCAAGTTCTTCAGGCGAAGCGTTTTTGACAGCGTCAACACTCCTGTAACCTGCCTCGTAAAGGAGTTTTGCCTTCTGCGGCCCAACCCCTGGGATCTTCGTAAGCTCTTTTATGACCGCCTTTTCATCCATTTCTTCAGCCGGTTTTTCTGCGGCACCTTCTGTCTCGCCATGCTTCTCCGCTCCCGTCTCTGCTTTCCCCTCCGCACCTTCTCCCCCGGCCCCGGCGGCCTCCTCAGCCTCTTTCTCTGCCGCCTCTTTCTCTTCCTCAAGCTTTTTGGCCATCTCCTCTCTTATCCGCTCAAGGTCTTTTTCACTCGGCTCTTTCAAAACCTCTATTTTTCTGAACTCAACCCTTTTGAGGGGGTAGATAACCTTGGACTTGCGTGCGATCCTCTTCTGAATGTCCCCGGATATCATGCCTTTTATGAACTCGCTCATGGTATGGGAGCCGGCATAGCTTGCACATTCCTCAAGCATTATCTTCCGTATAGCCCGTTTCTGAGACGACTGGATCCTGTGGTCTGTGACTGCCACCGGTTTAACCCTGAGAACGTAGCCCTCTTTCGTTTTGACGTCAAAAACTCCGTCTATCTTTGATCGCTTACGTCTCACAAGACGCCTCAGATAATCGCTTGTCAGGCTCTGCTCCACAAACTTCGTCCTCGCCGTAAAACCACTCACATCGTACACCTTGAACTTCATCTTTATGTGCATCTTTGAAAAGTCCCCCGTGATGTCACCCACCGTCAGTTCAGCCGTTCTCCCCAGGACCTTTTCAGAGGAGTCTGCGGGGGTCTCTCCGAGCACCACCTCGTTGAACATCTCTGGGGCGAGGAGCTTGTACCACTCCTTCGCCTTCCACTTGTCTTTCATCTTCCTCGCAGCTGCTCTCGCACGGGCACTTTTTCTCGCCAAGGGTGTTCCTCCTTCGTTTATTTATTGTGAGCGTTAACCGGAGCCTACGGAAAGAGGGGTAAAAACTCCCTCTTTATAAGGGTTTTGGATGTGAGAGACGTGTGTGGAACCCGGTTATTATTTCGCTTGTTTGTGGGGGTCATGTCAGTGGTTGTACCAGTCTGCGTATTCTTGGATGTTGTTAAAGCGGGGTCTGTTAAAGCGTGGTCTGTGTCTGTCATATTCCAGTCAGTGTCGTTCTAGTTTGCCGTTTGTCTGAAGGTTTTGTTTTCGTGAGGGTATGAATTGAATTCCCTGGCTTGTCAGGAATTGTTCGAACCTGGAGGGTTTCTTTTTGTTGGAGTAGAATTGTGCTCCTCTGTCTGTGTTCACCTGGCGGATGGTTGCGTGGTAGAGGCTGGCGTGTTCTATGGCCCATTGGAGGGTTTCTGTTGAGTGTTCAGTTGTTGCTTCGGAGAAATTCTCCGCAGGCGAGGATTTTTCTTGATGCGTCGTCGAGCCATATGATGGCATAGAGGCCGTTCTCTGTACGTCTGTGCCAGTCTCCATGGACCAGGGTGCAGGAGTGTTTACGCTCATACCGGCATCGTTTTCTCTTCTTCTGCAGCTTTTTATTTGGTTTACTACGTCCTGTCTCCCGCAGGTAGGCAATCAACTTGTTCTTCGGAACGTTCATACCCCGTCGGCGCAGTTCGTAATAGAGGAGTTTAGAGCCCGGCCGTGTCTTCTCCCAGGCCTCGTCAACCCACCGTTTCTGTTCCTCCGTCAATATGTCTTTGGTCGTCTGTTCCTTTTCAGCCGGGGAATCTCACCACGGTCCAGATATTCTTTTGCCAACTGCTGAATACGCCTCTGGCTCACACCGTAGATACAGGCTGCTTCTCTCGTCTTCACCTTTCCCGATGACACATTCTTCACTATCCGGGCATTCTGGCGGTCGTTCAATTTAACCATACCGCCAAATCCATCACCCACATCTCTTTGGAGACGAAAAAATTTCCAGGTCCTACAACCTAATTATGCGTTAGAAAAATATATATAAAACCTCACCTCCTCCTCTCCTTTGTATAAAAGACAAGACACTTACCAGGCGTAGAGGGTGAGGAGCGGAAATAAATGAACGATATCCAACTGGTGAGAACCTCTTTTTTGAGAGGACCAAACGTCTATGCTCTATTTCCGGTCATGGAAGCCATGGTAGACCTGGGCCCGTGGGAAAACACACCTTCCAGTGCTACTTTCTCTCGCAGACTCGTGGAACTCCTTCCAGAACTGAAAGAACATCACTGCTCAGAGGGCCGCCCGGGAGGTTTTCTAAGGCGCCTGGAGATGGGAACATATCCGGCGCATATAATAGAGCACACATGCCTTGCCCTTCAGACGCGCGCTGGAGCAGAGGTTTACTTTGGAAAGAGCAGACAGAAAAAAGGGTCCCTGTACACTATTGTAGTGGAATACGTTAGCGAGGAACTGGCAAAGATGGCACTCTCCACAGCCATCCAGATAGTGAATGGACTCCTGAAAGATAAACTTGATCTGAAAGAAATAAAAATAGCAGAGGAAGGTATGAAAAAAATCTACCAGAGAGAAAAACTGGGGCCCAGCACACAGGCCATCATTGATGCCGCAAAAAAGAAAAACATACCCTACGCCAGGCTGGACCCAGAGTTGAGCCTTTTCACCCTCGGATGGGGCGTCTACCAGAAGAGGATATGGGCCTCTATCACTTCTGCGACATCTCTTCTCTCATCTGATATAGGAAGAGACAAAGAGATGGCCAAAAGGATTCTCTCTGCAAATGGCATTCCTGTGCCATACGGGGAAACGGCTTGCTCAGAAAACGAGGCACTCGCCATCGCATCCAGGATCATGAGGGGAGGCAAACCTGTGCTCCTCAAACCGGTAAGCGCCCACCACGGAAAGGGGGTTATGGGCAACCTGGTCACAGAGGAAGAAGTGAAAGAGGCATACAGGATAGCAAGCAAATACGGACCAAGGGTTATGGTAGAAGAATACGTCCAGGGAGACGACTACAGGTTTCTGGTCGTGGATGGAAACGTGGTAGCAGTGGCAAAAAGGATACCTGCACACGTAGTGGGCGATGGCTGTTCTACCATAAAAGCCCTAGTGGACAAGGTGAACATGGATCCTCTGAGAGGTGAGGGACATGAAAGCATGTTGACCAGGCTTCGACTGGGAGAAGAAGAATTGAGGTTCCTGAGACAACAGGGAATAGACCCAGAACACGTACCAGACAGGGGAGAAATTATTTTTTTACGCAGCGGAGGCAACCTCAGTACCGGAGGGACAGCGGAAAACGTAACAGACATGGTGCACCCATCAATTAAAGAGACCGTGGAGAGAGCGGCAAAGATTATCGGACTTGACGTCGCAGGAGTGGATGTTATCGCAGAGGACATAACCCTCCCAAAAGACGAGACAAAATGGGCGGTAATTGAGATCAACTCCAGCCCCGGTCTCAGAATGCACCTGAGCCCCACCAAAGGAGAGCCCATCCCGGTGGGAGAGCACATCGTGGACTATTTGTTTCCCGGAGGAAATGGAAGGATACCACTTGTGGCCATCACAGGGACAAACGGGAAGACAACCACGGCCAGAATGGTCAACTGGATTGCCATGAAGGAAGGCTTTACCACGGGTCTGGCGGTTACAGGGGGAATCTGGATAGGTGGAAAAAAAGTGGCTGGCGGGGATACGACCGGGCCGTGGAGTGCAAGGCTGGTGCTCAACGACCCAAATGTGGAATTCGCCGTGGTAGAAACGGCCAGAGGGGGGATACTCAAAAGAGGGCTGGGGTTTGACAGATGTCTGGTAAGTGTTGTCACCAACATAGGAGAAGACCACATAGGAGTGGACGGCATAGAGAGCATAGACGACATCTTCTGGATAAAGTCCGTTCTCGTTGAAGCAACAGAAAAAGAAGGATGGTGCGTGATAAACGCAGGGGACAGATACGCATGCCATCTCGCCGAGAGGGCAAAAGGAAAGCCAATCTTTTTCTCCACAGAAGTCAATGACATCATCTCAGAATCTATTGAAAAAAAGACGCCAGTTTTTCTATATGAGAAAAAAAGGAGAGACACCTGTTTTGTCGCATACATAAACGGGAAACGTGTTGTTCTAGGAGACGAGAGCGAACTGTCATTCTCTGTGGGAGACTGCCGCCCTCTGATTGAAGACGTCCTCGCAGCCCTGGCTGCCTCCTATGCCACGGGCATTCCCCTCCCCAAGCTGTTCCAGAATCTATCTTCATTTAAACTAAACGAAGAAAACAACCCGGGGAGAATGAACCTTTACCACATCAATGGATTCACCGTTCTTTTAGACTACGCCCACAACCCCGAGGCCATCCGGGCAGTAGGATCATATTGTTCCCATCTCAAAGGAAAGAGAAAAATCATAGTGTTCGCAGTACCGGGCGACAGAACAGATGAACTGATAAAACGATGTGGAATGGCAGCAGCGGAATGGTTTGATATCATAGTATGCACCGAAAACAGAGCAATACTCAGAGGGAGAGAGCCTGGGGAGATAGCCCATCTTATAGGTAAAGGGGTAGAGGAGGCAATCAAAACTAAGACAACAAAATACGAGATCATATCTGACATGGACGAAGCTCTCTCTTTTGCGATGACCGTTGCCGAAAAGGGCGACGTGCTGGCATTCGTTGACCTGGATCTCACAAAAAAAGATGTGAAACGGATTTTAAAACACCGCACCTGATACCCAAACCTGGCACCTAAAACTTTTCAGACCACTTTTCAGACCACCTGGCAGCAGACAGGTAATAAATAGAACAGTAGAACAGTTCTAAAAGTCTTCATGAGCCCTAGAAAACCTCTCCGGAATCACAGCCTTTCTCTTATCTAACAAAAAAGTGCATCCATTCCCAAGAATATGGACTCTCAACCCGGAAACCGATATGGGGTCGCTATGTTCTATCTCAGGTATATTAGTGGCATCAATGTCACGTCCGTCCACCACCACCACATTCCTTGTTCCCAAAACCTCAAAGGACGCTTTGTCAAAATCCCACACAACCGCCGTGTCTTCGGCCAGACCTACGCCCAGAATATAGGGATTTTCTGAGACCACATGCACAAGGCGGGGAAAACGGCCACGGGTCAACACATGCGTGTCAATGACTGCTCCCCCAATAAACCCAAATCCCGGACTCAACTCCACTTTTCCCTTTAAGAGAGCTTCATATGATTCTCCATAGGCGATCATGGTCTCCGTTAGAGCAGCAGCACCAGCGCTGGTACCAGCGACCAGGGCCCCCTCTAAAAAACGAGAGAAAATTGCCTCCATCAGGGGGGTGCCTCCCACAATGGATGTAAGCCGCAACTGGTTGCCTCCCGCGAAGAAAAAACCATTCGCTCTCTCAGCAGTTGCAACTATTTTTGGATCGCTCGCTTCTTTCCGCTTCAAAGGAGTTAATACGTCCACATCAATTCCCAGGTTCTGAAACACATAACTATACTTTTTCCCAGAAGATACGGGATTATCACTCGCAGACGGGATAATCACAATTCTTGGACGTCCCTTTCGTTCTGAGTGGCTCTTTTTCAACAGGTCTCCGATACGCACAAAAATCGGTTCCTCAGGAAAAAGGTCAACATTTCCGCCTATTGCTACAACGGGACCTCTCATAACAGTAGTAACTGTCATATCTTCCTTATAAAACTTTCCTCAAAAAGTCCCAAAAGCCCCGGGATGCCGTCCACGCCACAACCCCCCGCCTTCCCACGGACACCTCCCTGGCTCAGAATGCCACGCAACATGCCTTAAATGCTTCATACCTGTATGCCACATACTTTAAAATAAACTAACAATCAGTTTTTATCTCTGTTATGAGGTTTAGGAAGCGAAAATTGGAACGCTCCCGCCCTGCAATCATCTGCCTATCTGGAATAGACTGTTCAGGAAAGACGTCCCTGGCAGAGATGTTACGATATGATCTCTTTTCAGGTAAACGGGTGGGCATAATACACACCCCCATATATCACACAGGACTCCTCTATTTGACACACTCATGAACTTCCTAGACAGAATCGCAATAAAAGGGGATGAACTGGGTGACAGGGCCCTCATCAGGCATTGCTGGTGGTTGGACACGATGTTATATCCTATCGCCAAGATACTGATCAACCGGGATGTGTATATTCTTATCTTGGACCGAAATCCCCTCATAGAGGCCACTGTATATGAGAGATGTACGGCTCCAAAATAGGCTATCGTCTGGTGCCCCGCCTGGCAGGGGTGCCTGCTCCGGATGTCATCATAAAAATAGAGTGCGACGGAAAGACCGCATATCAGAGGATCATGGAGAGGCTGAAGACCCCTGGTTACAGGAAAAAGATGCCTCATCTCCACGAGACGGAAAAACAGCTGGAGGAACTCAACAAGACCTACAACAAGGCAATAAGAGAATACATTTCTTCGCTGGGAAAAAGAGCTCCATCGCTTATAACTATTGATGGCACCAAAGAAATCCAAGAAGTATATAAAGACCTGAGGGCACATCTGAAGGCACACATAGAAATAAAGGCTATTTCTTCACCTGCGGTAGATACAGAAGAAAAGCACGCAAAGGACACACGGGATGCAGATGGGAGACAAAAGGAGAGAAGACAAAAGGAGAACTTACCATGGACCCATTCACCCACTACATGATTGGCTTCGCCATAGGAAAGAAGATGAAGATAGACCGGTTCGGTATGAAATGTATGGTCATATGCAGCCTCCTCCCAGACATAGATGTTTTTTCCCTCTTCCTGGGATATGATTTTGCAACCTCCTTCCATGGGACAGTGACCCACTCATTCCTTTTCGCTCTCCTCACAGCAGGAGTAATGGAAGTAATTTGCTTCGTGAAACGCGGGCAACACCTCTTCCACATAGCTTTCGCAGCCATGTCCCTCCATATCCTACTGGACATACCTCAAACCGCGTTCATGGCCAGCGACCTAAGCCCGTTCTATCCATTCCACCCTTTCTCCCCACAACAGATGTTCCCCGTAGGACAGAATGTTGGAATAGGCGTTGTGCTCACCCTATTTCTCACCGGCCTGTGGATTTTCGTAAAAAACCGGAAAGACGATGAAGGTCCCACAGGGATCTGGAGGAGGAGAAAGCAAAAAATAACCAGATAAAAAACGGTGTGGATTTATCATACGCAGCCTGTCTAACGGCCAGACCAGAAGCCAGATGACGGCCTCGGGCGTTAGTACCCGTGGACTGAACACCTCGGCCGAAGCCTCGGTGCTTACATCCCGGGCCTATCAAACCCATCGTCTATGGGTGCCCTCAGTGGATGCCTCGTTTCAGGGGGTGCTTCGAGCTTAGATGCTTTCAGCTCTTATCACCTGCGGCGTGGCTACCCAGCGATGCCCTCCCGGACAACTGGTAGACTAGAGGCCGCGAGCCCCCGTTCCTCTCGTACTAAGGGGCCCTTCCCCTCAGGCATCCGCGCACTCCCACCGAAAAGCAACACAACTGTCTCACGACGTTGTAAACCCATCTCACGATCCCTTTTAATGGGCGAACAACCCCACCCTTGGCAGCTGCTGCACCGCCAGGATAGGAAGAGACGACATCGAAGTAGCAAGCCTCCAGGTCGATATGAACTCTTGCTGGAGACAACTCAGTTATCCCCGTGGTAACTTTTCTGTTATCACTGGCCCCCATTTATGAGGCACAGTGGTTCGTTAGGCCCTGCTTTCGCATCGTGGATTCTTACTGTTCGAATCCACGTCAAGCCGGCTTTTGCCCTTACACTCAACGGCAGATTTCTGACCTGCCTGAGCCGACCTTTGGGCGCGCTTGTTACCTTTTCGAGCGCGTGGCGCCCCACCCAAACTGCCCACCTATCGGTGTCCCCCCGTAGGGGTAAGTGCTACGACCCCAGAAGGGCGGTGTTTCATCGGCGCCTCCACCCGAGCTGGCGCCCGGGCTTCGACGGCTCCCGCCTACGCTACACATCCAGGACCGTAACACAGCGACAGGCTGCAGTAAAGCTCAACGGGGTCTTCGCTTTCAGGTGGGAGATACTGGACTGTGCGCCAGTTCGTCAGTTTCACCGGCTTCCAGGTGGGGACAGTGGGGCCCTCGTTGGACCTTCATGCAAGCCGCCAATTAAGCGGCAAGGTATTACGCTACCTTAAGAGGGTCATAGTTACCCCCGCCGTTTACCGGTCCTTCGCCCGGTTGTACCCGGGGTTCAGATACCGGCACTGGGCAGGCTTCAGCGGCTATACACATCCTTTCGGACTTGCAGCCACCTATGTTTTTATTAAACAGTCGGAGCCCCCTTGTCACTGCGACCAGCCATCTTCATGACTGGCACCCCTTCTCCCGAAGTTACGGGGCTAATTTGCCGAGTTCCCTCACCTGGATTGCGCCGACACGCCTTGGGCTTCTCACCCAGGGGCACCTGTGTCAGTTCTAGGTACGGTCACGTCATCCGGCCCTGACCTCCTTTTCACGGACACCAGGGCTCAGCCGAGTCAGCATACGCCTTCCCCATCACGCTTTCACCGGGTTCTCACCATTACGGTTCTCCCCCGGCTTATACGCTTGGACGGGTTGGAACCCCCGCTCAGCCTACCCCGATGTGTCAGAGGTCAGGCAAAAGATGACGTGGTGCAGGAATATTAACCTGCTTCCCTTTCGGGTGTGCCGGTTAAGGACACCCTTAGGACCGACTAACCCTCGGCTGACGAACATTGCCGAGGAACCCTTGCCCCTTCGGCGGAGCGGATTCTCACCGCTCTTTGCTGCTACTCCTACCAGGATCCTCGTCCGAACGCGGTCCACTGGACCTCACGGCCCAGCTTCCACCCACGCCCGGCGCCTCCCTACCGGATCGCCTTTCGGCGCCCCGGGGTCTCGGTGGCCGACTTAGCCCCGTTTATTTTCGGGGCCCGCAATCTCGACTGGTGAGCTGTTACGCACTCTTTAAAGGATGGCTGCTTCTAAGCCCACCTCCCAGTTGTCTTAGACCACGGACTCCCTTTCGGTCACACTTAGCCGGCACTTGGGGACCTTAACCCCGGGCTGGGTTCTTTCCCTTTCGGACACCGAGCTTACCCCTGGTGCCCTAGCACCCGGCTTCTACGGCGGCCACAGGTTCGGAGTTCGATAGGATGCCGAGGGCTTTCGCCCCCTAAACACCCAGTCGGTGCTCTACCCCATGGCCTACCTCTGCCGAGGTCTACCTGCGGGTAGTCTCGGGAGGAACCAGCTATCGCCCGCCTAGATTGGCCTTTCACCCCTATGCCCAGGTCATCCGAGCGATTTGCACGTCAGCACCGGTTCGGACCTCCACCCGGGTTTCCCCGGGCTTCATCCTGCCCAGGCATAGATCGACGGGCTTCGGGTCTCCCACCAACGACTCCGGGCGAGCACACCCCGCCCCTCGCCCCACAAGGGGGCTGCGGGCATGTTGGTTTCCCTACGGCTCCGCGGGTATACCGCTTAGCCTCGCCGTTGATCGGAACTCCCTGGCCCAATTTTCGAATCGGACGACACGACGCTGCATTGCGCTTTCACGCCGTGTCAGGTTGTAACCACCTGGTTTCAGGCTCTTTTCACCCCCCGCCAGGGGTGCTTTTCAGCTTTCGCTCACGCTACTAGTGCGCTATCGGTCTCGGGACGTATTTAGGGTTGGAAGTAAATGCCTCCCACATTCACGCGCGATATCCAACGCACGCTACTCGGGAACACCCGGACTCCTCTTTTCATCCTTCCCCTACGGGGCTGTCACCCTCTATGGCGCCACGTTCCAGTGGACTTCGGGTCGGATGACGAAGAGGTACCGGGGTCCAAAACCCCACATCTCCCCCATGTTTCCACGGGGGATTCGGTTTGCCCTCTGCCGCTTTCAGTCGCCCTTACTCACGGCATCCCTGTTGGTTTCTTTTCCTCCGGGTACTAAGATGTTTCAATTCCCCGGGTTCCCCGTCCCAGAGGGACTGCTCCACGAGGGAGCGGGAGGTCCCATTCGGCGATCGGCGGATCAAAGGATCCTTGCGCCTCCCCGCCGCATATCGCAGCTTGGCACGACCTTCATCGGCGCCCGAGCCGAGCCATCCCCCAGGTGGCGTAGCAGCCGTCGGGCTCTGGCCTGGCACACGTTCAGGCTGCGTATGACTGGCAATCATCGACCAACTCGCAGCGGGTTGCTGCTAAACCGCAGGTCTATGCCCTTCCCCGACGAGCCACACCACCTCGCCGGGTGCACGTCCAACAGGCTAACTTTATACAGGGCTTAGACCCATCAGACCATTTTTCTATATACCCGGGGGTCTTATATAACTTTTGTTTCTCCGGCCCAACCGGGTATTTGCCCCCTAAAAAAGAACCGGTATATAACGGTAACGGTGGTAGAGTTTTTTAGTGAGAAAACCATGTCGTTGCATGAGACGAGAGGACAGAGAAAAAAACCTGAGTAACCGTTTCAACTGCACACCGAGGGATAGGGCGGTTTTTGAGGCGGGGATAAAGCTGGCGACGATATACCACCAGTACATTGGCACGCCAGTTTCTATGAAAAACGTTGCTTCTCTGGAGAAGGCGATAAGGGAGGCGACGCTCGTCCAGCCGTATGTCAAGGACGCGGAGGTGCGTATAAAGAGGGAGTCGCTCGGGACCAAAAGCGACGAGTATGACTATTCCTCGCTTTCTCCCGAAATGCTCTCTGTGAGGGTTGTTGTTGAGTACGGTGGATACGAGGTGGAGGCAAAAATGGAATACCTGGCTGAAGAGGGATACCCGTTGATGTACGTATCCCGTATATCCGGGGAGAGGATGTAAAGCAGAGAGAGCTACGATAAGTTAAAGTATTCATACCACATTTACCCCGTGGCATAAGACAGGTGTGTGGTGATTTGATGCCTCTCATTCCAAAGATAGGTCTCACAGGGAAGCCAGGGGTGGGAAAAACAGAGACCCTGCTGAAAATCGTTGACATGCTCAGAGAAGAGGGATACACTGTGGGAGGCATGGTCACCCGCTCAATATTTGAAGGTGGAGAAAGGGTCGGGTTCACTGTGGAAGACGTCGCCACAGGAGACAGCAGGGTTTTCGCCCATGAAAACATATCCTCACGCCACCGTGTCGGGAAGTACGGTGTGGACCTGAAGGCACTGGAAGATGTGGGGGTAAAGGCGATTAAACGGGCGCTGGAGGAGAGCGACATAGTGGTCATAGACGAGATAGGGCGCATGGAGGTGGAGAGCCCCCTGTTTGTGGAAGTTGTCAAAGAGGCGCTGGACTCTGAAAAACCCGTCATAATAACCCTTCACAAGAAATCCCGCAACCCCCTGCTCCAGGACATAAGGCGGAGGGATGATGTGAGGATACTGGAGGTCAGCCTCCTGAACAAAAGCCTGCTTGCCTATAAGGTCATAGATATAATAAAGGGAAAAGAGGTTATACTGGGAGGGGGCATGTGAGAGGGGACTGGACGGAAAAAGACCTCCGCCGCAGATCCCTGCAAAACAATATAGAGAAGACAGATGAGAAAAGCGTTTTTGAAAAAATAAACTTTGAAAGAACAACCTCTTTGGAGGACTTGACCGAGGCGGGAACCAGGATATACTGCACGGGAAAAAGCGGGAGCATACGTGGACCAGGAAAAAAAGGGGGAGTGTTTTATAATCCGGCCATGTCTCTCAATAGAGACATAACCCTCCTGGCCTTTCTGGTTTTTCTGGAAGAAAAACCCGCCCAGACCTCTTTTCTGGACGGTATGTGCGCCACGGGCGTCCGTGGGATACGTATAATACACACGCTGAGAGAAAAGCCGCTGGATACGCTGAAGATGGGACAAAGGGTAACAGTGCATTTCAACGATGTGGACCCCCTGGCGACAGGACTGGCTACCCTCAACGTAGAAAAAAACGTGGCAGAACACAGTACAGGCGGTGATTCCGACGGTGGGATACTGGAAATCACGTGGGAGATAACGACGAGACGGGTCCAGTCCCTTTTGTGGGAGAAAAAGTTTGACTTCGTTGATATTGACCCTTTTGGAACAGCGGTATCATACATTGAAAGCGCCCTTGAGGGGACCACACACGGAGGCATAGCGGCTTTCACCACCACAGATGTGGCCGTCCTGGCCGGCACGTATCCTCAGACATGTATGCGGAGGTACCATGCCCGGCCTCTCAAAAACCACTTCGCCCACGAAACCGGGCTCAGGATATTTCTGGGTCACATTGTTCTCAAGGGCGCGGAGAGAGACATTGGAATATCTCCTCTCCTGGCATATTACCACGACCACTATTTCAGGGTCTATCTCAGAGTGGAAAAAAGCCGCTCAAAAGCCAGAAAAGCCGTGGAAAATCTCGGACTGGGTGTTGAGACACATCTCCTGGCCAGAGCCATCCGAACAGGAGCAGATTTCCTTGACATCCTCTACCGAGCAGAGGGAGCAAACGCGGAAGAGGAAAAAAGAGTTTTTGGGCCGCTTTACACCGGACCACTCGCCGCCAGCCCTTTCATCAAAAAGATGCTGTCAAAAGCAGAAAAGCACTCCTCTCACCTCGCCAGACCCGGCCAAACAAAAAAACTCCTCACTCTAATAGCAGAAGAAACCGATATGCCGCCATTTTTCTATGACACCAACGTTCTCGCGTCCATTCTCAAAATACCGCCACCGCCCCTCCAGGCGATTCTGTCCACGCTGACAAAAAAGGGTTACTCTGCCACAAAAACCCATTTCTCACCCAAGGGGTTCAAAACCGACGCCCCGGAAAACGTGGTGGAAGAAATTTGCTTGCGGAATTTCAACCACGTTCCGGATTGAAGTCCCTGGCCGGGCATGGTCCCCTGAGACACTCCCTGCAACCGACACAGCGCTCCGGATCAACCCACGCCCTCTTTTCCACGATCTTTATCGCCCCAGAAGAACAGCGGCCGATGCAAACTCCACACCCAATGCAGTTGCTGGCCTGCTCAATCACGCCTATGACGTCTCCGGTTTCCCGTTCCAGGTCCCCCCCTTGTTCCAAGTCCCCGCCAGATCCGCTGATATTTTTTACCACCACGCCATCTGACCAGACATATACATCAAATCCGGTTCGGGTGCGCAATCGCACCTCCCACTGGCTGACACCTCTTTTTTCTCCCCCGTTTCCACCCCCCGCCTTTTCTCTCCCTCTTTTTTCGCCGACCACGACGCCGATTATGGGAGCAAAGGACAAGAAATTTTCCAATCTGACAGGGTATGAGAACAAGAGTTCAACGGAGTCACCCGCTCTCTTTTTTTCTTCAAACCATATGCCCACGCCCCTAGGAAAACCAAACAGGGCGTCCACTCTTTCTTCGTCGGGGAAAACAGAAGAAAAACTCTTCTCCCGCACCCAGCCGGGCTTTTTTTTCCACCTCCACAGTCCCATGGAAACCCATTCCTCCGGTAACCCCCTCCTTTTAGCATATTCCCTGAGATATCTCTCCCAGCGAGACCAGCCGTCTCTGAACCGCTCCTTTATCAAAACCGAGTCACCCATATCCGCGGACGGGCAGAGGAAACACCCGACCCTTGACAGGCCGTGTTCATACCACCAGTTGTAAGGCGCTTTTTTGCTGAAAATGTACAACCATACAGCGAGAGCGCTCCAGTTCTGGATTGGCGAGACACCCACCTGTCCGGGAACCCAGGGGTTTTCCCAAACTCCCCCCTTCTCTGCCCGTGTGTCTGACTCAAAACCTCTCTGGCCTATGATAGATACCACCCCACCAGGAAACCTTTCCTTTATGTACATGGTTGTGGGTCCGAGCTTGCAAGCCTTGCAGCACCACCTGTAGTCCTTCGCCGGCGGACCGAAAACCCCAAGTCCTCTCCAGAAAGCGTCCCCGGCGTTCACAACGTCCATCTCAAGCCCATATTTTTCAACGACCTCTCTCACGTTTTCCACGGTCTCAGGGAGTTCCAGGCCCGTATCAAGGAACATCACCCTGGGCCGCAGACCCGCCTCAAGGGCCACGAGCAGCGCAGCCAGGCTGTCCTTTCCGCCGCTGAGAGATGCTATCACCGGCAGGTTTTTTTCTTCCAAAACAGACCTCAACAACCCTACCCCCCTCTCCTCAAGGTTTCCCAGAGCAGCCCTGTTGGCCTCAACCACTGTTTCCCATGAGGTGTCCCTCAGGCGTATCCCACCAACCCCCGGGGCCGTGGTATCCCCACTGTTTTCAGTGTGCCAGCGGACCTTTACCGCCATGCCCCGGCCACCTACCATTTCCACACCCCGTATCCTGGCAGTTCCACCGCCCACCAGGTTCCCGGCTTCGTCAACGACTATTACCTCGTCTCCCTCCGCCACGTTCTTCGCCTCAACAACCCCCGGGGCCATAAGGTTGCTCCCGCTCATTATTGACGGCACCGCTCCACGGTCACAGACCACGACGCCCCGGACCGCTTTTTCCAGAATCCTGCGGGCGCCCTCTTTTCTCAGAACTATCTTCCAACAACCCCTGCCACCGCAACCCTTGCCACCGTCGTGAGATATATCAAATACGAGTTCTCCCAGCACAACACCGTCCTGGATTATCTCCTCGTCCCTGTCAACAGCCGGCACACGGTTCAGGAGAAAAACGGCTTTTTCTCTTAGAAAAAGATCTCCACAGCCCTCTCCGAACTGTCTGTCAACAGTGTTGATTATAAGAGAGCGGTCAAAAGGGAAGCCTGGTCTGACATCTCCCGGCGGAGTCACTGATATAGTCGCCGCTGCGGAGCCACACCTATCACACCGGCTCCACAGAAGGGGCACGTCGCACTCCGGACACCACCGGATGCCGTATTTCCAGAAACGGCTTTTGTGCCTGTGTCCACGCTTTTTTTTCCGGGCCATCGTCATCGTTTGGACAGAGAATGTATAAAAATGTTTATCCGATGTTTATCCGAGTTTTATGGCCTTTTTCTTTTTTGGCTCTCCGCCCGAGATCGGTTTCCCGCAAACAGGACACTTTTTGGCCCTGTTAGCGCACGGCTCGTGGAAGGTGGCGCCACAGGAGCATTTTATCATTATCATGCCCTCTTTTATTTTGCCGTTGCAGACCTTACACCTGTACACCGCATCGGCTTTTATGCGCTCAAAGGTCTTTTCACTGGTTTCCTCGGGCACCTCTGCTTTTTCCGCTGTGGGCGGCACTGGCTGGGGGGCGGCTGGCTGGGGGGTGGTAGGCGGCTGCGGGACAGAAGCGGGCGTGGAGACAGGTTTTGGCTGGAGTTTTTCACGGACTTCAACCATCACCTCTTTTTCAAATGGGTGTGTTTTTCCATCAACAACACTCGTCACATCCCCGGATATGACCAGTCTCGTCGGCCCCGGTTTTTTGAACAGCAACTGGATGGGAATCCTCTCGCTGCCACCGCTGCGGAGCATGGGCACCTTTTTCAGGCCCCGTATCTCAACACCCTCACCCGCTATCCGCGGCGTGAGGTCTTTGCCGAGCGCTCTGCCAGTGTTAGTGAGAACCAGCTCTCCATGTACCCATTCTCCGGCAAACACGTCTCCCAGCCTGAGCTCCGGTGCGACTATCGGGCGGAACTCCTCAAAGATCCTCTCCGCTTCATCTCTAGCCGTCTCAGCCAGGTTCAGTGCCTGTTCCAGGTCTTCATCCTTTATGCGTATGGCCTCGGCGAGCATTTCCTTTACTTTTTTCATGTCTATGCCATACTTTTTGGCTTTGTTGACTATTGACTCTGCGGCCAGTATGACATCCTCCAGTTCCTTGCGCTCCTCTTCCGCCCCGGCCAGTATTTTCTCCGCCTCTTCTGTGAGACGAAGAGCTTCGTCGTATTCGTCGTTCTCAAGTTTGTATATGGCATCGTGTATGATATCCTCCACCTTGGACGTGTCAAGCCCTTTCCTTTTTGCTTCTTCAACCGAGACTTCAAGCATGGATATGCGTTTTCTTATCGCACCTTTCATTTCATATTTGAGTACCACTTTTATCTTATCAAGCAGGGTGAAAACCTTCGTGTACTCGTGGGCCTCAAGGGCTTTTTTAGCCTCTTCAAGGAGGTGGTTTGGACGCTCCGTGCTGCCGCCCCGCTCCTCCACTTCTTTGAAAGACTTTTTGATCTCTTCCAGCAGGTTTCCAACGTGTGCGTGGTATTTTTCTTCAGCCTCTTTCACCGCTTTCTGAGCGTACTGTTTGGCTTTTCCATATTCCTGGCGCTCAAACTCTCTCAGCGCCCCGGACATAACAGCCTCTGCGTCCGATACGTCTGCTCCCTGCTCTTTGAGAGATGCAATCCTGTTCCTGGCTTTTTCTATTTCCTCCCGTGTGCCCTCGTGAGCCATCTCTATCTCATGAGCCAGTTCGCCCGCTTCCACGGACAGGCTCAGCGCTTTGACGTAGTCCTTGTCCTTGAATGCCTTTTCTGCCTCTTTCAGAACCTCAACGGCCTTGCCCGGAGGCACTCCTTTCTTCTCAATCGCCTTCACTTTTTCTCTGGCCGCCTCAATGCTCTCTTTTGCCATCTTGTGCTGCAGGCTGGCCTTCTCAAGCTCTCCCTCACTTTTCATTGCAAGGTTGAGCGCTTCCCGGTACTCGCCATTTTCCAGTTTTTCACGTGCTTCTGCGAGGAGTTTCTCAGAGGACGACGTGTCCATCTTGTCTTTGGCCTTTGAAATCGCCTCTTCAAACGATGCCAGCACCGACTCAACCCGTTCTCTCTGGACGCGGATAACGTCGTCCTTCGTTTTCTCAAGCAGAGAAAGCGCCTCTTCATATTTGTTGTCTTTTATAAGATTGATAGCCTCGTCCACTTTTGCGGAGAATGGCTCAACCTTTGCACCTATGGACTGGGCGTTGCTTATGAGGTCTTTTAGCTCCTGCACTTTTATAACCGCTTCCTGAGAAAGACGACGGAGGCGTTCAATCTCTTTTTTGGCTTTCAGGGCCTCTTCGTAGGCCTCAAAATATTTTTCGTCTTTGAGGAACTCCTTGGCGGAGTCCACCAACTGGGTGACATTTTCAACGTTTATGCCTATGCTTTTTGCGTCTTCTACGGTGTCCTCAACAAGAGTTATGAGCGAGACGACTTTGCTCTCTATCCTCTCCTCCAGTTTTTCCAGAACGCTCTCTGCCAGACGGCTTGCCTCTTTGAACTTTTTCCCTTTCATCAGCCCCTTGGCTTCCCTGAGAGTTTCTTTTATGTCAGAAACGTCAACCTCCATCTTTTCGGCTGTGGTTATGAGCTTCTGCGCCATGACTATCTTTTTGGCAGCGGAGTACTGGTCCTTTATTTTTTCCAGACTCTCTTTGCAAGCCAGGGATATCTTCATGGCTTTGTCAAACTGTTGTTCTTCAAGCGATTTTTTGGCCTGGACCAGGAGTTTAACAACGGGTTTGACATCAATCCCGTCCTTTTTCGCGTCTGTAACAAGCGCAGCGACCTCTGTTATAGCGCGGTAGGCCTCTTCATATCTCTTTTTCAACTCCTGGGCCGTCTCTCTGGCTTCTATGGCCTTCTGAATGGCCGTCTTGTAGTCGCCCGCTGCAAAAGCGTCCCGGGCTTCTTCCAGCCGTTTTTTGACTTCGTCAATGTTTATGCCCTTCCGTCTGGCTTCCACAGCAGCCAGCTTTGCGTTGGAGAACAGTTCCTCAAAAGACTCTTTGGCGCCCTCCAGAACCCGTTGCAAACAGTTCTTCGCTTCTTCCTCTGCTGCTTCGTACTCTTTCTCTTTGAGAAGAGAAGAGGCTCTGTGAAAACCAGGGAGATACTTTGAGACGTCAGCCCCAACTTCTTCCAGTACCTCTATGCCCTCCCTGGCCTCGTTTATGATCCTCTCAACCCTCTCCCTCTGGACGGATTCAATGGCTTCCATGGCGGCGTTTATGTGTTTATATGCCATCTCAACGCTGTCTTCTTCAATCGCTTTTTCTGTGGCATCAAGCAGAACTGCCACGTCACCCTCCTCTCCTACACCCAGGTTGTGGGCTTTGGCCCTCGCCATTTCAACCATTTCAAGTATCTTGAGTTTCACGGCCTCGTCAATCTTCGTTTTGGTCTCCGTGGCCAGTGTGTATGCCTCTTTGAACCTGTTTTCTCTCAGCGCTTCAATGGCCCGCTCCATTTTTTCATTGAAATCCTTCGTGTCCACGCCAACTTTCTCTGCCAGCGTCAGCGATATCTCTGCCCGCTCTATTATGTCCATGACCTTTTCCTGCTCAGCCGCTTCAATCTTTTCTCTACTTTTGTTTATGAGATCCAGGGCCTTCTGGAAATTCATTTGCTGGAGCGACTTTCGCGCTTCTTCAACCAGCTGTTGAGAAAAAACAGTGTCTATTCCCAGCTCTTCAGCCAGGTTCATATTCTCTTCAACCCTGGACAGGGACTCCTGTGCCTTTTTGAAGTTCTTAACGATCTCTTCAACCTCTCTGTCTCCCTGCTTTGCGTATTCAACAGCTTTTTTATACTCGCCCTGTCTGAGCGCTGTTCTCGCCCTGTTGAGAATCTCAAGTGGATGTGACAGGTCCGCGCCCAGCTTTTTTGCCTCCAGAAAGTTTCCCCGGGACTCGGAGATTATCTTCAAAACCTTCTGAAAACACGCCTCATGGATTTCGTCATGCGCACTTTTTATGATGTCTATTGCATCTCTGAAATTTTTGTTCCTCACCGCTTTTTTTGCCTCTGCCAGTAGATGCCTGGACTGTTCAACATTCACTTCAATCTCTTCGCCCTCTTTGATCACTTTTTCAATCTTTTTAATGCGTTTGTTGAGGTCGTCCACGATGGCTTTCTCTGCGCTGTCTTTGAGCAAACGAGCAGTTTCAATAGCGCGTTCGTACTCCGCCTCTTCCATCAGTTCATCAAGTTCTCCCAGTTTTTCTCTCAGGTCTTTTACATCAACATCGTTTTCCTCTGCGATGGCCACGTATTCGTTTATATCATCTTTTATGGCCTCCACGTATTCTCTGACACGGGAGCCCAGCAGGTCAACACACTCAGCCAGTTTGTCCAAGGCTTCTTTGTACTCACCCCTGTCAGCCAGCGACCTGGCTTCCTGGAACAGGTTTTCGCTCGCTCCGACGTCCTTTCCCAGGTCTTTTACCCGGATAATAAGTGACTGTGCAGCGGAAAACGCACCGGATATTTTTTCCTGCAGAACCCTCTCCGCCTCCCCCCATGCGTCTCTTACCATTTTCACCATGTCTTTTAGAGAGGCCCCCTCCTCCAAGGCTTTTTTTGTTTTTTCCAGGAGGTCTTCGGCCTTTGAGGTGTCCGCACCCATAGTTTTTGAAAGAACGATCATCTCCTCAGCGGCGGAAATCATGTTGTCCAGTTGCTCAACTTTGGCTTTTTCAAGCGCCTCCTCGGCTTTCTTTATTAAGGACAGAGCCTCGCTGTATTCTTTGGCCGCCATCAATTCGTCAATCTTTTTCCTTATCTCTTCCGCCTCATCTATCTTTATGTCTGCTTTTTTGAACTCTTCTAACTTTTTATCTAAAACATCCAATCCTTCTTTGGCTTTTTTACGATTTTCCGCCTCCTGGCGGGCTTTCTCCTCCAGCTTTTTCTGGAGCTGAAGGGCCTTGAGATAGCTGGCACCCATCTTTATCCTCCTGGGAAACGTATAAGCGGGAGGGCAAATTTGTCACAAACCAGATTTTGCAGATAAGATAAGAAGTATCATCGTTTAAATACTTATCGTGAATTTCCATCAGCACAGGTGAAAAAATGACAAAAACACAATCTCACCTATTGTTTTTTTGATGTGCGCATTTTTTGTCATGAGACTTTCTACAATATGACAAATTTCGCAATCCAAAGTGTAGTCTACCAGCATCATCTGTTAACCGGCTGGTTATCCACTGTCTGGTCAGTCGTCAGTCCAGTATGCAGTCCCGGATGTATGGGAAAGGAGAAAAAAGGGCGAAAAGAAGGGAAAATAATAAGAATACTGTATGTATTGGTGAGATCGGTGAGGAACACCATGGAATTTATTGGCAGAAAAGAGCACCTTGAAAAGCTCAGACGGCTGTTTTCGTCAGTCAAAGAAGGAGTAGGTGCTACCGTCTTCATCTACGGAGAGGCAGGTGTAGGCAAATATGCCCTAGTTGAAAAACTGGCAGAGGAACTGAAAGATGAGATCGTTTTCGTTTCACATCGCTTCGTAGAGGACTCGGCAAAACCCTACGGCGGTTTCATTGAGATTTTGGAAAAACTTGGAGAGGGCGGGTGTGCACATTCTGAAAAAGCCCTCAACTTTCTGAAGGGAAAAGACCGGGCAAAAAACATAGAAGAGATCTTTGACACAGTCGCATCTTCGCTTAAAAAATGTGCCGAAGAAAAGGTTCTGCTCATCGCCTTTGACAACATGCACTGGGCGGACAGGGAGAGCATACAGCTTTTCAAGCATGTCGCAAAGCATGTACCCGATTCCAGAATCCTCCTGATAGGAACGTACGTCATGGAAAAACTGGCCCCCATAGACGGAGAAGACCACCCGCTGATGGTGGCCATGGGAGAGATGATGGCAGAAAATCTTTTTACAACTATTCACGTAGAACCATTCACCCCCCAGGAAACAGAGATGTACATAGAGGCGCTTTTAGGCAGTCCACCGCCAAAGCCATTCGTCTTTGCTGTGTATTCCGCCACAAAAGGCAACCCGCTTTTCATAAAAGAAATGCTGGAAGACCTGAAAAAAAGAGGTGTAATAAACCCCTCGGACCCCGAATGGGCCAAAAAGATTGACCTCAAAAAAGTATCCATGATACCAACAGTGGCCGAGACGCTCAAACAAAAACTGAACGATCTGGCCCCTGAAGAGAGAAATGTCATAGAGCTAATAGCGCTCATGGGTGCCAATTTCTCTGATAAAATAGCCGAAAAGGTGCTTGGCATGGAAAATGTGTTCAACACAGTTATATCCCTAATTGAAAAAAGACTCGTAGACAAAAATGACGGTGGGTACGCCCTGCACCATACATTGCTGGGTGAAATAATACTACAAGAAATGAGCGAAGAAAGAAAAAAAGCACTTAACGAAAAAATAGCACACGCCCTCAGTGAAGCCGGAGGGGACCCGTTCTTTGTTGCAAAACATGCTCATGAAGCCAGCATGTGGGAGGTAGCCAGTGAGAATTTTGTCAGAGCAGCAGAGGACGCCTACGCAAAATATGCGTATGAAACAGCGCTTAAAATGGCCCTTCTGGCTGTGGAGGACAGTGAAAAATGTGGAAAGAATGATGTTGTTATCCGCGCAAAGATCATCCTGGGTAAAATATACCAGGCAAAAGGCGACTGGGACCGGGCTATAGAAACATTTTCAGAAGTGGCAGCCATTGACACGGGAGAACTTGGTGCAGAGGCTTCTCTACTCCTCGGCCACATAGCCCGGAACAGAAGTCAGTGGGATGAAGCCGCTATCTGGTATTCCAAAGCTGTCTCGCTTGCTGGTGAAAAACCCCACATTTCTGCAGAAGCAAACCGGGGTCTCGGCAAGATATGGTGGAGAAAGGGGGACATGGACAAGGCTCTTTTTTATACAAAAAGAGCAATAGAAAAAGCCAGGGAGGCCGGTGACCCCAGGATACTCGGGGCCTCAATGATTGACGCCGCAAACATATACCATGACACCGGGCAGAGAGACAAAGCCATAGAGCAGTATCAGAAGGCCATTGATTACCTATCAAAGCACGGCGTCTGGGACGAAGTTGCCAGGGCCTACAACAACATGGGAGAGGTGTACAAGGAACACGGCGACCTTGAAAAAGCTGTCTGGTGCTATAACAGGTCAATAGAAAACGCGGAAAAAGGAAAAAACGAGAGAACCAGAGCCTATGCCATGGGAAACGCTGGGGAATGTTATGCAAGGATGGGGAATATTGAAAAGGCCGTGGAATACTGTGACACAGCCAGGGCTTTTTTTGAAAAGATAGGGGAAAAATACGTTCTGGCCAGCATGGAAATGGTTTATGGCATGATATATGACAAAAAAGGTGAATGGAAAAAGGCAAAGGAAAAGTTTGAAAAGAGTATAAAAGAACTTGAGGAACTGGGAATAAAATATGACATGGGTTTGGCTCTTCATGAATACGGACGAGCGCTGATGAGGCGTGGCGAAAAAAACAGGGCAGAAGAGGTCCTGAGAAAAGCCCTAGCTGTTTTTAGAGAAGTCAAGGCGGATTTCCACGCCTCTGTTGTGGAAAAAGAATTGCGCTCTTTGGAAAACGACAGGGACACCGAGGTCTCTTAGGGGGATAGTACATGACGACGGAAATAAGCAGAAAAATAAAAGAACTCCTGGCCCAGGAAATGGGCCCCATGGGTATTTTTATATTAAAAAAGCAGTGCAAAGACCTCGGAATAGACCCAGAAAACATAAAAACAGACGACATCCCCCGCCTTGCGAACGTCATATACAACGCTATTTATGTTTTCACAGGAGAAGAAAAGGGCAAAAAGATAGAGAGGGAAATCCGAAAGATGGGGCCAAAGATAGACTTAATATAACCGCCCTACTATCCTCTCAAACCTTCTCAACCTTTCTTTACCTCATTCTTTTTATATCCTATAGGTATTACCCTGAAGAATAGCAAATACATAGCAAATACCAGCATAGCAAATACCAGCGATGACGAGAGAACATCTTATTACAACACAACCCATAACAAAATGGGGCCATCAAAGTGCGTCTCTCGTGCATCTCTCATGCTAAAATAACCCTCGGTGGATAACGTGAGGTGATGACGCATGAAAAAATATGTGTACCTCTTTGAAGAAGGAGACCCAAAAAACAAAAAACTGCTTGGAGGCAAAGGAGCGGGACTGTGCGCCATGACACAGGCGGGTCTCCCGGTGCCTCCCGGTTTCGTTGTGACAACAGAAGCATGCAGGGATTTCTACGCCAACAACAGAAAACTACCAGATGGATTGATGGAGCAGGTCAGAGAAAAAATGGGCGTGCTTGAGAAAAAAACCGGAAAAACCTTTGGGGGGGGAGAAAAACCGCTGCTTGTCTCCGTTAGAAGTGGTGCGGCGGTATCCATGCCAGGCATGATGGACACTATTTTGAACCTTGGCCTCAACGACGAGACCGTGGAGGGGCTGGCTAAACAGAGCGGAAATCCACGGTTCGCATACGACGCCTACAGAAGGTTCATATCTCTTTTTGCAAAAATAACCATGGGCGTTGACGACGAGTTTTTTGACATGGCCCTCAACCGCCTTAAAGAAGAAAAGGGGGTTAAAGAAGACACCGGGCTAACGGCGGAAGACCTCAAACAGCTGGTATCCGAGTACAAAGAGATAGTCAGAAGGGAGAGCGGGAGAGACCTCCCATCTGATCCCTACGAACAGCTTGAAATGGCCATAGTGGGCGTTTTCTCATCATGGGAGGGCGCCCGGGCCCGGGAATACAGGAAGCAGTTCAAGATAACCCCTGACATAGCGGATGGCACGGCGGCCAACATCCAGACGATGGTTTTCGGAAACATGGGCGACGACTCTGCCACCGGCGTCGCTTTCACCCGGGACCCTGCCACCGGAGAAAACCGACTGTACGGGGAATATCTCACGAACGCACAGGGAGAGGACGTGGTGGCTGGCATACGGACACCAAAGCCCATTGAAATGTTAAAGGAGGAAATGCCGGAGGCGTATGAAGAACTGGAAAAGATAAGACATCGCCTGGAACAGTACTACCATGAAGTGCAGGACATAGAATTCACCATAGAAAAGGGCAAACTTTACATTTTACAGACGAGAAACGCGAAAATGAACGCGACGGCTCTCGTGAAAACGTCTGTTGACATGGAAAAAGAGGGAATAATAACACGTGAAGAAGCTATACTGCGAATACCCCCATCTTCAATAGAGCAATTGTTGCACAAACGCCTTGACCCAAACGTCAGAAAAAAGCCCATAGCCAGGGGGATACCCGCCTCTCCCGGTGTTGCGTCTGGGGCCGTGGTTTTTGACGCAAACGAGGCGGTACAGCTCAAGAAGAAAGGCATGAAGGTCATCCTTTTGAGAGAGGAGACGAAACCCGAGGACATACACGGGTTTTTCGCCTCAGAGGGAGTGCTCACAAGTCGGGGTGGAAAGACCAGCCACGCCGCTGTGGTGGCGAGGGGCATAGGGAAACCGTGTGTCGTGGGCGCCGAGGGGATAAAGATAAACCACCGCGCCAGAAAAGCAGTCGTGGGAGATATCATCATATCAGAGGGAGACGTGATAACCATAGACGGCACCAGCGGTGGGGTGTGGCTGGGAGAGCTGCCCACAGTTGACCCCTCTTTTTCTGAAGAGCTCCAAACTGTCCTGGGGTGGGCCGACGAGTTCAGGCGCCTGGGTGTCCGGGCGAACGCCAACACTCCCGAAGAGGCAAGGAAGGCCAGGGAGTTCGGAGCCGAGGGCATAGGGCTGTGCAGGACTGAGAGGATGTTCAACGCATCTGACAGGCTGCCCATTGTTCAGGAAATGATTATGGCCGAGACCGAAGAAGAGAGGCGGGCTCTGCTGGATAAACTGCTTCCCTACCAGCGCGATGATTTCGTGGAAATCCTGCGGGCGATGGAAGGGTACCCTGTGACGATACGCCTCCTGGACCCCCCTCTCCACGAGTTCCTGCCCTCTGTTGAGGAATTGCTTGAGGAGATCAACACGCTGGAAAAAATAAAAAGGGTGTTTGACGAGTTTACCATGATTCCATCCGCACTCCAGGCCGTGGGGGGCGAACTGGAGGAGAAGTATGGTCCGGTGGTGGAGAAGCTGCTCGGGGAGATAAACGAAGCGAAAAAGAAGGGGCTGTCCATTGACGACGTTCTGAAAAAGAAAAAACACACCCTCAAAAAGGTCCACTCACTGGCGGAGGTCAACCCCATGCTCGGACACAGAGGTGTCCGCCTCGGCATTACGTACCCGGAGATCTACGAGATGCAGGTCCGTGCCATCCTTGAAGCCAGCGCCAGGCTTATCAAAGAGGATGTGAAAGTGTACCCGCAGATAATGATCCCACAGGTCTGCACGGCCAAAGAGCTGTGGTGGGCCCATGACCTTGTGAAGAGGATAAGTGCGGAGGTGGAAAAAGAGACGGGCATAAAGGTGGATTTCAAATTCGGGAGCATGATAGAAGTTGTCAGGGCCTGCATGCGGGCAGGGAAGTTGGCCGAGGTGGCGGAGTTTTTCAGCTTTGGAACCAACGACCTGACCCAGGCAACGTTCAGCTTTTCAAGGGAAGACGCTGAGAACAAGTTCCTCCCACTATATCAGGAAAGGAAGATTTTGCAGGACAACCCCTTTGAGATACTGGACAGAAAGGGTGTCGGGCGTCTGATGATGATAGCAGTGGAATGGGGGAGAAAGAGCCGCCCCGACCTAGAAATAGGGATATGCGGGGAACATGGCGGCGAGCCATCTTCCATTGAGTTCTGCCACGAGATAGGGCTGGACTATGTGAGCTGCTCTGTTTACAGGATACCGGTCGCCAGAATGGCTGCCGCCCACGCTGCGATAAAGGAGAAAAGAGAAAAAGAGAAAAACGCCTAGCGGGTTTCACGTCTGGAGAGAAGGGAAATAACCATGGGAGAAAAACCCTCAAAACCGGGCGAAGACAGCGATAGGGGTTCAGGGGCGAACTCCGTAGAAGCAGAGAAAACAGCAGACATGCTCCTGGAAAACCTTCTTTCCAAGGCTCAGTCGCAGTCCGAGATAGGCACCAGAGGCGAAAACCTGCTGGACAAAAAAGAGA
Organism: uncultured Thermoplasmata archaeon; assembly: GCA_964601625.1. GTDB lineage: Archaea > Thermoplasmatota > Thermoplasmata > JAGHBH01 > JAGHBH01 > CAZROC01. The sequence continues at coordinate 39,708 of CAZROC010000002.1, read as the reverse complement.
ACGGCGTGAACTGGCTGGCTGGAAAAAGTGGTTTGACAAACGGAAACGGATTGACAAATGGGAACGGGCTCATCAGCGTCGGAGGGCTGACAAATGGCAACGGGCTTACAAACGGTAACGGATTAACCGACGGCAATGGACTGACAAACGGAAATGGACTGGCTGCTTCAGTGACCGAAAATGGCTCTAGTGTGACTGTTGTGGGCGGCGGGGGCGAAAAGCCAGGCGAAAAGAGGCACGGTGGGGCGGACGCCGGCGGCCGGGGCCCTGGTGGTCTGGGGCCCGGTGAAAAGATTGTATTTTACAAAAAAGAGCGGGACATGTTTTTGTACAGGGCAGTCGTGTCCGTGGTGGTGTTTGTCCTCCTGGCTTCTCCTGCGGTTTTTTTTCTCCACCCCGCGGCAGAGGTTGAAAAAGCGATACTCATTGATGGGGACCTCAGCGACTGGCCATCAACCGGTGTTTTGGTGGTCGGCGACTGCGCGGGAGATGTTAAGGACCCGGATATAGACATAGAAGAATACTCCTATCTTCTGCGTGGGAATGTTCTGTATCTGGCGGTAAAGCTCTCTGGCACGGCCATGAGGGGTGTGTTTGGTGGGGTTGATGTAATAGTGGTTTTCTTTGACCTGGACGGAAAAGGTTCAACCGGTTTCACCCCACAGCCACATTCCACATCTGAAAACACCTGTTTTGGAGCAGATGTCATGTTCATGGCCCGGGGATGGAATGGGCGGGTTTTCGCAAAAAAGATGTATGTGTGGAACGCAACATATCATTCCAACACAACCCGCCAGCAGGATGACTGGAACGGCTGGGAGCCCGTGGGGGAAAATGCGAATGCGGCGCCCGGCGGAGATGGAATAGAGATGGGTTTCTCAGTCCAAATGTTGTACGATGTTTACGGAAAAAACCAGGGCGAACACCATGTGGCTCCTGGGAATAAGATGTCTCTCCTTGTTGAAATGCTCCATTTTGAAAACGGGTTTGAAAAAGAAAAGGACGTGGCCCCTGTCGCAGAGGTGGGGGGTGCGTCTCTCTCCATCCAGACTTTTCCCTCCGTGGACGGCACCACAGCCGGAATTTCGGAAGAGTGGAGTGATATCTACTCTGGAGATTTTGAGAGTGGCCCGGGAGACATCGTCCTTGGAGGAGTTCTCTTTTCGGCCGGTGAAAAAGACGTGGCCGTCTCCGCCCTGTCCATACCCGTTGAAGGCAGCGGAGCAGAAAGTGCGTACTCTCCCAAGGCATATATCGGCGGAGTTTCACAAACCGGCCATGTGGTAAGAGGGAACCTGGCGACATATCTGGTTTTTTCTTTTAACAATCTGACAATCAAAAAAGGGGAGACCTGCTGGATGCTGGTGGCGGTCTCCCTCCCGGCCAGCGATCCGCCGCTCACTGTGCGGTTCGGGATGCTAGGAAAAAACGACGTGGAAGCATCGCCGACATTGGATGGGAGCGGGGAGATGGAGAGCGCAGATGCTGTGGTGGTTTTCACACATTCAACGCCTGGCCCATATCTCCCCGGGCCTGCCAGAACAGAAAATGGGGAAAGTGATGGCCAGGGCGTTGTGGGCGGAATAACCATTGATGGAATATTCAGCGACTGGTACACCAGTCCAAACGTGGTAGAAGAGGTTGACAGCGACGATGTGCCTGTGGAAAACGAGAACGCTGACATTTACAGGACCATGGTGGAGAGCGAACCGGGCGAGGTCTGTTTTGGCGTTGACGTCCGTGGAAAGATCCTGTATGGGTCAGGCATTCCACGGCTTTATGTGCGTCAACAGGTCACCTCGGGGGGGAGCGGAGAGACCTCGGGTGGAGCAGGAGGTGGGACGGAGAACCATGGGGCGGTGCCACCCGTATATGTTCCACCCAACAACGGAACGGACATCACCAGGATCCACCTGGCTGTGGGTTTTCCTCCCTCATCGCAAACGTTTGTGGTTGAGATCGGAGGAAAAAACGGGTGGGTTCTGTGGTCAAAAGTCACAGACCCGGATGGGCAGGTTGTCGGAAAACCGAGGGTTGCGCTTTTCGGAGACCGGTTTGAAATGTCTGTTGACCTGTCAATCCTGGGCGTTGATAACATGACCACCTGCTCTGTCTGGGCGGAGATTTTCGGGTGGGATGGGAGTTTTGATGCGTCTGCCCCGCCGTTTAATATACTGCTCGTGCCTGAAAGCGCTGAGACACCCTCAGATAGTTCTCTTTCACAAGGACTGACGCAGCCGGGCACAAGGGCCAGTGTCCCCTTCACCACGGATGTGGGAATGTGTGTGTTCTCTTTTCTGACGGTGGGCATCTCAGTTGTAATAAAACAGCGAAACAGACCATACATCAGAAAAGGCACAGCAGAGGGCACAGCAGAAAAACATAGAAAGAAATAAAAAAGAGAAAAAGAGGATGGGAGGCGAACAAGTTGGAGATCGGAGTCGTGGGAAAGCCGAATGTTGGAAAGAGCACTTTTTTTTCTGCGGCCACAATGGCAAAGGCAGAGATAGCGTCTTATCCGTTCACCACTATAGATGCAAACAGGGGAGTCGCTTATGTCCGTGCCAGGTGTCCCCACGTTGACTTCGGCGTCCAGTGCAACCCCCGGAACTCCCTCTGTGAAAACGGCACCCGTCTCATACCCATAGAACTCATAGATGTCGCAGGCCTCGTCCCGGGGGCACACGAGGGCAGGGGGCTGGGAAACAGGTTCCTGGATGACCTGAGACAGGCCAGCGCTCTTATACACATCGTGGATGCCAGCGGCGCCACAGATGCGGAGGGAAATCCCTGCGATGTGGGGGCGCACGACCCGGTTGAAGACGTTGACTTTCTGGAAGAGGAGATATCCTACTGGATCGCTGGCATACTCCAGCGTGGGTGGGAGCGTGTGGCGCGGGGGGCAGAGAGCATGCACAGGAAGGTTGAGGATGTGATACATGAGCGGCTTACAGGCCTTGGAGTGGCTGAAAAAGATGTCGTTGTAGCGCTGAAAAACGTGGAACTGCCAGAGAAGCTGAGGGAGTGGAAAGAAGAGCATTTCCTGTCGCTGGCCAGGGAGATAAGAAAGAGGAGCAAACCCATGGTAATAGCGGCAAACAAATCCGACAAAGCGCCGCCGGAAATCCTTGAGCGTTTGATGGCTCTTCATGAGAGGGGCTACATAGTGATTCCCACTTCTGCCGAATATGAGCTGGCCCTGCGGAGAGCGGCCAGAGCCGGTCTCATAGAATACACCCCCGGCGACAGCGAGTTCAGGGTGCTGAGAGAAAGCGACCTCACAGTTCCCCAGAAAAACGCTCTTAAAAAAATAGAGGAGTTTCTGAGCCGATTTGGAAGCACCGGGGTGCAGGAGTGTATAGAAAAAGCCGCCTACGACCTTCTACACCTGATCCCGGTCTATCCCGTGGAGGACGAAAATCATCTGACGGACAAAGATGGAAATGTGTTACCCGACGCTTTTCTTTTACCCGAGGGAAGCACCGCCCTTGACCTGGCCGCAAAGGTACATACAGACCTGGCAAAAGGGTTTATAAGAGCCATAGACGCCCGGACCAAAATGGTGGTGGGCCACGACTATGTTCTGAAAGCGGGGGATGTGATTCGAATCGTGGCCCGCACCTGAACCTGCTGGAGAGGGGATGGACTCAGAACGACTCAGAATTTTTTGAACTTCTCTGAAGGGAGACCACAAACAGGACATTTCTCCGGCGGAGTGCCAACGTGGGTGTATCCGCACACCGGGCATATGTATATGGGCTCTTCAACAGATACGTCCTCTTTTTCGCCTTTATCAATCTCCTCAAGGGCTTTTTTGTACAGGTCAGCGTGTATTTTCTCCGCCTCAATCGCAAAGTATATTGAGCGTTTGGCTTCGCTCTCACCCTGCAATTCAGCCACTGCATCATAAGCGGGGTACATCTCTTCAACTTCAAACGTCTCTCCCTCTATGGCCGTTTTGAGGTTCTCAGCGGTCGTTTCCAATATGCCGAGGTTCCTGGCGTGGTTGGTGGCATGGACCTGTTCAGCGTACGCTATCGCTCTGAACAACCGGGCCAGGTTCTTTCTCCCCTCACTCTCTGCTTTTTCAGCAAAGGCGAGGTACTTCATGTGAGCCATGCTCTCTCCTGCAAACGCCTCCTGAAGCGCCTTTTCCGTCATCTTCCTCATATAAACACCTTCTTTCAATCACACTTTTTTCAATATAATATTACTCCATATTACTCACTTTCAGCCTGAGAGTTGCTTCTTCAAATCGTCCAGGTCTTCAACGAGCCCCTGGAGGTCCTCTTCGTGCTCAACCTCGTCCTGCAGAATCTGAAGAACCATGTTGTATGTGACAGGGTCCATATCCCTGGTGAGCTTCTGCAACCTGTTATATGTCTCTATGGCACACTGCTCTCCCTTTATGTTCTGGGCGAGTATTTTCTCAACCCCGGGGTCCACAGGCGGATCATACCCACAGTTGGTCATTGAATACCACTCTTTCGGTTCCAGAATAGGGGTCCCACCCAGCTGTATGATGCGGGTTACCAGCATCTCAGCATGGCGCAGTTCATCCGCCGCGTGCTCCACAAGCTCCGCCACCACTTCGCCTTTCATAGGCCCCCTGACAACCTTTGCGCCTATCCAGTACTGGTAATAGGCGAGCCACTCGTCTGCCAGGGCCCTATTCAAAAGGTCAACCAGCTCGGAGACGTCCATCCCAACTATCTCTTTTCCCTTCGTTCCCATATTTCATTCCTCCTTTTTTCTCATTTATCTTTCTCGTTTATCTCTCTTTCTTTTTTGTGTGTCCATTATCGTGTAGATTAAAAACATGTTCCCTGAAGCTCAATCCGCTTTTAAACTTCTATGCTTTTCCACGACCACCTCCACCAGGCGATCAATGGCTTCCATATCCCCTTTTTTGGGGTGGCCCTTTATCTCAATGGCCCCAAGGATTTCAACTTTTAGCCGGTCCAGAAAACCCTTTAGTATTTCAACAGTCCTGCCACCCCACTCATAGGATGTGATAACAGCCAGATGCTTTGTTTTGGGATTCAGAACACCCATGAGATATGTGGCGTAAAGAGCCGATGGGTGCGGTCCTCCAAGGACCGTGGGCGTGGCCATAATAACCGTGGCTGCGTCAACCAGGGCCATGGCCAGTTCCCCTATGTCCGTCACTGTCAGGTTGAAAACTTTCACAGGTATCCCGTTTTTGCTCAGACCGTCTGTCAAATGCTCAACCGCCGCCCTGACACTCCCGTGCATGGACACGTATACCACCAGAACCTCGTTTTTTACCTCCGGCCCGGTCCAATCCCTGTATGCTTCAAGTATAAACGAGGGGTCGTCGTATATCAGGCCGTGGCTGGGCGCGATCATTTCCGGGCTAAGCTCTTCTATTCTGGCCAGGTGGTTTGGTATCGTCTGTCTGAAGGGCATCATTATTTCGGCATAGTATCTTTTGGCAGAGAAATAGACCAGGGGGTCCCTGTGTGCGTAAACCCTGTTTGACGCCATGTGGGCGCCCAGAAAGTCGCATGTGAAAAGGATTTTTTCTTCTTCCAGATATGTAAACATGGTCTCCGGCCAGTGGACCCATGGAGCCAGGATAAAACGGAGGGTTTTGCCGCCCAGCGAAAGCGTGTCTCCATCTCCCACAACATAAAACCTGTCATCTGATATGTGGAGGAGGTCCACCAGCAGCTCTTTGCACCGCTGGTTTGTGACCACCTTTGCCATCGGATACCTTTCAAGCAGAGATGGGAGCGCCCCGGAGTGATCCTGTTCCGCGTGGTTGGCCACAACGTAGTCTATTTTTTCCACGCCCATACGTTCAAGGGCCTCCATCAGTTCGTTTTCAAGTGCCGGGTCTGCCGTGTCAATCAGAGCGGTCTTTTCTCTCCCCAGAACCAGATATGCGTTGTAACTCGTCCCCTCTGGCAGAGGAATCAGTTCGTCAAAAAGCCGTCTGCTCCAGTGCTGTGCACCGAGATAAAAAACGCCTTTTCTTATTTCAACCGGTTCCATGGTCTCACCACCTTTTATGAACACACACCCACAAACGCGGGTGCAGAAATATGTTTCTCCTAAATATATTCGCTCAAGTATATTCGCTCAACCTGCCATCTCCTTGTGGCTCTTTATAGAAAAACGCCTCTTTCCAGCGCCGCAAGATGGACACACCCAGTCCTCAGGGAGGTCGCCAAAATGAGTGCCAGGCGCAACATCCTGTTCAGGGTCGCCAACGTAGTAGTTGTACTCAAATCCACAGACGGTGCACACATAAACTATGTTTGGTCTCCCATAGGCTTCCACAGGTTCATCCTCAACCAGAACCACAGCATCCCAGCCGAAATACGCTTTTTGAGCCAGTTCTTTCTCTATTTCATCGTATTTTTTTGTGTCCCCGGGAGCGGAAAAAGAGAAAATGGCTCCTATGGGCGCTACGGGAGGGGCGGTCGGAGGGAGGCGGGTTGATTTCTCAAGGACCTCTCTATACAACAGCGGCTCAGCATCTGAAAATTTGGTGGCTCCCAATACTTTTCCCACAAAAACAGTGCAATCGTCAAGTTCCAGGGATGCAACCACTTTGACCTCAACAGCTCCAAAAGTGTGGTCTTTTACCAGTGGGAGACCTGTCTCCCCCAGGACGTATTTCACCCCCGCAAACTTGTCTGTGTCCCTCCCGCTCTTAAGCCCGAAAAGGTTAACCAGGTCCGTTGGCGCTGTTTTTTCAAGAAAAGACAGAGAGAAAGCCCCACTTTTTTTCACATATTCACAGGTCAGATTCCTGTTACTTATGCTAACAGCTATCCGAGGGGGGAAAGAAGAAACTTGCATCAGGGAGACACCTATCATCCCGTTGAACTGGTAGCCAGAGGAAGAAGCCAGTATAAAAATCGGCTGGTTGAACATCTCAAAATCTTTTATGCGAAGAAAAGCCCATTCAGAGTTGAACCCCCGTATCCTTTCTTTCTTTTTACTCCCTATGTTTACCTGATTTTTCTCTTCTCCGCCACCTTCATCGCCATCTTCCTCATCGTTCTTTTTTTCGTCCACCATTTTTGTTTCTCCAGTTTTCCGTTTATTCGTTTAGCATATCTCTTATGTAGCCCATAGTTTATAACACTATTCCCTAATGAAAAAATAAGAGAGAAATGATAACATAAAAAATTACAAAAAAAATTAACCATTGTAAAATTAAAAAGGACAGAAGAGAGGTTGGATGTTCTCCCGAAGCAGCAATTTACCCGCTGTATCTTTCACAGTTTCTTGTGACAGAGCCACCAGTCAAAGCACTCGTGTTCTCCTCTCCTGGCCGCTTCAAGCCGCTGCTTTGCCTCCTCCTCGCTGGCTGCCGGCGGTACTATCACATGGTCTCCGACTATCTCGTTGTTGGGCCAGTTCGCCGGTATAGCAACCCCGTTGGCATCGGATGTCTGAAGGCCCCTGACCATGCGGAGTATCTCATCCATGTTCCTGCCCAGCTCCTGTGGATAGTAGAGTATCGCGCGGACTGCTCCCTCAGGGTCAACAATGAAGACCGCTCTCACTGTGTTTGTCCCTTTGCCAGGGTGTATCAGTCCAAGGCGCTCCGAGACCCTGCCCGTGTCATCGGCTATTATCGGGAACTTTATTTCAACGCCCAGCTTTTCTTTTATCCACTCCACCCATTTTATGTGGCTGAAGACCTGGTCTATGCTGAGACCGATCAGGTCGCAGCCGAGCTTCTGGAACTCCTCGTATCTTTTCTGGAACGCCACGAATTCCGTTGTGCACACCGGTGTGAAATCGGCGGGGTGGCTGAACAGTATGAACCACCGGCCCCTGTAGTCCTCGGGTATGCTTTTCTTTCCATGGGTCGTCTGCACCTCAAGGTGCGGCATCTTTTCTCCCAGCAGCGGGATTCCATACTTCCTCTCTTCTTCCATCTTTCATCACCTCTCTTCCATTTTTTGACTTTTAATTTTTAACCTATCAGGTCTCCTGTGTGAGCGGCGTGTACACTCTCTGAGCCATCTCCCGGTCTATTAGGAAAATCCCCTGGGGATTGTCTCCTATCATCCGGAGTTTGGCGAGTATCTCTTCGTCGTTCATCTCTTCGTCGTTCGCCTCCTCTTCCACCTGCTCGTCAACGTACCACTGCAAAAAGTTGAACGCCACCCTGTCCTTTTCTTTTTCCGCCAGGTCCACAAGGTAGTTTATTCTCTCTGTGATGTGCTTTTCGTGTTTCAGGGTCTCTTCAAAGGCATGGAGAGGGGACCTCCACTCATGCGGTGGCTCTTTTATGGCCTGCAGGCGCACCTTCCCACCCCTCTCGTGTATGTAGTTGTAAAGATTCATGGCGTGGTCCGTCTCATCTCTGTACTGTACGTACATCCAGTTTGCGAAACCTTTCAATCCTGCGGACTCAAAGTGCGCTGACATGGAAAGATACAGATAGGCGGAGTACATCTCTTCGTTTATCTGGTTGTTAAGTTCTTCTTCAATTTTCGGGTTCAGCATTCACATCACCTCCTTTCACCATCATTGTCTCTTTGGATCATTTGGGTCATATCTCAACCGAGTTTTCCCAGAGACCATGGATGTTGCAGTATGAGATTGCTGTGAGCGTGCCTTTCCGCTCACATTTGAATGTGAAAACCACATCTGGCTCCGTTATTGGTCCTGCGTGGGAGGCAAAGGCAGCCCTTCCCACCATTATAGGGAACTGTCCACCTTCAGGTTTGAAATAAAGCTCTATCCACGCTATGTGATGCTCCGGTGTATTGGGGTGCGGTATCTCTTTCCCAACGACCACCTCCACTTTCACCAGTCCATCTTTTTTCTCCAGCACTCCTATGGCCGGAACGTGTTTTTCTCCTTTCCAGTCGCCTGTTTTTGTTTCCATATATATCACCTCTCTTCCCACTTTCGTGGTCAAAAGGACGATATACGTATCTTTATAAAAGTTTTTCGTAAGAAATGTTAGGGAAAATCGTAAATAGTTGTTGTGCATATATCTCACATGCAAACATATTTGAACACAGAAAGAGAGGTATAAACACCCATAAACACCCCAGGGAGCGGATAAAATTGGACGAAACAAACATCAAAATAATATCCATACTTGAAAAAAATGCCAGGACGCCATACACACTCATAGGGGAAAAATTGGGCCTGAGTGAGGCGACAATACGCAAACGGGTTGAAAAAATGGAAAAAGAGGGTGTGATACTCCGATACACCCTTGACCTTGATCCAAAAAAACTGGGATATCACTCCGTCACCCTCCTGGGTCTGGACACAGAGCCACACATGCTGCTTGAGGTGGCCGAAACCCTCGCCGCTATGGACGAAGTGAAAAAGGTTTTCACATCTACAGGCGACCACATGATAATGGCAGAGGTCTGGGCACGGGACGGAAAAGAGCTGTCTCGTCTATTATCACAGAAGATAGGTCAGATACCGGGCGTGAAAAAACTCTGTCCGGCCATCATACTTGAGCGGATAAAATAATTCACGGTGGCCTGATCTGGCATGTCAGAAAACAGAGATTCTGAACACATCGTTCTTGAGATACCCTGGGACAGATGTGGAACTCTGGTGCAGAGAGACAACAGGTTCATGGCCACGGTGTCAATGGAGCCGGAGAAAACGGAAGAGAAGTCCCATGTACATGACCCGGGGCGCCTGAGAGAGCTCCTGTATCCTGGCAACCATGTCCTCCTCCGAAAGGCCCGTTCACCGGGAAGAAAAACATCCTGGGATATCATTGCTGCGTGGAGCGAAAATGGCGGGGGGCACTGGGTGCTGGTCCATTCTGGATACCACCGGGAAATAGGGGAGCGGGTTATAAAAGACGGACACATATCTCCTTTCAAAGGTGTCAGACGGGTGGAGTCGGAAGTCAAGGTGGGAAAAAGTCGCCTGGACCACCGCCTGTTCATAGGGGACGCAGATGTAGAAAACGGCAATGACGAAGTGGTTTTTGTGGAAATAAAAGGGTGCACCCTCGCAGTGGACAGTGTGGCTCTTTTTCCGGATGCGCCAACAACCAGGGGGACAAGACACATGGAAGATCTTGCAGAGATCGCCAGAAACGGCACGAGGGCGGCGCTGGTTGTTCTGATATTCCACCCGCATGTGAAGTGTTTTGCACCCAACGAAAAAACGGATGCACGGTTCGCCACAGCATTTTATAACGCCATAGATGCAGGCGTGGAGGTGCATCCGCTCGTATTTGAATACGTCGCCACAGGCATGTCCCCGCGTCTCTGCGAAAAAACAAAAGAGCGGAAGAGAGGCACAGGCAGGGTTGTTTTCAGAAAAAACGTGGGCGTGTACCGGGGCGCTGAAAAATTTTGATGATAGAAAGCCCGCGAACTCTCAACGCATCTTCTCCCCCCGTAGAGCGTCCACCGGCAGGGATGCCAACTCACAGACCCTTTCCAGAAAGATTCTGTCGGCGGCGGTGAAAGACTTTTTCTGATGGGAGTCAATGTCCAGTTCACCTATTATCTCACCGTTTTCTCCGAAAACCGGCACAACGATCTCGGATTTGACCATGGGACTGCACGAAAGGTAGTTCGCTTCCAGCGACACGTCCTGCACCACAAACGCCTCCCGCCTGGACGCCGCCTGGCCGCATATGCCAACACCAAATGGAATGCAAACGTTCTCTGTTGGTTCCCCTGAAAAGGGGCCGAGAAAAAGCGTACTTTTTTACATCGGATCAACCACGTAAAACCCCACCCAGTCATAGTGTGGGATGTTGCCCCTGAGATAATCGCAAACACTCTTCAGTTTTTCAACAGCGGATCCGCTCCCGGAGAGCACCTTTTCCACTCCTTTTATCCTATCTTCAATCTCGTTTTCCGCCACATCCACCGCAGATGTCACACATCCACCCCCAGGAACAGGCGCACAACGTAACCTATCAAAAACGAAATCAAAGCGATGCCCAGGCTTATTGACACCATTTCCAGTGCCAGGCGGCGGAAATTTCTCTCTTTCACCACCGAAACATAGAAAGTGAAAACCAGGACCACAACGACGCCCACCGTCAGCGTCAAAGGCAGCGCTATAATGTACACGTTGAACAGGAAAAAGGGGGTGACAAGGAGCAGAACCACCACAACATATGCCATGCCCGTGTAAAATGCGGATGTCAAAGGGTTTTCGTGGCCCTCCGATTTCCTGGCCAGGTAGTCAGAAGACGCCATGGACATTGAAGCAGCCAGCCCGGTTATTAGGCCAGCCACGCCCACAAGACGCGTGTTCTGAAGCGCAAAACTCAGACCGGCGAGAGCCCCTGTTATTTCCACCAGGGCGTCGTTCAGACCCAGGACCATTGAGCCAACATACTCCACCCGCCGCTCGTCTATCATGTCCACCAGAAGCTGTTCGTGCCGGGTCTCGTCTTCCAGAAGTGCCTCAACTGCCGGCAGAGATATGGAGGTTTTGCGGTACGCCTCCTCCGCCTTTTTCTCCCCCCTCTCCATCAGTTTTATGGCAAAAGTTATTCCAAAAATCAGCGCCATGAACGAGTAAAGAAAAACCTTCACCTTTGACGGAGCAACTTCCAGCCCGGTTATTTCCCGCAGGGTCTCATAGTGTTTTTTCTCCTCAGAAGCTATTTTTTGTAGCGTGGCAGCGTTTTTCTCGCCCACACCGCCTGCCCTTTTTTTGGCCACACGCTCTGCGAGACGGGAATAGACCATATGCTCTGTTATCTCATTTTTCTGGAACACCAGCAACGCCTTTTCCAGTTCTCCGCCCACTTCTCCGCCCACCGCACCCACCGCACTTTTATCTTTTCCCAACATCGCCACCTTCCTTCCTCCGCTATTTGAAAACCCTATTTGAAAACCTCGCCGGTCTCCATGTACCAGAAAAGCAGATCAAGGTGTGCAACGGGAATCCCTATCTCAGAAGCGAACAAACGCATCTTTTCCTCTGTCTCCAGATACCGGCCGGGTGTGAGAGACCGGGGGGTCCCATCTATCACTCCCAGAGAGACGAGGTTTTTCAATATGTGCCTGTCAAGTATGGCCAGGTCCTCGCCCACCCCGACGTTCCTCAGGAAATGACTGGCCTCTTTGTAACCCATACCATCCACCGTCCCAACCAGACTGTCCCTCATGTCCATCGGGTTGTCCACCCGCAAAATTTCTATCAACCCCTCCGGTCCCGGGTTTTTTCTGATCTCCACAACTCTTCTGGCTTTAGTGTTGTGAAAACGGACGTACCCCCTCAAAACACGGGCTATTTCAGCCGCATCTCCCATCCACAGCAGCCCTTTTTTCCTCAATTCTTCCACAGCGGCCCAGCAGCTTTTGGCCTTTGACTGCGGAGTCAACAGGCAGAAGACCGCCTCTGAAAAGATATCCTCCGGGTCGCCCCTTTCGCCCAGCGCTCTGAAATCATCTATTCTACGCTCTATTGTTGGTTTTACACTGTTGTATGCCACAAAAAGATCATCAACGCTTTTTGCGGTCATGTTGATCATTCATAAAGTCACTTGTGCTGTCTCTCTATCATGCCCATAAGCAGGAGGCAGCCAAGCAAAGTTCTCCTGTCAAGATATGGGGGTATGCTGTAACATCTGAGCTCCCATATATCTCCTATGATCTTGAATTTCTGGTTTATATCCGCTATCGGGTTGCCGTAGAGGTCTTTGAGCGTCATTTTCTCCGGTATGAGGGCGCCGCCCGGGACATATTTTCTCGCAAGTCCCAGACCCGCTTTTTCTTCTATTTTTCCGATGGGTCTCCCGTATGCGTCCAGAACCGTCCACTCATCCCACGCAAAGGTTGATTTCAATGCCTGTCGCTGGACAGACCCGAGGAGCATGTTTGTTTGTGAATCAACTATGTCAAAAGTGCCCCACAGGTCAACGACCTGCCTCTGTTTTATCCTGAAAAGCTCGTACCTCATGGTCTCGTCCGTGTAAACCCGTATGTCTTCTTTCAACCTGAGTATCTTTTGTTTGCTGAAACCTATCACTCGCCCGCTAGCGTCCTCAATCCAGTACTTGTTGCCTATCGTCAGTACCTTTTTGCGTATCCTGTAAAAGTTCTGGTACCACATGGGGTTCGCTCCCGGAGGCGGTACCTGCGCCCCAGGTGCCTGAGGTCCCGTCTGAGCCGGGCCATAGCTGTACGTCCCCTGTGGCGGAGGACCATACTGGCCCTGCCCGTACTGCTGCGCGCACATTTTTTCTACCCTGTCCACCATGTCAACACCACCCCTTAATCCAGAGAGGCGTTGATAAATGTTTTTATCCATTCATTCCCCTTCCCAGTGAGTCTGTTTTTTGGATTCCAGAGATATGATTCTTCCCAGTCCCAGGGTGGATGCCAGGCCAACCAGGGTGAAAAGGAAGACGAGCGGAAAAATCACTGTAAGTCCATAAACGTCGCTGGCCACTCCCATGGCTATGGTCCCCAGAAAGGCAACGCCGAAGCGCGTTGCAAAGCTCAGCCCGTAGAAAAGACCGCGTACGTTCTTCATGGTGACTTCTGCGACCATGGTGTTAACGGGGGGCTGGGTGGCGAAAAAGGAAAAGCCAAAAACACACACTCCAACAACAAAAACAGCCAGGTTGCCTGCCGCCAGCATAATGACCACCGCTGCCATGACGTTGAGCGTAGTGTAAAAGGTGAGTGAGCGGGGACTGCCCCAGCGATCAGAGGTCCAGCCGCCTATTATGTGGCCGGGGAGGGCGCTTATAAAAAACATGGTTGTGAAAAAGCTCATGCTGAGGTCGCTGAGGTGGAAAAGGTCCCGGTAAATCGTTGGGAGCGCCGTTATGAACCCTCTGTAGTAGAACCCTCTGAATGTGAGGAAGAAGAGTATGAGCAACGGTGTGATTTTCAGTAGCGTCTTCGCTGCTTCTCTGTATCTTTCAGGCGTTTTCTCCTCTGTCTCCCGCTCCGGGTCATCTTTCACGAACCTGTATCCCAGCACTATAAAAGGTAATCCCACGGCTATCCATACAAGGGTTATGGCTTTCCAGCCGAACCAGAAGGACGCAACTATTCCAACGCTGAGAGGACTGATCTGCTGTCCGAGCGAGCCAACAAATCCGTGGAAGCCCATGGCCTTTCCACGCCTGTCTTTGAAAATGCTTGAGATGGCGTTGAGTCCCGCGGGGTGGTAGAAACTTATGGCCAGTCCGAGAAAGAAGAACTCCGCCGCCAGCAAGTATATGTTGTTTGTTATGAGTATGAGCAGGGACATCAAAACGGCCCAGACGTTGCCCAGAAAAATGGTCTTGAAGGACCCAAGCTTGTCTGCCACGATTCCGCCTGGAAAAGACCCAAAACCGAATGCCATCCCGGGCAGAGAGGCAAAGAGGAACGTTATTGTGTAGCCCCACCCGTATTCCGATTTCATAAGTGCGGCTATAACCGGCCACGATAGTTCTATGAGGTGCACGTATGCGTGGTTGGCCGAACAGTACCAGAGGGCATGGCTTCCTTCACGTCCTTTCATGTTAACAGCACACCGCAAAACAATGGGGGTTATCTAACTTTCTCCGAAAGACGACAAAAACCGGGAACATAAACGGGTGAAGGTTATTTATACCACCGTATTTTTTTGAGCCACCGGTGAAAGATGTGGCAAAAGTCGTGGTAATAGGAATGGGCTACGTGGGCATACCCGCCGCCGCGCTCTTTGCAGATGTGCCCGGATTTGAGGTCATAGGGGTTCAGCGGCGTTCAAAACGCTCTGGCTGGAAAATAGATGCTCTCAACAGGGGGGAGTGTCCCATAGGCGGAGATGAGCCAGGGCTTCCTGAGCTGATAAAGAGGGTTGTTCTTGAAAAAAAGACCTTTCGGGTGACTGACGACATAAGCGTGGTAAAAGACGCGGACGCCATCCTCATAGACGTCCAGACGCCCACGGACGAAAAAGGCGTACCCAGATACGAGTCGCTGAGACAGGTCTGTGAGAGCATAGCACCCTATCTCAAAAAGGGACAGCTCGTGGTCATAGAATCCACCGTGGCCCCGGGTACAACGGACTATTTTGTAAAACCCATACTTGAAAAGGGCAGCGGTCTTAAAGCCGGCGAGGACTTCTATCTGGCATTCTCTTATGAGCGGGTCATGGTGGGACGCCTCCTTCACAACATACAGAACTATCCCCGCATAGTGGGCGGGATAAACGAGGAGAGCACCAAAAAGGCCATGGAACTCTACAAACACATCGTGAAACAGCCGCTATATCCCACAAATGCCCTGACCGCTGAGGTGGCAAAAACGGTTGAGAACGCCTACAGGGATGTCAACATAGCGTTCGCCAACGAAGTCGCCCTTCTGTGCGAGAGCCTGGGCGTTGACGCATACGAGGTCAGGCGGCTCGTGAACACACTGCCCAACGACCCCTCCAATCCGAGTGCAAACCCTTACAGGAACGTCCATATCCCCGGGGCGGGGGTTGGGGGCCACTGTCTCCCAAAGGACTCGTGGCTGCTGAAATACGGTGTTGATGCCTATGGGAGGTTCAAGGTCTTCCCGGAGATAATAGTGGAGAGCAGACATCTGAATGATCGCATGCCTCTTCACATGGTGGAGCTCCTGGAGGAAGGGCTGGAGGAGAGGGAAAAAAATCTTGAGGACAGTGTCATCGCAGTTTTAGGGGTGGCCTTCCTTGAGAACTCCGATGACCCGAGGAACACTCCCACCACCCCTCTCATCGCCGAGCTGAAAAAAAGAGGTGTTGAGTTCAAACTCCACGACCCCCATGTAAAAGACCACGAATACCCCGAGCCGATGCTCAGAGACCTGTATAAAACCCTTGAGGGCACAGACGCCATGGTAATAATGACAAGGCACAGAGAGTACGTGGAGATGGACCTAGACCGGGCCAGAGAGATAATGCGAACGCCCGTTATAATTGACGGCAGAAACACATTCAACGGCGATGAGGTGATAGCAAGGGGGTTCACCTATCGGGGCGTGGGAAAAGGCCAGTACAGGACCAGAAAAAAAGACACATCAGCGACCTGAGACAGCGGCCTAAGATTGCAGAGTTATCCGCTCCTGCTTCCTGTACGATTCCACAGCCGCTAGAGCAACGCGGAGAGTTTCCATGCCATCCCTCCCATCCACCAGCGGTTTTTTGCCGCTGCGCACGGCGTTCAGGAAATCCTCCAGTTCCAGCCGTAGAGGCTCCGTTTTTTTGAGAGAAAACTCCCTTATGTTGTACTCAAGTGGAACATGGAAAAGATCATGCACGTCATATTCCCCAAGGGTTGATGAAGACACACGAAGCACCTGGGCCATGTAATCTATTTCCACAAACGCTTTTTCACAGGTGAGCCACAGTTTCCTGACTTTCATCGGAGTGAGCCAGTTCACCTCAACAAAACCCGCCACGTCGTCCTCAAACTCAAGCAGGATTCCGCCATATTTTTCGTATTTCCCGTTCTCCAGGTGCCCGCCTGTGGCATACACAGAGCGAACCGGCCTACCGGATAGATATCGCATAACATCTATGTCATGTATCCCGAGGTCCAGTATCACGCCAACATCTCTTATCCGAGAAGGAAACGAACTCACCCGTTTTGACGTCATCGTTACCATATCGCCAAAATTCCCCGAGACGAGGTTTTGCTTTGACGCCCCCACCGCAGGGTTGTGCCTCTCTATCTGACCAACGGCCAGCACCACCCCCATTTTTTCGGCCTCCCGGACCATCTCCTCCGCCTCTTCCACCGTCGCCGCTATCGGTTTCTCAACAAGGACATGTTTCCCCGCTTTGATGGCGGAGAGCACGATGTCGTGGTGGGTGACCGTGGGCGTCGCAACAACAACAGCGTCTATATCCTCCCGCAGAATCTCATCTGGGGTAGAAAAACTCCGTGCAGAGAACCTACGGGCAACCTCTTCCCTCGCCTGCCGGTCCGGGTCTGCCACTCCAAAAAGAGCGCCCATCTCAGAAAGCACACGGGCATGGTTCTTTCCCATCGCGCCAACGCCTATGACGGCAACCTTCAATCCTTCTACATGTCTTTGTCCTGTCATGCTCCATTCCACCATACAGGTTTAAAACTTTATTCCACAGTAACGCTCTTCGCCAGGTTTCTCGGCTTGTCTATTTCACAGCCCCTGTCCCTGGCCGTGTAGTACGCCAGCAGCTGCAAAACGACGGCGTTTGGTATGGGAGAATACAGGGGGTGGACATGGGGGATGTATATCACCTCATCAACGTACTTTTCAATCTCCCTGTCGTCTTCGTCCGCTATGGCGAGTACGGGGGCGCCTCTTGCACTCACCTCCCCTATGTTTCCAAGTATCTTATCGTGGGTTCTGTCAGGTGAGACCAGCGCAACAACAGGCGTCTCTTCGGTTATCAGAGCCAGCGGGCCGTGTTTCAGTTCTCCGGCCGGATACCCCTCTGCGTGTATGTACGAGATCTCTTTCATCTTGAGGGCTCCTTCAAGCGCCACTGGATAGTTTATCCCGCGGCCTATGAAAAAGACGTCCTTTGCCGTTGAGAAAAAATCTGATTTTTTCTCTATCTCAGACGCCCTGTCCAGTATCCTCTGCACAACACGGGGCAGTGTCCGCAGGTGGTCTCTCACCTCTCTGGACTCATCGGGGTTTATCGTCCTCCTGTTCAGGCCCACCTGGATTCCCAGCAAATAAAAAGCCAGAACCTGGGCTGTGAAGGTCTTTGTGGCCGCCACGCCAATCTCAATCCCTGCACGCGTGTATATCGTGTGGTCCACCTCCCTGGTTATACTGCTCCCGACCACGTTTGTTATGGCCACTGTTTTTCTCCCCCGCAGACGTGCCTCTCTGGCCGCCGCTACTGTGTCCGCTGTTTCTCCGCTCTGTGTGACAAGGATGACGAGTGGACGGCCAAAAGGATGGGGGGAATACCTGTACTCAGATGCCATTTCAACGGTCACCGGCACCTTTGCCAGACTTTCAAGTATATATTTGCCCACGAGGCCGGCGTGGTAGGATGTCCCACATGCGACTATTTTTATGCTGTCATAATACCCAGAAAAAATGGGGTCCGGGGAGCCGTTTATGGGATAGCCCAGGAGAGAACTGTGGATCGTGTGGGGCTGTTCAAAAATCTCTTTCAACATGAAATGTGGGTATCCTCCTTTTTCTGCGTCTTCAATTGAGAGGTCAACTATCTGGAGGGGGCGCTCGTCTGTGACATCTTTTCCTTCGGAATCCTCTATCCTGTAGCCATGGTCTGTTATCTCCACTATGTCCCCGTTCTGCAGATAAACCACCCTGTCCGTGTGCTCAAGAACGGCCGGCACGTCTGAGGCCAGAAAGTACTCGTTGTCTCCCACGGCAAGAATAAGGGGGCTGTCCAGCCGTGCTCCGACCAGCCGTCTTTCTCCGAGACGCATGGCCACGATGGCATAGGAGCCTCTGAGCTCCCCTGTCGCCGCCTTTAACGCTTCAAAAAGAGAAGTACCCCCTGTCTCTGCAATATGCTCCTCAACAAGATGCGGTATCACCTCTGTGTCCGTCTCAGACCTAAAAAAATGTCCTTTTTTTTCCAGGCTATCTTTTATCTCCCGGTAGTTGTCTATTATACCGTTGTGCACCACAGCTATTTTTTCGTGACAGTCAACGTGTGGGTGGGCGTTTGACTCGGACGGCATTCCATGTGTGGCCCACCTCGTGTGGCCAACACCGAGGGTTCCTTTCAGCAACGGCATCTTTTTTTTGAGGGCGTCAACTGTGCCCCTGTTTTTCACCACCACCAGTTCACCGTTTTCTGCCACAGCCACACCTGCTGAGTCATATCCGCGGTACTCAAGGCGTTTCAGGCCGCCGAGGAGAACGTCTCTGGCTGGTCTGTGCCCGATGTATCCTATTATCCCACACATCGTCTCACCGCTTTTGTTTTTATTGTGTATTAAAGCACATTTGAACCGTCTTCTATTCGCCCGCTGAGACGCTTAACCGGGACAATTTCACAGCCAACCCCGACAATTGTCCCAGGCAAAAGGACCACGTTAGAACCTATGTTTGTGTCCTCGCCTATTACACACCCGACCCGTTTCGCTTCCACAAACGTTTTTCCACCCTTTTCTTCCACTTCCACATATGTATCTCCCACCATAGTTGTAAGGTTGCCGTCAAACCTCACGCCCCTACCCACGACAGAGTGCTGGATGCGAGAGAACGGGCCTATCGTTGCGTCTTCCATTATCAGAGAGTTTTCTATCACCACAAATGGCTCTATCTTGACATTGTCTCCTATGGACGTTGAGGGGCTGATAACCACTCCTGGACCGATCTCACACCCGCTCCCTATTACCACTGGTCCTGTTATACGGCAGTTTTCCCTTATCACACTCCCCTCGCCTATGATAACAGGGCCGTCTATCCTGGCAGAGGCACTTACGACTCCCCCTATCTTTCCACCCGTGAACTTCTCAAGGACGTCCGCGTTTGCTCTTATGAGATCCCATGGGTAAACGGCGTCAACCCATCTTCCCTGTGCCAGCACAGCCCTGAAATACCTGTTTCTCCTGGCCATGTCCAGCAACACGTCCTTTATAGCGTATTTTCCCTCCCGCATGTTTCGCTCTATTTCTGGAAAAATGTCTTTGTCCATGTGATATACTCCCGTGTTTATTATCATTCCAACGCCCGGCTCAACTTTTTTTTCTATACCCACGACCTTTTCGTCTCTGGCAATCACAACGCCGTATTTTGATGGGACACTGCTCTCAACAACAAGAACAGCGTTCCCTCTGCTGCCTTTGGTCTCTTTGACAAAACGAGACACAGAGTCTTCACCCAGTATGTTGTCCCCGGGATAAACTATGAACTCATCCGACACGACGTCCTTTGCCTGATAAAGGGCGTGGGCGGTCCCCATCTGTTTTTCTTCAACCACATACCGTATTCGGACCCCCCATTTCTTTCCATCCTCAAAATAGGACATTATCTGGTCCCTGCGGTATCCCACCACCATAACGATGTCCCTTATGCCGCTTTTTGCCAGTGCTTTTATACCGTATTCCAAGATGGGCCTGTTCGCCACCCTCAGCATCACCTTCGGCATGGAATGGGTCAGGGGACGCATCCTGAGACCTTCTCCAGCTGCCAGCACTACTGCTTCCATTTTTTCACCGAACCCGTGTCTCTATAGATTATAGCAGGGTTTATAAAAAACTTCTCAAAAAACAGGTGCAAAAGCAGATGCCAGAATGTGAATGCGGGATGTGGCGGTGTGGGCGACGGTGTGGCGGTGTTGTTCCAAATCTATATATACGGCCACAGCGATATTATTATTGAGGTGATATTGTGCCTAAGCCCGTTTTTATCAAAAAAGGACAGGAAGAGTTCCAGCGTTTGAAAGACGGGAAACTGTTCAGGATGCTTTTGAAATCCAACAGGATGGAAGCTGTGATCGCAGAGATTGACCCGGGCACCATTTCGGAGTTTTACAGGCACGAGGGCGAAGAGGTTCACATCGTACTTGAGGGAAAAATTGTGTACGAAGTTGGAGATAAAAAGTTTGAGATGGAACCGGGGGACGTTCTGTGGCATCCGAGCGACGTACCGCACAGGGCGGTCAACACCGGAACAACAAAAGCCGTCTATCTGACTGTGGGCACACCCCCAACCTTCATGTGAGACGGTGGTCCCTTGGAGGCGCCCGGTGTTTCCGGCGGGAGTTTTTCCCTCCGCCGCTTTTTTTCTATGCTGAAGACGGAAAAACTGGGCAGAGACATCTTTTACTATCACAGAGCATCCTCCACCAACCTGGTGCTGAAGCACATGGCCAGAGCGGGTGTGGTAGATGAAGGAGCGGTTGTTTTGGCGGAGACCCAGACTATGGGACGTGGGAGGCTGGACAGGGAGTGGTTTTCTCCCCCGGGGGGCCTGTGGTTTTCTGTCCTGCTGAGGACCCGACGTCCGGACAGCCTCATACCCCACGCGGCGGGCGTGGCCGTGGTCCTTTCCATAAGGAAGATGGGACTGGAATCTGTGATAAAATGGCCAAACGACGTTCTGGTGGGCGGGAAAAAACTGGCCGGGATACTCACGGAGGTGGGTGACTGGGGCGTTGTCGTTGGGATAGGTATAAACGCAAACGTTGACACGGCGGCTTTTCCCCCCGATGTCAGAGAGCGGTCCACAACCCTGCTGGAAATAACCTGTGTTCCCGTGGACAGGGAAAAACTTCTGGCGGATGTGCTGCTGGAACTTGAAAAAGAATACAATCTCCTAGTTGGGGGCGGAGAAGAGGGAAAAGAACGGCTGCTGGAAAAGTGGATTGCTCTCACAGACACCATCGGCAGATACGTGGTCGTTCTCACACCCATGGGAGAGGTGCGTGGAAGGGCCGTTGCCATAGACCCATCCGGCGCTCTGGTGGTGGAAACGCCCGACGGGGGCATAAAAAAGGTCGCGGTTGGCGACTGTCTGTACCTGAGATAACCCCCCACCAGCCCCCGCTTGTTGCTTGTTATCGCCTGTATCAGCTGGAAAACTTTGGGTGTAAATATCTCTCGTACCACTCCATTATCTCCCAGTCGTCCAGGTCCTCGTGTTCTCTGAGCTTTTTTCTCATGTATTCCCTGGCCACCTGGTTGGCCCGCTCTGTACCCCGGAACTCTTTGATCAACTGCTCAGAATGTTTTTTACCCCATTTTTCTTTTCCCGGCACAAAGGCGCCCTCAAGTTTTCCTTCCACAAAAACCAGGTTGGAAGACCCCAGTCCAAAACGTTTTTTGGTTTCAACCGCCAGATAATAGGCCAGGCGGTCTGTGCGCTCAACAACCCCCGTGAAACTGGACTGCATGTTTTCCACCCTGTTAAGATCCTCTGCAAGCATCCAGAACAGCTCGTCTCGCTCGCTGCAGAGAAAACCTTTTACCAGATATCCCTCCTGGACAAGTTCGTCCAGCATCTGGCGGATCTCTTTCATTCTGAACTCTCCACGCAGATACGTGTTCAGGTCCGCGGCCGTGAACACACCGAACTGTTTGAAAACGTGTTTTATGAACTCCTTTCTCGCCTCACGCCTTTTCTCTGACGCAATGGGCACCGGGAAATATGCGCTGTTTTTTGTGCGAACCAGGTACCCCCCCTCAAAGAGTTTTTTAAGGTTCTCCCTTGTCGCCGCTTCGCCCAGAGGTGACGCGTTTATTATCTGATCCCGGGTAGCGGGAGCAAACATCTTTATCAACCGGTAGATTTCTCCCATCCTCTGGCCCATCCGCCGCCCCCTCACGGCCTGGTAAAACCCTGCCTGTTCCATCGTCATGTACATGCTCAGCGCCGGTATGCCACGGCCTATCCACAGTTTCCTGTCTTTTACATAGTTGTCAAGGGGTGTCACCCACGACGCTCTTATACCGACCTCCTCATCCCCACGGACACCCAGTTGTTCCATTACAACGCTCATGGTGTCTTCAAGGGTGTTTGGCGGGAGGTGCTGTTTGAAAAGCACATATCTTATGAGCGTGTCCATATCAAATGTTTCTGTCACAACAGGCCCTAT
Organism: uncultured Thermoplasmata archaeon; assembly: GCA_964601625.1. Classification (GTDB taxonomy): domain Archaea; phylum Thermoplasmatota; class Thermoplasmata; order JAGHBH01; family JAGHBH01; genus CAZROC01. Next base: position 17,229 of record CAZROC010000002.1, on the reverse strand, counting down.
GACGAAAATTTCGCCCGTTTCCAGGAAACCCCTCTTTTCAAAGACCTCTTTCACATCGCCCGATATGTCACTGGCGCTTTTTCCGTTTATCTCTTTTATCCGTAGGACGTCAACTCCCATAGCCCTGTGATACTCCCACTGGTCGTACAGTGCGTCGGCGAGCTTTTCCCGGCCCCATTCCTCGGCCAGAAACCGTGGCTCAACTTCTACCTCTCTGATTTCCACAAAGCCGGCCATGTCCCACTTCTCAACAGCACCGACTATCTCTCCGCCATAAACGAGCGGGAAAATCCACCTGTCCCCATATCTAGCGTTTATCTCCCCCCACATCGGCTGGAGATAAGGGTCATAGAGTGAGAGGACAAAAAGCTGGCCATGGTCAATCCCATGGTCATCCCTCCCACTTTCGGAGGCTGTGGAGGAGGCGAAGGGGGGTGCAGGGGGGGCTATAGAGGTGGATGTGGAGACGCCGGGGTGCTCACGCGCCTTTTCCAGAAAACGCCTGTCCTCTTTTGTGACCAGGTACTCTCTTTTTTCTCTGCCAACATAAACACGCTCTATCACGCCCTCCCTTAGAAGGTCGCCAACCGCTCTTTTCCGCATGGACCGAACAACACCAGAGTATCTCAGCGCCGTCTCAGGCACCGGCCCGTGGGCTTTTATGAAACGTCGCACTATTTCCTTTGAACAGGTGTACAGGTCACATTTTTCCGCCTCTCTTTCAACATCCTCGTCCATGGCGGCGTATGTCTTCCTGGACGTCCACCCCTCCTCACCCGTATATTTCCTGTAAACATACAGGTTTCTGTCAAGATTTTCCAGTGCCTCCTTGACATTTCGGCCCTGGAACTCCCTTTTGAGGGTGTCCAGCGATGCGTTGCCCTCTTTTTTTATGAACTCCAGAACCTCTTTTTCAGACTCCGACAGGCCCTCTTTTCTGAAACATGCAACATATATGTGTGCATCTTTTTTCAGCACATAGGCGACACGCCCGTTGTCAAACCGTCCCTCCAAGATTTCCCCACGTTTTCTCATCGCTTTCCACTCTTTCACCCCGACCAGCCCGCATCTCGGGTATATGTCCTGGGGATAGCCGCACAGACCATATCTTGAAAAATACTCGTCCACACTTTTGAGGGGAGACATGTGTTTGAGCCACAGCGCCTCTCTGACCTCCTTTTCCGTGTAAGCCTTTTCCCCATATTTCAGCCGGGCAACATCCGATGACAGCATGTACTGGATGTCATCTCCGACCACGAACCACCCGCTCTCAACCTCCCCCCTGTCCACCAGGCGTCTGAGAGCACCGTCCAGGGTCTCAACGTCTATTCCGGTCCAGTATGCGATTTCCTCTCTGGTCATCGGCCCCCTGGCGCCCAGCACCCTTTTCACATCTTTTTCAACAAAGCCGTCAAGCAGTTTTTTATCTTTCTCGCTGAGCGAAGGACGGAGGGCGAACACAAAAGACAACTGGGACAGAGCACCGGTCTCATCTTCTCCTGCCCTGAGACCCACAATCCCTATGCGACATATTTTATTGACCCTCTCCAGGATCTTCAGGGCTTCCAAGACCTCATTCTTGCTACGACCCATCCGGGCGAGGGACTCAACGATTTTTTCTCCCACAACCCCCTTTTTCCCGGCCTTTTCCAGCAGCGCCAGAACATCTTTTTCCACACCGCCCGGGCGGATTTCCTCAGCGAGAAGTGCCGTGTAAAACGGCGCCTCTTCAGGCAGAGACCATACCAGGTCTCTCATCCAGAGAGAGACCACCGCTCCCTTTTTTATCAGGTCCAGCGCCGCTCTCCGCACTCTGTCGGGGTCTGACGCATATGCATAAATGTTATCCCCCTTGTGCTGTAAAAGGTTGTGCGGCCCTCTCTCAGCAAGGAGCCGGAGAATGTCACCCGCTGTTTTCACAACGGGGCGTTTTGAATCAAAATAGGCCCTGACCTCTTCGGGTGAAAAAACAAAGGATCTGACCTTTTCAGAGGGCATTATCTTCTCCAGGACCTTTCTATGGAGTTCTTTGAGCAACGCCCCCCGGTCTTCCATCAACACGATGTCACTTATCCCCGCCAGAACGATTCCGTGGGCGAACGGGCTTGGAACATCGCTGTAGGGCATGAAATGGACCCCCCTCTCTCCTCTCTCAACCTCTTCCAGGACCTGTCTGGCATGTGGGAGGTCCATGACCTCGTTGAGTATCTCGTTGTAGGCCTCTCTCACAACAGGATGCTCCTCCCCATAACCACCCCTCTCCATCTCCAGTATCCGCATTATCTTCTCTGCACGGCTCTGCTGTCTGCTCATTGAAATCTCTTTGCCACGGTAGTTTTTCAACACGAGAAAGGCCCTGTTAGCACAATGACGGAACCTCTGCTTGAAAAGCTCCGTTGACCTTATCGCCTCCCGGAGGAGGTCTTCTATGTTGGCAGATGTGACCAGCCCAATAACCTCCTCAGGCGGTATCCTCCTGGAAAAAGTGAGCATGAAAGCGTCGTCGTTTATGGAAACACTGACACTGCACCCATACCTGTTTGATATCGCCAGGGCATAGGCCCTTGACAGGGCGTCATGGACACGCCTCCCGTGGCACGTGTGAAAAATCAGAGAATACCTGCCACGCCCGTCTATGTATCCCTCAACCACCCATCTCCTGTCCGTTGGCAGAACGGAGTCAAAGGCCACCTGCTCTCTGAAATAGTTTATGATGGTCCTGGCAGACCCCTCGTCCAGGTAGTAGTGGGATGTGAGGTATTCCATGAGACGCTCGTCGCTCTCCCCCCTCTTTATCATTGAACCAAACACCCGTCTGAAACGCCCCACCGCCGTGCTGAGATCGAAGCTCCGCGGCAGCATCTCTCCCATCCACGAGGGGATGGTGGGCTTCCTCCCCGGGGAATCCTTCACGAACACCCGCATCCCACGGGTTCTCACGTATTCATAACTGGACCCGCCCAGGACGAACACGTCCCCGGGGGTCAAACGCTCAACGAACTTCTCGCTCAGAGACCCAACGTGTTTGCCTCCCAGGGTAAAAACCTCATAGTTGCTCTCCTCCGCTATCGCCCCGGCGTTCAGATAATATATCATCCGCACGCCTTTTTTACGCCCGAAAACCCCCTCCTCCGGGTCATACCACAGTTTGCTGTATGCGTAGTCCGCCTCTCGCTCTCCCAGATATGCCAGAACAGAGAGAAAGTCGTCCTTAGACAGCGTATGAAAAGAGTAACTCCGTTTCACAAGCTCATATGCTTCGTCCACGTGCCACCTCTTCTCCTGGCTCATCCCCACCAGCGTCTGGGCCAGGATGTCCAGGTTGTTGCGAGGTATCGTGACACGGTCAATCCTCCCCTCCTTCGCATACCTGGCTAGAACAGCGCACTCAACCAGGTCGTCGTTCTCAAAAACGACAAAACGCCCCTTCGGAACCGCAAAAACACTGTGCCCGGCCCTGCCTATCCTCTGCAACCCCTTGGCTATGCTCTTGGGACTCCCTATCTGACACACCAGGTCTATGGAGCCAATGTCAATGCCCAGCTCAAGGCTGGTTGAAGACACAACCGCTTTCAACTCTCCCCTTTTGAGGCGTTCTTCAACATCAAACCTCGTATCCTTTGACAGGGACCCGTGGTGGGCCGCTATGCTCTCAACCCCCCTCTCCTGCAACTTAAAAGCCACCGCCTCCGCACCCCGCCGGGTGTTCGTAAAAATGAGGGTAGTGGTGTGCTGGTTAATCAACTCCACCAGAAGATCATACATGCGCTCATTCACAACCTCAAAGGGCAACGAAGTCATGTCATCAACCGGACAGAGGACCCGCAAATCCAGCTCCTTACGCCTGGAAACCTCAACTATGCCAACATCCCGTGGCTCATCCGACCCGGCCGAGGGATAACCAGCCAGAAAAGCCGCTATCTCCTCAATCGGCGCCTGGGTCGCACTGAGACCAATTCTGACAACATCCCCCGGATTCCGCTCCTCCAGCCGCTCCATGTTCAGAGAGAGCAACGTCCCCCGCTTGGAGCTGCAGAGCTCGTGAATCTCGTCCACGATCAGATACTGCACCCGGTCCAGCCGCTTCCCGAACTTCGGAGAGGTCAGAATCAGCGAAAGCGACTCGGGGGTGGTAATAAGGATGTGGGGGGGCCGCCGGGCCATCTTGGAGCGCTCATAAGAAGAGGTGTCCCCGGAGCGGACCGAGACCCGTATCTCAGGCGGAGGCAACCCTCTTTTCTCAGCCAGCGCCCTCATCTCTTCCAAAGGTTCCATCAGATTCCGCCGTATGTCATTGGCCAGCGCCTTGAGAGGCGACACATAGACGCAGAAAACCTCGTCCTCCAGAGAGCCAGAGACCTGCCTGAGATAAAGCTCGTTGATTATGCTCAGAAACGCCGTCAGCGTCTTACCGCTCCCCGTGGGCGACGAGACCAGCACACTCCTCTTGTTGTGAATCAGCGGAATGGCATACTCCTGCGGCTCCGTCAGAGCATCAAACCTGGAACTGAACCACTCCCTGAGCAGCGGATGCAGGATGCCAAGCACCTTTTCCTTTGTCCACCGTTCCTTTACACGGTATATCATGGCCTTATTCTCCCAGAGGCATTGGCTCAAAACCAGAAGCATACACAGAAGTTATATTAATGATTAGCGGCCATTCTCAGCTCATACTTGTACAGTTATTGCCTCATCGTGTATTCAAAAAACGTTATATTTTTCCCACACGTTCATGACAGCGGTGGAACATTGACTGAGACACCTCTTACATATAACGGACAAAAATCAAACCCGCTCCCACTATTCCACATCTCTTATAGGTCCATCCAAGACAATGAAAACGCCGGTTTATCCACAAATTTCATTTCCAGCGTTATCTCAGCAACCATCGTTGGCTGTCTAACAGTTTTCGTTCTGGTCTTATTCTTTCTCAACGTTTCAGACGTGCTTTCTCATCCACTCTATGAAGCATGGTACCTATTCTTCGGCCTTTTCGCTTTCGGGAGTTTAACAGCATATCATATATGGAGTGCTCATAGGGATTGGGAACATTATATGGCCCGGGAAATTTATGTGTTTGACGGCTACGTTAAATACACCACGTGGGGAGGTCGCAATTATACAGCATTTTTTGAGGATTTCATATTCATTATAGGTGTGACAGAAGGAACGAGTTCCAAAACGATTTATGGGAAGAAACGTCTCTTTTCTCTTGGAGAAATAACGTATTACAATAGAAGTGTTGGCAGATTCTTTTTCCTGCGTATGAGGACAAGGGATGTCCAGAGAGTGGCCAAGGTGTATTTTGACTGGTGCCAGAGGAAAGGAGCGCAACCTTGTATGTACCGGATAGGCAGGATCCCCCTTGGGACGTCCATAGAAATCATACGGTTGCGCAACATCTCTATACGCTATTACAAATCGTATTATAAGTTGAAACAATCCACTACAAACCCCCTAAATCCGTAAGCCGCTGTTAATTGGTTATGTGGGTTAATTGGTCCCGGCTCCCGGATTTGAACCGGGGATCTGCCGGTTTCGGCAGCTGGCCGACGCGGCCATGGGTCTACAGCCGGCCGCTCTAGCCAGACTAAGCTAAGCCGGGACACAGCCGGCCGGTCTACGAGGGAACACACCTGTTCCCGAGCAGGGGGAAACCCACAGGTTTCCCACACGGCCAGACTAAGCTAAGCCGGGACACAGCCGGCCGGTCTACGAGGGAACACACCTG
>CAZROC010000002.1:0-11398 GCA_964601625.1 uncultured Thermoplasmata archaeon | reverse complement strand
CGAGCAGGGGGAAACCCACAGGTTTCCCACACGGCCAGACTAAGCTAAGCCGGGAATTAGCCGGCCGCACTACGAGGGTATTTTGCGTGTCTGACTGCGCCTTATTGCGGTTGTGTATTTAAGGGTTTTTCAGGTGCTGGTGCCCCACGCGGGGTGGGGCTGTTGCTCCCCGTCGTCAATGCGGGATCACGGTTTCACCCCATCTTCCCGGAGAGCAGTTTTTTATCGCCTTTTCTGTTTAAAAACTTTGCTCACGCATAGGTGTATCGGGGCGAGGAGAGGGTGTCATAGTTCCACTATTTCTTCTATGCGGTTCAGTTGTTCAAGCACTCCTTTGTACCATCTGTCCACGCATTCTCTGGTTCGTAGTTTTACTTTGTCTATGGGGATGGCGGAGTAAACGTGGTAGTAGCCGCCGTCTGGCAGGTATCTCTTTTCTTTTTCACACAGGCCGCAGTGTACGAGGCGCTGGAGTATTCTGTAGGCGGTGCTGCGGTCTTTGCCTATGAGTTCTCCGACTGTGACTGCTCTCAGTTCCCCTCTGTCCAGGAGGAGACGGTACACCTGGAGGTCGTATTCGCCGAGTCCGAAAACACAGGTTATCAGCTCCTGGCACGTTTTGACTTCTCCGAGCGCCTTTTTTTTCCGGGCCATGGTGGGGATGATGTTTTTCTTAAACATAAGGGTTGTGCTTTAATTGTTCACAATCACCCGGGTGAAGTATAAAAATACCTTCGTGTTTGTGTGTCGGGATGAGTGACAAAATCTCCATACGCCCCATACCCGTGGACAGGGTCATGGACATAATTGACGTGTGGGAAAAGACAGGTCTCCCCTATCGGCCAATGGGCCGGGACAGGCCCGAGAATCTGCGTGTTGAGATTGAGAGGGACCCCGAGTTTGTTGTTGGCGCCTGGGACGGCGATCGCCTTGTTGGGGTGCTGATAGTCACAGACGACGGGCGGAAGGGGTGGTTGAACCGTCTGGCTGTTCTCCCCGAGTACAGGGGCCGTGGGATCGCCTCGAAGATGGTCAAATATGGGGAGGATGTTTTGAGAAAGCGTGGGCGGGAGGTGATCGCTGTTTTGATTGAAGACGACAACCCGCTTTCCATGGAGATTTTCAAACATCTGGGATACGTGAAAGAGGAGCACATTTTCTATTTCACCAAACGGTACAGACTGGAGGCATGAGTGGAGGATGAGATTTTGAGGCTCTACGAATACGAGGGAAAAAAGCTCTTTGCTAAATACGGTCTCCGGAGCCCGAATGGGGTGTTTCTGCCCGCTGAAAGGAATGGGGATATCTCCCCGGAGGCCGTTCGCAAGGCTGTTGAAAATCTTGGAAACACTTTCCCGCTTGTTTTGAAGGCGCAGGTTCTTTCTGGCGGGAGGGGTAAAAGGGGTTTTGTTCGTGTTGTCAGCGATTTCGCGGAACTTATGAGCGGAATCAGAGAGATGCTATTTTCCTGTGATGACCCGACGTTTTCCGGTTTTCTCATTGAGCGCCACGTGCCACATGGAGAGGAGTTTTATCTCTCTGTCACATATGACGGCGTTGAGCGATGTCCTGTCATTCTTTTTTCTCCCCATGGCGGTGTGGATGTTGAGGGGAGGGGGGATGTGGAGCGTTTTCCTGTTGACATGGTGGGTGGCCCTCCGGACTGGTTTTTCCACCGGTTTGACCGCTACAGAGATGGGCTGGGAGATGTCGCCAGGGACCTCTACAGGGTGTTCCTGGAAGAGGACGCTGAACTGGTGGAAGTGAACCCCCTGGTGTTTGGGGACGATGAAAGGCCCGTCTGTCTTGATGCAAAGGTGGTCCTTGACGACGAGGCGTTTTTCCGCCACCCAGACTGGCCGGACCCCCTGAGAGAGATGAGTCCTGTTGAAAGAGAGGCCAGGAAGAGGGGGCTGGCTCTTGTGGAACTCGGCGGAAACATAGGTGTCATAGCCAACGGTGCCGGGCTGACCATGGCTACCATGGACATGATATATGATATGGGAGGGCAGCCGGGGACTTTTCTGGACCTCGGCGGCACCGACGACCCGAGGCGCGTTGAGGACGCTGTTAAGCTGATGTTGATGACCGGGATGGATGCTGTTCTTGTGAACATCTTTGGCGGGATGACGAAGACAGACACTGTCGCCAGGGGGATAAAAAATGCTCTCGTAGAGAGAAAAGATGAGTCTCCTCCGATGGTGGTTCGTCTGGATGGTAACTACAACAGCCCCCCCGAGGATATTCTGGCTCCTCTTGGCATAGATGTCATCCGGGACATGGAAGAAGCTGTGAAGAGAGCGGTGGAGCTGGCCGGAAAATTGCGAGATGGGGGTGGTGGCCGGTGAGTGTTCTGATTGACAGCGATACGAGGGTGGTTGTCCAGGGCATAACTGGACACCAGGGCCGGGCGCACACAAGGGCAATGCTGGAGTTTGGGACCCGCATAGTGGCCGGTGTCACCCCCGGAAAGGGCGGCGAAAAGGTCCATGGCGTCCCCGTTTACGACACCGTTGAGGAGGCGATGGTTCACAGCCCTGATGTTTCCATCTCCTTCGTCCCTGCGAGGTGGGCGTTTGATGCGGCGGTTGAGGCCATTGAGGCGGGTATTCGGCTGCTCGTGATAGTGGCAGAGCACGTGCCTCTCCACGACGAACTCCGTCTTTACCAGATTTCCCGCAAAAAAGGGGCGCGGGTTGTGGGGCCAAACTGTCCCGGCATCGCCTCTCCGGGGAAGAGCAAGGTCGGGATAATGCCCAACCGGATTTTCATGGAAGGGAATGTGGGCGTTGTTTCACGCAGCGGGACTCTCACATATGAGGTTGTCAACGCGCTGAGCAGGTCGGGGCTGGGGCAGAGCACGTGCATAGGCGTCGGGGGTGACAGGGCTCCCGGGACTTCTCTTCCGGAGGCGTTTGAGATGCTGGCCGAAGACCCGAAGACAGACGCCATAGTGGTTGTCGGGGAGATCGGTGGGAGCGCAGAGGAGAGAACCGCTGCTCTGGCCAGGCGATGGGACAAGCCAGTGGTGGCGTACATAGCAGGGAGGAGTGCCCCGCCGCACAGGAGGATGGGGCACGCGGGTGCGCTGGTGGAGGGGGGTGCCGGGACGGCTAGGTCAAAGATAGAAGCTTTTGAGCGGGCGGGGGCTTTTGTGGCTAAAACTCCTCTGGAGGTCCCGATGCTGGTTAAAGAGGCTCTTAAGGGCTAAAAAGGCGCAAAAGGTTGTCTTTTACTGTTTTCTCAACCTCCTGGTGGAGGGAGTTTCCGTGGGCGTCCATGGTTATGAACACAGGGCCGAAGTCCCTTGCTTCAAAGACCCAGACCGCTTCCGGCATACCCAGGTCTTCCAGGTAGACCTTTTTCCGGCGGAGGCTTTTTGCTGCCAGTGCCCCGCTTCCCCCGGGGAACACGCCGTATGCGGCTGTGTGTTCTTCCAGCGCTCTGAGGACGTTTTCGTCCATGCCGCCTTTCCCTATGAGTAGTTTTGCGCCTGTGAGTGCCAGAAAATCGGGTGTGAGAGTGTTCAGTCTGGCGCTGGTGGTCGGCCCTGCCGATACTACGGTGCCGTTTTTGACTATGGGGCCACAGTGGTAGACTACCCCGCTCCTAATTTCGTTTGTCCACGCCGGTTTTTCTTCCAGTATCCGTCTGTGCGCCATGTCGCGCGCTGTGAAAATGGCCCCGGAGACATAAACAACATCTCCGACGTGAAGCCGTTTTATGGTCTCATCTGATATCGGTGTTATCAGGTGAAATGTTCGGGCCTCAACATCGTGGCCAGCGGTGTGTGTGTTCACTGGCTCACCTCCCATTTCCCGGTGTTATCAAGTGTTATTTTTGCTCTGCGGGCCGCCCAGCACTGGAAAACCACAGCCGCAGGGAAGCTGGCGGGGTGGCGGCACGCGTATTCTATGTGGACGTCAAGTGCTGTTGTATGTCCTCCCAGGCCCATGGGCCCTATTCCCAGAGAGTTTATCTCCCGAAGGAGGTGCTCTTCCAACTCCGCTGTTTCAGGGCACGGGTGTCTCTGTCCAACCGGGCGTGAAGCGGCTTTTTTTGCCATATGAACGGCCATGTCCGCCCCGCCCCCTATGCCCACGCCTACGATTATTGGGGGACACGCCCTGGGGGCCCCACCTGCGACCGTTTCCAGGACCAGGCGCCGGACTCCTTCCATGCCATCTGTCGGGTTGAGCATTTTCAGCCTGGACGGGTTTTCGCTTCCGCCGCCCTTTGGCACTATCACTATCTCTGCCGTGTCTCCTTCCACGATGTCAAAATGGACTATCGGCATCCCCGGTCCCAGGTTCCATCCCATGTTTCTGTTTTTGAAAGGGTGGACGGTGTTCGGGCGGAGGGGTATTTCTTCTGTCGCTCTTTTAACGCCTCCTGTTATGGCCTTTTTGAGGAGGGGGGCGTGTTTGAAACCCGTTCCGACCCGCACATAGAATATGAGTGTGCCCGTGTCCTGGCACATGGGAATTCCTTGGTCTCTTGCTATTTCAACGTTTTTCAGGATTGTCTCAAGGTTGAGGCGGGCCAACGAGCTGTCTTCTCGCCTGAGGGCTTCTCTGAGAGCACCCTCAACGTCAGGCGGGAGGTCTGTGACTGCCCTTTTTATTCCCTCCACCACCGCCGCCTCTATATCTTCCATCGCATCACTTTCGCACCCTGTTTCCCTGTTTCCGCTGTCCGAGGTCATCTTCATCGCCCCGCCGGGCTGTTATGGGAAAAAACCGGGTGGTATAAAAACCCCAAACCCCAAATACCCCACGTGCCCTTATGCCCATGATGAGCGACAAAAGGCCAGCGGATGACTCTCTGAGCGTTGAGGTTATATCGGTGTTTGGAAACGCCAGACACTCACGTGTCGTTACCGGCAGCGGAGCGGTTTTTGAGACCCCGATTCTGGCGGAGACCCTGGCTCTGCCCGAGAGCATACGAAATGAGATTCTGGGCAGGGGCGTTCTCATACCCCATGAGTTGACACCGCGCATACCCCCTTCTGCGCCCATGGGAAGACACCCCCTGGCCGGTGATGTAGTTGCCGGAAAGGGGGATGATGTACAAGATGGGGTGGGGGGTGGGGTTTTACCGGGCCGCCCGTTGTGGCCATCAGACATCCGTGACCCTTTCTCAAACGCCCAGGGCCCGGGGCCGTCAAGGGATGATAGCCGCAGAGAAATGGCGCTGGCGGGGATGGTCTTTGGCTTCGGATTTGAGGGCGTGTATGGCAGCCAGAGGGACATGGCTGAGAGTGTTGTCCGTGTCCGTGAAAACATAAGCCCGGGGGAGTTGCTCTTTTTCCCCGGCATCACTCTCCCGCCCCGGTATGCGGTTTTCGCCTATGCTGGCGTGGATGTTTTTGATGTTGCACCGATAGTGGAGGCGTCCCGTGCCGGCCTTTTCATGTTCCCTGAGAGGGTGTTTTCTCTGGAAAAAAGCGGTTTGAAGCCGTGGAACATGTGTCACTGTCCAGCATGTGTCAAAAAAAGGAAAGCGGACGGGGCGACGGGAGATAAAGCAGGAGGCGACGGGGAGGGCGATGTGGACGGAGGCGATGACCACTGGCTGCTGGCCCACAACCTCTGGACGGCGGCCTATGAGATGCTACGTCTCAGGGCTGCAATAGACGGGGGCCACCTCAGGGCGTTGCTCTCTGCGAGAACAGGCGGTGACCCGTGGTCTTCTTCTTTCCTCCGCCACGTTGACATTGACCAGAGGGAGAGTATTGACATGGGCATGCCCATCTCGCTGAAAGAAATCCCCGCCTGCGATATTTCATCGTTAGAGTGGCCAGAGGTCCACACATATGTGGAACGGTTTTTTTCCAGGTATGTTCCGCCGGCGTCTCCCCGGTACATGGTTTTGTTTCCCTGCTCTGCGAAGAAGCCGTACAGTTTTTCACGGTCTCACCGCCGCTTTTCAGGCGTTTTGAGAGACGCTGGCGTCTGGTGGGATGTCCACAGGGTCGTCGTGACCTCTCCTCTGGGTGTTGTTCCCATGGAACTGGAACTGTATCCCGCGGCACAGGTCTATGACACGTCTGTTGTGGGAAGGTGGTCTTTTGAAGAGAAAAAGCGTGTGACGGAGATGCTTGGCCACATTTTTTCCATGAAAAAGTACGAAATGGTCTTTGTCCACATGCCCCCGGAATATGGTTTTGTAAAGGAGTTTCTGTCCTCTGAGGGCGTGGATTTTGTTGACACATCCGCTGGCGACCACGTGCTGTCCTCCGCCGCTCTGGGACGGCTAAGAAACGCCCTCAGGGAGTATGTATCTGGCGATGGGGCCGACGGCGGCGCTGGCTCCGACAGGCGGGGGGGCGTTGGGAAGAACCGTAAGAACCGAGTTCTGGTTGAGGAGATGGCAACCAGGGCGGTTTTTCAGTTTGGAAAACCTGGGGCGGCGCTGGTGGAAAACGCACGTGTCTCGGGACGTTACCCGGATCTGAAAATCTATCGGGAAGAAAAAAACGAGGGGGACGAAAACAGCGGCGATAGCATGGTTCAGGTGGCGACTCTGAGCCAGCGGCGGGGGCTGCTCTCCCTGACATTGAAGGGAGGAGAGGTCATGGCCAGGACAGGGGCATATTATGTTGAGATAGATGACTTTCATCCCCACGGCGATATCTTTGCTGTTGGCGTCGTGGGAGCGGACAATGACATACGGGTGGGAGATGAGGTTGTCGTGGTCCATGGTGGAGATCTCAGGGCTGTCGGGATAGCCCTGCTCCCGCCCCGTTACATGGTTGAACTCAGCCGTGGGGTGGCTGTGAAAACCCGGTTACACGTGCCCAGAGAAAAATGATATCTGTGCATGATGTTCGCTGTGGCGCTTATGGCGTCCACTCTTTCTTTTCGGGGTTGTATTTGAGACCGCATCTGTTAAGGTGTTTTACAAAACCTACAACGCTTTGTTCAACCCCGGGTATTGTGAGGTAGTCCGAGAAGTCCCTCTCCAAGACGATGTTTCCGTGTTTCATGATTCTTTCGCCAACCCACTTGTCCACCCGCTGGTTGACCTCCTGGCTTTCCAGTCCGAACCCCACGCCTTCTGGCAGCAGCCGTTTTTTTATCATCTGGACTGCCTCATGTCCTTTTCCTTTTGTGTCGTATATTGCCTCATAGACCAGGGACTCAAGCTCTTTCACCGTCGCCGCCACCGCCTCCAGGTTTGTCAGCCGGTCGTGTATCGTTTTGAGTGTTTTGCGGAGTTCAAGGGTTGTGACAAATGTCCCCCCACCCTGTTCCTCGGGAGGCCTGGGAGAAAAGTACTCTTCCAGAATCTTGTTTATGTAAGTGGAGCGCTTTGCGTCCCCCCTCTGCTTGTCTATGAGTTCAAGGATTCTCTCATCAACGCTTATGGTTATCTTCTCTTTTGCCATACCAGACACCACCGAGTAATACTATTCATACTTTTAATATTTTGTCTTTTTTATCCCCGTTCTTTTATCCCCACCACCTCCCCGTCCTCCCCCGTAGATAGTGTATGGTTACGCTGTTTACGAATATGGGGAATGCCACATAGGATTGCACGGCAGAGGACACCGCCTGGGACAACCAGAGGAAGGCGGCAGAGCGGCCACCTCCCTTTAACGTGAGAATGGACAGGGGCATGGAAGCCGCCGCTGTTATGGCCAGCATCAGGACAAAAACGATGATGGAGAAAATCAGCGTGTCGTTTTTCTCAGCGAAATCTTTGCTTTTTCCAAAAGCATCAATTATACCGTAGCCCTCCAGGGCTATGATGACCACGGCGAACAGCCACCAGTAGCAGAACAGTATTCCCGGTATCAGGCATGCGACGCTCCCCACTGTGATCAGGAACATGAACAACATATAACCACCTATCAGATAGGGCGCCCTCTGTGACATCGTTGAAAAACCCGTCGTTGGACTGGTTTTTCCTGTCTCATACGCTTCTTTTGCCATGGACGCCCCGCCGCCGAAAAAAAGTCCCATGACCGCCGCCTCTGCCAGCATCACAAGGAACGTAAAAAAGAAGTATTTAAACGATAAAAAACCCGTCTGGGCCTCGCCTGGCTGCGTTGTCTCATAGAATATGTCTGATACCCCTGTCAGTTTTAGTGAAAGGAGGGAGAGAGATAGTATAAGGAGAAACATGGGGGTGTAATATATCAAAAATGATGCGATGTTGCGTAGGTATACTTTGAGGGCGGAAGAGATTGACGTTGACAGGTCCGGTTTCTGGTGGAAATAATATGGATATGGTGCGTATGGATAGGACGGTGGATAAGGCGGCTGCTGGTATTGAAACTGCTGATACGGTGGCTGATACGGGGAATAAGGGGGAGACACTTGGAGGGAGGGGGGAGGGGTAGGCTGTTTCTCCTGCTGAGTTTTAGAGTGATAATCCGCACGCTCTCTGTGCCCGCATATCGGACATATGTAAACACCCATTTTCGTGTCTCTGACCATGTGCGCTCCGCAACGGGGACATGATACCATCGGGTTTCCTCCATTTTGTTGGCGCTTTCAGGTGATTCATCCGGCAGTGCACCGGCAGAGGGAAAAAATAAAAGGGGAGGGGTTAAGTGTGACCCGTTCCCCCGTGCATCCCATCCCTTCTGCGGCTCTTTTGTGGTTCTTTCCGTCTTTTCCCGCCAGCACATGACACACGCCGGCTATGGTTTGAGATATCTCTCTTTGAGTTCTCTCTTTTCCCTCATCGTCCTTTCTATAGTCTCAAGTGTCTTCAGCGAGTCCATTATTTTGCCCGCACCCATGACAAGGTCCCTGACTGCTGTCCTTATCGCCTCTGTTCTGGAGGAGAAATAGTCGTTTTCCACCAGAAAATCAATGATCTCAAGGTATCTCCTCGGCAGGCGTACGGTGATTTTTTCCATGTCCTCTCCGGTGTCCTGCAATCTATCATCACCTGCGGCCATTTCACACAGACAGTTTTGCCAGACATTATACATCTTTTGTCTGACAAAAGGCGTATAGTGTTGTTGATATTTAACCTTTTCTTTCAATAGGCCGGCCGGGTATACACACATTACATACACACATTATAAACCAAACACTCCCCTCAGGTAGCCTTCCACCCCTCTGAGGGCGTCTAGAGACCCATCCCAGTTTTCCAGGATGTGCCCCCACGTGTGCTCAATGTACCCGAGGACGCCTCTCATTTTTTCATGTAAAACACGCGTCCCGCTGCCTGCTATGACCACCGCCAAGAAAACGTTTTTCCCGTGCTCAATGTGAATCTCCAGAACGCCGTATTGCAGCTGCCGTAGCCCCTCCCCCACCCCCTGTTCATCCGATGATGACCCAAAAGAATCACTTATAAACGACTGCACAGCCGACAGCATTCCACCCAGTATGTCCTTGTCTATCATGCTCTCCTCGCCCACATGGCACACCAGGACTCCCGAGTTGTGGATGAGAAAAACCATTTTCACCCTGTAGCGGGTCTCAGGTTCAGACACAGACAGAAAACGGCGGCGTGTGAGGGACACGTCCCACAGACCGTAAAGGATTAACAGATACGCTACTGCGTATAGAGAGGAGAAGGCGTTTACCAAAAAAACACTGTGGGCCACAAGCGAAAAAACGCTGCCAAGGTCAGATATCGTGAAAAAGAGCATCCCGGCACTCACAGCCTCCCAGTAAGATGCGAGCCGCCCACCCCTGTAGACAAAGAACAGCAACAAAACGATGTACAAAAGGAGGAAATCAAAATATGGATACGCGAGGCCTATGAGTTTTCTGGGAAGAGTGGCAAGAGAAGAGGAGGAAAAAACAGCCACAGACAGAGCACTCATCAAGAAAACACAGAACGCCATGAAAACAAAAAACGACGACAAAAGCGAGCGCATTTCAAAGTATTCCCCATAACGGACGACGGTCCTGAGAGACGAACGAATCAGAGGGATGTAGCCCGCCAGCCATAAAAAAGACGAGGCATAAACCACCACAACAACATTATCTATTCCCAGAAAAGGAAAAACTGTGGAAAAAACCTCCGCCAGGATATAAAAAGCGCCAAAGATCAAAAAAGACTTGGACAGAGAAGCAAACTCCGGATCAGGATGGTGGGCGAGAGACGCAGAGAGACACGCCACCCCGGCCAGAGAAAAGAACACCAGAGACTCACGGTACAGCAGCGAAACATAAGCGTCCACATAAAACAGAACCATAGAAAACAAAGAAACAGCGACAGAAAGCACGAGGAAAGTGCCAAAGGACGGCAGCGAAAAAACCCGCCCGAACAGGCCATCGTCCTCTTCCACCCCTTTTTTCATCAAACCCGTATAACACCGACACAATAAATAACCTTCCAAATTCACATCCTTCCAAAACCCATCTGATGACCAAAAACAGAAAAAGACCGAAACAATACACCCCAAGGAGTGAAAGACATGAGCAAGGAGGAAATCAAAGAGGAAATAGACACAAAAAAGCTCAAGAAGATGGAAAAAGAAAAGTATAAAATGGAAAAGAAGCGCATCAAAGCAGAGAAAAATCTCGCAAAGAAACAGAGCAAACCATACTCACCGGACGAGAGCAGACAGGAAAACAGACAAGAGCTCCCTGGGCCGGTCATAGTCCATGTTCCAATCCGGACGCACGGCCCGTGGTACAAAAACCCGGAGTGGATAAAAGCCATAGCCGCCATCGCCTCCCTCATAGTGGCCATAATAGCCATCTACATCCATATCCAATGACAAAAAACTTAAGTAAAACACCCGAATACGCCATTCAAACAATCGCACAGCGCTCCCGTAGCACGCTGGAAACCCAAAAAGGTTTCCGCTGGCTACGTTAGCTCTCAAAACAATATAAGCAGCGCTCCCGTAGCACGCTGGAAACCCAAAAAGGTTTCCGCTGGCTACGTTAGCTCTCAAAACAATATAAGCAGCGCTCCCGTAGTGTAGTGGCCAATCATCCCGGCCTTTCGAGCCGGTGACCGGGGTTCAAATCCCCGCGGGAGCACCAAATAACCCACTAAACCAATTAACAATCCCGAGGGGGATGCGGCAGAGGAATGCGACAGCATTCCTTGAACAAAAGTGCTGGTGCTAAAAAGGAAAACTGATGCTTCAGAGGAAAACTACTACGCAATTGGCGGAGTTTTCCCCTTCGCACCATTTTCCCGGTTAAAAGATGCAGTAGGCTAATATGATGTGGAAAATGGCGCTACAAAGGAAAACCACTACGCACTCGGGGAAGTTTTCCTCCACGCACCACCTTTTACGGGCAATATAAGCAATGAGTTAATAGGTTCAAAAGGTGGCGCTACAAAGGAAAACCACTACGCACTCGGGGAAGTTTTCCTCCACGCACCACCTTTTACGGGCAATATAAGCAATGAGTTAATAGGTTCAAAAGGTGGCGCTACAAAGGAAAACCACTACGCACTCGGGGAA
>CAZROC010000001.1:165587-291150 GCA_964601625.1 uncultured Thermoplasmata archaeon | reverse complement strand
GCGGGCAGCAGAGGCAATAGAGCTTAGCGAACAGCGGGGCACAGACATGACAGAGGCACGGGGGGTCCTAGAAGAAGCACGCTACGCCTTTTCACGCCAGCAGTACACGAGGGCTCTCTCACTGGCAAACAGGGCCATAAAGATGGCCGAGGTGGTAGTTGAGATGTCCATCACGTCCATCCCGCCGCAGCCAAAACCCGCCACACTCGAGTCAGAAAACGGGGAAACTGTTGGACCGGAAGAGGGTGTTGTAGAAGAAAACACGCTCACCTGTCCGGAGTGCGGCGCTGAGATCACAGCAGACGACAGGTTCTGCCCAAGGTGCGGCGTTGAAATCGTCTTCGCCATTGTATGCCCCGTGTGCGGCCAGGAAGTTGGAGAGGGAGACCGGTTCTGCAGACACTGTGGAGCCAAACTGTTTGAAAAGCTCACGTGTCCAAAATGTGGGGCGGAGATCCCCCCGGACAGCCGTTTTTGTCCAAAGTGCGGCACAAAACTCTGAGCCCCTCCCACATTCCCCCCTTCACACATTCTCCGCGCTCTGGGTGCTGTTTTTCTTTTTCTGTTCCCCCACAATTTTATCAACTTCTCTCAGAAAGACCTCCTCTTTTCCAGGTGGGATAGATGCCCCGGCGGCTATGGGATGGCCTCCTCCACTTCCCCCCACAGCTGCGGCGGCCCGGCGGCACGCCTCTGCCAGATCAACCCCCTCCTCCACGAGAGGCCTGTTTGCCCTAGAAGATATCCTGGTCCGGTCTTCCATGGGTGTGACAGCAAAAACAGGTTTGTCTGGTGGCAAAATGTACTGAATGCCTACCCCCGCCAGGGCGCCCGCTATTCCGGGAGTGTCGTTTTGAAAAAACCTTATGTTTTCCATCTCTCCAATCTGTCCGCTTTTAAAGGAGTCCTCAAGGGCAACCAGATTCTCAACGAGAAAACGCCTGTGCTCCGCCTCAAATTCTCTGGCCTCGTCAACAGCCCACTTTGAGCCCATGAGAGCCGCGACCCCCACCCCCGGTTTCCCGCCCTCCCCGCAGGCGTTGGCCAGGTCCACAAGGACGTCCATGTACATCCCAAAAGACGGGACAAAAAACCTGTTCCCCAACAGGGTTTCCACAACCTCTGGCAGAACACCGCTTTCAAGCATGTGCAGGGAGAGGAGGCCACCGAGAGCCCTCTTTTTTTCGTCGCTCAGATCAGCAAAGGTGATTGAGGGATCAAAGCCCCACTCCACAAGCACTTTTTCAGCCCTATCGAGCCTACCGGACAAGCCCCTGAAAAAAGGGTCGGCAGAAAACACAAGAGCCTCCCTAAGAGATACATCGGTGCGGAGAAGCAGATCCCATTTTTCTTCCAGGTATCCCTTTTTGAGAGCGTTTTCGTATATCACATGGTTCAGCCCCGTGAAACCCCCCATCGCCTGTTTGTCCCCCATCGCACCTACAAGACCCACAGGGGCGAGATCCCAGTTCTCATGGTCCAGAGCCAGTGCAAAAAGAAAAGCCATCGTGGCCGCTGAGACATCTCTGGTCCCGTCCACGCCGAGCATGTGAGAGTTTATGTGCACAAAACCATCCACCCCTCCAGCACCTCCATCATCCCCCACGTCACCCAGCCCCTCTTTTTCCCCGCTCCCATCCACCTTTCCCGTGTCTCCACCCGGACGGTGGTGGTCCAGTATGATCGCCCCGAAAAGATCTCCCCTTTTCACTTTGGCCTCAATTTCATCCGCAAACCCTGTTCCCATGTCCAAGAAGACTGCCAGGCCGTCGTGGCGCAGCCCCTCCACAAAACCCCTTTCAAGAGAGTGGAGCACAGACAGATGATACTCTAATCCCACACGCTCCATCGCAACCCCAAAAACAGCGCCCGCGCTTATGCCATCGGCGTCGTGATGTGTGAAAACCCTGACCCGCTTTTCCGTGGAAACCACCACCTCCACACCCCTCTCAACTCTCTCATAAAAAAGAGGGGAAAGAATGTCGGAGGCGGTGGGCAAAACACCTCACCCCCGGTCAGCTAACCAGGAGTTCCGCCTCTTTGAGGGTGTACTTCCAGTCAGATGGTAAAACACCTGTTCTCTTGTAATATCTCTCAAGGCGCCTTATCTTGGCCTCGGTGAGAGACAGGTTTCGTTTGTTGTGAATATCTTTGGGGTTTTCAAGTAGATGTGCATGGATGCGGACTGCCTGTTTCATCAGGCTCATCATATCCTCAGGAATTTTCGGAGCCAGGTCGTGTTCCCGGAGAATGTCCAGCATGCTCTTCCCTGTGGCCAGTTTTACGCTGGGAACACCATACTGGTCGCGGAGAATTAGACCAATCTGACTCGGCGGGACCCCCTTCTTAGCCTTTTCAACTATTATATCAACTATCTCATCAGCACTGAGAGGAACCCACTCCGGGTTCTTTGTCACGTATGGCCTCTTGGAGCCGGAACGCCCCTTTCTTCTGGCATGAATCCGTGCCATCTTTTTGCCTCCGCGCAACTATCCGGTTTTTCACTTCAATAAATAGTGGTACTTAAAAGTAATGGGCGTTGATTCCCCCCGGTCAAACCAGACCCTGAGGTCTCAACCCAAAAAACAGAGCCGCCGGAGGGATTCGCTCAAGGAATACTGCGTATTCCTCTGCCTCATCCCTCCTCCTGTTAGTTGGTTTTTTTGGGTAATAGGAGCCGCCGGAGGGATTCGAACCCCCGACCTGCTGATTACAAGTCAGCCGCTCCACCAGCTGAGCTACGGCGGCACCAATCGCATAGCGCCGTAGCGAAGCAGAGGAACCCAAAGGGTTCCTTGAATGAGCTACGGCGGCATTTGCTCCGCAAATCCCGCCTACTCGTGAAATGCTCCCGCACTTCACTCATACGGCGGCATTACTCCGCTTCGCTGCGTAATCCCGCCTACTCGTGAAATGCTCTCGCATTTCACTCATACGGCGGCATATATTGCGTAGCGCCGTAGCAAAGCAGAGGAACCCAAAGGGCTCCTTGAATGAGCTACGGCACGAGGAGAATATAACGGATCAGGTTTTTATGCTTTGTGAATGCTCATTTTTCCCAGACCATGACAGATATCGCCACGTCCATTCCGGGATATGCTCGCACCGCGGAGGCAAAGCTCGCCGGTGGCTCTGGCCCTATGTGAGCGACCGAACCTGGACCATTAACAGATACCTCCAGAGCACTCTTGAACCCCGGCGGCGTTGAACCGCACAGGTTAATAAACACCTGTTCCTCAAAAGCGGATAAGTTCTCATTTTCCGCCTCGTTTGAACTGTAAACCAGGAGCAGGGCGGTCTCCACATCTATGTTGTAAAACCTCTCTGTGCCATTGTCCCCTGCAAAAACCGCCTCTGGCATGGTTGAGGAAAGAACAGCGTTGAGCACCATTGACGCGGTGTCTCCCAGAACTGAGATCCGCTGCTTTTCAAACGTCTCAGCCTGGTTCACAAGTATGGAGTGCGGCACCAGAACCGCAACAGAGATTATGAGGAGGAATATCATGGCGTCAATAAAAGATGTCTGCGCCGCTTTTGCCCTCAATTTCGCTGTCACCAGATGACCACCACCATGTAAGATGTGTGTACCTCCCCACCATCGCACACAACAGTGACAGGCACGGTTTCTCCGTAGACCCTGTTCTTTGCTGGGTGTGCCGTGGAAAAATAAACTGTGGAAAAATGGTCTGGATACGGGCTGGTGTCAACGAAGGTTATGTTGTAGTCAAAGCCCATCTTTGACGGTGGATAAAATTTTTCCACGCCAAAACCGCCCCCCAAGAGGTCCACCAGGTCATATTTGCCGGGCTCTCCGCAGGTCAATCGCTGGTCGTTGTAAATTGAGCAGACAAAACTGTGGGCCATATCTTCGTATTGAGCCACGTTCCGTGTCTCTCTACTCACGCTGATGGCTGTGGCTGTGTAAAAGATGAAAAGACCCGTTGCTATCACCACGACCATAGACACCACAAGCAACTGGGGGACGTCCTCAACCCCTTCTCTGCCCAGGTCCATGGCCCCGTGAAGTAAGATGGTATTAAAAAGTTTCTCCGTGCTTTCGCACAGTTTCCTTCAACAACGCTTTTTGACGGAGAGAAACACTTAAAAACCACGAAGATAAATAAGGTGCAGGGATAGCCATGAACACGTACCTCACCGTGTTTTTCTCAAGCGAGGGTGCGATGCCCTCTGAGGTAGCGGAGCGACTGCAGATGCTTGGGTTTGAGCCCACCCAGGGAAACTACGATTTCGTGTACCGGTGGGATAGCAAAGCCACGGTGAAGGATGCCCTCTGGTTTGCTGACAAGATACGGGCCACGCTGGAGGGCATGAACGTGTTCTTCAAAATAGAAACGATATGATCCCTCCGGGGTGCGATATGCGTGTCCGGCGAGCAGAGAACGGAGGGAGAGGGGGGCGTATCTGAAGTAAAAAAAATGGATGGCAAAAAAGACGTTGACCCGTTGCCATCTCCTGTGAATGTTGAAGAATCCCTGAAGAGGTTTATGGAAGAAAAAGAGCAACAGTTTTCTCCGATGGAAATAACCCGGGATGAACTCATGGGCCTCCTGGTTGAAAAACACCGCCTGCTCGCTTCTCTTTTTGAAAAAGAGCTGGACGCGATGAAGAATTTTCTCCAGAAAAACGAGTCAGAGGTGGAGGAACTCAGAAAAAAAAGGGACACGCTGAACACCCTGAGCCGGGAGCTGCGGGAAAAAAGAGAACACCTGCACAGCGAGATGAGAGGTCTCAGACGCCAGTTTTTTTCACTCTTTGAGAGCGAAGAGAGGCTGGAAAAGGAGATGGGAAAAACCGCTGATATCCAGAAAGAAATAGAGCGATACGAGTGGAAGCTCCAGACCGAGGCGGTGACGCTGGAAAAAGAGCGTGAGTACCTGGCACATATAAAAGATCTCATGGATGAGATAGAACGGCTGAACGCAGAGTACAGAAAAAAACCTGAGATAGAAAAAGAAGCAAAACGGGTTGCTGAGGAACTGGGCAAAAAAACCGTTGAAGCGGACAGCATCCACACCCGCCTCCTGGAAGTACGAAAAGAGGCCGATGAGACACATGAGATGTACGTGAAGCTGGCAAACGCTGTCGGGCGGGCGAAGAGACGGGCTGAATGGCTGTCCCACATGGTGGAACGCCACCAGGAAGCCGCAGATTACTGGGAGAGCCGGCTCAGAATGGAAAAGGAAAAAAACGGGGGCGCTGAGGAGAAAAAAGGAGAGGAAAAGAGCGCTGATGGGGGTGGTGGGAGTGGATGAGGACGCTCTCAAAAAAATGACCGAGGGAGAGCTCCGCCTGCTTCTGGCAGACAAAAAGAGCAAACTCGCTGACACACGGGAAAGAATAAGACGGTTGATTGACACCGCCAAAAAGCTGAGGTCGGAAGCGAATGAACTTCGCAGAAAAAGGGACGAGCTCAACTCCCTGGCCAGAGAACTGCTGGCTCAGGCAAAGGAGCACCAGAAAAAACGTGACGAGATAAACCAGATGGCCGCCGAGCTCATGAAAAAAAAGAGGGAGATCACCAGAGAGATGAGGGAAAAGATAAACACCGTCATCCAGGCGAGCCGTGAGAAAAAGAGGCTGCTCCGGGAGGCGGGCGGGCCGCTGGAGACCCTTGAAAGACAGGTCGTCGGCGGGTTCAAAACCCTCCTGTCAACGGACATGGCCCTCAAAAACGAGGCTGTTCTGTTTGAGCTCTTCTTTGAATGGAGAGACAAGGTCAGGTTGAAAGAGCACCTAGAGGACCTGGACGAAAAGGTGAGAAGAGAGGCGGAAGAAAAGATGCGCCGGGAGATGGAAGCCAGACGACTCTACGAGGAGATAGGGGAGCTTCTCTCCGCCTCAAACCAGGAACACAGAGAGGCGATAAGGCTTTTTAAGGAGAGGGACTCCGTTCGCGGAGAGGCAGAAAAGTACCATCGCATGTACCTTGAAAAAAGGGAGGAAATAAACGCCCTCCAGGGGGAAATTGACAGGGCGAAAGAGGAGGCCGATGAACTGCGAAAAGAGGTCCGCATGATTGAAAAGGAACTCGCCCGTCTGGTCGGGTGGCGTCGTGCTAGAGAAGAGCAGAAAAAGTTTGAGGGGGCAAAAAAGAAACTGGACTCCGGCAAAAAGATGTCTCTGGAAGACCTCAAAGTTTTGCTTGAAAAGGGAGTGCTAAAATAGGGAACTGGACGTGTGGAATGCCCCGGGCTCAGAGGGGTTTTTGCTGTATAGTTTTTCCCTCAAGCTGGTTGGCCTCTGCCTCCATTTTGCGTATTCTGGCCTCAATCTCGTGCAGTTTCGCCTGGAGTTTTCTTATCTCCGCCTCAATCTTCGTCTTTTTGAGCTTCTCTTTCGCTATTTTCTGGCGGAGCTTGGCCACCCTGCTCATCCGCTTGGCTTCCATCTGAGCCGCCTTGGCGCTTTTTTTAGCGTTTTTAGCCATGGCCTTTGCCTCTTTTTCTCCCATGGACATATTCAACCCTCACATGCGTATATCGTTAATATCACGCTAACATTATATGGTTGATAAGATATAAAAGTTAGCAAACTCTTTGCCCGTTGAAATACTGTGGACAGACGGACAATGGTGTGTGAGATGTCAGAAAAAAACGAACAAAAAAACACCGGGGGAACAGCGGAGGTGGAGGATTTTACTGCCGGGAGCATCGCCGAAACACTCCGCAGCGTCATGGGCGTTAAAAAAGGTGAGATGGAGAGGGCAGGAGAAACCATCGGAGACGGAAAAGAAAACATCTCTCTTTTGACAAAGGAAAGAGTGCTCCGGGAGAAAGAGAGGTCTCTTGAAGAAAAAGAGAAAAACCTGGAAACAAAAGAGAGGGGCATAAGACAGGAGAGGGAAAAACTCGCCGCAGAACAGGAGCGTTTCAGAGAGGAAAAAGAGGCGTGGGAGAGCGCCCGTAAAAGGGTCATAAAAGAACTGAGAGCCATGGAAGAGGAATTGCGAGAGGCAGAAAAGCGCCTAAGACAGCGAGAAAAGGATATTGCAGAAAAAGAAAAACAGCTGGCAGATGCGCTGGAAAAAGCCGAAGCGCTGGGAAAACTCGAGAAAAAACTTGAGGAAAAAGAAAAACAGTTGTATGAAAAAGAGCGGGAGCTGTCTGAAAAAGAGCAGGTGCTGAGAGAAAGGGAAAAAGATTGGGAGAAGGCGGAAAGAGCCCTCAGCGTCCTGGCAGAGGAGAACCATGCCTTGGCGGAAAAAATAAAGGACATGGAAAAGGATATGGGGCACCTCAGGGGCATACTTCGGGAAAAAGAGGAGGTCATCGCAGAAAAAGAGAGCCAGATAAGATCCCTTGAGGAAGCTGTGGCGAATCTGAAAAAAGAGATTGGGCAGAAAAAGGAGGAAGTGGACTCCCTGCGGCAGAAAAAAGAGGAGCTGGCCGGGGAAAATGAGACTCTGAGAGAAGCCTTGGAAAAGATGAAGAAAGAGGCCAGGGGGATTGACGTCATCCAGCGTCTAAAAGAGAGGGTGGACGATCTGGAAAAACAGAGAAAGGCCCTGGAGGAGGAGAAGAAACAGTACATGCTGGAAGTTGAGCGGCTCCAGAAACGACTCCAGAGACAGGTGATAGAGACAGGCCACCGGATTTCTCCGCCCCCAGCGCCCACGCCCGCTTCGGCCCCGGCCGTGGAAATAGGGACCCCGCCAGATACGTCAAACATGACATATATGAGGAATACGAGATGGTCGGGAAAGAGACAACGGCATGAGCCGCCGGACCAGAAAAATGTGGGATGGGAGGAGACGGGCGACGACTACCTGGCCAGGGGGAACCTTGCATCGGCGATATACGCCTACAGACAGGCTATCTCTGAGATAGACAGAAAAGAGGACGGGGACGAAGGAGAAAAAACACGGGTTAGAATAAAAATGGCAAGGGCCCTTCTGTTGTCTCATAGATATGAACAGGCCTTCCGGGAAGTTGGAGATATCCTGGAAAATGTGGGAAGAGACCTGAAAAAAGGGGGCGAGGGGCTATACGCCGGGACTGTTCGCCTGTCCCCCGGGGAAAAGGGCGTCCTGGGCGAGATACTTCTGGCGAATGGAAAAACGGAAGGTGTCATCGTTTTTCTCAGGAGTGCCGTGGAAGATGTTCTTTCATCTCCGGAGAAATGGGGAGATTATATTAGATACGCCCGTCTCCTCGCCGCTTCGCTGTACAACACAGGAGAAAAAGAAGAGGCGCTGGAGGTCCTGAGCAGATACCTTGAACACCGGCCAGACGACCGAAAGGCGTGGAAGCTCAAAAGCCGGATACTGTGGGACATGGGCAGGTACCCGGAGTCGACGGAAGCGCTCAGGATGTCCATAAAAGCAGGCAAAAAATGAGGGAGGGGTATACGCCGGCAACCCAACAACCCGACAAGCCTACCTGACAAAACCGGGCCAGCGATGTTTATTTATAAGAAAAGCGTTACAGCAGACGGAAAAAAAGAGATATGATATGGGCGTGGTAAAAAAACATGCAGGAGGAACGAGATATGGCGAAATACAAGATAGCCGTGTTGCCGGGCGATGGTGTGGGAAAAGATGTCATGGAAGCGGCCATGATGGTCCTGGACGCTCTCAACCTGGACGCCGAGTACCTATATGGCGACGTGGGATGGGAGTTCTGGAAAAAAGAGGGAAACCCTCTCCCTGACAGGACTATAGAGCTTCTCAAAAACACCGACGTGTGCCTCTTCGGAGCCATAACATCCAAACCAAAAGACGAGGCACAGAAAGAGCTTGATCCCTCCCTGCAGGGCAAAGGATACGTCTATTTCAGCCCCATAGTCCGGCTGAGACAGGAGTTTGACCTCTACATAAACATGCGCCCCTGCAAAGCGTACAAGGGCAACCCTCTGAACTATCGTGACGACATAGACCTGGTGGTCTTCAGAGAAAATACTGAGGGGTTGTACAGTGGTGTTGAATATTATCCTATCCCTGATGATCTCCGGGAAGTCATGGCAAAGTACAACAAAAAGATGGAAAAGTTCAAAGATGTACCGGGAGATGAAATGGCTATAACCGCAAGGATAATAACACGGCGGGGAAGCGAGAGGATAATACGCGCCGCCTTTGAGTATGCCAGAAAAACAGGGAGAAAGAGCGTCACAGTCGTGGAAAAACCAAACGTTCTCAGAGAGACCAGCGGCCTTTTCGTGAGAGTTGCCAGAGAGATATCAAAAGAGTACCCGGAGATAGAGAGGTGGGAGACGAACATAGACGCGCAGGCCATGTGGCTGGTCAAAAACCCGCAGGACTACGATGTGCTGGTTACAAGCAACCTCTTTGGAGACATAATAAGCGACCTCGCCGCTCAGCTTGTTGGGGGGCTGGGGTTCAGTCCCGCCGGCAACATCGGGGACAACTACGCCGTCTTTGAGCCGACCCACGGCTCCGCTCCAAAATACGCTGGCATGTACAAGGTCAACCCGACAGCGATGATACTGGCAACCAAGATGATGCTGGAGTACCTCGGAGAGGACGCCCTTGCAGAGAGACTGGAGCAGGGAGTGGCGAAAACCATAGCCGAGGGAAAAGTGCGCACCTACGACATGGGGGGAAATAACAGCACGCTGGAAATGGCAGAAGAGATCATACGCAACATGCCATAACCCCCACTCCCAAAACCCCCACCCTTTTCTACACTCTCTATGTTGCGGCTGGTTTCGGCAAAATTACAAAAACCACCGCCGTGATAAAGGCCCATGGCCCTCATACCGGACTATGGAGACCCCAGAGACCCCTCGGTGCGTGCGAGATATGCCCGCCTGGAGGGCTATGTGGGCATAGCGGGAAACCTGGGGCTCGCAGCGGTCAAACTAGTCGTGGGCTTTCTTATAAACAGCGTGTCCATAATAGCCGATGGCTTTCACACCCTCAGCGATGTGGGAACCAGTATTGTCATAATAGTGGGGATGACGGCGGCAAAAAAAGAGCCGGACGAGGAACACCCGTTCGGGCACGGGCGATATGAATATGTGGCGTCGCTCATCCTGGCCATTCTGCTCATAATGGTGGGGATGGAAATACTCGTCTCCTCCATTGAGCGATTTTTGAGCCCCGAAAAGATTTTCATATACGGGAGTGAGGTTGTCGTCTACAGCATCCTGGTGGGCAGCATAATAGTGAAAGAGGCCATGGCCAGATATGGTTTTCACATAGGACACCATATAAACAGCGTGGCAGTTGAGGCGGACGCATGGCACCACAGATCAGACGCTATAACCACCGTCGGAGTAATACTGGCCATAGCGGCATACGAGATGGGATACCCGTGGGCGGACCCCATCGTTGGTGGCATAATCAGCATTGTTATATTGTATCCCGCCGCCAGAATACTTCTTAAAAGTATCTCTCTAATCGTCGGCACAGGAGGAGACAGGGAAAAAGCTGAACGAATAAAAAAGATGGCGGAGGGAGTGGACGGCGTGCTGGGAGCCCATGATGTATATGTCCACGACTATGGGAACAGAAAAATAGCCAGCATACACGTTGAGGTGCCGGCCGACGTCACGACGGACACGGCCCATGACATAGCAACCGGGGTTGAGAGGGTGGTGGAAAGAGAGAACCCGGGCTTTGAGGTCATAGTTCACGTTGAGCCCGTTGAAACGGAATGTGACCGTGGCGTGGAACGTGCTCTCGTATCCATACTGAGACAGGAGCCGGAGATAGTGTCCTATCATAGTTTGCGAAAAATAGGGGGTGAAAATGGTAGATATTTCATGGTCCACGCCATAGTAAAAGATGACATGAGCCTGGAAGAAGCACACGCTCTCGTTCACCGGATAAAAGAGCGTTTGAAAGAGAACTATCCCGGGTTTGACGTGGAAATACACGTTGAACCCGCAGAAACAGAAAAGGAAGACAGCGAAAGCAGAAGCGATGAGAGGAGATGAAAAAATATGACAGGAGGAGTGGAGATGACGTTCCCAGATGAGAAATGGGAAAAACTCGTTGAAAAAAGAAAGCGGGGAGATGTGCTGGTCGCCCCGAGCATCCTGAGCGCCGACTTTGGCATCCTGGCCAACGAAATAAAGAGATGTGAAAGAGCAGGGGCGGACATGCTACACATAGATGTCATGGACGGACACTTTGTCCCGAACCTCACGATAGGCCCGCCTGTGGTGCGGTCAATCCGCAAAGCGACGGAGATCTTTTTTGACGTCCATCTGATGATAGCCAGTCCATCCATGTTTGTTGAACCCTTCCATCGGGCAGGGGCGGACATGCTGACATTTCACGTTGAGTCTGGGGAAAACATAGAAACCGCCATTGAGAAGTGCAAAAAACTGGGAATGAAATGCGGCGTAAGCCTGAACCCTCCAACAGCCATAGAAACCGTTTTTCCGTTTCTGGAAAAGGTGGACATGGTCCTGGTCATGTCCGTCAACCCCGGTTTCAGCGGCCAGAGTTTTATGCCAGAGGTAGTACCAAAAATAAGAAGGGTCAGAGAAAAGCTGGCTGAGATCGGCCGGAGGGACGTTCTGATAGAAGTTGATGGGGGAATAAAGGACACAAACGCCCAGATGGTCATAGAGGCGGGGGCGGACATACTGGTGTCCGGCAGCTATTTGTTCGGCGGAGAGATGCCTGAAAGGCTTAAAAAACTGAAGACACAACACTAATCGGCACTGCTAGCTACCTGCTGGAAAGACAAAAACAGGTGTCGTGGACAGGAAAAGCCAGTCGTCAACTTCACTTATACCCAGGTCGGCCAGATGTCCCATAAAGTGTTCCAGAAAGAAATCTGCGGAGAACACCACCAGAGCGATGACACCGTCGCCCGTTTCACATCCTTCTATCTCCCCTCCTGGCCCTACATATGATGCGATGCGCCAGAAACGCTTTTTGATATCATCTTTCACAAAAGAGAACAGTTCGCCGCCCATGCCAGTACCTCCCACATCAACACCCCTCCCGCCACCCCGCACCCGGGCCCACCGGTCTTTTATCTCCACAGCCGCTTTTCTGTGAAAGTCAATCATGGCATACTCCGCTATGCGCAGATGGCGGAGAAAGTTTTCAACGGAAATAGGGTTATCGGAGCACACAACGAGACCGGTCACAGGACGGAAAAGAGACACATCCTCTGGCCGACACAGGACGGGTGCGATGTACAGCGAGGCCAGGGAGACCGTTCGCAACACGGAAAGAAGGGAAGGCGAAGAGTCCTCCCCGCCGCCCATGGCCTCAAAAAATGTCTCCAGATATGAAACTGGGAATTGCAGCGGTTTGAAACATTTTCTCCGGGTGAGAGACCGTTCCAGTTTTTTCCAGTCGCCGCCTGCTTTTTTAACTATTTTCTCCAGCCCGCTGTCATATCCAACAACCCTGTAGCGGTGATAGCGTGCTATGGCAGAGAAAAAATTATCTTCTGGCGGAGAAAACGGGTCTGCATAGACAACTGCGCGGGTGTTTTTCACCATTGACGGATATCCAAGTATGCTCTGGTCCAAACGTAGAGCAGGTGCTGTTGCGGATTTGTTGGAGGACATGGGTATAAGAACACTCTGGCAATAAAAAAAGTGTCGCCCAACAGATTTATTAACCTCCTCCTTTTCTCACAGGTGAGGTGATAGAATGGGAGAAATGCAGCAGGCGATTGATGAGGTTATGGACATGCTCCAGGTACTCTCAAAACACCAGCCAGAGAGCATGCGCCACTTCAAAGCGTTCATGGGACGCGTGCTCACAGAGGGAGTCCTGGACCTCAAAACAAAGGAGCTGATAGCCATAGGGACCGCCCTCACAGCAAGGTGCAAGTACTGTATAGCACTCCACGTCAAAAAAGCCCTGGACGCCGGAGCCACGAGAGACGAAATCCTTGAGGCAGCAACGGTTGCCATCCTCATGGGCGGCGGGCCGGCGATGACGTACGTGGTTGATCTGAAAAAAGCCCTGGACGAGTTCGCCCCACAAGAAGAAGAGGGATAATGTTATATAGTATCTGGTTTTGGCCATTTACATGTACCCCCAGCGGCGAGCGCTACTGGTTGGGCGGTTCCAGCCCTTCCACAAGGGCCACCTTCGTTCCGTGGAATACATACTGGAGGAGTTTGACGCGGTAATAATAGGGATAGGAAGTGCACAGTACAGCCACTCGCCATACAACCCGTTCACAGGCGGCGAGAGACACCTTATGATATCGGCGGCCCTGGAAGAAGCTGGGATAACCGACTACTATCTCGTTCCCATAGTGGACATAAACCAGTACGGGCTCTGGGTGGCACATGTTGAGCTCCTGGTGCCGCCTTTCAAAACGATCTTCTCCAACAATCCACTGACCCTGCGGCTGTTCTCAGAAAGGGGATATGACGCCCGCCGCCTCCCGCTCTATGACAGAGACAGATACTCCGGAGAAAGGATACGAAAACTGATGCTGGAAGACGGGGACTGGCAATCCCTTGTCCCGCCGGCGGTTGTGAGAGTCATAGAAGAGATAGACGGGGTCGGACGGCTAAAAGACCTCCACGCCACCAACAGCGAAGAGGTGGAACATGCCGGCAAGCCGTGAGAAAAAAGAGACGGGCAAAAAATGGGGTGAGGGGGCGGTAGAAGAACTGCACTCTTTTCTCAGGAAACGCAACTGGAGAATGTCCACCTGTGAGTCGTGCACCGGCGGCCTGGTCTCGGCGCTCATCACATCCATTCCCGGGGCCACAGACGTGTACTCTGGCGGTGTGGTGGCGTACTCAATAGAGGCAAAAACTGGTCTGGTGGGAGTAGAAGAAAAAACCCTGGACGCGTATGGCCCCGTTTCCCCCCAGGCTGCGGCCGAGATGGCTGAGAGAACAGCTACCATGTTCGGAACAGAAGTATCTGTGTCAACAACTGGTGTGGCCGGCCCAGAACTCCACGGCGGAGTTCCCCCCGGTACCATGTATGTGGGTGTAAAAACGCCCGCGGGCACTTTTGCGGAGAAGGTGGAGATAGAAGACATTGGCAGGAAGAAGAACATGGAAGCATTTTCTATACAGGCAATTAAAATCCTCTTGGACTATCTGCTCGGCGGGCCAGAAGAACAGCAGAAGAAAAGGTTATAAACAAGAAGAAATGATGGCATCCGGACGGTGGTGGACATGAACCTTGAACTGATAGAAAAAAAGACGAACGAAATAACCATAAAACTCCTGGACGTGGACGAAGCCTTCGCATATCTCCTGCTTGAAGAGCTCTGGGCGGACGAAAAAGTGGAAAAAGCCGAGTACAAAAAAGGACACCCGTACCTAGACCACCCGGTTATATGGGTCAAAGTCAGAGAGGGAAAGCCCCAGCAGGCACTCAAAAGAGCTGCCAGAAACCTCTCAAACAAGTTCAAAAGCATAAGAGAGGACTTTATCAAAACAATAAGCTAGCCGGCGACCGGGTATTTTTTCCGGAGGAAAAAGATGCTCCCTGCCAGAGATTTTGAAAAAAAGATGGGCATAGAGTGGTACATAACAGACACACCGGGAATAGGGGGGAAACTGCGAAAAACCCCCGAAGATTTTGTGGTGGAAGAAAACGTTTCCCTCCCCCCAGGCGATGGTTTTCTGGCGGTCAAAATAAGGTCCAGGAACACCGAATCAAACACCCTCAAGATAAGGTTGATGAACACTCTTGGGCTGAGAGAAAGAGAGATCTCCTTTCCCGGCATAAAAGACAGGCGGGCCGTTTCCACCCACTGGTTCACAATAAAAACAGGCGGCGGGCCGAGGGAAAAAAAGATTCTGGAAAAACTGGGAAAAGCTCACATTGAAGGCGTGGATATCCTTGCCATAGAAAAATGCGGAAGACACCTCCGCACAGGAGAACACCTCGGAAACACGTTCACAATAGCCATACGGGATATCACAGTCGCCCAGAGAGATGCCTTGGAGATCGCAGAGCAGGTTTTTAGCACGGTGGAAAACATTTTCGCGAACTACTTCGGAATACAGCGATTTGGATCTGTAAGGCCCGTCACTCACGAAATAGGCAAGGCGCTCGTGAGAGAGGACTTTGAGAGAGCGGTCAGAACACTCTGCGGAGAACCTGGAAAGAGCGGCCCAAAGGAAAAAGAGTTCAGAGAAAAAGCCATGAGAGCGGAGAGTGACAGCGACTGGGAAGAGGTCTATCTCCTCATACCACACCACCTCATCTTTGAAAAAACAGTGGCGGGCCACCTCAGCAACTACCCCGGCGATTATCTCGGCGCTCTACAGCGTCTCCCGCCATTCATGCTCCGGTTCTACATCCACAGCTACCAGTCTTATCTCTTCAACCGCATACTATCGGAGAGAATAAGCAGGGGATTGTCCTACAAAGAACCGCTCATAGGAGACCTCGTGGAACCATCCGTGGACCGGATAAAAGGCGGGAGGGCAAGGTTCATACCCGTCACACAGACGAACATCGGGACGATAGAAAAAAGAATACAAGAGGGACGAGCCTGGATAACAGGCGTCCTCCCGGGCACAGGCACGCCTCTGGCGGAGGGAGAGATGGGAGAAATAGAGAGAAAAATAATGGAAGAAGAAAAAATCAGCGAAAAGATGTTCAACATAACCGGTCTGAGAGAGGCCCATACCCGGGGAAATCGGCGGCCGATACACATAACAGCCGAAGAGCCATCGGTCCAGGAGGCACAGGATTCCGGAGGCGGCGGCAACGCAATAATAGTTAAGTTCAAACTCCGCAGCGGAGGATACGCAACCACCATACTGCGGGAAATAATGAAATGCGAAGAGCCGCTGTGTTATTAATTAACCATTTCACAAATGGAAAATTTTATCAACAAAAAATTAATGTGGATGTGGAGGAATGAATATGGAAGGAGGAAATTATCAACCACCCCAGTACCAGCAGCCGCCCCCACAGCAGTACCCCCAGCAGTACCCCCAACAGGGGTACCAGCAGCCGCCACCGCCCCCGCCACCGGGTTATCAGCCACCCCCACCGCCACCACCGGGATATGGTCCACAGCCCTACGGACCCCCCAGACCCACACAGAGACCAACAGGCATCACAATACTGGCGGTCCTGTACATACTGGAAGGGCTGATGGTTCTCGCCACCCCCATTTTCATGACTGTTCTTCTGGGCGGAACGGCGGGAACAGAGGGACTGAAGATATCTGGAGCATGCTGGGCAGTTTTCGGTGTGCTCGCCCTGATATATCTCCTCATAGCGTACGGCCTGCTCAAAGGTCAGAGCTGGGCAAGAATCGTGGCAATAATATTCGCCATATTCGGGCTGCTGAACTTCCCGATAGGAACCATAATCAGCATAATAATCCTCATCTACCTCTTTAAACCAGAGGTAAAAGCGTGGTTCCAGTAGGGAAACAGAGCCCACCAACCCCCTTCTCTTTATTTTTCCAGAGCAAAAAACAGCCGTCAAAAAAACAGCTGCCCGGCGAATATGCTCCTTAGCAGCGCCCGGATTACCCAAAGAACTTCCTGAACCGCAAAAGGTCGCTCAAGCTGGCCTTTATGTGTATCATCTTTTTGGCCATCGCTTTCATGGGGCTGAGCTCGCCCTTGAACAGCGCTATGAAAACCTCTGGCGGCGCAGAAACTGTTATGTCCGCACCCTCCAGGTCTCCCTCAGCATAGTCCTTTAGTTCCCCGTTGTCAAGGGTGAAATGGTATTTCTCCTCGCCGGCGTCTATGAGAACCTTTCTTTTCAGACCCTCAAGCTCTTTCCGGTATTCAGGGTTTTCTTTGAGGGTGTTTTTGTATTTTTCAACCAGGCCGTCGAGCAGGGTTTTCAGCTCCGAACGTTTTTTCTCTGTTTCTGTCGCCATACCTCACACCTCTTCACATCTTCCCTTTTCTGTCCCACACTAATACCCGTCAATACTCGTCTATCCTCCTCACACCACGCCCCCGCTCACGTTCCACCTCCGCCAGTATCTTCTTCACCGTGTCCCAGGAACGCCTCGTATGCGGGGGGAGGGTGCCGTGTGTGAAAACCCATTTTTTAAGAAACTCCCTGGTGCGGGGGTCTGCGGGGTAGCCGCTGCCCACACTCACGCCGAGATCTCTCTCTATCTCTCTCACAATCCGGTCTCTCTCCACCTTCGCTATTATGCTGGCCGCGGACACCACGGGGTATATCTCGTCGGCTCTGTGCTCGCTCACCACGGCCAATTTTTCCATGTTTACAATGCGGGAGATCTCCCTGCCAAAGAAAGATTCGCGTGTGTCCGCTGCATCAACATAGACCTTCTCCACCGGCACCTGGCCCGCTATTTTCTCTATGGCCTGGGAAAAGAACTCTGCCTCAATCTCGTTCAGGCCCTTTTTTTCACGCAGCCGGTCAATCTCCTCCGCCGGGACGACAACGAGCGCATGCAGCCACCTGTTTTTTATCTCCTTCGCCAGGACCTCACGTCTCCGGGGAGTGAGCTTTTTGCTGTCACGGATGCCAAGGGCTCTCAAAAGGCCAATATCCCCGGGGGGAACAGCCACCGCTCCAACAACCATTGGCCCTATGACCGGCCCGCGTCCCGCCTCGTCCACGCCCACAACATACCCTCTATGTGGGGACATTGTGCTGGAAAAGAAGGAGATGGTTAATAACCGTTTGCATGAGAAGAGCGACACCCTTAAATATACAAAAGATGGTTTTTATCCGATAGAATGGCGGAAGAAAAAGATGAAGGCAGCGTAATATGTCCCGTTTGTGGTGCTGTTAACCGGGCGGGGGCGAAGTTCTGCAGCGAATGCGGTATAAAACTGTCCTTTGCAAAGGAACTCGCAGAGACAGGCGGGTTTTCGTCGGAGGCAGAAGAGGAGGAGATAGAGGACCTGCTCGGAGAACTCCTTGAGATGGAAAAAGAAGTAGAAGAAGAGGAGGCCAGAGAGGAGCCGCTCATTCTTGAAGAGCCGCTCACGGCTGAAACAGAGGCTGAAGCCGCTGGAATTGAAGAGGACGAGTTGCTCCAGTCGCTCCTGGCACTCGGCGAGATAGTTGAGGAAAAGATAGAATGTCCTGTGTGTGAACAGGAGATACCGGCAACAGCCACCGAGTGCCCGTACTGCCACGCCAAATTCACCGTTGGGCCGGAAGAAATCGTGGAAGTTGAGACGGAAGCCGGGGAATCAAAAATCCCCGAAACTGCTCCCGCCCCGCCTGTCGCTAAACCTGTTGTAAAAGAGGCGGTGGCGTCAAAACCGAAAAAACCAGCCGCGAAAAAGGTTCTGGCCAGGACAACAGCGAAAAAACCACCTGTCGCCGTGGAAAAAGCCACAGCAGAGCCGAGAGAACAACCACCCGCACTTGTGGAAAGTGCCGGAGAAACCGCTGGAGAAGAAAAGGGGTTTTTCCTGGTTGACATCTTCAGGGGCCACCTTCTGGATGTCACTGTGGGTGTGACCCTCGCGGCGATGTTCGCCCTTTTCTTTGGGGGAAAAATGTACGAACCCGGGATGGCCAACGGTGTCAAAATACTGTTGCTCCTGGTCGTTATGGTGGTTGGCGGGTCTCTCTCTGCGGCCATTTACAACCAGAGAAACAGGATAATAAAAATTGGAGACCGCTATCTTGAGGGGGGACGATATGCTGAGGCAAAGAAGCGGTATGAAAAAGCGCTGGCTTTTATGAAAGAAGCAGAGGACGCCTGGACCAGAAAGGGAGATGTGCTGAGAAAAGAGGGACGCTACAAAGAGGCCATAGAGGCCTACAACAGGGCACTCCAGATAAACCCTCTTATCAAAGAAGCGTGGCTGGGCAAGGGGATAACATATCACAAGCTCGGAGAGACACATAAGGCTCTAAAATGCTACAAAAACGCTATCCAGCTGGACCCGAGATATGCCAGCGCGTGGAACAACCTTGGCCAGCTCTATATGTCCGTCGGAAAAAACCTAGAAGCGCTCAAATGCTTTGAAAAGGCCACAGCACTGGAGCCAGACCGCCCCGAGTTCTGGGCCAACAGGGGACTGGCGCTGGCAAACATCGGAAAAAGAAAAGAAGCCAGGGCCTGCCTAGAAAAAGGGAAACGGCTGTCAGCGCAGAGAAAAAAGGCCGCTGCTACATAGCCATGCCACAGAAATGAGCAGACAAAAGTAGATCAACGTCGCTTTGCTTCAAACAAATTCTTCATAAACCGTGGCAGCAACCTCAGAAGCCAGGGGTTCCTCACCAGAAGCGGCACGATGAGACGGGACGGATAGTCCACGTCTCCCAGGCGGTTCAGAACCGACAGGTTGTTTTCGGAGCCAAACAACTCCATCATGTGGTCAACTTCCGCATCGCTTGCACAAAAAAACGTCCTGTGCAGAACATAATCAACCAGAAGTTCCCGCCCTATGTCACCCATCCAGAGGTCGTCGTATTTTTCCAGCGGCCCCCTGCCGTCCAGGAAATCCTCTATTGCCCTGGCGGCGTGAATGGCCCCCCGGAGGCCCATGACTATGCCTCCACCAGATGTGGCCTTGACATGTCCTGCGGCGTCTCCGACCAGCAAAACGTTGCCAGCCGTGGAGGGGAGGGGGGGTGTGACAGGTATGGCCCCAGAAATAAGCTGCGCTGGCTGGAACCCCCATATCCCGAGGGTCTCAGAGCCTTTTCTTATAAACTCCACGAGGTTTTCAAAGGCCGTCCTCCCGTAACTGAAATATGGCCTGTCCAGGGGTCCCGGGCGCGGTGGTGAAAATGCCAGCCCGATTCTCGCCCTCCTTTCCCCGGAAGGTATTTTCCACAGGAAAAAGCCCGGAGCAACTCCCCGACCGAGCACTATAGCCACTGTATCGTCATGCTCACAAAAGCCCTCCACCTCAACAGCCCCCAGGATGTGCCGTCTGCTGTTTCTAAAAAACCTTTTCCGCACAACGGAAAAAACCCCGTCAGCGCCCACGACAACCCTGGCAGAATATCGGCCCATTCTGCCACTAATGGCGCTCAGGTGCTCCATCTCCACGCTATGAGACGGCGCTGCACCGCGAGATGAGAAACCAACAACCCTGCTGCCCACACCCAGTACCCCCCCTGAGCGCACAAAGTTTTCTGCCATCTCCCTGTCAAACAGGTGGCGGTCAATCACGTACATCTTTTTTTTGGACGGCCCGAGGCGTATCTCAACGCCGCCCGGAGACACGACACGCGCCTCGGACACCTCGTGGACAACCGAACCCGTGGAAAGGCCTGAGAGGGAAAAAGCCCTCTCGGAGACCAGGCCGGCACACTGGACGGGTTTTCCCACAGCCACGTGTTCCTCAAGCACAACAACAGAGAAACCTCTATCGGCGAGAGACCTGCCCAAGGCGAGACCTATGGGCCCCCCGCCCACGATGGCAACATCCATAGATACCTTGCCGGTGTTATCAGAGCATGCTTTAACATTTTCTACCATCATCCACACAGAAAGAACAAAAGGTTATTTAAAGAAGTCCTTTACCAGCCGATGGACAGGGAAAAAAAGGGGCTGGCGGAGATAACGAGCGCGGTGGTGCTGTGGAGCACCATAGAGGTCGCAACCAAATATCTGGACACCCCAACGCCGCTGTCGCTGGCTTTTACAAGGTTTGCCATGGGCTCGGTTCTCCTTTTTCCCCTGGTACTGCGGAGCACGGCGGGAGAGGAGCGCATTGGGCTGGCGGAGGTGGGACTCGGGGCTGTCGGCGGATTCCTTGGAATAACCCTCACGTTCTCCCTTTACCACATCTCGCTCATGTACACCCGCGCGTCAACTGTTGCCACAATAATAAGCGCCGTTCCTCTGTTCGTGCTCCCGATGTCCATATGTTTCTTGGGAGAAAAGGCCTCCTTAAAAGAGGTTCTGGGGATAGTCGGAGGAGGCGTCGGGCTCGCCCTGCTGGCATACAGAGAGGCAAACTTTTCCGGGTCGCCGATGTGGGTTTCTTTCGCTCTGGGTAGCGTCGCTTCTTTCTCCGCCTACACCCTCATTAACAGGGAGCTTGGAAAAAGAAAAAACCCCGGGGCGGCCACTTCCCTCTCCCTGCTCTTCGGGACCGTGCTTTTTTTGCCGGTGCTAATCGTTGAAAAACAGCCTCTTTTTCCCATTGTCCAAGGCCCATCAACCATTCTGTCATTTCTCATCGTTTTATACCTGGGGTTTATCGCCACCGGAGCGGGCTATCTTCTATTTTTCAGGGGAATGGACACGGTGAGCGCACACAGGGGGGCCAGTCTGATATACCTGAAACCGGTGCTTGCCACATCCCTGGCCTTTCTTTTTCTGGGAGAAAAACTGGGCTGGCTCGCCTACGTCGCGATAGCACTGGTTGTCCTGTCCCTCGCCATAACAGTTGAGTAGAAGGCGCTTCAGTACGCCTCTGCCTCAAGCTGGACCACGATCCCCCCGGAACCTATGACGTATGGTTTCAGCCGCCTGCTGTGAGCCGTGCGCCGCATCTTAACCACACCCAGGACCAGCTGGACGTCCCCGCCAACGTTGTGGTATCTGAGCTGTATGACACCATCGGCGGTGTACTCGGCCAGTCCATCCCTGGACGTCGTTGGGTTGTCTGGCCGTGCCTCGGCTGTGAAAACAGCCGTGCAACCGCTGTCTTTTATGAGCTTTGCCAGATGGAAGAGAGTCTCCCGCCTCTCGTTCTCCCTGTCAAACATCATGGTCAACAGAGAGACCGAGTCCAGGACCAGCCGCTTCGCCCCCATGTTCTTTATGAAACCCGGCAGGTCGCTTTTTATTTTTGTGACTGTGCTCTTTGCGTCTGCCGGCTCAAGCTTTACTACAACAAGGGAGCCAGAGTCAATGTGGGGGCGGAGGTCCCAGCCAAAACTGGCCGCCGTGGATATCACCGCCTCCTCGTCCTCTTCCAGACTTATAAAAATCCCCTTTTCTCCCCTCTGAAGTCCGTGCCAGAGAAACTGGAGGCCAAAGGTGGTTTTCCCCGTACCAAACGAGCCGACGACCACAACCGTGTGGCCCTCCGGTATTCCCCCACCAAGCATCTCATCCAGCCCCGGTATCCCCGTCTCAACTCTTCGCACGTCCACGCTTCCTACCACCGCATTAGCGTTCATGGCATTCATGGCACATCACCCTGTTTAACACGTCGTCTCACAAACATATATCCCGCAGACATCATATTCTCTCAGTGTTGGCAACCACAAAACCAGACCTGTACCTTATGTCCGTGAAAAACCTGGCAACCCGCTGCTGGTCAAGGTGCGGCAGAACCCCAACAAACTTGGGCACATACATGTAGCGTCTCATCCAGGACCCCCTGGGGGCCCTCTGCCATCCAAACACGAGGACGCCATCGCACAGGTCCGCCACAAGCTTCTCCTTCTCCTCGCCAACTATGTCTGTTGTTAGGAGGAGATACACAAGCGAGCCCCATTTTTTGGCCGCTTTCTGGACGCCCTTGAGCACGTAGAGTATCTCCTTTGAATCAACGCTGGGTGAAAGCAACAGGTCTGTGAGAGAGTCCACTATGACAAGGTTGCCGGGCGCATCCGTCTCAAGGGCTGCAACAAACGCCTCAACGAGAGACGCACCGTTTCCTGTCTGGCCAAAAAGCATGGGACGGTCTGCAACCCACGTGGACGGGACAGGTGTGTGCTTAAAGTACAGCCCGGAGAGGTCTTTGAAGATCAGGTTTCGCTTGACCGCCTCGTAGTACACCCCCGCAAAAGAAAGGCGTATGTCTCTGAGAACCTCTTTTTTTGAGCGGGAAAAAGAGATGTAGAGTACCTTTGGCGGTATCACTATGGGGTGTCCAAAAGATTCGCGGACATATCTCTCTCTAACCATCGGGTCTATCTTTGCCAGAGACAGGCGGGCAGCGCTTGTGTAGGCGAACTCAACGTGCCCAGAGCCAACCTCTCCCAGCAACAATACCATTGAGCCAACGGGGAGCCCTCCCTTCACTATGTTGTCAAAAGCGTTCACACACGTTGGAATCCTGGGGTCCAGTTCCTCGTCCGCCATATCTGTCTTTTTTTCCATCTTAAAAAAGTATATGACCCATGGGGTTATGGATTTTTCGGAGAATAATCCGGCAGGATCCGTCTGAGGCGGCGAATGGCGTCCAGTTTTTCCCTGTTGCCGGTTTTCGCCTCCTCTATACCCTGCCTGATTATTTCTATCGTCTCGTCCATTGTCCGCCTCTCAACAGGATATGGAACCCCGTCCTTTCCGCCCACGGTGAAAGAGTACTTAACAGGGTCTTTCCACGAGGGTGGCGAGCCGAAAATCAGGTCGGATATGAGAGCCAGCGCCCGGACCGTCTTTGGTCCCATGCCCCTTATCTCAATCAGCTCCTCGTAGTTCTGCGGCTGGAAATCATATGCCCTTTTTATGGCATCCCAGTTTATGTTCCACGCCAGCGACAGATGTTTTTCCCCTGTCCACATGGAGAGGGTGGTCTGTCCACCGCCCAGTTTTTTGACCTCGGCAACCAGTCTTCTCAGATGGGCGGGGTTTTCTCTCACGACATCAACCATCACCCGGCGGGCTTCTTCGCTCTCCCCGCTGGTTGTGTCCATGACCGTTTTCTCCCTCTCCCCCAGGATAGCCATGTGCGGCTCCACCACGAACCCCCTCTCTTTCACGCTGGCATCGGACCAGTGATACCTCCTGGCCATCCTCTTTTCCGGGTTCATCCCCTGCTGGACCACAGCCCATCTGCCCGTCTCTGTGAAGAAAAAGGCGTGGTGGTAGAGGTCGTATCCGTCCTGCAGAGCGCTGTTGTCAACCCTGGCGGCCATGCGGCTGCTCCTCTTCAAACTCTCAATATCAAAGGATGATAGCCCGGCGAGCGTGCCATATCGCTCTATTCCCACAGGGGTCTCTCTGGACCTGACGCCCTTTCCGCCGGCGACGTACAGCCCCAGAGAGCCATCGGAGAGTGCTGTTGCCAGCGCACCCGTTGTTACGGTGGTGGTCCCGGAAGAGTGCCAGTCAAATCCCAGGACACATGCCAATGACTGGAACCAGAAGGGGTCTGTGATGCGGTCAATGGTCGTGTCCAGCCCAAGTTCTTCCACCATTATCGTCAGGATTCCCCTGGACAGGGAGACCATCCTCTTGAAAAGCCATGGCGGCGCATGCCCAGGATGGAGCGGGAGGTCTGCCGTGCCAGCACGTCTCATACACCAAAAAATCTGTCCCGGGGGTTTAAAAGGTCTCCGGTGGGCTCTGTGAAAGTGCGTTTCCCGGCCCCGGCGTCTGGCGGCGCAGTATATCAACTATTTCCCGGCGGAGGTCGTCCACCCTGTCCCCTTTAAGAGCGGAAACAGCCAGTGTGTCGGGGAGTGGGTCAGCTATGTCTATTTTATTGGACACCCGCAGCAGAGGCACGTCCCCCAGGAAAAAGCGGAGGTTCCTTTCAAGGCTGCGCTGTTCTTCAACACTCATGGACGCCTCTGATGGATCATAGACAAAGACCACCACCCCGGCCAGGTATTTGAGGGCGAGGACTGCCTGTTTCTCTATCTGGTTCATCTCTGATGGGGGGCGGTCAAACATTCCTGGCGTGTCTATGACCTGGTAGCGCTCGTGGTCTGCTTCAAAAAAGCCAACGTGTATCTGGGTGGTTGTAAACGGATAAGACGCCACCCTGGGAGCGGCCGTGGAAATCCTTGATACCAGCATGGACTTTCCAACATTGGGCGCCCCGGCCACAACCACGGTGGGCGTGTCCGCTTCTATGTCTGGGAGCGCTCTGAACTTCTCGCGAGCACCAGCCAGAAAGATAAGGTTGTCGTCCACCTGTTTAACAACAGAGGATATTCGCCCGTACGCCTCTTTGCGAAGTCGCACTATGGCATCTCTGTTCCTCTCTTTTGAAATCAGGGATATGTATCTGCCGGCGATTTTTCTCACAGTGCCCGCAGCCCATTGAACAGCACCCAGCGATTTTTTCAGCATGTCCAGACCTATGACGATGTCCACGAGTTCCTCAAAAAAACCCTCCCGTCTGTTGAAAGAGGGAAACGCTTCCACATAACGTTCCAGCGTGGAGGATATCGTGTCGCTCAGGCTGTTCAACCTTGAGATGGAGAGAGCCCGCTCTCTCTCAACCTGGCCAGAGATCTCTTTCGCCCGCACCCTTTTCGCACGTCTGAAAGCCTTGTCAAGGATCTCATCTGCTGTGAGCACCGTCGGTATGTCCCTGTACATGTCTTATCGGAAAAAGAAAGGAGGGGGTGTATTTAAATGGTTGTCTGAACGCTCATTTTTTTTCTTTACCAGAATGTTTTGTGAACAGGACGACCCACTCCTCCATCTCCCTCAACGCTCTCATTTTTTCGGATATTATCCTCCTATCCAGTTCGTGTTTCTCTCGCGTCATATGATACACAAGACCGCCTATTCCCATCCACACCACGACGACCAGAAACTGGAAAAGGGACACCTGGACTAGATAGCCCAGGAGAAGAAGAGTGGTGACCAGGCCCAGCAGGCTGATGAGCCACGTGCCCCTGTATTTGACCTCCGCTTTTTTCCAGAGGTCGGGGCGCTTATAGGGCATCACAAAAGTGGCCAGACAGACAGCGGCATACGTCATGAGAATGGCTATTGTGGTCACGTCTATCGCTTCTATGAACTCGCTGAAAGCCAGAACTATGAATATCGCTATGGCCCCGTTCATGGCAAGGGTCCACTTCGGTGTATGAAACCTGCTCAGCTCGCTGAGCCTGTGGGGGACCACCTTGTCTTTCGCCCACGCAAAAGAGAGACGGGACGTTGCCAGAATGGACGGGTTTATGTCGGATACGAGGGCGATAAACGCTGTGAAGGAGATGTAAAGAGATATAAAAGATGGGAGGAATAGCATGGCGGCGGCGGGAACATTCCCCGCCTCTGTGACAGCGTCCAGCGGGGCGGTGCCGTAGGTTATGGTGGCCACCAGGACATAGAAAACTGCTATGAGCACAACCGATATCACTATCCCCCTCGGGAGGGTTCTTTTGGCGTTTTTAACCTCTCCCCCGGCGTCGGCTATTGCTGCGAACCCTATATAGCTAAAAAACACTATGGACGATGCTCTCAAAACGTCCTGAAGACCTCCTCTGGCCGAGGAGGTGAGATATTCCGGGCGGACATGCGGTAGCCCGGCGACTATGTAAAGCAGTATCCCTGATAGAAGGAGGAGAAACATTATGTCCTGGACCCGGCCATATATCTTAACGCCTAAATAGTTGACTGTCAGAAATGTGAGGATTACCGCTATGGCTAGGGGAATCCTGTAATGGACGATGAAAAATCTGGCGGAGTCCCATCCAACGGCGGTGAACATGTTGGAGATAAGAGCCAGATCGCCGATGGATATCGCCGATATCCCAGCCACCATGCCAAACCATCTCACCCATGTGACCAGAAAACCAGTGG
The DNA here is from genome assembly GCA_964601625.1 of uncultured Thermoplasmata archaeon. Classification (GTDB taxonomy): domain Archaea; phylum Thermoplasmatota; class Thermoplasmata; order JAGHBH01; family JAGHBH01; genus CAZROC01. The sequence goes on along the minus strand of CAZROC010000001.1, from coordinate 264,841 downwards.
TGGGGTCAACTATGCGAGAAATGTAAATGTAGTCCCCACCCGATGAGGGGATGGCGGAGGAAAGAACCGCATAGGAGAGGGCAACAAAAAACGCCGGCAAAGCGGCGAGGAGATACGAAAAAATGACATTTGAACCCACGGGGACCTCTTCCTGTATCTGGACGGTGGTCAAAAACAGCCCGCCCCCTATGACAGAGGTCATAACCGTTGCCACCACCTCTTTCAGTCCCAGGTCTTTTTTCAGCTCACGGCCCGGCTTGTCCCCTTTTTCAGATAAAACTCCGACAGACATACAGAGCAGCGCATAGGCCCGGGAATATATTATGTTTGCTTGAACAGACCCAGATTATCTCCCACCACGAGACCGTACCACAAAAATCTAAATACCACCGTTCAGCTTGGGTGTGCGATGGACCGCCCGGATATTGACGAGTATTTCATGCGGATGGCGTTTCTGGTGTCGTCTAGGGCAACGTGTACGAGGAGAAAGGTGGGTGCTGTCATAGTAAAAGACAAACACGTTCTCACCACGGGCTACAACGGGCCGCCCAAAGGTATGCCCCACTGTGATGTGACCGGGTGTATAAGGGAGCAGATGAAAATACCCTCCGGACAGAGACACGAACTGTGCCGTGGGCTGCACGCCGAACAGAACGCCATCATCCAGGCAGCAGTTTTCGGCGTGAGCATAAAAGACGCCACGATATACGTCACGAACCACCCGTGCAGTGTCTGCGCAAAAATGCTCATAAACGCCGGGATAAAAGAGGTCGTTTATGCGGATGATTATGTTGATCCCCTGGCCCACGAGATGCTAAAAGAGTCTGGCATAAAGGTCAGACAGTACCGGCTGCCAGGGGTGCCGTCGCCTGGGCCGGAAGATGAATGATGCGCTTTTGCTCCAGGTATGCCGCCTAACCGGACATCTGTTTTGCCGGGTGGTATTTTTCAATGTACTCGGGTCGTATTCTCTTAAGATCTTCAACGGGGAGTATGCTCAGCAGCTTCCACGCGAGGGTGAGGGACTCCTCTATCGTTCTGTCCTCGTCTTTTCCCTGTGTCACAAACTCTTTTTCAAATGCCTCGGCGAACCTCAAAACCAGCCTGTCCCTCTCGGTCAAAGCGTCTTCGCCCACCACCGCCACCAGGTTTCTCAGGTCCACCCCCTCCGCATAGGCGGAGTAGAGCTGGTTGGACACCTCGTCGTGGTCCTCTCTCGTCATGCCCTTCCCTATCCCCTGTTTCATGAGACGGCTCAGACAGGGCAAAACGCCTATTGGCGGGTATATCCCCCGCCTGTGCAAATCCCTGGAAAGGACTATCTGGCCCTCTGTAATGTAACCTGTGAGGTCGGGTATGGGGTGGGTTATGTCGTCATCCGGCATGGTCAATATGGGTATCTGTGTTATGCTCCCAGGGTTGCCGCTTATCCTCCCGGCCCTCTCATAGAGAGACGCCAGGTCCGTGTACATGTAGCCCGGGTATCCTCTTCTCCCCGGCACCTCTTCCCGTGCAGCCGCTATCTCACGCAGGGCCTCACAGTAGTTCGTCATGTCGGTGAGTATGACCAGAACATGCATTCCCAAGTCAAACGCCAGATACTCGGCAACGGTGAGCGCCATACGGGGTATGATTATCCTCTCTATCGCCGGGTCGTCTGCGAGGTTGAGAAACAGCACAGAACGGTTCAGGGCCCCCGTCCTCTCAAATTCTTTTCTGAAAAAGTTCGCCTCCTCGGCTGTTATTCCCATGGCACAGAAAACGACGCTAAACTTTTCCTCTTTTCCGAGCACCTTTGCCTGTCTGGCGATCTGGGCCGCTATCTCGTTGTGAGGCAGTCCACTGCCGGAAAAGATGGGGAGCTTCTGGCCCCTGACCAGGGTGTTCATAACATCTATGGTGCTTATGCCCGTCTGGATGAACTCCCGGGGGTACTCCCTCCGGTATGGGTTTATTGGCGCACCGTTTATGTCCCTCCTCTCAACCGGTATTATTTCCGGCCCGCCGTCTATGGGACGGCCAGTGCCGCTGAAAACCCTGCCAAGTATGTCGGGGCTGACACCGAACTTCATCGTCTCTCCCAGGAACCGGACACTCGTGCCACGGGTGTCAAGTCCCTTTGTGCCCTCAAACACCTGGACCACGGCGTATCCCAGAGCGGCTTCAAGTACCTGGCCCAGGCGCTCTTTCCCGTCCGGGCCGCGTATCTTCACCACTTCTCCGTACGCCGCATCCGATACCTTTTCAACCACGAGGAGAGGCCCCTTTATCTCACGCACCGTGGTGTACTCTATGTCCTCTTTTTTCACCTCCCCTGACATCTTCTCACCACCCGGTTTCCCGCCGGATTTCTCCGTGTTCACCGCCTCACCCCCATCTTTTCCAGTATCTCCTTCGCCTCTTTTTCCATCTCCTCTTTTATCTCCGAGAACACTTTTTCGTAGGAGTCGTTGGGCACAGTGGCCATTCTGGCGATCCTCTCTTTTACACGCATCTTTTTGATAGCGTCAAAGCTCACGCCGCGCTTCAACAGGTCTCCCGCTATTTTGTGGAACATGAGAATTATTTCCAGCATCATGTACTGTTTTTTAGGCGGACAATAGGTGTCAACCTCGTGGAAGGCGTTCTGCTGGAGGAAATCCTCTCTGAGCATCCGGGCCACCTCCAGTATCTCCCTGTCACCCGGCGGCAGAGCGTCCGGGCCGACGAGCTGGACCACCTCCTGAAGCTCCGCCTCTTTCTGGAGTATCTCCATGGCTTCCCTTCTCATCTCAAACCAGCGAGGACCCACGTTCTTCTTCCACCAGTCAGACACCTGCCACAGATAGAGGCTGTAGCTCCTCAGCCAGTTTATGCTCGGGAAATGTCTCCTGTCCGCCAGGGACGAGTCAAGGGCCCAGAAAACCTTGACAATCCTGAGGGTGTTCTGCGTTACAGGCTCCGAAAAGTCCCCACCCGGGGGAGAGACGGCACCGATAACGCTCACAGAACCGTATCTCTCCTTTGAGCCGAGCAGGGCGACCGCTCCGGCCCGCTCATAGAAATCCGCCAGACGGCTGGCCAGGTATGCGGGGTAGCCCTCCTCTCCCGGCATCTCCTCAAGCCTGCCAGATATCTCTCTCATCGCCTCTGCCCACCTGGACGTTGAGTCCGCCATCAGCGCGACTGTGTAACCCATGTCCCGGTAATACTCGGCCAGCGTTATGCCCGTGTAAACGCTCGCCTCTCTCGCTGCGACGGGCATGTTGCTCGTATTCGCTATGAGAATGGTCCTGTTCATAAGTGGCTCGCCGGTACGGGGGTCCTCAAGCTTCGGAAACTCTCTCAGGACGTCGGTCATCTCGTTTCCCCTCTCGCCGCACCCGACATAAACTATCACATCAGCATCGCACCACTTGGCCAGCTGGTGCTGTGTCACCGTCTTACCTGTGCCGAAGCCCCCTGGTATGGCCGCTGTACCACCTTTTGTTATAGGAAAAAACGTGTCCAGTATTCTCTGGCCAGTTATCAGTGGGAGAGAGGGGTCAAGCTTTTTTCTGAAAGGCCTGGGCTCCCTGATAGGCCACCTGCTCAGCATCGGAACTTCAACCCTTTTCCCCGCTCCACCGTGCGCACCGGAAACTATGTGGGCGATAGGTTCCTCAACGGTATACTCGCCCTCATCAGCAACCCAGTCAACTGTACCAGAAACGCGCGGCGGAACCAGCACCCTGTGAAGAACAACGGGGGTCTCCTGTACCTCGCCCAGCACATCTCCTCCAACCACTCTGTCGCCTTTTTTCACCGCTGGGACAAAATGCCATTTCTTGTTCCTGTCCACAGGCGGGACATCTGCGCCCCTTCTGATGTAATCGCCCATCTCCTCTGCCACAAGGGGGAGGGGGCGCTGGATCCCATCATATATCTGGCCTATCAGTCCCGGGGCGAGTTCAACGGAAAGGGGTCTGTTCTCACGAATCACGGGCTCCCCGGGAGCGACACCGGACGTCTCTTCATAGACCTGGAGTGTGGCTATGTCCCCTCTGACACCTATTATCTCCCCTATCAGCCCCTCGTGTCCCACACGGACCATGTCATACATCCTGGCGCCACGCATCCCGTCGGCTTCAACCACCGGGCCCGAGACCTTTATTATCCTGCCCCGGGGAGAGGCTCCTGCCGCGACTGTTTTGACAGCGTTCTGCGTCATCTTTTTTCACCCGCTTTTTCTTTTTTCATTTCCACACCTTCATCTGATAGGGATATACCAACAGCCTTTTTTATAAGAGCGTTTACCCTGTCTGTTCCCCGTGTTTTTTCTTTGAACCCGGGCACCTCAACAATGAGAGGAAACACGGGGTGCTCTTCTTTCCACCTGTTTATATCCTCTGCGAGCAGGCGGGAGAAACGTTCCGTTATAATCAGAACAGCCACATCTCCCCTCTGCATTATCTCGTTGAGCGCTTTTTCCGCCCCCATCAGGTCTTCCACCGGGTATCTGAGCCCCGCCCCTCCAAGCGAAAATCCGACAACCGTCTCCACGTCTCCAAGCACGGCTATTTTCATCCCCCCATTCATCCCCCCACCGGTTCCTCTGCCTGTCAAAGCGCCGGCATGGGACGTCTTTCCGCCACTCACCTTTCCTTCGCTCACACGCCTCCCTCAACAATGAGTTCTTTTTCAACCTCGTCAAACCGCCTGTTTTCCACGACACCTCTCGCGACCGCCATGAGGTTTCTCATCTCAACCTCTTTAAGGAAAACATATGCCACCGCGGGACCGGCGAAGAGGGAGTATGTTGATGAGACCTCCCTGGCCCTTGACACGAGGTCTGTCACAAGTGCCTTTTCCAGAGTTTTGAGAGCAACGAGGATCTTCTCTCTGTCAGGTTCCTCCGATTTCCCTGTGGTCGGAGGCAGAACAGCCATGGCCCGGGACACCGCCCGGGAATAGGATGTGTCCGCGATGGTCTGCAGCATTGAGCGCAGGTCCGGGGCCTCTCTCATTCTCTTCCAGCGCCACTCTTTTATCTCCCTTCCTCCCTCAAGAAAAAACCCTGAGAGAGACCCGCGTGGGAGGCCGAGCCCAACAACCCGTGCACACAGGAGTATGTCGTAGACGTCAACCATGTGTCCGAAAAACTTGGCGATGGGGGGGCGGAGGGTGTCATCAACCAGGTTAAGGGAACTGTTCATGTGCTCAAAACAGGTTCTGTCAACAGCCATCTCCCACATTGAGCGGTCGCTCCCATATTTCTCGGAGGATTCTCTGAGAGGCTGGCCGAAAGGAGTTGTTGACAGAACCTCAACGACCTCTTCTGGCGAAGAGCACTGTCTCAGCCTGTCGGCTATCTCAGGGGTCACAGTAAAGACGTGGGTTATGTCGGGCCTGGCGCCCCGCCATGTGGATCTCAGAGCGGTTTTTATCTGTCTGGCATCCATGCGGAGGAGAAACGCCCTGAAAAAGGGTCTGACCTCATCTGGAACAGAGACAACGGCGCTGGTGAGGAAACGTATAGTCTCGTTTTCCACCTTTTTCTCAAACTCGGCAAGAGACGCTGTGTCTCCCGGAGATGTGGACGATGTGAGCGAGACGGAGTAGCCTCCGATTGAGAAGAGGTCGGATGCGAGTTCTCCCAGCGTGGTGTTTTCAGCAAGTCGCTTCAAAACATCCTTTTTGACGAAGGGGTTTCCTGATGCGTGGAACCTGGCATTTGAATACGAAAAAGCGGCTATTTGTTTGAGAATCGTCAGATAGGGGAGGAAGAGGAGGAGTACGAGCATCAGGACGAAAAAAACTATGACTGTGGATATCAAAAGCGGGCCCGTCAACCGGTCTCCACCTCCACATCTCGGTCGCTGGTATGCTGGCTGTTATCCCCGTTCTCGCCGTTTTGTCCGTTAGGGGTGTAAAGGACACGCTCCACACCGCCCAGCAGCGATGGGCGTTTTCTCTCCATCACGTGTTTCAATGTGGCTCTCAGACGCCGCGCGCCATCGGGGGATACAAACAACGCTCCCCCCACCTCATCCTCTCCCAGTCCCCCTTCCACTCTGAAGCCCATCTCACCAAAAACCCTGAGAGCCAGAGCATCGCCGGGGATAACAACACACCTGGAGCCCTCTGGCATAATCGTGGAAGCGCTTTTCGCGGTTGCAACAAGGAAGTCCCTGTAGCCCGGGTCTCCTTTTTTTCTCAGATCGGCCAGACGTACCTCGGCTGCTCTGAAAACGTCTTCTATGCCGCCGTGTTTCGCCCCGTCCACCAGGCGCCGGCCCTCCATCTCAGCGGAGGATATCACCTGGTTTTTCACCATTTCTCCCCTCTGCTCCGCCTCTTTTTCTATTTTTTTCACCTCCTCCTGGAGGCGTTTCTCCACTTCTTCCTGGATCTCCTGTTTTTTCTCTTCAAGGAGCGAGTGGATGTGCTCAACCTTTCTCCTGGCGTCGTCCAGTATAATCTGGATTATTCTGTCCGTGTTGTCAACGTTTATTTCGTAGACCTGTTTCTTTTTTCCACGCCTTTTTTCCTGTTTTCCTGGTTTTTCCGACACCTGCGCCACCACCAGATGCTCATGTCACACTTCACCAGGGGACACGGCTGCTCAGATGATTCCCACAGAGAACATTATGATTATGGCTATCAACAGCCCGAATATGGCGAATAGCTCGCTCATTATGCTGAACAGCATGGACCTCACGAAGGTTTCCGGGCTGCGCACATAGGAGGTTATGCCTGCTCCGGCGGCTATTCCCTGTCCAATGGCACTCAGACCTGCGACGCCGACAGCGAGCCCTGCGCCTATGGCCGCCACGCCCATCCCGTATGCCGAAGAGGCTGTGGAAATCTTGCTCGTGCCCATAAATATGAGCAGCACAGCCACCAGGAAACCGTATATTGCCTGTGTTTCCGGCAGAACCGAGAATATCATCCCGCGCGTGAACGTGTCCTCTCTCTCCGCCGCCGCCCCTATAGCAGATGCTGCTGTGATTCCCTGGCCGATGGCGCTCAGGCCGGCTATTCCAACGGCGAGCCCCGCTCCGACGAAGAGCAGACCGGTTGAAAACGGGACATCAACCGCTTCCCCGCCCCAGACACCGGTCCTGAGAAAGATGATAATGGCCACCAGAAAACCGTATATGGCCTGGGTCTGGGGCAGCGCCTGGAAGAGCAAGAACTTGCTGAACCTGTTCGGACGGTAGACTATCGCACCTGAGCCTGCGGATCCCGCCAGACCAACGCCTATCCCGGAGCCCATGCCAGATATGCCCACGGCTATGCCGGCGCCCACCATCGCCAGGAACATTCCGCTCCGGTCCGGCTCGACGTTCACAGAAATCGTTTTTGTGTCATAAACAGTGTGATTCGTTTTGTAGCGTGCTGTGACAGACACCTCGTATGTACCAGGACCATGGAACGCGTGCGTGACCTCTTCGCCAGTAACATTTTCTTCCGAGTCGGAGAAGTGCCACTCAAATATCATCTCGTCTAGGGATGCTGTGTCGTTCAGCGTCTCAGAGACAGAAAACGTGGTCGGTATCCCGGAGGTTATCGTCTCAGGCGTGTGCACTTCAAAAGCCCGTGTAGGCGTGGACATAAGAACCGCTGCTGCAAGGAACGCCAGCAGGGCGAAAGACGCTACCAGCACATTTCTGGGCTCTGTTTTTGTTTTTCTTTTTTCCATGTCCATTCCTCCTTTTACACACTCTTACACTTCAATTCTATCTCCCATCTTTTTCCACTATAACCGTGTTTCTTCTTTTCTCAACAAAGGGCGAGAACAACCGCCCCTTGCCCTCGTAGAAATAGCCAAAGAACTCAACGTACTGCAAACGCAGAGAGTGAACGAAGGCACCCAGCGTCTGGAGACCACAGTTGGCCAGGTGGCCAAAAATGTAGCCCACGGCGGCCACAGACACGAAGAAAACGGGGCTCAGACCCGCAGCGGAGAGAAAACCGAATGCCGCCAGCAAAAGGCCGATCATCGTCTGTGTTTTGTTTTTCGCCACCCAGCCCATACCTGCCAGGACGATGCCCAGAACGCCCAGGGGCACAGAGGCGGTAAGGGGGAGGGAAATACTCGCCCCTGCTATCAGGCCGACTATCACATTCACCGTGAGGGCGATTCCGGCCGTCGCAAGACCCAAGGCCAGGAGACGGGCGAAAGAGAGAAAGTTTCCCACAAAGCCCGTGAGTTCAAAGAAAAACAGCCCCTTTTTGTCAACGGCCAGGAGCAGAATGCCGAACAATGTCAGCGCTATGGCGACATTTGTCATGTACTGTGGAAAAGTCCACCAGCCGAAGAGGTTTCCGCCCAGAAGGACGAATGCTGCGGGCTGGAGGAGCCACCAGGGGACCACCTCGCACATAAAAGCCCTGTACTTTCTGAAATACAGTTTCTGGACGGCGGACAGGAGCAGGGCGATGTTGATGTAAACCAGCCCTATGACCAGGGACAGGACCAGCACAGGGATGGGGTTTGTCATGGGGTCCATCAGGACGGGCGGGTGCAACCCCAGCGTGGAGATGATGTTTGGCTGTGTGTCCAGGTCCGGCCCGAAATAGCCTCCCTGGAGCGCGCCGAATATTATCGTGGAAACCCCGCTCAGGGTCAGAATTATTGAAAAGTTTTTCATGGACAGGTTTCTCCCGGACCCTCTGTACAGGAGGAGTGCCACCGCTGTTATTATTACCCCATAGAGGGCGTCTCCCAGCATTATTCCAAATAAAAACACAAAGGCAGGCCCTATTATCCTCGTGGGATCTATTTCGTCGTGACCGGGGGCTCCAAAAAGGGTTGTCAGCATCTCAAATGGTCTGGCCCACACTGGGTTTTTCATGGCTGTGGGGGCGTTTTTGCCGCCGGCAGATGCTTCCACCACCACCGCCCCACCTGTTTCTTCCACCAGCGCTTCTCTGAGCCCCCTGAGGTTTTCTTCGGGACACCACGTTGAGAGAACCAGCGTCTCATCTGTTGCTCCAAACAGGGACACGGCGTGGAGACGCTCGGCTTCAAGCTCTATTTCCTCTTTCAGGCGGATTATGGACCTGAAATACTCCTTTTTGAGCCTTTTTATTTCCTCAACAACCTCTTCTCTCGTAGAGAGCAGGTTTTCCATCGCCTTTCGCACCCGTTCCGCCGCCTCCTCGGGAAAACCGCCGACGTTTTTCAGCTGGATGGGAGAGAAGCCCGTGCTGCGGAGGGCGCTCATGACCCTCTCCTCTTCTCTTCTCAGAAAGAGAACTGCCATGACGTGCTGGCCCTGTTTTTTTCCTTCGTCGCCCGGGAGAGGTGTTATCCCGTAAACCACCAGGAAGGGCGACAGGGCCTCCTCGACACGCTCTGGCTCAGATGTGATACCAACAACCATGGCGGTGTACTCGGATTTTCTTATGTGGGACAGGTCAAACCCGAGGGAGTGGACAATTTTTATGGCCTCAAGGCGATCCCGCAGGTTTTCTATGCTCTGGTTGACCGCTGAGAGCCTCCTGTCAAGTGCTCTAAGTGTGCCTTCTATCTTTTCCATCAGCTCTTCAGCCTCTCTGAGAGCCTCCTCCGGTGGGCTGGGGGTGACCGGTATTCTGCTGTCGGTTTTTTTTGAGATAAGGTCTTTTAAGCCGCCGCCCTTTGACCGTGGAGCCGCTTTCTTAAAAACGTTGAGGGCATAGTTCAGACGGGACAGCATTCCGTCATAGCGTGAGGTTATTTCAGGGGAACGGGCACGTTCCACAACGGCGCCCAGGGGCGTGTCTCTGGTAACATCTCTCAGTTCAACAAAACCCTCTCTGTGCAATCTTTTGACCACCCTGTCCCGGTCTCTGGCGGATATGACGAAGTTCACCTCATATGTTTCTTGGGGAAAAAGCCCCGTGTCCATCACCCCTTCAGGATCTCCCTGACGACGTGTTCAACCGCCTTCTGTCTGTTTTCCTCCGCTCTTTTCTTTATTCTCTCTGCTTCGGCTTTTTTTTCTTCAATTATACGCCTGGCTTCTTCTTCGCCCTCGGCCCGCTTCTTTTCAACGTGCTCCTCCGCCTTTTTTCTCGCCTCTTCTATTCGCGCGGCCGCAGTTTTTTCCAGTTCGGATCTGACTGCTTCCAGCTCCCGCTCGTACTCGTTTTCGGCTTCTTCCACCATGTGTTTTGCTTCTTTTTCTGCCTGTTTTATTCTACTAAGCGCTTTTTCCATCGCTCCGCCGGCCTGGCCTGTTTTTTCCAACTTTTTTCACCACCGTACAGTATGTGGCTGTAAATGTGGGTAAATGTGGGGGCGTGATTGATGAACACCCCCTATTTAAAACTTTTTTAGCGGTTGCTTAGCGACTGTAATTTTCTGACAAGTGGCTGACAAAACCCCTTCATTTCATGTGCAGGTTGAGGCGGTTTTTACGGTTTCATGTCCGCACAAAAAAGCGAAAGATATATATAATATGATGTCCATTACTGTTGTGACCGACGTTTTGTCGGACAATGGGATGGGATGCGCTTGAGAAGAGCAAATGCCCTCAAAACACATGACATCCGCCTATCAGAAGGGGGAGACCGCCATGTACCTTAAAGAGATTGAAATGGAAAACTTCAAATCGTTCGGAAAGAAGATAAAAATACCTTTTTACCCTGGATTCACAGGAATAACCGGGCCAAACGGCAGCGGAAAATCAAACATATCAGACGCCATACTCTTCGTGCTGGGCCCAAAGAGCTCAAAGGTGCTGAGAGCCGGAAAACTCAGCGAGCTGATTCACAATGGAGGCAAAAAGGGCAGGCCGGCCAGAGAATGCCGTGTCACCTTGGTGTTTGACAACAGCGACCGGGTGATACCGATAAACTCAGACGAGGTGCGGCTCACAAGGGTTGTCAGACGATCGTCATCCCGGACGGGGGATGTCAATTCCTATTTTTACATAAACGGAAAAAAAGCGTCTCTCTCCGACTTTGACCAGTTGCTCGCAAGGGCCAGAATAAGCGCCGACGGGTACAATTTTGTCCAGCAGGGAGACGTGAACAGGATCGCCCAGATGGGCGCAGTTGAGCGGAGAAAGATACTGGACGAAATCTCAGGCATAAGCCGGTTTGACGAGGACATAAAAAAGGCCGAAAAGAAAAAGGAGGAGGCCGAAGCGAATCTGGGGCGCATATCCATCCTGCTGGATGAAATAAAGAGCCGGGTTGATTCCCTTGACGCAGAAAGAAAAGAGGCCGCCAGGTACGTGGAACTGAGAGAACAGTTGAGGACCGCAAAAGCCCAGATGGCCTACAAGAAAATGCTGGCAATTGAGTCCGAAATGAGAGGGGTGGAAGAACAGCTGTCCAGCAGGGAAGAGGAAAAACAGCGTCTTGAGGAGGAAAAAAGACGGCTCACGGGGCTGATAGAAGAGGTTGAAAAACAGATAGAAGAGATAGAAAAGGAGATGGCGGCCAAAACAGACGACAGTATAAAAGAGATACAGGAAAAACTTGAGGCGGCCCGTGTTGAGAGAGTGCGCGCCAGGGACGGAATAGAAGACGCGACCTCTGAGATATCTGAGAGAAAAAAGGCCATAAAAGAACTCAGTGAAAAGAAGAGAGAACTGGAAAAAGCCCTCCAGGAAAAAAGAAAAAAACTCGTGGACCTCGTGGAAAAGAAAAAAGCGGTTGAAAAAGAACTGGAAAAGATAAGAAAGGAGAGGGAGGAACTTGAAAAAACCGCCTCAGAGCAGAACGCCCGTGTTGGGGAGATGAAAAAAGAGGAGAGGGCCCTCGTTGAATCCCTGGAAAACCACCGGAAAAAACTGGGAGAAATCCAGGTGGAAAAAGAGAAGATCAAAACGTCGCTGGAGTCAACAAGCAGAGACCTTGGCTCAGCGGAGGAAAAAAAGAAAAACGTCGTCACCGAGTTAAAAGACATAGAGTGGGAGATAAAGGAGATAAAAAAAGAGGGGGGCGGAGACGTCCAGAAACTCCAGAAGAGGTTTTACGAGCTGAAAAACGAAGAGAAGAAACTCGTTGAAAAGAGAACCGCTCTGGACGACGAACTCCGGACCATAGAGAGGGAGTACGAGCGGGTGAGAGCAAAGGTTGAGAGCGTTGAAGGCTCTGGTGGAGCTGTAAACGCCATACTCTCGTGCAGGGACAGGGGCGAACTTGGTGGGATAATAGGCACCCTCGCAGAGGTCATATCGCCCAGGGACGCCAAATATGAGCTTGCGCTCGCCGTGGCGGCAGGTCCCAGGATGAACGCCATCGTCGTGGAAACTGATGAGGACGCTGAGAGGGCCATTAAATATCTCAAAAAGCACAAACTGGGGCGTGCCACTTTTCTGCCCCTCAACAAGATGGTTGAGAGCCGTCCCCGGGGAAAAGCCATTCTGGCGTCCAGACATCCGGAGGCGCTCGGGTTTGCCATAGATCTCATAGAATACGATGAGAGATATGCGCCCGCGGTGTGGTACGCCTTCGGAGATACCGTGGTCGTGAAAGACCTCCAGACCGCCAGAAAGCTCATGGGCGGCGTCCGCCTCGTAACCCTGGAAGGGGAACTGATAGAGGTCAGCGGTGCGATGGTGGGCGGAAACCTGGAGAAGAGAGAAAAGATGGCATTTTCAAGGGGAGACCTAGAAAAAATAGGCGAAAAACTGCGGAACAAGAGGGCGGAGCTGGAAGACGTTGAGAGGCGGCTCGGAGAAATAAGAAAAGAACTGGTCTCCCTAGAAAACAGGATAAGAGAGATAAACATGGTGGAGGGGAAAAAGAGCGTCCGCATAGAACTCCTTGAAAAGAAAAAGAAGGAGTTGCAGGACGAAAAAACTCTCCTTGACAGGGAAACAAGGGCTCTGAGAAACAAAATGGAGCGGCTCACAGCGAAGATAGCTGAACTGGAAAAAAAGGAGGAGGAACTGGAATCTGTTATATCAAAAACAGAGGAACTCCTCGGCGCTGTCAGAGAGAAGCTCTCCGGGGCAACCGAGGGGGAGATGGGACAGAGGCTGAGAGAACTCGCCGTGGCTGAAAAGGAGACTCTCAGAGAACTTGAAAAGCTCAACAGAGAGATAGGGGACCTGTCCCCCCTTGTGGCCGTGGACGAAGAGAAGGTAAAAACGCTCTCTGAGCGCATAAGAGAAAACGAGCAGGAAATAGAAGCCAGAGAGAAACTCATTGAAAAACTGCGGGAAAAACTGGAAAAGGCGGAGGCAGAGGTGCGGTCGCTTGGAAAAATCCTGTCTGAGAAAAGCTCTGAAGTGGAGGCGCTGAGACAGACCAGAGAGGAGTTGCTTGATAAAAAGAGAAAATACGAGGCGGAGAGGGAAAAAGTCGCCTCTGCCATGGAGACAAAAGACGATTTCTACATCAGCCTCAAAGCGCGGTTGAACACTCTGAGAGAGCAGCATGCTGGTCTTGAGTCAGAGTACCGCGAGTATGGTGTGGAGGTACACGAGCCCCTGCCCTCTGTTGACACCCTGAAAAGGAGGATCGCTGAGATAAACCGGGCGCTTGAGGAGATGGGTGCCGTGAACCTGAAAGCCCTTGATGAATACGAGGAGCAGCGGGAGAGATATGAGCGGCTCACGGCGGAGATGGAACAGGTGAAAAAAGAGAAAAGGGACCTTGAAAAACTCGTCAGGGACCTTGAGGAGCGGAAAAAAGAGGGGCTCATGGCAGTGTTCAACGAGGTGAACAAAAACTTCAGAGAGGTCTACCGGCGGCTGTCCATGGGCGGAGAGGCGGAGCTCATACTTGAAAACCCCGACTCACCATTTGAGGGGGGACTTCTCATATCCGCCAGGCCCCCCGGGAAGAAGGTTCTGCGCATAGAGGCGCTCTCTGGCGGAGAGAAGAGCCTGGTATCAATGGCCTTTATCATAGCCATACAACAATACGACCCGTCCCCGTTTTACGTTTTTGACGAGGTGGACCAGAACCTTGACGCCCTCAACGCAGAAAACCTGGCAAAGATGATAAAGGAGGACTCAGAAAACGCCCAGTTCATCATGATCTCTCTCAGAAAGGTGTCTCTGAAAGAGGCGGACCACCTCTACGGTGTCACAATTCGCGATGGTGTGTCAGAGATGCTCGGCTTTATGAACCTGGACGAACTTCCAGAAGAACCATCTGAGGATGGGACACGGGCTAACGAAGGCTCTCTCGGGGAGGTGAACGCATGAACACAGGGGCAATGGTGCTGGAAAACCGTGGAGACGGCGGCACAGGCCACGGCAATGGGGGATATGACACAGACAGCATCAAACAGTACCTCTTTTTCCACAGGGTGCTGGTTGACGGCGACCCGGAGAGAATAGACCACTACATGGCATTACTGTCTCACATTGAGAGCGGGTTGCACAGCACGATATCTGATCCCATGGACAGGACCCTTGCAACGGTCTTGGAACTCGTTGTTGAGGAAAAAATGGACCCCTGGGACATAGACCTGGTCAAATTCGCGAGGGCGTACAGGAAGAAACTCAAAAAGACGAGACAAATAGATTTCATCACCGCCGGGAGAATAACATTCCTGGCATGGACGATTTTGAAAAAGAAGACCGAGACCCTCAGGGACCGCGCTGAGACACAGGCCATGGAAGCCGTGGAAGGCGCCGCGGTGGAATGCGGGGGATGGGAGGGAGATCTCGGAGCGTTTGAAACACCCCCATGGGAACTCCTCTGGGAGCCAGAGGAGCCTTTCAACCCCGACGCCGTGGTTCTTGAGGAGAGGGTGGTCAGGAAACAGACCAGACGGGTTGACCTGGTGGACCTCCTTGAGGCGTTTGAAGAGGCGAGGCGTGAGGCGGCTCTCCAGATGGAAATAGCACGGGTGCGGGAGCGGCTGAAACAAAAACAGCGTGGGGGTATAAACGTAAAGGAACGTTTGCACGAGGAGAACATAGAAGAGGACATAGCAACCGTGTGGCAGACCCTCACATCCATAAACAAGGACATAATAACCCTGGACGACATATTCATACAGACACGTGAAGACCTCGTCACAGTCTTCGTATCTCTGCTTTTCCTCGTTCAAAGGGAAAAGATACGGGTGTACCAGCGGTTTCCACGGGGAAAGATGAGAATAAAACTCCTGGTGCCGTATCCAGGAGACGCCCTGAAAGACAGTGTGGAAGAAAGCGGAGAAGAATCAGGAGACGGGGACGGGAAAGAAAACCTGGCTGTGATCCACGGCCACGATGAAGGCGAAGAGAACCTGCTGCCCCCGATGGCAGCCACGTGACGGCACGCTGGGGGTGGGAAATTGGAAAAAGAAGTGCTACTCGTTGAAAGCGCTCTTTTCTCAGCCACCAGACCACTTTCTGTGAGGGAGATCTCTGAAAACGTGGGGCTGGACGAAAAAGAGGTGAGAAGGGCTCTCAAAAAACTCGTGGGCCTTTATAGAAACCGCGAGACCGCCATAGAGATAGTCAACATAGGCGGCAGATACACCATGCAGCTCAAACCGGAATACGCAGAGGAGACCCGGGAAATAGCCCCAACGGACATACCGGCGGAGGTGGTAAAAACCCTCTCTCTAATCGCCTATTACCAGCCGATAACACAGAGCCGGATAGTTGAGATGAGAGGGCCATCTGCATACGGACACATAAAAGAGCTCATCGCCATGGGCCTCGTGTCAGCACGCCCGAGGGGCAGGACAAAGGTTCTCCGGACCACCAAACGGTTTCTTGAGAAGTTTAACATAGACGCGCGAACCCCCGATGACATAAGACGGTTCTTTGAAAACGGTGGAAAACTATGAGCCAGCGCGGGTGAGACTGGATAAGGCGGATGAGAGTGGATAAGATTGGATAAACTTATATAAACAGGACAACAATACACCCACAAGCCCACAAAAATACAAGCCCACAAAAATGGCGGGATGCATATGCTTGAGGAAGTAACCGAGATAATAGGAAGAGAGGTTTACACACCAAACGCCATCTACTTGGGGACGGTCAAAGACGTGGTTATAGACCTGGACACGAACACCATATATGGCCTGTTCATTGAGAGGCCTAACCCTGCCCTGGTTGAGGGGGGGATAAGTGTGAGCGTCCCCTACCGCTGGGTGAGCTCAATAGGAGACATCGTCGTCCTGAGATATTTCCCCAAGTTCGTAAAAACAGGCGTTAAGGCACCAACCCCGGTAGCATCTCCGGGCACGGGAGCGGCACAGCAGCCAGGAGGGGGCATGTCTCCGGCCGGCACCAAAACGCCCACCGCCACATGATTTCCAATCCCATGAACGTTTGGGTATATCTAAATTTTATATCTGATCTGACTGGATATCAACCCCAAATAATTTTCAATAGGGTAATAACACCCAGAGTGAGTGTTATCACACCTATTACTTTCTCGGCATAGTTTTTTTGACCGATTTTCATTGTTATGTGGGGCCCGATTATTGAGGCTATCAACGCCGGAACAGTTACAATAAGATAAATCTGTAGGAAAGATAATTTACCAAGTATAGCAAAAGCCAGCAGCCCAGTGATACATACGGGAATCTCCGCAATGTCACCTATTGACACAGAGGGTCTAACATCGTGATTGAGAACTATCTGCCCGGATACAACAACCGGACCAAAACCACCGCCCATGAATCCCTTATTAAACCCTGCTATACTGGATATGAAAACAAGTCTTTTAGATGTTTTCCTAAGTTTTATTCCCAGTAAAAGTAAGATGCCCAGGAGGGTAACAGTCAGACCAATATATGTCTTTGTGATCATCTTTGGCAAATTTACGTTCAAAAATACACCCAGAGATACGAAAATAGTCGCTGGGATAGCCACAAGCAAAGCGACCTTTGCATCCTTTCGGGTGAAATTCTTAACCTTCGTATGGGTTAAGCCACCGCCTATATCAACAACCAACTGGGAAAAAAGAATCGTGGGAACAACAACCTCCGGAGAATACCCCGCTATCAAAAGCACCGGTGCAAGAATAGTACCATAACACATACCAAGAGATGTATCAATTAAGGCCGCCATGAATGCTACTGATAATATACCCAATGTGAACAGACCAAACATCATCAACTCACCTACCGGTTAACCTTTGTAATAACGACCGTTCCGTCCCTGAAGAGCATCCACCTTAGCCTATCTTTGTCCCTGATCCCGAGTTTGTCCACAATGACCTTTGGTATTGTAGTCCGCCTCCTTGTGCCCCGTATAGTAACAGCGGTTTCCGTTACACATACCACATCATTCATGTCAACTTTCATGATGGCCACCATATACCGCCATACCCTCTCAGCATATAACTTTGGCTTCAACCCAATACCCTTTGGTGTCAAAATGTTTTGATGCTACTTCAATCTGAATAATCTAAATGGAATCAGAATGCCTAGCGCACAGGGTCTCATTTAACGGCTGGCGTGTATCTGGACTGCATTCCTCCCTGCATTCAGAGACCTGCAGGATGTTAAGAGAGGGCGATGGCCCGAAGTGAGGAACCGAGCGAGGAATCGTGAAAGAAAACATTTACACTCTCAGATATCAGTTATCTCTTTTATATTCACATGTTCTTTTATCAATTGTCCCAATAACTCTATGCGTTCGGTATCATATTTTGTCAATAACGGTTCTATATTGTCTATTTGCTTTGCCGTCTGGTATGTGTCAGAAGACACAAGTAACATTGGTATGCCACGATCTGAAGCCTTTGAAATAATGTATGGCGGTGGTAAAATGTTATTTGTAAGCACGATGCATGAAGTATCACTTTCTAAGGCTGCAAGAATTATATCTGTCCTGTCACCGCTGGTTATAATTAACTTGTTTTTCTTCATAAATAGGGGGTTCCGAAGTGCTGCGTCAGCAGACATGGCTCCAACAAAGATATTCTCTATGACATTGTTTAAATTACTCTTACCGGCAATAACTTTTGCGAGCAGAGAGTCATACAGATAACTCACAGAGAAATGCGTTAATTCTTTTTTGTATGGGATTACACCAATCACGTTTATGCCCATCGCGGATATCTCGTCCAGGTATGTTTGTTTGAAATCCTCCACATCTTTCACCTTGTTTATAACGATTCCTGCAAAATTTATATTTTTCATATCAATATATTTTTTGACAAATGTAATATCATCAATACATGCCTCGCTTCTTCCATCAACAACAAGTACCAACTTGCCATCAATGGACTTTGTTATGAATATGGGATCCAGGTACACAGAAGTTCCATAAACCACATCTTTTCCACCTTCAACAAAAAGTATGTCCTTATCTTTTTCAATATCAGATACGCTCTTTAGAATTCTATCTCTTGTAGAGTCTTCATCAAACATATATCTAAGTTTGCTGTGATCAAAACCAATGCTCATATCTTCCGGGTTCTCGTCTAAATTAAAAATATTTGTTATCAGTGCGGCATCATAGTCCCACAGGCGTTTTTTATGGTAGACCAACCTCTCTCCGAAAGGCTTCAAATAACCTATTCTTTTTTTCAGTGCAATCGCCAGTCCCACAATTAAACTTGTCTTTCCGGCGCTTTTACTCATCGACGCTATTACTAGTTTATCCATCATCTCCACCTCCCTTTATTTTAGCTTCGTTTATCGTCCTCATCATCTGACAGCAGGATTCTAATATCAACTGCCTTCACTCCTTCACCTTCTTCATATGTGAGAAGGGGGTTGATTTCAATGTCTGAGATCTCTCTGTTTTTTTGAAGAAGAAGGTTCAATTTAATTATAACATCAACTATTGCATCTATGTCCTTTTTCTCCTCGCCTCGTACGCCTAAAAGTATGGGGTATGACTTTATATCTTTTATCATAGATTCTATCTCTCTTGGATTCGTGGTAAGAGCACGGAATGACACATCCTTCATAACCTCCACATACACCCCTCCAAGACCAACCATACAAATTGGACCAAAGATGTTGTCTCTTCTTGCCCCAACAATCACTTCAACACCCGGTTGTAGCATCTCAGAAATCAGAATTCCCTCAATTGATGCATCAGGTTTGTACCGTCTGCAGTTAAAGAGTATGGCCTGATAAGCATCTATTACCTCATCTTTATTTTCAATATCCAGGACAATACCTCCAGCGTCGCTTTTATGAATGATATCCTTTGAAACCACCTTCATAACTACGGGGTATCCTATTTTCTCAGCATACATTACTGCTTCATCTAGACTGCGGGCCAGATAACTTTCTGGTACAGGTATACCCGCGGCTTTCATTATAGCTTCTCCTTCGTATGGGAGAAGAACACGTCTTTTCTCTTCCCTGACTTTTCTTATAATCTCCCTTATTGTCTGCTCATCCATTTCCGCACCTTCACCAACGCCCATAGTATCTGCCTGGTACTTAATATTGCGATAATGAGCATACATTGCCCCCAAACAAGATACCGCATCATAAACCTCTGGATATACCGGTATCCCTTTGTTCTTAAGACTTTCTGTAAAATCATCCACTTTTTTTCCACCGAAGAAAGAGAATACAACAGGTTTATTGACCACATTCTCTGAAAACATCTTTTCTATCGCGGGAGAGAGATTTTCTATATCTAAAATCGCAGTTTCACAACCCAAGCAGATGACCGAATGGATCTCTTTGTTTCCAAGTGCTGCATTGAGCGCCTTACTATACTCAGAAACCGTTGCCTGACCTGTGATGTCAACAGGATTTTTCACTGAACCGAACTCCGGAACCGCATCAGAGAATATCTCTTTCAGGACCTGAATATTATCATATAGATGCACATCATATTTTTCACATGCATCCGCAGCCAAGACTCCCAGCCCTCCCCCGTTGGTAACTATCACAGTATTCTCCCCTTCCGGATATGGCGAACTCGCAAGAAATTTGCACCATTCAAAAGCTTCTCTAAGAGTTTCCGCTCTAAGAACTCCGCATTGTTTCATGATGTCTGAGAACACCTTGTCTGAACCTGCCAGTGAACCCGTGTGGGATGCTGCAGCAAGCGCACCTCTTTTTGACCTTCCGGATTTTATCACGACGACGGGCTTCTTTTTTGTAACTTTTTTCAGACAATCAACAAGCCTCTCGCCATTTTTTATTCCTTCAATATACAACAATATGACCTTTGTGTTTTTGTCCTCTATTAGGTACTCCAGGAGATCCGCTTCGTCAATATCCGATTTATTACCCACTGAGGCGACTACGGAGACGCCAAGGTTTTCGGATTTTGTCTTACTTAGCATTGCAACACCAAGCGCGCCACTCTGTGTTACAATGGCTATACTGCCGGGTTTTATTTCTTTAGGACCAAAGGTCATATTTATTGGTGCAACAGAGGAATACACCCCAAAAATATTTGGTCCCAAAACACGCATCCCATGTTTATGAGCAAATTCAACAATTCTTCTTTCCTCTTCATTGTTTCCGATTTCTGCAAATCCGGATGTTATTATCACTAGGAATTTTACGCCGTTACGCGCACAATCTTCCACCGCTTTAAACGTGCATTTTGCGGGTATTACGATGCACGCAACATCGATTTCATCGTCAACCTCGTCAAGGGATTTGTACACCTGGAGACCAAGAATTTCACCACCTTTGGGATTTACAGGATATATCTTCCCGGGATATCCGCTACTTATAATATTTTCAACTATCTTATGACCTATTTTGTTTTTATTATGGGACGCTCCGATGACTGCAACAGATCTGGGCTCAAACAGATATTTTATATCAGGAGTCATTTTTCTCCTGCCTCCCTGAATCTCATCTTTAATTCGTATACTCCCTCTGCCTTTCTTCTTTCAATGTCAAAGCCCATTTTTTCAAAGAGATGTAACATCGCTCTATTGTCCGCCAGTACCTCTGCGGTAAAACCATGAAGTCCTTGTCTTTTTGCGAGGTATGTCAGATACGAAAGCAGTTCAGTGCCTATTCCACGATTTTGATAATCATCCCGTACCACCAGTGCCACTTCTGCAGTGTATTCCCGCTCGTCTATGCCATATTCCCCTACTCCAACAACTTCTTCTTTTCCATTCTTTTTAATCACTGCAAGAATGATCATTTCTTTGGTATAATCAATTACAACGAACTGTTGTAATCTTTCGTGTGGCATATCTTTGCGTGCAGAGATGAATCTGCGATATAGAGTTTTATCTGAGAGACTGTAAAAGAAATCTTTCAGTAATGGCTCATCACTTATTTTTACCGGCCTCAAAAAGATCTCAAGCCCGGTTTTTGTGGTTCTATACGTTTCAAGCTCCTCTGGGTATTCTCCTTTTTTACCTGGTATGAATGCCTGATCCTTGTAAATGAGATTGAGTTTTTTTGCTTCCTTGATAAGCCATGGCCTGAATTTCGGATGTGCTATAGATATCAATTCCATGGCTCTTTCTCGGATATTTTTTCCATGCAGGTATGCTATCCCGTATTCCGTCACCACATAATGAATATCGCCTCTATTCAGAGTAACCCCCGCTCCTTCTTTCAGGCACGGCACTATCCTTGAAACTTTACCATTTTCTGCTGTGGACTGCATGGCTAGTATCGTTTTCCCATTGCGCGCCAGGGCGGCACCTCTCATAAAGTCGGCCTGCCCACCTATTCCACTGTAAAATATCTTTCCTATTGATTCCGCAGTCGCCTGACCAGTAAGGTCTATTTCCAGAGCGCTATTTATTGCAGTCATGTTATTATGTTGGGCTATAATCAATGGATTGTTTGTATAATCAATAGTCCTGAACTCAACACTGGGGTTGTCGTCTATAAATTTGTAGGTCTCTTTTGTACCCATACAAAAAGTGGCTATGGTCTTGCCGCGATCAACCGTTTTCTTTGTATTGTCAATCACGCCGTCTTTCATCAATTGCACAATACCATCCGTCAACAGCTCAGTATGTACTCCCAGATGTTTTTTATCCCGGAGATTTAAAAGAATGGCATTGGGTATACTACCATAACCCACCTGGATGGTATCACCATCCTGCACTATGCGAGACACATACTTACCGATTCTGTGAGCAATATCATCAGGTACATTATTCTCGTATTCCAGTAACGGCTCATTATTAACTATTGCAAAATCAACATCCTCCATATGTACAAAACCATCTCCGTGGACGCGAGGCATGTTCTCATTTACCTGTGCTATCACCAATCTGGCGTTTTCCACAGCGGCTTTTGTTATATCAACACTTACACCCAGACTCATATATCCATGGTTATCTGGAGGTGATGTCTGGATGATCGCAACATCTATGGGGATGAATTTCCGATGAAAAAGATCTGGTACCTGCGATAAAAATATGGGGGTATAATCTGCGAGACCTTTATTAACGGCATCTCTTGTGCTGTTTCCTATAAAAAATGAATTGTGACGAAAATTGTATTTAAATTTTTCCTCTGTATAAGCTGCAACACCAAGCGTCCACACATGAAAAACTTCCGCATCAAAAAAAGCCTTCGGATGTGATTCTACATACTTTATGAGCGCTCTAACAAGATACTGAGGTTCACCACAACCTGTAGCAATAAATATTCTATCGCCACGATGAATGTTACTAAATATTTTCTCTTCTGATATAAATTTTTCCGGATATTTTCTTTTTATACTCTCCAACGCATCACTCACGAACACCTCACCTCTTTTACTCTACGTCCGCGATTGCCTCTAACGGCCTTGCGGGTACGCGAAGTGCCGCTGCCCTTCATCAGCGATGGGGAATAGACAATGAGATATAAGTTTGGCGGTGGCATTGAGTGAAACAATCGCCTATGCCCCATATTTTTTTGAATACCCGCCCATGTTCATCAGAATGGGCAGGAGGTCCATTCCCCTTATCCTGCCAATGGACCCGGCAGCACAGGAGATTTCGTCGTATTTTCCGACGTTGTCAAACCGATGCCCTCTTCCATATATGGCCAGGGGGACAGGGTCCCCGGCGTGCTCTTTGAAGGTGCACGGCGTTGAGTGGTCTGCGGTGAGAGCAAAAATCGTGTCCCCGGGCATGTTGTCCAGAACGTAGCCGATGGCTTCGTCTATCTTTTCAATGGTCTTTGCCTTTTCCATCGGCCTGTCGTCGTGGCCCATCAGATCAGGGGCCTTGACGTTCACAAGGACCATGTCGTGGTCCTGGAGGGCTTTTACCGCCTCTCTGGCTTTTCCCATCATGTCCGTGTCTGCTCCGCCTGTGAACTCCGGTCTCTCCACAAGGTCTATTCCTGTGGCGCGGCATATGCCCTTTACCAGCGTGACGCCAACAACGCCTGCCACCCTAAGCCCAGTCTTTTCGGTTATGCTGGGGATGTGCGGTACCACCCCTCCTCCCCGTGGGAGTATGGCGTTGGCCGGCAGGAGACCTTTTTTCTCTCTCTCTGCATTGAGGGGGTGAGAAGAGAGTGTTTCCATCGCCCTTTTTATGAACTCGTTGAGCACCCTGCTCGTTTTTTCCCCCTCCGGGCTCGTGGGCTTTACCTCTGGCACAGGCACACCGGTGGCATGAGGGTCTCCGTCTGTGACGTCGGGAGACAGCCCGGGCCCTCTGAGAACCAGCGCCCCCCTGTGCTCTGCCCCGGCTCTGAAGATCACCTCCACGTCTTCTATCACCATGCCGTCCAGGGCTTTCGCAAGGGTTTCAGTGCCCT
Source organism: uncultured Thermoplasmata archaeon (assembly GCA_964601625.1). Classification (GTDB taxonomy): domain Archaea; phylum Thermoplasmatota; class Thermoplasmata; order JAGHBH01; family JAGHBH01; genus CAZROC01. Next base: position 241,305 of record CAZROC010000001.1, on the reverse strand, counting down.
CTTTTATCCTCCCGGCCCGTCTGTCAACAACCACGCCGTCTTTTACTGTCGCAAAGTTGCATCTGAAAGCCACGTCCCCCTCTCTGACGTCTATCCCCACCCCTGCCGCCTCAAAGGGCCCCCGGCCCGTATAAATCTCATGCGGGTCATACCCGAGGAGGGCCAGGTGTGCCGTGTCGCTTCCCGGAGTGACACCCGGGGCTATCACGTCCATGATGCCGCACTGTCCCAGCGCTGCCACACGGTCCATGTTCGGCGTTCTGGCATACTGTAGCGGGGTTTTGTGTCCCAGGGACAGGTGGGGACGGTCTCCCATACCATCGCATATCCATAGAATGATTTTTCTGTGCACGCCGGCCATATTTCCACCGTATCAACAACTTTTTCAGGTGTTTAAAATCTTTTGTATCACGTTTTTCCTCACGCAGCCAGGAAAAACACTTCCCACGCGATAACCGTGGCCAGAAGCGTGGACACGAAGTTCACCTGGTGTTTGGTCATCTTTTTCCTGTTCTCAAAAAGCGCGCCCAGGATGCTGTCAAAGAGGCACCCCAGAAAGCCGAAAAGGCCTGCTATCAGGAAGACGCCGGCGGTGCCAAAAAAATCGGCCAGCACCCGGGGAGATGGGAACCACATAAACACAGACAGGAGGAAGCCGGAAATGCCCATGAGGATGGCGGCGAGAAGGGACCAGAGGGTTCCCATGGCCGTCACCCCCCCGTTGGTGCCTATTGGAACCCGTTTTCTCGGGCTGGTTATCAGGACGGGGGTTCCGAAGAGCATGCCCATCTCGCTGGCTATGGTGTCGCTGGCAGCCACGGAGATTGAAACCACATAGATGGCGCCAACAGTGTTTTCCGGAAAAATCTCGGGGAAAAGCCTGTAAACCACGGGGACAAAGGTGGCCACTGCCCCGGTTGCCCAGACGTTTTTCCATCCCCTCTCCCCCCTTTTTCCCTCCTGGACGCCCAGGCGCTCTTTTTCTCTGAAACGGTATTTCGTGGCGCCAAAACCCACCAGTAAGAAGAGTAGGAGAAGTAAGAAAAAGGGGTATCCGCCGAAGACGCCCACCACAACCCCCACCACGAGAGCAGAGATGAGACCATCAGCGGTCAGGGCGCCAACTCTGTAAAGCACCACGGCTAAAAGGACCGTTGAAGCACCGGTCAGATATACGTCCAGGGGGTTTATGCCCAGCGGAAGCACAGGAAAACAGGATACATATGACTATTTAAGGTTATTCTCAGCGTCGGCGGGTTTTCCAGCCGATCCGGTTAACCACGCTTTTTCTCTCTCACCTTTGTGGGAATTATCTTCTGTATCCCCTTTTCTTTTATCTCCTCTGCGAGCTGTTTGCTGAGCAGGTATTTCTGGACCTTGCCCCGCCCGCTAACGGGTATCTCGGCTCCTATGAAAACATAGCGGGGCACCTTGGCACTGGCGATCTGGCCGTAGGCGTAGTCCACCACCTCCTGAGGGGTAATCGTCTCTCCGGGGACGGGTTTTACAACAGCCGCAACGACCTCTCCCAGGTCAGGGTCGGGGACTCCCACGACTGTTGCCTCGCCTATCTTGGGGTGGGTCATGAGAAACTCCTCTATTTCCCGTGGATAGACGTTGAAGCCGCCGACGATTATCATCTCCTTTTTCCTGCCGACTATGCGGATGTTCCCGTTTTCATCTCTTATAGCCAGGTCTCCGCTGTACAGCCAGCCCTCCTCGTCAATCGCCTCCCTGGTCTCCTCCGGCATCTTGAAATAGCCTTTCATAACGTTGTATCCTCTGCACGCGAGTTCTCCCATGGTCCCGTCTGGCACGGGGTTGTGGTTTTCATCAACGATTTTGACCTCTATTCCCGGCAGCGGTTTTCCCACCGTCTCAGCCCTCACGTCGTCCGGGTCGTCAAGGCTCGTCATCGTTATGACCGGGCTGGCCTCTGTGAGACCATAGGCGATGAGCACGTTGCAGTGCATGAGCTCCCTAACCTCTCTGACCGTCTCAACAGGGCAGGGCGCCCCTGCCATGATCCCGGTCCTGAGGGTTTTGGGGTCATATTTTCCCGCCTTGACGAGTTCCAGTTCTCTTATAAACATAGTCGGCACACCGTACAGTATCGTGGCCTTTTCTTCTTCTATAGTTTTGAGGACTGCCTCTGGATCAAACCCGGGCAGGCTGACAACGCTGGCTCCAAAGTTGCCAGCACCCGTTATGCCCATCACACACCCGAAACAGTGGCTGAAGGGCACAGGCAAAAGGAAGATGTCGTCTGGCGTTGTCTGAAGCTGGTTTGCCACCTGGTAGGCGTTGTGGACTATGTTGTGGTGTGTCAGCATGGCTCCCTTGGGACGGCCCGTTGTCCCGCTGGTGTATAGGATGAAAGCCACATCGTCGGGGCTTATCCGTCTGGCCCTCTCTTCCAGCACACTCCTCTTGGAGAGGGCGCCCATGGCTATCAGGTCCTCGTATTTTATTATCTCAGCGTTTCCTATCTTTTTCTCATCCGATTCTCCCTTCAAAATGATATATTTGAGATTGGGGAGGCGGTCAATTATTCCCCTGAGCATCTCTATGTAATCGCTGCCTTTGAAACGGTCAGCGACGATGACCGCCCGGGCCTCGCTGTGGCCCAGTATGTACTCGGCCTCCGATGGCTTGTACCATGTGTCCATGGGAACTGTTATAGCCCCCAGGCGGGCGTTTCCGTACCAGGCCACGGCCCACTCAACGCTGTTGGGCAGCCAGATGCCGATCCTGTCGCCTATGTCTATGCCCAGGTCCGCAAGGGCTATGGCATACCTGTCCGCTTCGTCCATGAGCTCCCTGTATGTGAGGCGCCTGACGCCATCGTATATCGCCGGCCTGTCGCCGTAAACAGTGCCGTTTCTCACAAGGAGATCTCCCAGTGTTCTTTTCTCAACCTTTTCTTCCATCATATCCTTCCTCCCTGCAACGATCCGTTCGTCACTTCATATTTAGGCGTGTTAAGAGAAAAGACGGGATATATCTTTTACTATTCCATATTCCGTTATATAACCCGTTATGTACTCGGCGGGGGTTATGTCAAAAACAGGGTTTCTGGCTGTGGAACCAGATGGGGCGATCCTTTTCCCGCCCAGCGACAGGACCTCTTCGCCGCCCCTCTCTTCTATGGGAATCCCATCCCCGCTGGCTATCGCCGGGTCAAGGGTTGTTTTTGGAACCGCCACATAGAAGGGTATGCTGTTTTCCCGGGCAACAACCGCTTTTTCGTATGTGCCTATTTTGTTGGCTATGTCCCCGTTTCTGGCAACCCTGTCAGCGCCCACAATGACCAGGTCAACCTCTCCCCGCCACATGAAAAAACCGGCGGCGTTGTCCGCTATTATGGAATGAGGTATCTCCTCCTGGAGGAGCTCCCAGGCGGTCAGCCGGGAGCCCTGGAGCCAGGGCCGGGTCTCGTCAACCCAGACGAAAACCTCTTTTTTCTGCCGGTGAGCCATCCTTATCGGAGCCAGGGCTGTTCCCCAGTCCACGGTGGCCAGGGCGCCTGCATTGCAGTGTGTGAGAACCTTTTCCCCCCCTCTGATCAGAGCGCTGCCGTTTTCGCCTATCCGCCGGCACATGTCTATAACATCCATCGCGTAATCTCTGGCCGCTCTCAGGACATCCCCCCCGCTTTTCCACTCCTCCGCCATCTTTTCAACGGCGTTGAAAAGGTCTCTGGCCGTGGGCCGGGACTCTCTCAGCACCTTTTCCGCTTTTTCCACGGGAAGACCGTTTAGCCATCCCTGCGCCATCCCAAATGCGGCCGCCACGCCTATCGCTGGTGCGCCCCTGATGACCATATCTTTTATCGCCTGCGCTGTCTCATCGGGTGTTTTCGTCTCATAAAGCTCAACCTTTTCAGGCAGAAGACGCTGGTCTAGCATAACCACCCTGCCACCGTCTTCCATCCAGAGCGATGGCACGTCTCTTCCCAGCTCTTTAATGTACATGGCCCATCCTCTCTCCACACCACTCTCTTTTTCCATCCCTTATCCTTTTTCCTCTTTTATCTTCATCTCTTAACAACATACGCGTAGATCAGAGGGTCCTGGCCGATGTTCTTTATGTTGTGGGGCGTGTTCCTGGGGAAAAAAACGGCGGCGGGCGCCTCCACCTCCTCTCTTTCTCCTGCCGCTTCCACCAGGGCGCTCCCCGAGACGAAAACCACGACTTCTTCCCTGTCACCGGTGGTGTGCTCTCCGACCTCCTTCCCCGGGCCCAGAACGACCCACCGGCTCCTTAGAAACTCCGAGTCCTCCGGGGTTATGAGGGCTTCGTGGCTGGGGTGCACCGCTTTTGACATCCAGAACACCGGCAGGATCAGAGCTTGCCCTCTTTTTTCCGCTTTTCAATCTCCATTTTTCGCAGCTCGGCCCTCTTTATCTTTCCGCTTATCGTCTTTGGCAGCTCCTTAACAAACTCTATTTCCCGGGGATACTTGTATGGCGCAGTCACCCTCTTAACGTGTTCCTGCAGCTCCTTTTTTAGCTCCTCGCTGGGCTCGTATCCCGGCGCCAGTATCACAAACGCTTTCACTATTGCTCCACGCACCTCATCAGGCACCCCTATAACGGCGCTCTCAGCCACCGCCGGGTGCTCCTGGAGTGCGCTCTCAACCTCAAAGGGCCCTATGCGGTACCCAGATGATTTTATCACGTCGTCCGCTCTGCCGACAAACCAGAAATAGCCCTCCTCGTCTTTGTACGCCTTGTCTCCCGTGAAATACCAGTCTCCCCTGAAGCTCTTTTCGTTGGCCTCGGGGTTGCGCCAGTACTCTTTCATCAGACCCGGCGGGCGGACGGGTTTTATTCTAAGGGCTATGTGGCCCTCTTCGCCTGGAGGCAGTTCGTTTCCGTCGTCGTCAACGATGCGAACATCATGTCCCAGGGTGGGCTTGCCCATGCTGCCCGCTTTTATCGGAAACGCGGGGCAGTTCCCGAGGAGGGCGACGGTCTCCGTCTGGCCATAGTAGTCGTATATCTCCAGTCCGGTGGCGTCCTTCCACACCTTTATGACCTCGGGGTTGAGCGGCTCGCCCGCGCTAAGACTGTGGCGGAGGTTGGAAAAATCATACTTTTTGAGGTCTTCCTGGAGGATGAGGAGACGATAGGCCGTTGGCGGGGCGCAGAAAACGGTGACACCATAGTTCTGGAGTATCTCCAGAACCACCTTCGGGTTGAACCTGCCCTTTGCGTTCCACTGAAGCACTGCCGCACCGTGGATCCACTGCGGGAAGAGTTTCCCCCAGGCGGTCTTCGCCCACCCCGTGTCGGCTATGGTCCACTGGAGATCTGTGGGACGCAGGTCCTGGACCATGTAGCCAGTGACCCAGTGTCCTATGGGATAGCTGTGCGTGTGCAACACCATTTTGGGATAGGACTCCGTGCCACTTGTGAAATAGATGAGCAGCGGGTCCGAGCTCTTGGTCTTGCCGCCAAAGTCGTCCGGCGTGGCCTGTCTGGGCGCCTTTTCCATCATCTCCTCAAAGGACAGCCATCCATCCCGCTTTCCGCCGACGAGTATCTTGTGTTTGAGAGACGGGCACTTTCCCTCAACCTCCTCAACACGCTCCGCGTACTCGGCGCTCGTGACCGCAACCACCGCCTCTGCCTGGTTTATCCTGTACTCTATATCCTTCGGCATTGAGAGGGTAGGGGTTGGCATGAAAATGACCCCTGCCTTCATACAGCCCAGGACTACAAAATACCACTCTGGCACCCGGGGAAGCATGACAAAAAGCCTTTCACCCCTTTTTATTCCGAGTTCTTTGAGGATGTGAGCAAACTTGTTTGACATTATCTTGAGGTCCCAGAAACTGTGGTACCGGGCGTTTTTCCCTTCGCTGTCAACGCTCACAAGCGCCAGCTTCGTCCTGTCCTCTGCCCACTTATCAACCACATCCCAGGCGAAGTTGTAATACTCCGGGACTTCCCATTTAAAGTTCCTGTACGCTTCCTCATAGTCCTTTATGTTGTGCTCTCCACCTTTCTTTCCGCTCATCATATCACCCTCAAAGGCATTTTCGGCGGGGGATAACTGTGGTGTGTAAAAAACATTTTGCCCGCCGCTAACAGCCATTGCTTAAAACAAAACATTTATACAGCAAAAAGTGGGTTGTTGGACCATGAAGCCGTTGCTTTTCTTTCTCGCAGAGGCCGCTGACATGGCAGTGAAAGAGGAGTTGCACAGCGGGGCGCCGGATGACATACTGTACATCGGAGCGGATGGTACCCCGACCCGCTCCATAGACCGTGTGGCGGAGGAGGCGATCCTGGAGGCCCTGGACAGCCTTGGTCTGGATTTCAATGTTTTGAGCGAGGAGGCGGGTTTCATAGACAGGGGCGGCGAAAAGACCCTGGTCATAGACCCGCTGGACGGGACGTACAATGCTCTGAGAAAAACTGGCCCGTTCTCCGTGTCAATAGCGATAGGAAAAGAATCAACGGACGACATAGAAGAGGCTGTGGTAAGGGACATGGTCACTGGGACTGTCTACTACGCCAGAAAGGGGGCGGGGGCGTGGAGGAACTACCGTCCCCTGAAAACGGTGCCTTTTCGCCATGACAACTCGGTTTTTTCCATCTATCTCGGAAAGATGGCTGATGAGAGGAGCCACCGGCTGACCGCCTACCCGCGCCGTGTCAGGTATTTCGGCTGTGTCTCTCTGGAACTGTGTTTTGTCGCAGCAGGCTTCCTGGACGCATGTTTCATATCCGCGGAGACTCCCCGCTACAACGTCCGTGTGGTTGACGTGGCCGCCGGCGTTCTCATGGTCAGGGAGGCGGGGGGCGAGGTCTACGACGCCGATGGAAAACGTTTCCGGCTGCCTTTTAACTTAGAAGAGAGGAGTTCCCTCCTAGCGGTTGGAGACAGGCGGGCTCTGGAGGTGCTGAGATGATGTGGAGGTGTTAAAATGAGGTTCTGCATAACCGCCAACCCGAAGATAAAAGGCACGGTTGATGTGGCGCGGAGGGTAATGCAGCATCTTGAAAGCCGGGGAGAGGAGGTCGTCCTTGAAAAAGAGATAGCAAACTTTCTAAGAAAAGGGGGGGGGATACACCTTGAAGACCTGGGGAAGGAGATAAAAGTCCACGTGCTCATAACCATAGGCGGTGACGGCACGGTTCTTAGAGCGCTCCAGAAGTGCACGGCCCCCATCCTGGGCATAAACATGGGCCACCTAGGGTTTCTAAACGAGGTTGAGCCAGAAGAGGCAACCACCGCCCTTGACAGGGTCATAGAGGGAGACTACCACCTTGAGATACACAACCGCCTCCGTGTCTTTGTTGATGGCGAGAGCATGCCCCCCGCACTCAACGAGGCGGTCATACACACTTCTCAGATAGCCAAAATGAGGGAGTTTTCAATAACAGTTGACGGGTATAACATGGAACAGTTCAGGGCGGATGCCCTGATAGTGGCCACGCCCACAGGTTCAACGGGATATTCTTTCAGCGCCGGAGGACCTCTCCTGGATCCGCGTGTTGATGGGATGATAATACTCCCACTGGCGCCATTCAGGATGTTCAGGGGGCCCAGCGTTGTACCGCTCAAGAGCGTTGTCAAAATAGAGATACTCAACAAAAGGAGCTGTCTCCTCGTCATAGACGGCCAGACAGAGCGCCGGCTGAAGGGAGACGAGACGATAGAGATAACCAAGGCTGCTGTGCCGGCGGAGTTTATAAGGTTCACCAGGGACCCTTTTGCCAGCCGGAAAAGGGCTTTCAGGAAGATGAGGCCATAAGCCTACGGGCGGAGATGGCCCATCTCAGAATCACTGGGTGAAAGATTCTCCCCGCTCGTAGTTGTCTTTGATGTGGTTCAGGAGCAGGTCCCTGTTTCTCCGGAGATGTGACTCATACCACACCTTTATCACGTCTGCCAGGACCTCGTGTATCTTTTTGAGGCTCACCTTGTCAAGGACCTCGTCGTAAAGTATGTACTGGCCAAAGATTCTCTTCCAGCCGGAGTATTTGTAGTAGTGTTCTCCCTCGCAGAACTCAAAGACCATCCTGAGGGCGGGTTTTTCTCCCCTGTTGTAGTAGCGCACTTTTATGGAGTCGCCCATCCGCCCCTGGTCCTGTGTCCTGTCTATCAAACTTATGCTGTTGACGGCGGCGAAGTTGAAGTTGGGCTTGAAACTCCATTTGTCAGGGAACTCCTCAAACTGTGCCCACGCGCTGTGGCTGGGCTCCATGGTAAAATGGACGTTTATGCTGTTGAACTTGTTCCATATCTTCCAGAAATCCTCTATGAGAACGCGGTTTATCTCCGCCTTTTTGCTGTTCTGAACACCCACGTCCTCTTTTATCTCCTTCTCTTTCTGAGAGAGTTCCTCATCCAGAGCGGCAAACCAGTCGTCTGTTGTCATATCAATCACTCTGCCCTCTTTTAACTTTCAGATGGCGAATACACTACGAATTTATAAAAGTTATGATGGTGAATTGTGGCCATTGTGTCACAGTGGAGAAAAGCGGTGTGCCGGTGTTGGTCCGGTCACTCGTTTTTTTCGTCTTTTTCTCCGACGCCGACTATTTCCACCTCAAATGTGAGGTCTTCGCCGGCCAGGGGGTGGTTGAGGTCCAGCACAACGGCCTCTTCTGTGACCTTTTTAACCACGGCGTTGAAAACGTGGCCGTGCTCGTCTTCCAGCTCAAGGATCATTCCCTCTCCCAGCTCTGCGTCGCCGAAGTTTTTCCGGCTGACCTCAACGACAAAAGCCTCGTTCCTGGGCCCATAGGCCTCTTCCGCCGTGACGGTGAAGGTCTTTTTTTCTCCCACATCCATGCCCATTATGTTCTTCTCAAACCCGGGGATTATCTCCCCGGCGCCCACGGTGAACTCCAGGGGCTCTCCGCCCTCAGAGGAGTCAAAAACCGTTCCGTCCTTCAACATGCCCTTGTAGTGCAGACGCACCTTTTTTCCGCTCTCAACCTTCATTCAGACACCTCTCTGTCTTACAGCGCCCTGCAAAACACAGCGACCCTGCAATACCACAACACCCCGCCGCCTTAATAAAGTTTTGGGAAATTTTCTTCAGCTCTTAATAGAAATAATCATAAACTCCCCTCTTGAATAGAAATCGTCCTCTTAACTTCCTCCAGTTCTTCATTAGATAACCCGTATATCTCTGCCACCAGACCATCTATTTCTTCTTCTGTACTGCTCACGTCTCTACCTTCTCCGGCAAGCCTATGCGCCTCTTTGGAAAGTTCTGAGAGTTTCCTGTGAACCTCGTTATTCCTGTCAAACTTCGGAATCCGGATTGTGTCCTCTATTATTTTTGGCGTTCCAAAACTCTTTGTTCCGCCGGCGATTGCCCTGAGAACCATGTCTGTTATGGTAGAATTCATTATGGCACAGATATAATGGGCCTCATCTTCGTTGTCTGTTGGTATGAATGCGAGCACATGCTCAGGAAGAACAAGCTTTTCACCCAGATATTCATCTCCGATCTTAGAAACAACACAGCTGGATATTTTTCCACCCATCTGTTTCCATACGACCTTGTAAAGAGAGTACGTGTATTCTCCTACCGAATACATGGTGTAAAAAGGACCTCTGGCAAGCAATTGCCTGACTACGCCAGATTTCCTTTCTTTTAGTTCTTCTTCAAATCCTTTCAAATAGGCATAAGTTTTTGGAAAATTAACCTTAACCCACCCCTCATCGTATCCAATTCTTCTTATAGGATCGTGCATCTGAAGAGTATAGTTGTATCCTTCTATCTTCCACTTTTTAACATTCCTTGACTTCAAAAGCGGATATATGAAGAAGTCCTCAATGACCGCCTCAACCTTTCTAATCTTTTTCTTCATCCCCTCAGTAACGTTTTCAACTAAAAGTTCTCTGACAGTTATTTCATCACCAACTCCCAGAACGTCTTTGAGAGAACTGGGAATCTCTAACCTTTTTTTGTATTCATTTATTATATCCCGTATTCTAATCCAGTAAACACCATTTGCTCCGCCACTATTTATACCTTCATACGCTGAATAGGCGTTTTTTCCATACACTTTTTTGACAATTTCTACCACATTTGGGGGCACTGTTATCCATGGAGACAGCTCGTTGTGTGGATCTGAGGGTATGGCCATCATTTTAATTTTATGCAACTTTTTGGACGCCTCCTCTAAGGACTCTTTATGCTCTATATCATCTAATTTCCTCCATAAGAAACACCTTATTGGGAATCTTGTCTTTCTGCCTTTTTTTAGAATAATCGCAGCAGTTCTATTATTTGCTCCCTCAAATGGTTTAACGTTTACAAAGTCATGAACTTCTAATACTTTCAAATAATCCCCATCGCCCAATCTGAGCCTTCTAAATAATTCCCCGGCGCCTTTTGTTTTAAAAGCCGCCTGTGTTATTAAAAATCCAAAAACACCATCATCTTTAAGATATTTATCTGTACAAACATAAACAAAGATGTAAGATATATCCACTTTGGACCCGCCCCACCTCTCAGCAGGTTTCCATATACCATAATTTTTCAGCAGGTTCTCTAAGTTATTTCTATAGTCCTTTGGTAGGTTATCCCACAGCACCCAGGGTGGGTTTCCCACGACGTAATCAAATTTCCCTATGAAAGAGGGAGCAAAAGCATTCCGTAAGATCGTAACCCACACGTGGTTTTTGTCTTCCCTTTCCAAGTTTAATAATGGTTCATAGAGCTGGCTTTTTAGCACTTCTAATCCTGGACCCTTTATATCTAAACGTGTGTTCAAAATACGGTTTTCAAAATCTTCAGGAGAATAAGCCAATTTAACACACTCTTCCACTAAGTTAAGTACTTCACTTAAATTCTGTTTTTTGTCTATTATATCCGAAGGTATGCCAAAGTCCCCCGCTGACGTTTTTACTCTATACACCATCCCGCCGTGCAAGCTGCTTCTCTTTTCCATAGTGATAGAATCGGCCAGATAAACCGGTATCTCTACTTGGCTGGCATAAGATAACAAATCACCGATATTCAATAGATAATTCGTCCTGGCGGCTAGCACCGCCAGCGGATTAAGATCAATCCCCACTATGTTCTTCAGAACATAATCGGGTAACATATCTATCATAAAATGTTTTTCTGCGTAAGATCTCAATCTTTTCAGGGCTTCTATTATAAAAGTACCTGATCCACAGGCAGGGTCAAGTAGTCTTAATTCCAGAGGTTTTGTGGGGTCCCCGCTCTTTTCTGATATTTTTTCAAAATATTTCAACGTAAAACCCACACGATTTAAAATGAGCTGGGCCAGCCAGTCGGGTGTATAGTACTCTCCAAGGTTGTGTCTAATGGGTTTAGGAACCAGTTCCTGGTATATTATCTTTAACATATCCTTCGTTTCTTCAGGCTCAAGAACGGGGGTGGCGGGTTCATAATCAGAAAGTTTTTTGGCGACTTCCGCAATTATATCCATTATATCCCTGTCAAATTCTTCTACATACCACGAAAAATATCCTCCCTCTATAAAATTCCTGATTTTTAGAAGTCTAGAAAATAGACCTCCTTCTTCTAAGTCTTTTAAACTGTTTTTAAATTCGTCCATTCCTTTCATATAATTGTCTTCTAACTCAGCGACATAAGATTTCATGTACCTTCCGGCCCCGTATAAATAAGCCAGTTCAGCAGCAATAAGCTTCATTAAAAGTGCGTAGTATGTATGAATACAAAACAACAATTTCGTATAATTTTTCCCGGCGGTGTCATAAAATTCATCAAGACCTCTGAGGTCCTCTTCTTTATATCCTGTGATCTGGGAAAAAATTCTAGACCAATCTTCAAAAAGTAACTCTGTTCTCGGGCTTTTGGGTTTTTCCAGCTTCTCATAAAACACATTAATAGTATTCAATGCCAGCTCACTTTCGGGACCAAAATCTTTCAGGAGCTCATCAGCAGATAAACGTTTCTTCCTTAGACCTCTCAGAGCCTCTACAACTTTGAGAACGACCTCTCGGTTAATGTCATACGGCCCTCTTACTTTCCATTCATCGGAAGCCGTATCAAATCTAACAAAAGCTATCTTATCACTAAGTATTATTCCAAAAAAATTTTTGAAACTATCTTTTGTTTCTGCTTTTTGGATTATATAATTTATGATTTGCTCCCGTGCTTTTATGAACCCCGCCGGGGTGGACAGAACACCGGGCGCTTTGTATTCAATAATCACATGCCCATACAATGCGTCTGGCCTATCCCCCGAAACCAGTGAATATTCATACCTCCCCATATCTAACCCCAAAATGGAAACTATATCGTCATATATTATCCTCTCCACGTTGATCTTAAATTCTTCTTCGTTTCTAGCACTTCTTGACACCCTCCTAAAATCCGAAACGATTTTATCCAGGTTTATCTCTGCAATTTTACTCATTTTCCCTCTCCCTGTTTGTTCTTTTAATACTTTTTTCGCTTTCCAAAGATTTCTCATCTTGCCGGAGCCGGGCGGAGATATAAATATTTAAAGAGGGAGCCGATGAAAGTGAGACCTTTTATATTATCTTAGCCGAAAATAATTCACGCAACCCCCTTCTCCCCCATCTCTTCCCTTATAACCTCCGCCAGTCGCTTCACTCCCTCAACGATCTGTTCATCTGTCGGGTAGCTGAAGTTCAGTCTCATGCTTCTGTGTCCGCCGCCGTCTGCGTAAAACGCTGTTCCCACAACGTACGCGACCTTTTTCTCTATCGCCTTTTTGAACATCTCAACCGTGTCACAGCCCTCGGGGAGGGTCACCCAGAGGAACATCCCCCCCTCGGGGCGGGTCCATTTGACCTTTTCCGGCATGTACTCGTCCATGGCGTCCAGCATTACCTTCATTTTGTGGCCGTAGAGCGCTCTTATCTTCTCAAGGTGGCTGTCCAGGTAGCCGCGTTCAATATATCTGGCGGCGATGAACTGGGTGAACGTGGTGGAGCAGAGGTCTGTGGATTGTTTCGCGATGGTCAGTTTTCTTATCAGATCCTCTGACGCTACAACGGTGGCTATCCTGAACCCCGGAACGAGTGTTTTTGACAGGGTGCCCAGGTATATAACGCGCCCGGAGTGGTCGTAGTGTTTTATGGGTTTGAGGGGTTTTCCAACATATCTCAGGCGACCATAGGGGTTGTCTTCAACTATGAGAAGGTCGTATTCTTCCGCCAGCTCTATTATCCTTTTCCGCCTATCCTCGGGCATCGTTGTCCCCGTGGGGTTCTGGAAGGTAGGTATGACGTATACGAACTTCGGCTTTTTACCCCCCGCTATGAGGCGCTTTATCTTTTCTTCCAGGACGTCTATTTTCATGCCGCCGCTGTCAAGGGGCACCGTGGCAAAAGACGCCTGGAAAGCCCTGAAAGCGGCCAGCCCGCCCAGGTATGTGGGAGAGCCCACCACTACGGTGTCTCCGGGGTCCAGAAAGACCTTTGACAGGAGGTCCAGCCCCTGCTGGGATCCGCTGACTATCAAAATCTCGTCCTCTGTGGAGGGCATGTCATGTTCGCTGTAATATCTGGCAAACGCCTCTCTGAGAGCTGGGAGCCCCTCCGTTGTGCCATACTGGAGGGCTTTGTGGCCGAACTCTTCCAGGACCTCCGCTGTGAGCTCTGCTATTATGTCCGTTGGAAACGCCTCTGGGTTCGGGAGGCCCCCCGCAAAGGAGATTATGTCTGGTTTCTGGGTCAGTTTTAGCAGTTCTCTTATCTCAGAGGCACGCATCCCTTTTGCTCTCTTAGAGTAAAACTTTTCGTATTCTGGCGCCGACATCTCTTACACCATCCCACGGCACACAATATGGGCACGGATTTTAATCTTTTGTCCCACCTCCCTCCGCTTTTTTGGATAGGGGGGTCGGAGACGTAGCCGTGTTATCCGGAGACGTTTGTCCGGCGGCCACCTGGGTGACCTGCGTGGGCTGGTTGGCTGGGATGTGCGGACTGGCGGGTTTTTTCAGAAACGGCACTTTCTTGGAAAAAGAGGTGTGCTGTGTCCTGTAAAATACAAAAAGCGCCACCGCAACGAGCACCACCAGAACGGCCGCCAGCAAAAGCGGAGACACTCCCCCGGGGGATGTGTAAGACGCCAGTGCAGAGGACTTTACAGTGAACTCTTTTGACACCGGGGCGCTGTAATTTCTGCCGTCAAATGCTCTGACCTGGAAAACATGTTTGCCAGCAACCAGATCAGAAGTGTCTATATCGGCCTCCCAGTTTTCTCTGCCCTGGAGTGCCTTCCATGTGCCGTTGTCAATGCGGAATTCCACAGATAGCAGCGTGTTCTGGAGGTCCCACGCTATGCCCCTGAAAGAGAACGTTTCGCCCATGGCGACCTGTGCCGGGCTTTCTGGCTCCAAGATGACTGCCGATGGCGGTGTGTCGCTTACAACACGGTTGTCTCCAAAGTTGACGAGGAACTCATCCCAGTATCTCTCCCTGGCGAAAAGGGTCTGGGAAAAACGGGGGTCATAAACTGTCTGTGTTCCGCTGGGGAAATAGACTGTGAGACCGTGGTATCTGAACTTGGCATCGTTCGTCCTGGCCTTGATTATGGCGTCTTTTATCTTTGCTTCCATGTTATAGGCGCTGTCGTGCAAAAAGGCAAGCGTGGGGTCCTGCTCCACTCTGTCGGCGAAATCTATTATGTCATACATACAGTATTGGGTTATATCAAATGGGCCCACGTTTGCCATGTCATAGCTGGCCGTCCTGCTCCTTATATAACGGAGGTGTGAGTAGTATGCTGCCGGCGGTGTTATGGGACTCCCTAGGGACATCTGCATCCCGAAAGCGCTTATGGCGTCTGCTGCGAGTTCAAACTTTTTCAAATCTATCGCCGCCATGCTGACCGATGGGCTGTCCTGCGGGTCGTCTTCTCTGTCCGTGTAAGAGTCTATGTAAGCATCAACCACAAGTGTGGCCAGGTCCCGGGGGGACATGTCAGGGTTCTGCACCAGGGGGCCAAGTATTTCCGTGTACGGCCAGCCGTCTCCCGGTTCTGTGAACCCCGAGCCAACGCCTATGTCCGCATAGTCCTTTATCTGGTACATCACCGCCGCCTCAGCCATCAGACAGGCGTCAAAGCCCACTATGTCCAGGCGCCTCCCCGCTGTCTCAGTTATCCGGTCCAGTGCCTCTCCGAGCTCTGTCATGTTGAGGGCGTCTCCTTTCTCTCCGCTGCTGTCATCCCAGCATACTCCCCAGAAGGCGCCGCCGTGGTCCCAGAGGTCTAGGAAATAGTGCTCTGCCGGGAAATGCTCCATGGCCCAGAGGGTGAAGTTGACCAGGGTCTGGGGGTCGCCCATGTTCATCTCCGTCTCGTTTTCGCTGTACCACACGTCCACGCCCTCTGTGTAGCTGGCCAGGTTGTTGGGGTCGCTGTCCTTTTTCACATGGTAGATCCTTGTCCCTGTCCAGTCGCCGTTGGAGGTGTCGTATTCTGGTGCCCTGTCAAAGAGGATCACAATGTTTACCTCTGCTGTTGAGCCCACCATTTCCATCTCGTTGAAGTCTTCAATACCCGCCCCCTCAAGGTTGTTGTCAGCGTCCAGGTAGACCATGAATGTCCATTTTGCAGTAAAATTTTCTGGAGGAGGCGCAGAGCCGTTTGTGGGGGCGGATTTGTCCGGCCCAAGGTTTCCGGCACCGATGTTTCCGGCGCTGACAAAAACCGCTGTTGAGAGAAGCAGGGGGATAATAAAAACAGCCGCGGTTGTGTCTCGGCCTATTACTCTGGCCCCGGTCGTTCGCTTTTTCATTCCCATCAAATTAACAACACATCCCGCCGATATAACATTTGTGGTAACATCTCTGGAAAAGAGCCCATAGCACACATACACATAGGGCACAAAAAAACATATACCCGGACAATATACAGCGCAGCACAGAGCAACAAAATGGAGGCGGAAACAAAATGCCCACAAAAGTACTGCTCATAGGCAGCGGCGGCAGAGAACACGCCATGGCAAAAGCCATCAAAAAAGCCGGGGGAATACTATACAGCGTGATGGCACAGAAAAACCCCGGAATCGCACGGCTCTCCAGGGAATATCTCATAGGAGACGAAAAAAGCATAACTTTTGTGACAAACTGGAAACCGGTAAAATTCAAAGAAGTAGACATAGCGTTCATAGGACCGGAGGCGCCCCTCGTAAACGGGCTTGTGGACGCGCTCACAGAAAAAGGCATACCCGTGGTGGGGCCAACCAGAGACGCGGCGGCCATAGAGGGAGACAAAAGCTTCATGAGAGACCTAATGAAACGCCACAAAATAGAGGGAGCGGTGAAATACGAGGTCTTTGAAGACAAAAAAGCCCTCAAAGAATACATAGACGCCCACGAAACGCCCTTCGTCGTAAAACCCCTGGGACTCACCGGAGGAAAAGGCGTACAGGTCATGGGAGACCACTTCCAGACCCCAGAAGAGGGGTACACCTATGCGAGCAGGGTCATAGACGAAAAAATAGGCGGAACAGGGGCGGTAATGATAGAAGAAAAACTCGTGGGAGAAGAGTTCACACTCCAGGCCTTCACGGACGGCAGAGACATAAAACCCATGCCGCTGGTACAGGACTTCAAAAGAGCATACGAAAACGACCTCGGCCCCAACACAGGCGGAATGGGATCATATTCATGTGCAGACCACCTCCTCCCCTTCGTGCCAAAAGAACACTACTCAAAAGCCGTAAAAATACTGGAAGACATAGTCGCAGCGCTCAGACACGAAAACAGGGAATACAAGGGCGTGATATACGGCCAGTTCATGGAAACCGCCGATGGACCAAAAGTGGTGGAAATAAACTGCAGATTTGGAGACCCCGAGGCCATCAACGTCCTTGGAATCATGGAAACAGACATCCTGGAGACTGGGTGGAAAATAGTTGAAAGAAAACTCTCTGGCCACAACGTGAAATTCGCAGAGGAAAGCACACTCGTCAAATATGTAGTCCCGATGGGATACGGCACAAACAGCGTCAAAAGCGATGTTGAAATAAAAGTTGACGAAAAAAAGATAGAAAGAGAGGGTGTTGAGATCCTCTACGCCTCCGTCAGAGAGGAGGGGGGAAAGATATACACAACACGGTCCAGATCCCTTGCCCTTTTCGCCCGTGGAAAAGACCTCTACTCCCTATCAGACAGAATAGAAAAGGCCATGGAGCATGTCACAGGCGAAGTCTACCACCGCAGAGACATAGGCACCAGAGCCAAAATAGAAGAAAAGATACAAAAAATGGAAAAACTGAGGGTGTCATGAGAGCCTTTCCTGATCAATGCTACTGCCATTTCCCGAACAACACACTGCATGGCTCACCCGTCTAGTGCGCCCAGATCATGCCACCGGAAAATCATGGACCTCGCAGCCAGCGCCTCGTCTACACGCCTCACAGAAGTGTTATAGGGAGCGCCATGCAACACCTCGGCGGGCTCGTTGATTATCTTCTCCAGGGTCTCAGCAAAAGAGTCCAGTGTCTCCTTTGTTTCTGTCTCAGTGGGCTCAATCATGAGAGCCTCCTCAACCAGATGCGGAAAATAGATCGTCGGAGCGTGGAAACCGTAGTCCAGCAACCTCTTGGCCACATCAAGAGCAGAAACCCCCTTTTCACCCAGCGGTTTCGCACTCGCAACAAACTCGTGCTTCCACAACCTCCCAAATGGAATGGACAAAAACCGCTTTATCCTGTGAGCAAGATAGTTGCTGTTCAAAACCGCACGCTCAGCCGCCCTAGTCAGCCCATCTCCTCCCATCATCTTGATATAAACCAGCGCCTTCAAAAGCACCAGAAAGTTCCCATAAAAAGACTTCACAGGCCCGATGGAGCGCGGACGGTCATAAAACAGGGAAAAAACACCGTCCTCATTTCTCACAACAGTGGGCACAGGCAAAAACTCCTCAAGAAAACTTTTCACACCAACAGGACCCGCACCCGGCCCGCCGCCCCCATGGGGTGTTGAGAACGTCTTGTGAAGGTTAACATGCACAACATCAAACCCAAGGGCACCGGGGGTCGTCTTCCCCATAATAGCGTTCAGGTTAGCGCCATCATAGTACAGAAGCGCGCCGGCATCATGCACCATCTCAGCTATCTCAACGATGTTTTTCTCAAAAACACCCAGCGTGTTTGGGTTGGTCAACATGAGAGCGGCGGTCTTTTCACTTAGAGCAGCCTTCAGCGCATTAACGTCCACACAGCCGTCCTCGTCGCTTGGAACAACAACCACGTTGAAACCCGCCATCGCGGCACTCGCAAAATTTGTACCATGAGCCGTGTCCGGGACGAGGACGTCAACCCGTCCTTTATCCCCCCGGGACAGGTGATAGGCGCGGATAATCATCAAACCCGTGAACTCACCATGTGCGCCGGCCGCTGGCTGAAGACAGACAGCATCCATCCCCGTGATCTCCTTGAGCGCCTCCTGGAGCTCGTACATCACCCACAGAGAGCCCTGGACGGTAGAGGGATCCTGGAGAGGATGCACATCACGGGCATGGGACAGGGATGCAACAGCCTCCGATACCCGGGGATTATACTTCATCGTACACGAGCCAAGGGGATAAAAACCGCTGTCAACACCCCAGTTCATCTCCGACAGACGGGTATAATGCCTGACAACCGTTGCCTCATCAAGGTCAGGTATATCGGGGGGAGAGGAGCGCAAAACCTCGCCCGGCAGGTATCCCCCACACCTCTTTTCAGCCACCGGAAAAATGCGCTCTTTATGAAAACCACCGCGCAGGTCACACAGCAGAGGCTCGTCAAAACGAGCCTGCCTGAACCCGCTGCCACGCTTAAAATCCCCACAGTCAGACACCACTGCCACCCCCCTCAGCACCCAGAAACTCCCGCAGAGCAGAAACAAGGACAGAAAACTCTCGCTCACCAGTGTACTCGTTGACGGCAAAAACAGCCCTGCGCGCATCAGAGGGACCTGAGAGACGAGCGCTGGGAATAGACGAAACACCGGGAGGAGAAACACCGGGAGTTCCGGGAGCAACCCCGGGGGCGGCCGGAACGGACAGTGGAAAACCGCCGTGAACGCCCCTGGACAGGAGGAAACGGTGGACACAGGCATAGTCAACGGGGAATTCGGCCACGAAAGAGCTGAAAAACGGGCCGGAAAAAACAGGGGCAACAACGCCATCTAGCCCTGACAGCATATCAGCCAGAACATGAGCCCTGTGAACGAGGAGATCGCACAGGTCCCTGAGACCGCTCTTACCCAGCAAAGCCAGATAAACCCCGGCGGCGAGAGCACACAGCGCCTCGTTGCTGCATATGTTGCTCGTCGCTCTCTCCCGCCTTATGTGCTGCTCGCGGGTCTGCAGAGTAATAGAAAAAGCACGGCGCCCCTCAGCATCAACCGTGGCACCGACCAGGCGCCCGGGCATCTTCCGCACATACTTTTTGGTGGTGGCAAAAATACCGAGGCCAGGGCCGCCAAAACCAGGGGGCAGACCCAGATTCTGGCCCTCGCCAACCACTATATCAGCGCCATAGTCCCCCGGGGGGACAAGGACACCGAGCGAAATGGGGTCCACGCCCACAACCAGCAAGACATCGGGGAAAAGATCTTTCAGCTCCATTATCTGCCTGTCAACCACGCCAAAAAAGTTGGGCATCTCAACATAGACGGCGGAGACATCGCCCTTTCTTTTTTCTAGGACGGCAGATAGCGCATCCAGGTTTAAGCCGCCGGAAACCCCCGAAGACCCCGACCCCTCTGTTTCATGTGGAAAAAAGAGGAGTTCGCCGCCAAAACCCTCAACATACAACCGGGCCACATCCTTTCTCCAGTGTGGGATGAAATCCGGGAGAACGAAAAACCTCCTGCGGTTGATCCTGTGAGCCATCCTCAGCGCCTCTCCAAGAGCCGTGGACCAGTCATAGAGAGAGGCGTTTACAACTTCCATCCCGGTAAGCTCAGACATAAGGCTCTGGTACTCAAAAAGCCCCTGTAACAGGCCCTGGCTGATCTCGGGCTGGTAGGAAGTGTAAGATGTCAAAAACTCTCCTCGGGAAACGATGTAGTCCACAGCGGGCGGAACAAAGCGGGGAGACTGCTCCACACCGGCAAAAAAGGGCATCTCAACAAAGGTTCTGTTGACGCCCAGTATTTCTTTGAAAAGAGAGAAGACATCGCTCTCAGACATGCCATCCGGGAGGTTGAGCGGGCGCCTGACACCGCCCGGTATGTCCAAAAAGAGACCCTCCACGGAGTCAACGCCCAGAACGGAGAGCATCTCCCGCTCTTCGTCTCTCATGTCTCTGCCTCACGAACGGTACTCCCTGTACTTTTCTGCGTCCATGAGAGAATCAAGCTCTCCCGGATCAGAAATCTCAATTTTGTAAATCCAGGCACCGTATGGGTCCTCGTTTATCTTCTCTGGTGAGTCCTCAAGCTCAGAGTTCACCTCCACGATATTGCCGCTGAGAGGAGAATAGATGTCCGCCGCGGACTTTACGCTCTCCACAACAGCCACCGGGTCCCCCTTTTTCACCTCTGCGCCGACCTCAGGCAGCTCAACGAACGTTATGTCCGTTAGTTTGCTCTGAGCGTAATCGGTTATCCCCACGGTTGCGATCTTTTTTTCCTCATCCAGCATAACCCACTCGTCGCTCTCAGTGTACAGATATCCGTCTCTCACTTCTGTCATGGCTATCACCTCTTCACTGTATACATGGTTAGACCGGCCAGACAGTCTAACGGCGAAGATGAGAAATCTTGTTGTATATGATATTTTCCACGACAAAGGGAGATGGAACACCGTGGATATAAAGGACGTGTTCACGTCCCAGAACCCTCCCCCGCCTTCTGTTGCCCCCCGGCGAGCTGAACACTATCAGATCCCCATAGTCAAACATCCTGCCCAGAAAACCCTGCCTCGCCTTGGCACGGGTGATCTCGTTATAGTTTCGTATCCACACTTCTCTTCCCATCTCCTCTTTTACCACGACCATTCGTTTATCGGTCAGAACATATGTCGTCTTTTTGGTCAGCAAAAAGAAAAACAGGACTGTGGAAAACACTATCAGAAAGGAGGCGTAGAGGGTCATGAACAACGAGAAAAATGTGTGATTTGTGTTCACAGAAGCCATCTCAGGCTTTATAAAAAACAACAGGCCAACACCCAGCATGCCGGCAGAAAATATTCCCACGTTGCGCCTGTATGGCCTCGGAAATTCAGATTTGAGAGCGGAGAGAAAGATAAAAGCAAACATGACAATGGCAAAAAAGACAACAGAGGACAGAGATAGGTTGGCCAGTTGCTGGTACTCCTCAGGAGCATACTCCGGTACTGACACGGTGTATTTCTCTTGGATTCTCAAAAAGAGCAGAGACAGAAAGAAAGTGAAAAACATGACAGAAAAGACACCAACGATGCAGTACTGAAAAAACAGAAGGAACCGATTGCTGTAAACCCCCGCCTGGACCAGGGCTATCAGAACCCCTGTCAAAAAAAGCAAAATAAAGAGATATGTGAACCAGAAACTGTAGTTTTGAGGAGACAGGCTGACAGCAGCGACAGAACCAGACAGAACATAGAGGCCCGTGGAAACACCTATCGCAGACCCCACATACATCTTCATATCGGAAAAACGGGAGTGAAAACCATACCACACCACTTTTTCCTTTGGGCTCAGAATTCCCTCTACGAAAAGACGTCTTATCCTCACATCCATGGGCTCGTGGTTTTCGTAGCCAGATCTGTGTGATCTCCGGGTCACATGTGACACAGGTTTCTGAGCCCGGGCGCTTTTCATGATATCCACCGGGATACATCAGATCAATCAGATCATTTGACAAAGGGCGGTTTCACAACCTCCGCCTCTCTTCTTTTGCCATGGATCTCAACCCAGATAGACGAGCCCTTTTTCACGTCCACGGGGAGATAGGCCATCCCTATGCCCTTTTCAAGCACAGGAGAAAAAGACCCGCTTGTGACAGTTGCTACCTCTTTTTCATCGTCTTTTCTGAGAAAGACCCTGTTCCCGTGTCTGGGAATGCTCTTTTCTTTCAACACAAACCCCCTTAGAATCCTCTTTATCCCCTCTTCTTTCTGCCTGAGCAATGCCTCTTTGCCGATAAAATCATGGTCCCACTCAATTATGAAATCCCATCCTGTCTCAAGAGTCGTCTGTTCTCCATTGAAATCTGTTCCGGACAACAGGAACCCCTTTTCCAGGCGCAGAGTGTCTCTGGCACCAAGCCCGGCCGGTAACACGCCGCTATCTTCACCCGCGTCCAGTATCCTGTTCCACAAGAAAACACCGTCCTCCGCCACCGTTATTATCTCAAAACCGTCTTCTCCTGTATAACCTGTACGCGATACCAGAGCCACACCTTTTTTAATGGGCTGATCAGCCGGGACATTCTCAAAGTCAATGACATCTCCCAGACCCTTTTCTGTCACGCTGAGAAATCTGGCCTTGAAAAACTTCAGGTCTCCAAAATCAAAGCCCTCTGTTATGCCCTGGAGGATTCCCGCCGCCTTCGGTCCCTGGAAGGCAATGCAAACATAATCATCCGTGACATCCGTGAGGCGCACATCCATTTCTCCTGTGTGGTCTCTGAACCAGTTCAGTATCATATCCTTTGTGGCAGCGTTTGGAACACACAGATACCTGTTCTCGCCCACCTTCGTTATTATCGTGTCGTCCAGTATCCTACCGTTCTCGTTCAGAATGTGGGCGTACATGCAAGAGCCAATCTTGTGGTTGCGAGGGTTCGCGGTGGTGAGATAGGAGACAAAATCTGCGGCGTCGTTTCCCTCAATCCATATATCGCCCATGTGTGACACATCAAAAACGCCGGCATTTTTTCTCACAGCCATGTGCTCCTCTTTTATGCCAGTGTAATAGAGTGGCATCTCCCACCCGGCAAACTCCGTGAACATGGCTCCAAGCTTCCTGTGTTCTTCAAAGAGCGGTGTGCGCTTTGCCATAAAATCACCACCATTGGAAGATGTTAGGGGTTATAAACCTTTTACTCCCACCTTTTACTCCCACACTTTTTATTCTCTTACTCCCAGATAGGTAGATAGGTACGATAAACAAATATATCCAAAAAAGATATGCCCTCTATAAGAAAAGAAAATCAGGCCCCACAGGAGAGGGATAGGCATGGCCGGAAAAAAAGAGAAAAAAAAGGAGAACAGGGAAACAAAAGATAACGCTAAAACAACAAAAGATAAGGTGAAAGCGTTTGCCCGGATGATAAGAAAACTGCGGGACCTCAGATTTGAGATCTCACTGCTCTTCCTGGTGATCGGAGTCGCATTGACGATCATAGCCTTTTTCAGCCCGGCGGGGGACAAAACCCCGGCCTTTTTGTACGGGGTGGTGTCCGCTGTTGGTAACTGGTATCTCTGGTTCTGGGTAGTGGGGCCGCTCATGGTGATCGGGAGCTCATGGTACGCCTACGACTACATCAAAAAGAGACGCATGTTTGAGAATCTTATGAACACCAACAGCAAGGCCAAGTTTCTTGAAAACCTCCCGGACCTGGAAGACGTGGTCTGGTATCTAAAAGAAAAAGACAGAATTCGCCTGGCACAGAAGAAAAAGAAGCTCCTGCGATAGAGCACAAAAAACTTCCACATGAAAAAAAGGGGTGGGGGTTGGGTTTTGGAAAGGTATTAGTACCACCCCTTCCTATTCCACAACACCACCATTTCACCTGCAATAACCTGCAAATATGATAAATCTGGTGGAACGACGAACAAGGGGAGGAGAGAGATGAACGCGCAGAGCATATTCCAGGAATACCTGTCTTCGCCTGCTATTTTCAAAAAGAACAGGCGCGACGTGCTGAGACCGGAATATGTGCCCGACGAACTGCCACACAGAGAAGAGGAAATAAGACAGCTTGCGTCAATAATGGCAACCGCCCTGCGGGGAAACAGACCATCCAACGTTCTCATATTTGGAAAAACCGG
Organism: uncultured Thermoplasmata archaeon; assembly: GCA_964601625.1. Taxonomy (GTDB): domain Archaea; phylum Thermoplasmatota; class Thermoplasmata; order JAGHBH01; family JAGHBH01; genus CAZROC01. The sequence goes on along the minus strand of CAZROC010000001.1, from coordinate 217,382 downwards.
CACAGGAAAAACAGCCACAGTGAAATATATAGACAAAGAAATCAGGATTCTCAGAGAAAAAAACAGCGGAACGAAGAACACGAAAAGTGGCGCTGGATCAGATAAAAAACAGAGGGGGGTCGGCGCAGACCCGGGCGGCCTTTTAAATGCGCTTTCACAGGTACATCATATTTATATCAACTGCGAGATTGTAGACACACCATATGGTGTTCTCCAGAACATAGGAAACAGGTTCATAGATGTCTTTGAGTGGCGGATACCCTTCACCGGCTGGCCTCTTGAGCGCGTATACGAGTACCTTCAGAAATGGGTGGACAGGACACACCTTTTCAACGTAGACCTGTCCGATTCGTCTGTGAAATCAGACCTTGAGAAAGGAAAGCTCCCGCCAGAAATAGCTGAAAAAATACTCCGGTGGCTCGGCATTAAAGAGCCCGGTAAAACACGGGCATATGGGCCGAAGTCATCGGCATCGGCGTCCTCGCACCCCATATTCAAAGATGCAGAGGTGGAGTTCATAAACGAATCAGAATATACCATAACACTCAAACCCTTTTTTGCAGATGAAAAAATGGGGTACCCCCCCGGTGTTTTGCCCGTACCAGATGGTGTCGCTGAAAAACTTGAGGACATCTCCCTCCCGGACGGAAAAATCATATTTGACCTGGTTGAGAACAAAAAAGAGATGCGGGTCTATACACATCTCCCGCGGGTTGTAGTTGTGGTCTTGGACGAGGTGGACAAACTCGTATACAAGAGCGGGGACGACGTTCTCTACCACATAATAAAACTCAACGACGACCTCAAAAAGGCTAAGATAAGCATAATAGGGATATCAAACGACCTGAAATTCACCGAATTCTTGGACCCGCGTGTCAAAAGCCGGCTGGGAGAGGAAAAACTCATATTTCCACCTTACAACGCAAAACAGCTGACAGACATCCTCCGTCAGAGGGCAAAGATCGCGTTTGAGGACGGTGTCCTTGAGCCAGGCGTGATAGAGCTCTGTGCTGCTATCGGGGCCAGAGAGCACGGAGACGCCAGGAGGGCCCTAGACCTCCTCCGTGTGGCCGGCGAAATAGCTGAGCGCGAACGCCGCGGCCGTGTCACGGAACAGGATGTGAAGAAGGCGCAGAACCAGATAGAGCTGGACTGTATACGTGAGGTCATGCGCACGCTGCCCGACCACAGCAGAATAGTCTTGCTTGGAATATACTACAATTCCATCGCCGGACGAAACGACCTCACCACCGGCGAGGTCTATGACGCCTACAAACAGCTCTGCCAGGAGATGAGCATATCCCCGCTGACACAGAGGAGGGTGACAGACCTCATATCGGAGCTTGACATGCTCGGACTGATCCACGCCAGGATAATATCAAAGGGGAAATACGGGCGCACCAGGGAAATATCGCTGAGTGTCCCCCCCAAGGAGGTCTGGGGTGTCCTGAGCGAAGAGCCGATGTTCAAAAACGCCAGGCCACCTGTCGTGCGCGCCCAGTCAACCCTTGTTTCTTTCTGACACACCTTGTTTTGGAGGAAAAGCATGGATTCAGTGAGCCCGAACTCGTGGCCCTGTTGGACATCTCTGTTGCTGTTGCATTTGTCCGGCCACAAGTGGAAAGTGCACATGTCTGGTGCTGAGAGGCGTCAGAGGCCAGAGAGGATGGAGATCTCTCAGGTCTGTTCCGGGGGAGATGACCCTTCTCTTTGTTCCCCTTTCTCCTGTTCGCTCCCCTCATTCGCCTCGCCCCCGGGGCTATCTTCATCTCTTTCTCTTTTTTCTTTATCTCTTTTTTCTCTGAGAGAAATGGCAAGGTCAACCAGGAAAGAAAGGACAACGATGACAGCGATGGTCGTCCACAGGTTGACCCACGTGTTGTGGGGTATCGCCTCTCTTCCCGCTCCATCGTGCGGGTTTTTGTCTCCGAAATAGAGCTTGAAAGCGCCGAACCAGGGGATCTCGCCGCGGGCCTTGCCCATCACCCACCCGGGCAGGACGGGCAGGACGGGTCTTCCCAGGGCGTCGCGGAACCCCATCTGGTCGTAGACCGCGCCGTTGTGGTCGCCGAGGGTTATGAACCCCCCGTGTGGCTCAACGCCGCTGTTGCGGAAGTTTTTCAGTATCTGTCCGAGGTATATATTCACGTCCACCCCGCCAAAGCCCGCTCCGACCAGGGTGAGGTTGCCCGTGAAATTGTATATGGAGAGCGAGGGCACGTCAAAGCTTTTCCCTGTGGAGTTGTACTCAAGCCAGAGCATCGCCCGGTGGATAATTGGAGTGTCAGCTGTTATCCCGTTTTTATAATAGACAATCACATCGCCGTATTTTCCATATGTGACATGCCCGGTTTCCCTGTCAAACGTTCTGTGAAAGACTATTCTCCCATCGTCTGTGCCAACGACTTCAAGGTGCCTTGCCCCCTCAACATATGTTACCACATCCTCCCTTCCACTTATCTTTTTGACAAAAACAAGGTCGCCGGGGTCTATGGCCCCTATCTCGCTGTCCCCGTTTGTCGTGTGTTGCATACTCCCCGATTCCACCACGACCATAGGAGGCCAGTTTCCCGTGTAAAAATAGGCGGAGGATATGAAAACTGCCATTATGAGCAGGGCTACCAGAAACTCTCTACCAACGTATATCAGGTCGTCCAGGAGGTCGCTGCTTTCATCGTTTTTGTTCATCTGTTCCCACCACTGTCTTTTTTTCAACCAGGCTCAGGAGACTATAGAGGGTCCAGGCTCGCGCCGCGTTGCTGTTCCGGCGTAACACCTCACCGAGTATGGCCTCTCTCTCCGTCTTTTTCCTGTTTTCAAGGTCCTGTAGCATGCTTGAGCGGTTCGGAGCCGTCAGCCGGGCCACCTCAATGACCCTATTAAATGTTGCCGACGCGTCAAGCTCAACGCCATCTGACCTAGCGGCCACGACCCCCTCTGCCAAAAGCTTTTTCAGATATATCTGGCCAAAGGTCTCTGACGCCAGTTTTTCTACATACCCGTTTTCCACGCATGAAAGGGCTGTGAGCGGGTTTATGGCCAGGTTGACCATGTTCTTTTCCCACAGGTGTGGCCAGGGGTTTTCAACTCTCTCAACAGTCCACCCTATCTTTTCGCCGACACGAAAAACGCCGGCTATCGTCTCAGCTTTTTCTTGGTCAGGCCCCCATATGTACACCCGGCCGGCGCCGGTGTACTCAACAACCCCCGCCCCTATTTTTCTGGCGCCAACAGAAGTTATCCCCAGATAGACACACTCATGGGACCAGAGATTTTTTTTCATCACAGGTGGGTGCGCCACTCCGTTCTGAAAACCAACTACGGGCACGGGCGTCATGCTCTGTCTTATATCTTCACATGCAGCGGCGACATCATAGGACTTGGTAGTGAGAAGCACAACATCCGCCCTCCTCTCATCGTCTTTCATCTCGCTCAGACCTCTAAACGCCCTTGGAAATGTTCTCAGAGCACCCCCTGTTTTCCACTTTTTGTCGCCTATAATATATTCTCTTCCCGTTTTGTTTATCAACAGAAGGCCATTGGTCTCTATGGCCCGCACATGGTCTTCTCTCGCAACCATGACAACGTCGTTTTCCAGCGAGAGGATGCCACCGAGGAGGCTGCCGAGGGAGCCGGCGCCATAGACGAGGATTCTCAACGTGCCATCTCCTCTTATCTCTTATCCTCCTATCTCTTATAGCCTATTTTCCTCAGGAACTCGTGTCTGATTCTTTTTTTCTCCTCGTCCTCAACACCAACCGGGGTGAGACCGTCTATGACACCGATCACCCCGCGCCCAAGGCCGGTCTCGGCCACAACGACCTGGAGCGGGTTGGCGGTGGCGGCGAAAATACGGCACACCTCTGGAACGTTCTTTATGGCTCTAAGAACGTTTATGGGATAGGCGTCTCTGAGGAAGATCACAAAAACGTGTCCGGCCGCTATCTTTTTTGCGTTCTCAACGGCCAGTTTAGTCATCTCCTCGTCCGTTCCATCGTAGCGGATCAGCCGGTCAGCGCTCGCCTCGCAAAAGGCCACCCCGAATTTTATCCCGGGCACAGAGTTCACCATCGCTTCGTAGACGTCTTCAACGGTTTTGATGAAATGGCTCTGGCCCAGAACTACGTTGACTTCCTCTGGCTTCTCAATATCCACGACCTCAACCTTCAGACCAGGTGTCTCCGACATGGACATCACCGACATGGACATCGCCACTCCCCCAACCCCATGGGCCTATCTATTTTTTTCGCCTCCCCTGCTCCATCACTTTCACGTCCACCCGGGGGATTGAGGGAACCGAAAGGGGAATCGATGCTAAAGGTTCAGGATCGGGGCTGAAAAAATTAATGAAAGTAGTGCGCCTGTTATTGCTGTATACCCACCAATGCACAAATTGTTCATCACCGGGCTCATTATACCTGCGGGGGTAAAGGTAAGGACAACGAATATTATTATTATCATAATCACTGACAACGAAAAAATTAGGATTTTAGGAGACAACATAGTGAGGGTGATCTCCCTGTTAAAGTGATGTAATATATACCCCGCGAGTACTATGCCGCTCAGAAGTGGTAGAAGATAAAGTACCCAGAATGCCATGGAGACAGACGCAAGGTAGAACCCCGTATATATCTTTTCCGCGCCGTAAATATTTCCGTGGTACCATGGCAGAAATATACTAACGAACACTAATAGATTTCCTAGAGTTGTTCCATATTTAGACACCGTAATTTTATTCATTTTCCTCACCTCCCTCTGAGATCTCTTCACTTTCCTCTAAACTTTCTCCAGGCGGGCCCTCCCCTTTCGTTGTTTCCGATGTGTCCTCTTTTTTCCCCGAAGACGTAGACTCTTCTTTCTTCTCTTCGTCCTTTTCCCCTTTTTCTTTTATTTCGGGTTCGGTTGACATCTTTTTTCTCATTCCCCTTACAAAGAATAGGATTGCAAAGATAGCGGCTATGAGAGCTATGGTGTACATTATTGGTGCGAGATTCAGATTATTCACATAGATATCCCGTTGGAGATACGCTTCGTTACCCGCTTCATCTACTGCTTTTATTTTGACATGATGTACCCCGTTATCCTTTATATACGTACTCCAGGAATACCTGGCCACTCCCTCACTTACGTCCATGGGGGCCCACTCGCCATTGTCTATGCTGATCCATACACTCTTTATATCGCTGGTATCTTCAATATTGAAGGACAGCACCCCTGTTTGTGAAACGACAGATTTGCCTGTGTAACTTATATCCGGTGGCGTATTGTCTATCTTAAACTGCGTTGTTATTTGGGCTGTTTTTCCGCTCACGTCTTCTACTATGACGTCCAGAGTATATGTTCCGTCACCAAGCTTTGTGGTATCTAAACTTAATTCGTAGTAATTATTTTCCGAGTTCCATGCCAGCGTATATGTTTTATCTGTGGAAGAATTTGTAGAGGAGGTTGAAATTATACATTTTACTTCTTTAATCCCCACAGCATCCTTTGCCTCTACTGCTATATTATAAACTCCGGAGACCACGTCTGACGGCACTGACACGCCTATGATACTTGGATAACTGTTGTCAAAGTACGCGCTTATGCTTCTTTCACTTACATGCCCTGCGTAATCGGTAGCCCTTACTGTTATTGTATGCAAACCATCTTCATATAATTCTGTATTGAGTGTTGTGTCAAGAGGTACAAATCCAAGGTTGTCAACTGAGTATTCAACGTCCTTTAGGAAAGTATCTTTTACTATCACCGTTATATTCACGTTTCTACTTAATACCTGCATATCATACGGGCTCTGTATTGCAAGGTAGGGGGCTTTGTTATCCACATTTATGCTTACTGAATCGCTTACTTTATATCCAGCAAGGTCTACTCCGTGGACAGTAACCGTATAGTTCCCATTAAGGAGAGAGGAAGTGTCAAGAGAGTACGTCCAATAACCTCCGCCGCTTTGGTCAACAGAAACGTTTGAGACTACAACCTGACCTGTATCGTCGTTTACTATACTTATTCTTACCTCTGAAACTCCTGTACTATCACTTGCATATATTTGTATTTTCATCGTTCCTTCAACAAATTGCTCATTGACAAGATTGGTTATTCTTATCACAGGGAAACTGTTATCAAATATCACATTAACATAAGATTCCGTTGAGTGCCCGCCCGCATCAACAGCGCGGAAGTATATGATATGGTATCCGTCGTTGTATATATTAGTGTTCAAAGAAGCGTTCCAGGTCGGCGGGCCTCCGCTCATGGGGGTCCATTCGCTGTTGTCTATGCGGTAGTATACGTTGAGTGTGTTTGTGTCGTTTGCGTCTACCTGGAGTGTGTATGTTCCTGAGATGACCTCGTTGTTTGCGGGGCTTATCACTGCCAGCGATGGCGGAGTGTTGTCTACATAGAAATCAACCGTGCCCGTTGTGTAGGTATGCCCCGCTTCGTCTTGAGCAACAGCATATATGCTATGCGCCCCGTCGCTGAGTGTGGTGGTATCCAGAGTGTATTCCCAGTACCCGCTCTGGATGTTGTAGCTCATTGCGTAATATGCCGAATCAATGTACAGGCTTACGGAGACAACACTCACATTGTCGCTGGCCCATACCTTAAACACGTAGACTCCTTGGATATACTCGCCACTAACTGGTGAGGACACATAAGCCACCGGGTTTAGGTTATCTATGGTAACATACAAAGATGATTGTGTTATGTGTCCTGCGTTATCTATTGCACGGAAGTATATCGCATGTGTGCCATCCCTGTATTGTGTTGTATCTAACTGCGCAGTGTATGTGTTTCCTCCACCGTTGCTCATAGAATTCCATCCGCCATTATCTACCTTATATTCAACGCTTCCCAAGTTAACATCACTCGCCGTTACCTGAAGAGTGTAGATACCGCTAATTACCTCGTTGCTTTCGGGGTGCGCAACTGCCAGACTTGGGTCATTGTTGTCTACATAGAAATCAACTGTAGCGGTTTGATAGGTATATCCGGCCTCATCCTGCGCTATTGCATATATGCTATGCGCCCCGTCGCTTATTGTCGTTGTGTCTATGGTATACTCCCATTCGCCGGTTTGAGTGTTGTAAGATGTGTTGTATGCGGTGCCATCAAGATAAAGAGTTACCTGTACAACCTCTACGTCATCTTTCGCTCCTGCTTTGAATGTGTATGTACCTTCTATATATTCCCCGCTCTCTGGCGAGATTATATAAGCCGTTGGATTTGTGTTGTCAATTATTACGGCAACAGACGTTGCTGTCATATGTCCTGCGCCATCTTCCGCTTTGAAGTATATGGTATGTGAGCCGTCGGAGTATGTTGTGGAGTCCAGGGACACCGTCCAGGTCGGCGGGCCTCCGCTCATGGTGGTCCATTTGCTGTTGTCTATGCGGTAGTATACGTTGAGTGTGTTTGTGTCGTTTGCGTCTACCTGGAGTGTGTATGTTCCTGAGATGACCTCGTTGTTTGCGGGGCTTATCACTGCCAGCGATGGCGGAGTGTTGTCTACATAGAAATCAACCGTGCCCGTTGTGTATGAGTTACCCGCTGTGTCATATACAACCCCATATATGTTATGAGAACTGTCTGTTAGAGTAGTCGTATCTAAAATTACCTCCCAATAGCCACTCTGAGAGTTGAATGCTGAACTTAATGCGTTTCCATCCATGTATACGGTGACATTGTTAACCTCTATGTTATCTGATGCATAGATCCTGAATGCATATGTACCCGATACATACTCTCCAGAAGCAGGATTTATTACATCAGCCGACGGTTGCGTATTGTCAATTATTATATTTATTGTTTGTTTTGTAACAGCTCCCAGACTATCTTCAACCTCAAAGGTTAACGTATGCTCTCCGTCTGCATATTGCGTGGCGTCAAGTATTCCACTGTAGACTCCACTATAGTTATTTCCGCTTACTCTCTGCATGTCTATGCGTTGAGCGTTATCCACGTAGAATATAGGGTTATTTGAGGTGTCCAGAACGCCATCGTCATCGGTAGCGTCTATTGATAGAGTTGCCTGCCCGCGCAGTACGGAGCCATCTGTGACAGATAAGACATTTACCATGGGGGACACGGGGGGAGTTCCGCTATTATTAACAACGACGTCCACATACTGTGATATGTAGTTATTTGCATAGTCATAAACAGTTATCTTAATTGTATACGTTCCTGTTGCCATCCCTGTAGATACCGTTATATTTGGAGAAATATATGTGCCGTTGGCTCCCGCCGTCAAAACAATATTATCGCTCCCACCTATACTTGATGCATCTACAACGACCTTTCTCACGCCCGAATTCACATCTGAACTGTTGATCCTTATTTGTATTTTCTCACCATCCTGAGCCCATGTCTGATTTTGTGGATAAATTACGGTGGCATTGCTAATTACAGGATTGGTGTTGTCAACTTTTAAAAACATAAATGTTTTATTTATATTTCCTGCCAGATCTATTCCATGCATCCACACTGTCGCAAGTTTAGTAGTATCCATATTTACCGTTACATAGTCCGTGCCATACAAATTATCGCCTGCCGCCCCGTCTCCATGCTCACCATCATCGTACATAACCACGGGGGTGGTTATCCCCAGATCACTGAGGTCAGCGTACACCTCTTTGAATCCATGGGGAGCAGTTATTCCAAACCATTGAATTCCAACAAATTGGATTATTTGTCCTATCTGTGCGTAAATGTTTGATAGCTGTGAAGAATTTGGAGCATAGAAATACTCTGCGCCTGAAGATTTTGCGATTGTTATATTAAGATTGTATTCGCTCGTAAAGTTGTATGTATAAGCGTTTGGATCAACATATGCCGGCGCACCGCCGGTCGTGGAGGTAGTTTCTGTGGGAGAGATGTAGCCAGATGCTGACGAGTTTGAGGCCTGTGGTTGCACTCCGAGCCCTATGGTAAATATGGGTAATGGCGCCCCATATAATCCGTACCGTGTGTTATCATGAGCTTTATCTGTTAGATCTATATCGCTCCAAACGAGTCCACCGCCCCCTAAGTTTTGTGTATATCTCGCTATGTTCCAAGTATAAACCCCTAAACCAGAACCCCAGTATAGATCTCCAGTAATATTCCATGTTTTATTTGCAAATCCTGTCCCAACTTCGGACCATCTTGCACCCGGGCAGAAGGTCTCGCTTCCTGCCTCTATTCCACTACCAACACCCCAATTAGAACCCCAGTCATCACCGTCGGTCATTGCAATAACTACAGGCACATGTCCAGGCAAGTGGTTATTCCAAGCATATAATGTGGCGTTTCCAATGGCATCCCAGATAGGCGTGTAGGCATCGGGATCACCACTAGAATCTGTAAGGTGCTGTCCGTCATCCGCCGTAATCACATGGATTGCAAGTTCTCTACCAGTACTAAAATTAGCACCACAAATTGGACATGTAGCCGGCTCACCAGCAGTTACAAATGAGAGGTATAGATGGTCCTGCTCACCCTGTGACTGTGGATAGAATGAAACTATAGATATTCTGTCTTCATCACTGAGATTTTGAATGAATTGAGTGGCTGCTCTTTCCAAATCAGCCCATGGTTGTCCAGCCATAGAACGAGAGTTATCAATAACAAGAACTACATCCACAGGTATATGGGTTGTTACCTTTATATATTCCATTTTAAGATCCTTTGCATATCCGACAATTCTTATTTTATCACCGAGCTTTACCGCTTTTTGTCCAGGTGGTAAAATTGCTTGCATACCCCAGAGGGTCGGCTTATAATTATCCATCTTTACTTCGCAAGTGTAATTCTGCAAATTCCCCACGTTGTCTACGGCGGTTATATTCACATAATGGTACGCTGTAGATGCGTAAACCGTAAATGCGCCTGTACCGTAGATCCCATCGCCAGGAGCTTTATCTCCATGGGCTCCATCGTCGTACATATATATTGTTCCCGCGCCAAGAGAGGAGGCATTTATACTTACATTTGCGACGCCGGATATTTCATCAGATATTTCTGCCGTTATGACTATCTGAGATCCGTTCTTAGCTGAATCATATCCGTGTGGATATATCACCGTTATATTCTTAACCACAGGCGCTGAGTTATCAAACCATACCTGCGATGCGTTAACATAATCTCCACCCGTTCCACCAATACTCCTCACCTGAATTGTATGTACCCCATCTGTAAATCCTCTCGTGTCTATTGTATATCTCCAGTTCCAGCTGCCGGAACCTCCTGATCCAATCTTTGTCATATAGGCATATAAATTTCCATCTATCCATAGTTCGGATCTGTTGGCATCCCCGGCGTCATCCACATATATCGTGGCGGCTCCGTAGGTAATTGGCCTACCGTCGGATGCGATATACAGAGGAGTGATTCCCACTCTATAGATAGTAGCACCGTAGGTGCTCACTGGTAAAATACTGAGCAGAACAAAAAAAACCATTATTCCCACCTTTATTACTCCTATTTTTGTGGCATCTTTTGCCATGGTAATTCACCTCCTAAAAGCAATATGCAAGTGGATATATATAAATTACTATGAGCACGGTGGAGGATGTCAAAACAGGCGTTCCCGGTACAGAACCCCAGCGACCTTGCACTGTGGCCCAACACCTGCGGAGCCACGGCTTTGTTTTAGGCGTACTTAGGATCAGCGTCCGAATAGGTAATATAGCCGTAATATAGCCCTGTGACGTCATCTTCGCCGCTTCGTAGACGTCTTCAACGGTTTTGATGAAATGGCTCTGGCCCGGAACTACGTTGACCTATTCTGGCTTCTCAATCTCCACAACATCAATTTTCAAACCAGCCATCTCCGACATGGACATCACCATCCCTTTAACTGCTGGGGGCTATCTATTTTTTCGCTCATCATCCACTTTTATGCTCAGGGCGAAAAATAGGGAGAAGAGGGAAAAAAGCAGGACGATTGACACGAATATGTCAGGCTCTTCCCTGTATCTGATAAAGTCATAAATGGACCCGGAAAAAGCAAAACCAGATATACCACAGAGAAGATTATGAGCGATGCACGAAGCGTCTCCGCCAGTTCTACCATCTTAGAGGCCATGTTTCTCCCTATTTCTGCCAGCACTCTCTGGATATAAAAAAGTTGGCGGTGTCAAAGTTCAGTCCAAAACCTAAAGTACAACCCGCATCTTTTTTGTCGTGCTATGAGATCTGTTCGGCGGCTCTCGTCACGTGGTCTGTTCGCCCCTGTTTCCTTTCCTGAGCGCTTTTTTTCTGCTGTGGGAGTGTTTTTTCTGATTCTGCTTTTTTTATTTCCTCCGGTCCTCTCTGTTTCCGGGGGTGGCGCCGGGTCGGGTTCTGATGGGGAGGCCGCTCAGGCCAGATCAGATGCGGCCACTGTTAACGATACGTGGTTGATGGCCGTTTACATGGCGGGGGACAATTCTCTCTCTGGCGAGGTGTCCTCTGACCTTGAGGAGATGAGAAACACCACCATACCCCCCTGGCTCACCGTCGTCGTCCTGGCAGACCAGAGCGGTGTGGGCGACACGCGCTGTCTGGTTTTTTCATCTGATGGGGAGGGGTCTGTCAACCTCTCTGACATAAACCCTTCGTGGGGGGACGAGCTGAGGATGGACGACGGGGGGGTGCTCTCGGACTTTTTGACTTGGACTGTCGGAGAGTTCCAGCCGTCGCACGTTTTTGTTGACCTGTGGGGCCACGGGCGGGGATGGTCAGGCGTCCTGGTTGACGGCGGCTCCTGGATGTCCATCCATTCGCTTGAAAACGCCCTAGACGTTTTTCACGCCGAGACTAACAGGACAGTTGACATCCTGGGCTTTGACCAGTGCAACATGGCCATGGCGTCTGTTGCCTGGCAGCTCTCCCCCTATGTTTCTTACTTTGTTTTTTCGGAAAAAGAGGAGGACGCACGGGGCTGGCCCTATGACGCTATCTTTGAAAACCTCACGTACACTGGCTCATACACAGCACCCGACGCCGTCTTTTTCGCGCGTGTGGTGGTGGACAGCTTCATAAACTGGTCCGAGGAAAACAGTCCATATTCGGCAACACTCTCTGTTGTGGACTCGAAGAAGATGGATGGTGTTGTGCTGGCGGTGAAGAATTTCACAGAAATCGGGAACCATGCCCCTGTTTTCAGAGAAGAGATGCGGCTGGCGGCCCGGGAGGCGGAGAAGTACACGTCGTCTATACCTGAGCCGGTGGACATGGTTGATCTGTTTGATAAGATAGGCGCCGGAGTGAACAGCAGCGCCGTCCGTTTCCTTTCAAACAGTGTTGTGAAAGCGGTCAAAAGCGCCGTGGTTTATGAGAGGCATTTTACCAGCCGTTATGATCCTGTAAAGGTGTTTTCCGCCCATGGGCTGGCTGTGTACGTTCCGCTTTTTTCTCCGCAGATCACATACAGGGGTCTGAGGTGGGGATCTGATACTGGCTGGTGGGAGTTCGTCTCCATGTTGTCTCAGTCCTCCGGTGCATGTCTTGAGCACCTCCCACATCTGGTTTCTGTTGTAAACTTCAACGACACCGCCGGCGACGTTTTTTTCCAGGCGACAATACCCTACACGTACAACTATTCCGGGACTTTTACCATTGAGACATGGGTCGTGCCAGGCCCACCATATGATTTCCCGGAGCTTCATGTTAGCGACAGCACAGGCGTTATCTCGGGTACTTTGAGCGGCCATTTCTCTTTCCCGTGTACACATGCTCCCGGGTGGTGCGGAGTTGATGTTTTTCTGGTTAACGACTCAGGCGAAAGGGTGGCTTTTTCGCACACTGCGTTCTTCTCCGCCCCCCCTCTATTCATAGAGGCCATGGGCGCGTCTGCTGAGGGTGTGTTTTTCAGGGTCTTTTCAACGTTCTCTGCTGATGTCCGTGTGGAGTTCAATTTCACAGCCCCGGACGGCGCGGTGTTTTCCCGTAACGTGTCCGTCCACCCGGGCCTTTCCACTGTAGAGGTCACCTTCCCGGAGGAGTTTCTCTTTCACTTTGGTCAGATAAGCACAGATGCTTATTCTAACGTGGTTGCGGGCAATCTGTCGGTGACAGCCAGGGTTTTTATGCCAGGCGTTTCATCTTTTGTCGTCTACGAGGACGTGATATATTTCCGCTCGGCCATGCCGGGGGGCGCCGTTGACATAATCGGATATGTGATCGCATCTGATGATAGAGAGATAAACGGGGTGTCTGGGACGGGAAAAATCGTTTTCGGCGACAACGAGACGTCTTTTGTTGTAAAGGACGGTTTTTTCCGTCTCACCGTTCCCTATATGTGGGCCAGAAACGGTGGCGTGGCCCTCTTCGGCGGTGTGAGCGTCTCTGTGCCGCCGGCCGATGGTCGTGGTCCGGTTGTTGTCTTTTTGCACCTTTCCAGCGACTCGCGGGGCGTCTCCGGTATGAGACTGTCGGGGTGGCATGGGGCGCTTTTGTCCCTGGCTGTTGTCTCAGCGATTTTTTCCACACTCTCCGTCGTCTCCGTCTTTTCTTTTGTACGAAAACACTCACCGGGCCAGGGTGTGGATCGGGGCAGAAAGGGGGTGGGCCGGTGGTGATGTGTATCGGGATTGAGGGGACCGCTCACACCATGAGCGCCGGCGTGGTGGAGGACGAAAAGGTCCTCTCGCTGGTATCAGACATGTACGTTCCCCTCGAGGGCGGCATACATCCCAGGGAGGCGGCTGACCATCATGCGAAAGTCGCCGCCGTGGTTATAAAAAAGGCCATTGAAAAAGCCGGGATATACCCAGGGGACATAGACCTGGTGGCTTTTTCCCAGGGCCCCGGCCTGGGCCCATGTCTGAGGGTGGCTGCTACGGCCGCTCGGACTCTGGCGCTTTCTCTGAAAAAGCCGATCATCGGTGTGAACCACTGCGTCGCGCACCTTGAGGCGGGCGTCATAACAACGGATGCTACAGACCCCGTTCTCCTCTATGCCTCGGGGGGGAACACCCAGATAATAGCGTTTTCCAACGGTAGATACAGGGTGTTCGGCGAAACCCTTGACATAGGCATAGGGAACATGCTGGACAAGTTTGCCAGAGAGGTGGGCATGGGGTTTCCCGGCGGTCCGAAGATTGAAAGGCTCGCCCGCGAAAGCCAGCGGTTTGTACACCTGCCCTATTCTGTTAAGGGGATGGACGTGGCCTTCAGCGGAATTTTGACGGCGGCTCTGCAGATGCACAGAAGGGGGGTGCCGGTGGAGGACCTGGCTTTTTCCATACAGGAAATATCTTTTGCCATGCTGGTTGAGGTTTCTGAGAGGGCCATGGCCCACACGGGGAAGGACGAGATACTGCTCGGAGGCGGCGTGGCCCGGAACAGCAGGCTGCAGGAGATGGTGTCTGTGATGGCCAGGGAGCGTGGCGCCAGGGCCTTTGTCCCCCCACCCGAGCTGCTGGTTGACAATGGCGCCATGATCGCCCTGACAGGGGTTTTGATGTACAAAGCCGGGGTAAGAATGTCCGTGGAGGACACTGTTGTGAAGCAGCGTTTTCGCACAGACGAGGTGGAGGTGGTGTGGCGGTGAAGGTCCTCGCCCGCGGCGCAGAGGCGGTCATATATCTCGGCTGGTTTCTTGGCGAGAGAGCCGTGTACAAAGAGCGTGTGAGGAAGTCCTACCGCCACCCCGAGATAGACAGTTATCTGAGGCGCGTCCGGACGCTGAGCGAGGCCAGGATAATGGTTGACGCGCGACGGGCCGGTTTTCCCACGCCCCACATTTTTGACGTTGACGCCGACAGCGGTGTCATTGTGATGGAGTATGTTGAGGGCGAGAGGGCCAGGGACTGGATAAACAGACACCCCGATGATGCCCGCGGGCTACTTTTTTCTCTGGGGCGCATGCTGGGCCGGTTGCACAGCGCTGGCATAGTCCACGGCGATCTGACGACGAGCAACATAATAATCTCTGCCCATGGGCCTGTTTTCATTGACATGGGCATGGGCTCCAGGGGCGCGGGTGTTGAGGAGTTCGGTGTTGATCTCCATCTTTTCAAAGAGGCCCTTGAGAGCACCCACAGCCACATCGAGGGACTGTTTCAGGAGGCATGTGATGGGTATGCGGATGAGATGCCCATAGCCGAGAAGGTCTTTGAGCGTGTCAGGGATATTGAGAAGAGGGGGCGTTACACATGAAAAAGAGGTTGAGGCTGTTGCTCCTGACATCAAACCCCGGAAAGGTTAAGGAGATGAACGCCTGGGCCAGAGAGATCACCCGTGCTGGTCCGGCGGAAGAGAGCACGTCTGTGGGTGTGGAATTCGTGCAGAGAGACCTGGGGTATCCGGAGATACAGGCGGACACTCTTGAGGAGGTGGTTGATTTCGCTCTGGGTTATATCCTGTCAAACCACGATTTTGCCGGTTTTGACGGTTTTGTGATTGAGGACAGCGGGCTTTTCATAGACGCCCTGGGCGGCTTCCCGGGGGTGTACTCGGCTTATGTTTACAGGACGCTGGGCAACGATGGAATTCTGCGCCTTCTGGACGGCATCTCCGGTGGCAAAAGGAGGGCGGTCTTTATTTCTGTTATCGGCGCACATGTTTGTTCTGAGAAAATCGTTGTCAGGGGCGAGTGTCCGGGTGTGATATCCGTGGAAAAGAGGGGCGAGGGGGGGTTCGGGTACGACCCCATTTTCATACCGGATGGTGAGACCAGGACGTTTGCTGAGATGGACGCTGTGGAAAAGAACCGTTTCTCCCACCGTGGCAGGGCGCTTGAGAGATTTCTCAGGACACTTGAGCGCCGTGTTGGCCATGATCAGCGAGTTTAGGAGGACATCGAATGGTGCTGGAGGTTGAGATCAAAAGCCCCCTCGGGGGAGAACAAGACGCCGGGCGTGTTAGAAAGATGCTCCTGGACATGGGCGCTGTTTTTTCAGAGCGTGTCATCCACCGCGATATATATTTCAGGCACCCGTGCCGTGACATAATGGAAAGGGACGAGGCCATACGTCTCCGGATGGAAGAGCGGTATATGGGTGATAAAAAGATCGGTGTGCGGTTTTTTCTGACCCACAAGGGACCCCGGCTGGACAATCGGACGAAAACCCGTTTTGAGGAAGAGGTCTCTGTGGACGATTTTTATTCCGCCAGAGAGTTCATGGAGGCGCTCGGGTTTGAGCCTGCGTTTGAGGTTGTCAAAGAGAGGGAGTTTTATCGCCTCGGCGACGTGGCTTTTTCAATAGACCACGTGCCCGGGCTGGGGTGGTTTGTTGAGGCCGAAAAAAAGGTTAGCGATGGTGGCACTGGTGGCGCTGGCAGCACGGGGTCCGGTGGCGTGGATGATGTTCTCAGGGCGACGGTGGACGACCTGGCAGAACTCATGTCTTCTCTCGGCCTGGAAAAGTGGGAGAGGCGGGCTTATCTTGAACTCTTGCTTGAGAAAAAAGAAAAAGATAAAAAATGAGAAGAGGGTTTTTATCCGGTCTGGTAAATCTCCGACGGGTGTTTCAGATGTTTTTTACCAGGTCTGCTACGAAGGTTTTCATCTCCTCGTCGTCGGGGATGGCTATTGACTTTTTGAACCGCTCCGTCCCGTCCGGGAGATAGTATCCCCGGGAGATGGAGATGAACTCGTTTTCTCCCTCTTCTGTTATGGCCTTTTTTCGGGCGATCTCAATGAAGTTGTTCCGCCCGAACTCCTTTTTTTCCGCTCGCAGGGTTTCAAACTGCACCATTCTGTTTTCCTCCTTTTTGTTTCTGTTTTCCGTTTTTCTGGTGGCCCATGGCAATGGCAGCTTTCTGTCCGCTTTTTGTTATGCCATGGACGGCTCCCCCACGTATAGGTTGTATATAAAAGGATGGGTCGGTGGCGGGCGGAAAAGCGAATGTGTAGTGAATGTGTGCGTGCGGTGAACGTGTGCAGAACCCCCCCAGTGGATGCGTTCTATGCTGTTGTTACCACCCGCGATGCTGTAACTGGTTCTCCGGTGGTATCTCCTCTATGGCGATACCGGGCATGGCGTCTCCCAGGCCCTTTGACACCTCTGCCACCGTTTCGGGGTCGTCGTAGTGTGTCACCGCCTCCACGATCGCACGGGCCATGGCCTCGGGGTTGCTGGATTTGAATATTCCCGAGCCGACGAAGACGCCGTCCACTCCGTGGCGCATCATGAGTGCTGCGTCGGCCGGCGTGGCCACTCCTCCGGCGGCGAAGTTCACCACCGGCAACCGGTGGAGGCGTTTTATTTCCACGAGCTCTTTGTAGAGGCCTTCCTTGATTTCGTCAAAGGTGAACCCGTGGTATATCGGCACCTCTTTTTCTATGTTCTTTGGAAAAGAATTCCCGGTTTTTTCAACGACACCTCTGAGCAGCTTTTTGTATGGTCCGGCGTAAACCTCTGCCAGCTTGTAGAGGCCGCTGTCGTCAAGCGTCTGGAGGAGGGCTATGGCCTCGTTGACGAGGCGGACGTGTCTCACCGCCTCTATTATGTTTCCTGTCCCCGCCTCGCCCTTGGTGCGCATCATGGCGGCGCCCTCCCATATCCTCCGCACCGCCTCGCCGAGCTCTCTGCAACCGCATACAAAGGGGACGGTGAAATCCTTTTTGTACACGTGGTAGAAGGGGTCGGCGGGTGTCAGCACCTCGCTCTCATCTATCATGTCCACTCCCAGCGCCTGAAGAACCCGCGCCTCTTCTTCGTGTCCTATCCTGCACTTTGCCATGACAGGGATGGTCACGGCGTCCATTATCTCCTGTATTTTGGTGGGATCTGCCATCCTGGCAACGCCGCCCTGTGCCCTTATGTCCGCCGGCACCCGCTCAAGGGCCATCACTGCCACCGCGCCAGCATCTTCTGCTATTCTTGCCTGTTCCGCGGTGGTGACGTCCATGACGACACCGCCTTTTTGCATCTTCGCAAACCCGCGTTTTACCAGTTCACTGCCGTATCTGAGGGACTCAACATCCAGCTGGAACACCATCTTCATCACCACTTTTTTCGCGTGGAACAGTTATGTTATTGTCAGGGGTATTTTTAGTTTGCGGATGGGTTACCAACTCTTTTTATATCCCGCCTGTTTTTTGTGTTCTGATGGTGGAACCAGTGGGCGGTGGAAGAATCGGTGGCCGAGGCGATGGCACACGCATGGTATCGCTGGTGGACGGCGAGGGCAGGGGTTTCCCTGTCCCCGTTGGTGTAGGAGTGGTTGATGTGCGTGGCCTGGGGGTTGTTGACACGGACCGTTTTGTCGGCGTTGGCCCTGGCGAGGTTGTTCGTGTCAACGAGAGGGAGTTTTTTGTGGCTGAGCCGGGGCTGGTTGATCTCCTGGGTGTTGTGAGACGCGGCCCCCAGGTTGTGGGTCTGAAGGACGCCCTTGTTCTGGTGGGGCGGCTCGGGATCTCTGCTGGCAAAACTGTTGTAGAGGGTGGTTCTGGCTCCGGTTCTCTTAGCATTGTGCTGGGCTATTTTGTATCTCCTATCGGCAGGGTTTTTTCTTATGATAACCGGGAGGAGCATCTGAGGGTGGCCCGAAAGAACGTTGAGAGCGCCGGGCTTGGCGGTGTTGTGTATTTCAAAGTCGGGGACATATATAAGGGCGTGGATGAGCGAGACGTGGACGCTTTTGTCCTGGACGTGCCTGAGCCGTGGCGGGCCCTGGAGAGTGCGTGGCGTGCGCTTAAGCCGGGTGGGTGGCTTGGATGTTTTGTCCCCACATACAACCAGGCGGAGAGGGTGATGAGGGAGGCCATGGAAATGGGTTTTCTGGCGGTCAGATGTACAGAGACCCTTGAGCGGGAGATGGTGCTTGTGGGAAAGGGGGATTGCCGGGGGATGCGGCCCTCTTTTGACATGCTCGGACACACGGGTTTTGTTGTGACCATGCGCCGTGGGGCTGGCAGAGGGGGTGGTGGTTGATGGACTATGTTGGTTTTGTCGTCACCTCTTTTTTCGCTCTTTTTGCCGCCGTGGACCCAATAGGCAACGTCCCGTTTTATGTGTCTCTTACGGAGGGGTTGAGAAAAAGGGTGCGGCTGAGGATAATAAAAAATGCGATGTTAACGGCTCTGGTAACACTCTCTGTTTTTGCTCTGGCCGGAAACGCCATTTTCTCCGCGTTCGGGATAACGATACCTGCTTTCAGGATAGCCGGCGGAATACTGCTTTTGAAGATATCTTTCAGCATGCTGCACGGCGAAAAGCCCAGGACCAAACAGACCCACGCTGAGAAGATTGAGACCCTTGAGCGCATGCTCCGGGGGGAGATGGGGGATGAGACAGCTGAGGACATGGGGGTTGGCGAAGAAGAAGATGATGAGGACGAAAGAGACCACGAGGCGGAGAGCGTCGCCTTTGTTCCCCTCGGGATTCCTCTCTTTGCCGGCCCGGGCAGCATAACCCTTGTCATAATTCTCATGTCAGAAGGGGTGAGGGTGTGTGGAAACTTTTTCCTTTCGTGGCTTCTTGTTTTCATTTCCATCGTGGCCATAGTGGCTCTGTCATATGTGGTCCTGTTCTACGCCGACCCGCTGTTTGAGCGGATGGGACGTACGGGCGTCTTGGTGTTTTCAAGGATCTTCGGTCTCATACTGGCGGCCATGGCGATCCAGTTCATAATAACCGGCGCGGGAGAGGTTGTGATGGCGTGGTACAACGCCATCGTTGCCGGCGGAACCGGAGGAGGGGTGTAAATTGTCCCTGCGTGATGGCACTATGGGAAGGATTTTTCGCCCCGAAGAGGAAAAGCTGGAGACAGAGCATCTGCTGAGGGGGCTCGCCGTGGGTTTCATAGCCCTCCTCGTGCTGGCCCCCCTGGCCTTTTTTGTCCCCATTTTTGGTTTCAACCTTTTCCTGGCTCTGGTGGTCGTCCCATATTACGCTGGCTACCTGGCCGGGAAGAGGACGGACGAGGGGGTGGCTGTGGGAATCGTGCTGGGAATCCTCTGGACCGGCGTTGAGATTCTCATACTTTTCATGGTGGGCAACATGTTCGCCATGACTGGAAGAGCGAGGATACAGTCCATGTTTGAGGCAGTCCTCCTCCTCGTGGTTTTTGCATCCAACACCTTTTTCTGTGCCTATGGCGGGAGGGTGGGGACACAGAAGAGGTTTTTGCACAGGAGCAAATCGTGAGTGGGCATGTTTATTCCACGAACTCCTGTCCGCAGACGACACATCTTTTTCCCAGGCCACAGGAGAGGTGGTATGTGGCGCCGCACCCGCACTCTATGTATCCCCGACCCTTCTCTATTTCTCCGTTGCAGAGGTAGCAGACCAGTTTTTGGTCTGATACGGGTATTGTGAAAGTGTCTGTGTCCGCCCGCCTCTCTCCTTTTTCTTCTCTTTCGGTGCCGAAAGCGTATTTCTGTCCCATCAGAAAGAAGACGGCGACCCCCGCCAGAATGCTCCCTGCCAGGAAGCCATATGAGAGTATTCCCACCACGGCGAACAGGAGTGTTCTTCTGAAATGTTCTCTCCGCCACGAGCATATGGCCCCCATTAGCGCTGATACGGATCCGGCGGCGAAAACGGATGCAAGGAAATATTTCATCTCAATAAACGATGGGGGCGACCGGGGCGGGCGGAGGTCCTGGAGGACCGTGCCGTTGCCTTCGCTGAGGACGGCGTCGTAAAGGCGGGATGATTGTCCGTCAACGTATATCCGGATCACAGCGGTGGTGTACCCTGGCATGGAAATGGATATCTCGTGCTCTCCAGCGCTCACGTTTTCAAACAGATAATACCCGTTATAGTTTGTGTACGTTGTCAACCCCTCCGGTTTCAGCCGGACAGCTGCACCTACGAGCGGGGTCCCATTTGTGTCTCTCACGAACCCGGCCACGTCTCCTGCTGTCCCCTGTGGTGTTTTGAACTCCGGCTGTGTCTGTGCCAGCACAAAGACAACTGACAGCACTCCGAAGAGAAATGCGGCCACGAGCAGGAGCGCAACGGTCTCAGGGCTGAATATCCGTCTCTCAAAACGGAAAAAGACCTCTTTCACTTCCTCTATCACGCCGCCGGCAGAGGTATCCTGGCCATACGAGGGGGGCGATATGTTGTTGGGGGGTGTGTTTATAGCATGTGCCTGTGTGTTTTTCTCCTTTTTTTCCATGGCCGTTTCGCCACCTCTTAATTTCACCTGTTGCTATGTGGTGCTTTATGCTCTTTTACGGTTTGAAACGTGAGGGCGTCCTGGGGAAGGGTATGGCGTCCCGTATGTGCTCAAGTTTGCATATCCACCTGACGACCCTTTCTATTCCGACGCCGAAACCGGAGTGGGGGACGGAGCCATATCTCCGGAGGTCAAGGTACCACTCGTAGTTTTCAAGGTTTGCGCCCTGTTCTCTGAGCCGCTGGATTAGAATGGCGTTGTCGGTCTCTCTCTCGCTGGCGCCTATTATCTCTCCGTAGCCCTCGGGGGCCAGGAGGTCGCTGCACAGGACTGTTTCGGGGTTGTCCGGGTTTTCTTTCATGTAAAAGGCGCTTTTGGCTGTTTTTGGATAGTTTTTAACGAACATGGGGGTGCTGAGGTCTTCTGTGAGCACCCTTTCCTCAACGGCTCCGAAGTCGTCTCCCCACGTGAAGTCCAGGCCTTTTTCGTGGAGGATGTCCACGGCCTCGTCGTATGTGATGCGCTCAAAAGGCGGCTCTATGGCCAGAAGGTCTCCGGGGTCCCGGCCAAGGTCGCGGAGGGGGCCGGGCACTTTTTCTGCCACACGCCGGGCCATGTGTGATATGAGATGTTCGTGGACTCGCATGTTTTCTTCGTTGTCAACCCATGCTGCTTCTCCCTCCAGGTGCCAGAACTCGGTGAGATGGCGGGGTGTGCGGCTCTTTTCCGCCCTGAAAGAGGGGGTGAGGCTGTAGACCTTTTCAAGCGAGAAGATCAGGGCTTCCAGGTGGAGCTGGGCTGTCTGGGAGAGATATGCCTCTCTGCCGAAGTATTTGAAGGAGAATACTGTGGCGCCCCCTTCTCCGGCGCTGGCTGATATGATGGGCGGGGTGACCTCCCACCACCCGTTTTCCCTGAACCACTCTCTGGCAGCGTCCAGCAGGATGGCTTTTACTTTCATGACGTTTGTGAGTTTTCTTGAGCGAATCCACAGGTGGCGTACATCCAGGAGGAACTCTTCGCTCTTGTCCCGGGTTATGGGGAAAGGCTCTGCTATGTGGACAGGCACGAAGGCGTCTGCTCTTATCTCATATCCTCCGGGCGCCCGCCGGTCTTCGTATACCATGCCATGGACCACCACGGAGGATTCCACCCCCGCCCGTTCTGCGTTTTCAAATTCCCTGTCGCTCACGTTTCCCTTTTTCACCGTTGCCTGGACTATGCCAGTGCTGTCCCTTATGACCATGAAAACTATGGAACCGCTGCTCCTTGTCCTGTATATCCACCCCCGGACCGAGACGGGTTTGCCCGTGCACTCGCCTGAGAGCACTTTTTCAACCGGGACCAGGTCGGGCGGGTTCATGGGGTCCAGTGTTGGTCTGGTTTCGCCTGGACTTGGCATTTTATCACCGTTGGGAGAACCGTTAAATCCAATAAAATAGTTTGCCCACATATGGGAGAGACGCACATGAGAGAGAGATATTTTGTCGTGGCATGTCCAAAGTGCGGGTGGGTCCGGGGGGTGTCTTCGCTTCAGAAGACGGCTAAGTGTCCCAGGTGCGGGCGTGTCTCCGCCATCCACCGTCTCAGGGTTTTCGCTGTTGTGGAAAACAGAGAAGACCTCCCCCTGGCAATCGGCGAGGTGAGAAAAAGGCTGGCGGGCACGGACGATGGCGTGGTTCTCGTGCCGGTTGATGTGTCGTCGCCTCGTCCCCCCTCTACTGCCCGGGGGCGCGGGAGGAAAAAAACGGCCCTGGACATAGCCCGTTTGCTGTGTGAAAAAAAGGGCTCTTTTTCCGAGGAGGATTTCCTGCGGATGTGCGAAGATGAGGGTATCCGGGATGGGGAGGAAAAGCTGGCAAAACTTCTGGGTGGGGGGCTGGTTTTTGAGGTCAGACCGGGCGTTTTTTCCTGTGTAAAATAATTATTCCTGCGATGGAGATGGCTGTGGCCGCAGTCCACCCCTCAAAACCCGGTATCGCCTTTGGCTCCTCGTCCGTTATTATCAGCCTCTCGGTCTCAGAGGACTTTTTCATGCTTATCAGGGTCCATGTGACGTCTATGTTTGCGTTTCCCCTTATGTTGTACCCGAACTGGTAATAATCCCGGAGGTGGTCTCCGTCTCCGTCGCTCTCCCATTCGGCGAACCGGTATGGGTCTCTGAATAGGAACTCGTTGTTGACCACGTCTATGTCAACGGTGCCGCTCTCGTCGGGGTCAAACCGCCCATCGCTCCCCTTTATAGGGATGTACACTTTGAGCCACGCATGCCCCCCCCACTGGTCTGCCACGCTATCATACAGGAGGCCGAGTTCCAGCCAGGCGGGTATCCCCGCCGCTCTGAGGATTGATGCCATGAGTATGCTCTGGTCGTCGCAGTCCCCTTTTTTCGTAGCATATGTCTCATAGCAGTCCTGTGGCAGGCCCCCGCTGGTGTAATAGGCGTAGTTTTCTCTCATGTACTTGTATGTGTTTTTGACTATCAGGTATACGTTCCCGCCGGTGCCTTCCATCATCTGCTGCGCCAGCGCCTTCATCGTGGCGTTGCTGGGGCGTATCTTCCACTCGTCGCCCAGATAGGCGTCTCTGAGGTTGACAACCTTTGGGTCTGTTGAAGATGCTATGTCGTCCACGGTCCCAACCTGGTCTGGTTCAAGGTGCCAGCGGGCTATCCTGGAATAGACGTGGTACTCCGTGGAGATGGTGAACGTCCCGGAACTGGGAAACGGGAGTTCCCAGTGCATCCATATCTTTGAGGTGCTCCCGCTGCCCCACATCTCCGCTTCTGTCACTTCTTCGTACCGTATTGGCGGCGTGTGGCTCTCGTTGAGAGAGTATATGCGCTGCAGATAAGAGCCAGCGAGGGTTTCTATGTCGTCCGCCTTTGGTATCCTGAACTCCGCCCCTATCCCGGTACCGGAGATGGTTATCTGACGCACTATGTCAAACTCCACGTCTTTCGGGTATTCAACGTACTGCGTATTGGGATTTAGCAGACCTGTTATGAGGTCAAGGTTTAGAAGAATGAGAAGAAGCACCACGCCAAGGACGATTACGCTGACCCACCCGTGCTTTTTCTTCTTTCTCGGCGGCGCTCTCGGCGGCGGCGCTCTCACTGGCATGGGAGCCGGTGGAGGTGGTGGGGGATATGTTGGTGGGGGGTATGCTGGCTGCTGGTACTGTGGGTACTGATATTGTGGGTGCTGGTACGTGGTACGGGGCTGCTGCCCGTACTGCTGTGGGTGATATGGTGGACGCTGTTGTCCTGCGGCTGCAGTGTGGTACCCAGGGTTTTGCCGGCCGGTTTTTCTGGGAGCGGTCATGGTTTAACAAAAAAGCCGTTTTTGTATTTAAACAATGGTGCTGTTTTTCCCTTCATACACCGCCACTTTGCTAGCTACCACGTCCTGTCCTCACGCCAGTCAATCCCAACGGTCCTGAGCCCTATCTTCGGTACGAAGCCTATCCCCCTTTTGTGGGCGCTTCGGAGGACCATTTTGTGGATGTTATGCACGTCCCGCAACGGGATGCCTGTTTCTTCGCTTATCTCGTCGTCGGATAGCCCCCTCTCTATTCCCCAGAGGACCGTGTCCAGGACCTCGTATGTGTATCCCAGGTCGTCTTCGTCGTACTGCCCCGGAAGGAGGCCAGCCGTTGGTTTTTTGTTTATTATCTCCTCCGGCACTCCGATGTCCCCTGCCAGCATTCTGACCTGTGTCTTGTAAAGGTCTCCTATGGGCAGCATGTCGGAGCCCCCGTCCCCGTATTTTGTGAAATAGCCGAGGAGCAGTTCTGTCTTGTTCCCGGTTCCGAGCACGAGAAGGTTGTTGCCGTTGGCCAGGTAGTATATGAAAACCATCCTTATCCTGGCCTGGACGTTTCCCAGGGCCATCCCCCCATATCCGCCCCCCAGGGTTTTTATCATGTCAACCACCCGGCTTATGTTGATCTTCTCCCACTCAACGCCCAGGCGATCCGCCATCTTTCTTGCGTCCTGCATGTCACCAGGAGGGGTTGTTCTGGACGGCAGCAAAACCACAGCAACCCGCTCGGGCCCCAGCGCTCTGACCGCCAGGTGTGCCACGACAGCCGAGTCCAGGCCCCCGCTGAGCCCGAGTATGACCCCATCTGCGCCGCTTCTATCAACCGCCGCCCGTATGTGCTCGCATATTATATCCGCCCACGCGGGGTCGTATGGGAGAGGTCTTGGATCCGGGTGTTCTTTCACTCTTTCACCCCACCATCTAACGTTCGCGGTGGATAAAACGGTTTTGGCACGTGTTTGTATCGTAATCTCCACGCCATTTTTAAACCCCACAATGTAAACCTCGCATCTTAACCATTTATATACCACTTCGTGATAGACCTGGCATGCGTCCCCTGGCGTCCTGGACAAACCACGTCGCGGCCTCAGGTACCATGGAGGTCTCCCGGGCCATAGACGAGCTAAGACAGCAGGGCAAGAAGATAATCTCTCTGAGTGTTGGAGAGCCCGATTTTCCGACTCCCCCTCACATCGTTGAGGCGGCGGTAAGGTCCCTCAGGCATGGCGACACACACTATGCGCCGCCACAGGGAATAGAGGAGTTCAGAGAAGCCATATCACAGCGTTTCAGGGAGAAAAACGGGGTTGAGTGTACAGCGGACGATGTTCTTGTCACCCCCGCCAAACACGCCATTTTTATGGCTCTCGCAACCCTTGTGGACCGCGACGACGAGGTCCTCATACCCGACCCATCGTGGGTCTCTTATGCCCCCCAGACGGTTTTTCTCGGAGGAAAATCAGTGCTCGTACCATTCGGGGAGAGATTTGAGGTTGACGAGGAGGCGCTGAAAAACGCCATAACACCCCGCTCAAAGGTCTATGTGCTGAACAACCCCTCCAACCCCCTCGGAAAGGTTTTCTCAGAAAACGAGCTCCGCATCATACGGGACCTGGCCGTGGACCACGACCTCTATGTCGTGGCTGACGAGGTCTACGAGCGCCTTGTTTACGAGGGGAAGCACGTGTCCATAGCGTCTCTGCCCGGCATGTGGGAGCGGACGGTAACAGTATGCGGGCTGTCCAAGTCGTATGCCATGACCGGGTGGCGTGTGGGATGGGCGATAGGGCCCCGGGAGATAATATCTCCCATGCTGAAAATACAGGAGCACACCATAACATGTCTCCCCAGGTTCGCCCAGGAGGCTGGGATAGCGGCTCTCCGCGGTTCCCAGAGCGTGGTGCGGGAGATGCGTGAGGAGTTCAGAAAGAGAAGGGACCTTGTCCTCTCTCTGCTGGAAAACATTCCGGGAATAAATGTGAACAGGCCACAGGGCGCCTTCTATGTGTTCCCCTCCTATGACCTGCCAACCCCATCGGTTGAGTTCGCAAAAGACCTCCTCAGGGAGGAACAGGTCGCCGTTACACCTGGCAGCGCTTTTGGCCCCCGGGGCGAGGGACATTTCAGGATATCCTATGCATCCTCCGAGGAAGAAATAAGAGAGGGCCTCCTGGGGATAAAGCGTTTCATGGAGCGCAGACTTTAGATGTGACGTGCTGGTTTAGAATTGGTTTTCCCCGGTTTCCGGGGTCCCCCCGGCCTGTGTCCCCGGCGGACCGTACACTTCTTCTGTGGGAGTGGGGGGCATGCCAGGCGTTTCTGGCTCAGGTGCGGGGGGCGTCATGCTCTGCTGTTCAGCAGTCACGGGGGCGACGTTTGGGGGTTGTGGGAAACTCTTTGCGCCCGGGCCTTTTTTTCTCTCTGCTTTTTCGCCCCCTTTTCTGAGTGCGAGGAACGTAGCCACCAGGCCGACCACGAGGGCTGTTATGCCTAGCAACGTGGCTATGAACGATCCCTTTTGCATTCCGCCTATGGTCTCATATGCGAGGGGGCCTGCTTTGCTGTCAACGGTTATGATATTGTAGCCCTGGGTGTATATTCTCACATCTGAATAGGAGTGTGTGCCTCCAGCGGTTGCATCTACTAAGACAAGGTATTTGCCGTCCGGCATGTCTGATGGAATCTCCATTGTCACGGTGCCGCTCATCTGGTCGGTCCGTGTTGTCTCCATTTTGTCTTCTGCCAGTCCGCGGCTTATGTAAACTCCGCCTATCAGCTCGGGTGGGTTGCCCAGGGGGATGATCTCGTAGTGGATTGTCACGGTGTCGCCTGGCTTGTAGTGTGTGCTGTCAAAGTGATATTTGAAGATGTATCCTGTCGTTTCAGAGAATGCGACGGTGTCGCTGTAAACGTCTCTGTTTCCCTGGATGTATATCTCAAAGGTGTACGTGGTTGATTCGTCTGTCTGGGGGACCGTGTATGTTATTTCGCCGCTGTTCTCTCCGCTCGCTATATCTCCCCTGGCAACGGGGTATCCTCCCCCATCTTTGATCTCATAGAAACCGTCTGAGACGCTGTCGCCCAGGAGTTGATAGTGGACCGTCAGGACGTCTCCAGGGAGGTATTGATCTGTCGGTGTTGAGGTCATAAGAACTGCCATGTATACGTCGGTGCTGAGAATTTTCTGGACGGTTTTTTCATTTTCAGTCATGCCGTACAGGGAAATCGTCAGCTCTCCTTCTATGTCATCGGGTAGTGCAACGTTTAATGGGTTCTGTTCCACTGGCCCCTCGGCTATGACCAGGTTTGATCCGGACGTGTATATCTCCGCGGTATAGTACAGAGAAGCGTTTGTTCTGGTTCCGTTCTCATAAACAGTGTAGAACAGAGCCACGTCCTGTCCGGAGACATAGAACGTCTGGTTGAAGTATGCCTCAATGTATGCGATGGGATCTGTGTCTATTGTGAAAGTGGTCGTGTCCTCATCTTCCATGTCTCTGTTCGCTGTGAACGTACCGGTGGCGTTCAGCATGTATTCCCCCCCCTCTGCTCCCTCGGGTATCTCAACTAGGACGTTAAACTCTCCCATTGAATTCGTTGTTCCCGTGAGGTGTAGCCAGTCAATGTTCTCTCCCGACCTGGTACCGTTGACAACGATCTCAACGCCCCCCACGGGGTCTCTGTCGGACCAGCTGTATCCGTATCCACCGTAGGTGTGCTCCGCCCATGTCTGGACTGTGATCACCATGCTCTCTCCGGGAGTGTATGTGCTGTGTTCTGTTTCAACTTCCACTCTTAGATGTCCGCTTTTTATGTCTCTGTCGTCAGAGTCTTCCCGGTCTCCATCTGTTGCCGTGGCGCGAATTGTCAGAGTGCTGTCCAAGAGAACGTCGTTTGGGACTGTGAACGATACTGTTCCGCTGCTGCCGTGCACGCTCCCCACATCTTTTGTCAGCCAATCGTATGTGTCGTCGTAGTATTCCAGGGTGACTTTCACATCTGCAGGGTAGGGGGTCCCGTCGTGGTTTGAGATCACGAAGAAGAACGCCCTCCCCTCTTCTCCCGGGAGATATACCTCTTTGTTTGTTTCCACGCTCACCAGGAACAGTTTGACGGAGAAACCGGTCATCCCCATGAAGACGGTGTTCTGCCACACCTCAACATGGTATACGCCATCTGCCAGGGTGGCGGGGAGGGTGTATGTTGTCTGCCATGACTCGCCGCTGCCTATCCATCTCGCCCCGGGAATCTCGGTGCGGGTTTCGTTGGTTATGTTCACTATGTAGTTTCCCTCAAGGGAAGTGTGGACCGTTATGGTGATCTCGTCTCCCTGGGCATATGGGTCTTTTTCGGGCGATATTGTGATCTCCAGCGAGATAACGGTGAACGTTGTGTTGGCCAGTTCAACATCGTCTGAGTTGTACATCCTGATGGTGTATTCGCCGTATATCTCCGGTTCGGAATAATAGGAGTAGGGGTGGAAATAGTCTGTGTCATTTCCGTTCACATCAGTGTAAAGGGTGTGCTGGGTTACGAATTCGCTGTTGTGGTATACGATATAATATACGTCCCCATAGGTGTGATACTGGTAGGGGTTGCCGTACTGGTCAACGACGTGGAAATGTATTACCACTTCGCTGGTTGTTCCGAAAAAGCTCGTCTCTATGTCATTCTCATCGGTTGTGTAAATGTTTCCGCCCCACGGAACAGGGTCGTACACGCGGAACACTCCGGTGGCGATGGTGGTGGTTACGTTAGCGGTCGTATAGTTCACGTACACGGTGTACCTGTCTACCGGGTGCTCCCATGCCCCATATCCTCCAAACCAGTGAGTCTCTGCGTGTCCATAGGCGTCTGTCT
The DNA here is from genome assembly GCA_964601625.1 of uncultured Thermoplasmata archaeon. Classification (GTDB taxonomy): domain Archaea; phylum Thermoplasmatota; class Thermoplasmata; order JAGHBH01; family JAGHBH01; genus CAZROC01. The sequence goes on along the minus strand of CAZROC010000001.1, from coordinate 188,163 downwards.
GGACGGTGTCAGAGAACTGCAGACCGTTTGTGTCTCCAACGACTTCCACGTCCACGTCCGCGTACTGGAGCGGCGCTCCGGCGTCATATGCGGTTATGTAAAAGTAGACGGACTCTGTGGGGTCAAAGTAGTTTCTCTCAACGTCGTTTGAGTCCCTTATTCCAAGAGAGCCGGTGAAAGGCTCGGCCATAGTTCTTGGTGTCATGGCGCTCACAGACGCTGCCAGGAGAACGAAAGCCGCTGTGACAAAAAGCATTCTGCCACCTTTTTTTCTGCTCAAAACGACGTCCGATCTTTTTCTCATCTTGTTTCACCTCTCTTCTATTTTTTCATCTCCGAGTTTTTGATTTTTATATCGCTGGATCTCAGGTCATATATGTATCCCTATAATAAGTAAAATATTTTTCGGTTAAATGAAAACCAGACACGAATAACGGCCTTTGGGAGAAAATCTTTTATTTCCCATCTCCTTGGTCGCCCGCAACAGGGGTTGCGCAAAAGAAGGGAAAGTGGAAAGGTGAGATCAGTTTGCGGAGACACGGGCCAGCGAAGATGTGAAAGATCAGCGGTGCATTCTAGGATTTCCTCTGTCGTGTTCGTTTCTTTTTTTGCTCTGCTCTTATTTTCAGTGTTCACAGCGTCGCCAGCAGACCCGGTTGCGTCCGCGGAAAACCCATCTTTTGAAGCCGTGGTATCACATCTGAGCCCTACCGCACAACCCGCACTGATAACAGAGATATTCCCGGACCCGTCGGGGGACGACCTCCATGGCGAATGTGTGGAAATCACCTGGCTGGGCCCCTCCGCCCAAAATATATCCATGGCGATATCTGACAGCGACGGCTCTTTTTTGGAGACGACAGTTCCGGAACTGGGCAGGTGGGACGCTGTGGTTTTTCACCCGGGTCCTGGAAGCGACTCGGCGGTCAGAAAAAATGCCACAGTCCTAGGAACAGACGTGTCCCGGCCGGTCCATGACGTCTTTTTCAACCTCACAAGCCCCTTTCTGAACAACGGCGGCGATGATATAACCCTGTATGTGAACGGAACGATATGTGACTGGGCGGCGTACGGCTCGGGTGATCCGGTGGACCCACCGCCAGCAGACGATTCATGGGATGGTGGATATGCACCATGCCCAGACGAAAACAGATCCATATCCCGCATACCCCTGTTCCAGGACACAAATACGTCTGCTGACTGGTACGAGACCTTTCCCACGCCGGGCGTTTTTCCGGAGCGGGAGAACGACTCGCCACCGGCTGTTGAATTCTTCTATGCCACCCCTAACCCCCACCCCGGAGACAGGGTTTTTTTGAAAGCACAGGTCGGCGACGACAACAGGGTTATCTGTGTTTTTGTCCTGTGGGGCAACAGCACGTTTTTTCTGAACCAGACAGGCAGAGATGTGGGCGTGGCATCCCTTTGGGAGGGATACTTTGTTATGCCGGAGAGCGCCTCGGGCTGGCAGAACATCTCTCTCCATGTCTGTGATGATGTTTTTCAGGAAGATGAGCGTGTGATATCACGGTTTGTCTCGGGAGCAGAGCCGGGAGCAGAGGTGTCCGAGTTCGTTGTCTCAGGCGATGGTGGGGGAGATGGCTGGGTGGAAGTTTACAATCCCACCACCCGCCCCATGTGTCTCGCAGGCTGGTCTCTTTCTTTTCTTTTTAACTCTACAGGGGCAAACCTTTCTCTGCCGGAAACTTTTATTCCGCCAGGAGGTCTCGGAGTCTTTAACATTTCCTTTTCAATAACGGCGGAGATCCCTCCAGCACTTCCCTTTGAAATGAGATTGCTGGACGAAAAAGGCGTCACGGTCTGGAACGCCACCTTCCCTTTTTTTGAGAGAGGTGTCCCCTGGGCTCTGACGGACAGCGATAAAAACAGCGATGGGGATGGCGTTGAAGGTGACAGTGTACGTTCATGGCGGCTGGTGTCAAACGCCACTCTAGGGGAGCCAAACCCTGTTTATGGCGGGGCGGAGGCGGGGGACAAGGTGTTGTTCGTCTCTGTTTTTCCCCACATGGCCGGGTGGGAGTTTTTGCGGGTTGAGAACAGGGGTTCTGCGCCCGTAAATCTGAGCGGCTGGAGGGTCACCAACCTCTGGGGCACATGGTTTTTTCCCGGGTGTGTCGTCAAGCCAGGCGAATCGGTGGTCGTTTGTCCCAGTGTCGCCAACTATTCAGCTGAGATGGGCGTGTGGGAAACGGAGAGAAAGGACATAGCTGCGGTCTTTGAAATGGGGGCGCCGGGTGAGCAAATGTTTTCCCACGACGGATCGGGACTCTACCTGTTCTCCTCGGGGGGCGTGCTCATGGACGCCTTCGCCTGGGACACCCACAGCGTAAGAGATGGGTGGATCGGGGACCCCGTGGACCCCGGAGGAGATGTGGGTGCTGAGAGGTATTTCGTTCGCACTGGAGGGGACACGGACACCGCCGCTGACTGGCCCCTGTCAGAGGCGTCGGTTCTTGGCTGGACATCGTTTGAGGTGGCAAAGGCAAATGCGTCCACCGTGACCGCCTTTGTTTCCCCGGACAGCGGTCTGGGTGTTCTTCTCTCTGCCATATCCTCTGCGAAGGAGACGATAGACGTTTCAATGTACGAAATGACCCACCCTTTACTGGTCAGCGCACTCATCAACGCCTCGGAGCGCGGGGTCGCCGTGCGTGTTTTGCTAGAAGGAGGGCCGGTTGGCTGGTCATGGAGCGGAAAAGAGGGCACCGCAGAACTGGGTTTTATGGCAGACCTGCTTGAGAGGGGAGGAGAGGTCCGGTTTGTGCAGAGCGACGGCTCTGTGCCTTTCCGTGGTGAAAGATACGACTATGTCCACACAAAATACGCCGTCTTTGATGGCCAGAGGGTTTTTTTGGGGACAGAGAACTGGAAGCCCACTGGTTTTCCCGTGGAAAACAGATCCGGCAACAGGGGATGGGGAGTGTTTGTGGAATCTGAGCAACTGGCATCTTTTTTTGAGGGTGTTTTTCTCACAGACTGGGAGGGCGCTGGTGATTCGGTGGAGTTCGGCAACGCACCATATCTCCCACCAGATACGCCGGCCAATTATTCCTTCAACCCTGGTTTTCGCCGCCCATCTGTGTTTCCGGCGGTGATCGTCTCTGCCGCAGAGGGCAGTGGGATACGTGTGGAGGGCTTTGTGTCTCCGGATGCGACCTCTCACTTTGAGCCAGTGCTTCGCCTATGCGAAAACGCCTCGTCAGAGATACTGGTTGAGCTGTTGGACCTGGACTGGCATGGGCCGGCCGATAGTGGGATAGTGGCAGACGTGATGAACGCCATGTTCAACGCCTCCGAGAGGGGCGTGTCGGTCAGAATACTCCTTGACTCACGGTACGTGCGTCCGGACGATGAAAAATGGGACAACGGAGACACAGCCAAAGCAATAAACGCCTTCGCATCTGAAAAGGGCCTGGACGTTGAATGCCGCCTTGTCTCTCTGGGAGAAAAGCGTCTGAGCAAAATACATGCCAAAGCCATGGTGGTTGACGGGAGGCACGTCCTGATAAGCAGCATGAACTGGAACACTCACTCGCCGGCGGAGAACAGGGAGGCAGGGCTGATCGTCCACGACCCACTTGTCGGCTCATTTTTTCGCTCTGTTTTCATGTGGGACTGGTCCGGTGGCGTTGAGTTGCCAGGGATTCCAAAAATACTGCCAGTTGAGGGCGGCCAGGCACGTCTTTCCGGGGAGTTTTTTGCGTGGGACGGAGAGGTGAGATTGGACACAGATGGAGACGGTTTTTTTGAGTCCGCCCCTGGCGGTTCTGTGACCGTGGAAGAGGGGGACGGGGTGTTCACGGTACTCGTTGTTGGCAAAAACTCCACGGCCCTCTATGAGGTTTATGCCGTGCCTGTGGAGGAGATACACCCGTGGGTTCCCGGGATGGAAAAGAGCGGTGAGGGGATAGGGTACAGCACTTCTTATCTGGCGGCGCTTCTGGTGCTGTTTTCTGTCTTCGTTGCACGGGTCTGGTGGGATATCTACGGCAACAGGAGGGGTTGATGGTTCAGAGTTCAAGCAGGTCTTTTGGCGCTGTGGTGAGAACCTCGTGGCCACGAGGTGTGACAAGCACATCGTCTTCTATCCGCACTCCGAAATTGCCCGGGAGGTATATCCCCGGCTCAACGGTGAATATCATGCCCGCCCTGAGGGGGAGGTCTATTTTGTGGTTCAGCACCCCGCCATCGTGCACCGAGAGGCCTATGCTGTGTCCCGTGCTGTGTATAAAACGTCCCTTGTACTCTGTGCTGTCTATGTACTCCCGGACTTTTCTGTCCACTTCGGCGCCATTGACGCCCTCCGCTATGGCATCTATTCCCAGCTCCTGTGCGTGCAGGACGGTCTCGTACACCTTTTTTTGTTCTGCTGTGGCTTTTCCGAGGAAGAACGTGCGGGTTATGTCCGATGTGTAGCGTTTGAAAACACAGCCAAAGTCCAGCAGAATGGTGTCACCCTTTTTCGCCTCTCTGTCCCCTGCGAGGTAGTGTGGCTCTGCGCTGTTTGGTCCAAAGGCGGCGATGGGCGAGAAGGAGTTTCCGCTGGCCCCGTGTTTTTGCATGAGATATGTCAGTTCTGCGGCTATTTCGTATTCTCTGACGCCCTCTTTTATGGACTCAACTATGAGCTCTGCCGCCCTGCTGGCCAGGTCGCAGGCCCTTTTCGTCCTCTCTATTTCCTCTTCGTCTTTGACCATCCTCGCCCTTTTCAGATATGGGGAGATGTCAACGATTTCCGCGTTGGGGAACGTTTCTTTGATCCGCTGGTACTTTGAAAGGGTTATCTCCTCGGCGTTGACGCCTATGACCTCCGCTGGACCAGCGGCCTCTTTTAACCGGTCCTTCCACTCCTCCCTGCTCTCCATTATGTGTAGTTTGAACCCGCTCTTTTTGGCGGTCTCCTCCTCAAGTATGGATGTGACAAGCGTCCCCTCGCCATTTTTCCACACCACCGCCACGCTGTCCTCAAAGACCCCCTCCGTCAACCCCGTGACGTAGAAAAATCCCAGGTCCATGTGCGGCTCCGTGGAGTTCACAAAAAGGATCACATCCACCATCTTCCCATCATTTTCCACTTCGGCAAACACCTTTTTTATCCTGTTCCTCTGAACGGCTGATACCATGTGGATTCCTCCGTTTGTGTGGTTTTGTGGTATGGATGTTTTTGTGGGATTTAATGTTTGGGGAGCCATTTTGTGGAAATACGTTTTTGCTTACCGCCTATTCCTCCCGTTATCCTCCGCAACCACAAATTGTCATCATTTTGTTAACATTAATATGGGTTTTTTGTGTGTTTTTCGCACAACCAGAGAAATATATATATAGGACGTCGTGTATATGGTTTTGAGGTGGTTTGATGTTTGAGAAAAAGATTGTTGGCATACTGCTTGTTTTTGTTTTGCTGGCGACTGGTTTTAGTGGAAACGTCTCTGCTAAGAGTGGGGGTGGTTGTGGTTGTCTGGCCGTGGTTGACCATGGGGTTTTTTTGAATAACACCACGGACGAAAACACGTTGTTGATATGGGTTGATGGTGGGGACGTGTTTTTTACGAGCAGTTACAACGATTACTATAACACGACATTACAGGGTGTGTTGGGCCGGGTGGATGTTTTGCGTTATGAGACTGATGACTGGGGGGAATACGGTTTTTACACGGCTGTCTATGTGGAACTAAACCTCTCCCTGAAAACAATAGACAGTGAGCCGTATAGGTCTTTCCGATATCTCTCCGACGCCATAGTGTTGTTGTGGTCCCATGGAGACAGGGAGCTCTATGAGACCCTCGTAGATATAGCCAGAACCGAGGTCTTCTCCAACATTCTTTATTCTGAGAACCTTACGAGCCCGGACGATGTGGCGAAGAGTTTGTTCCTGTACACTAAGGCAGAGGAGAAACTGGGCGAGGACAAAGTACCGGCGGCTGTGGCGTTGTACAATGCCGCCCTGTACAATCTCCCAACGACGCCTACATTAATGTGGGACAAGATTACCCGGCTATCATACAATGGGAACAACACTCATCCCGTGGTCTTTTCAAGCGGTGGGGTGTTGCATGCTGGCTGGATTCACAGAGAAGATGGTGGTGTGAACTACACGTTTTATGCTCGTAGCACCAACCTGGGGCGTACGTGGTGGACATTGGACGCCACAACATATGGCAGCCCATACCTCGTGGCTATGGGACTTGATCCCTATGGTGGCGACCCCTTTGTGGCTATGGCAGCCACGCAACTACTGGAAAGCATTTATCTCATTGATGGGAGCCACTATTTCTATGTGCCAATAAACACTCCGCCTGTGCTCCCAATACCCGTGGACGGAGAGGTTGGGGACACAATATATGTTAGCATAGACGACCCCTACCTGGACCGCTACCAAACATACGAGTATCTGAGAATCGGAGACAGACTCTTCATCAAACCCATCTGCAAGCCCGGCGGAACACCCGTGCCACCACCACGGGCACCTGATCTGGTTGTGGAAGAGGTTTATTCTGATTATGGTGTTGAGTTCGTTGACACGCCTACCAACGTGCATGTGGTTGTTAAAAACGTGGGAGACGCTGATGTGGTGGGAGACATAAGAGTAAAAGTTTGTTTGGACGGCGAAGAACAATACAACGACACGATAACAGGCCTGGCCCAACAACAAACATACACAATAGACCTCAGTTGGGACCCGTCAACTGAGAAAGATTATAACTGGACAGCCACGGTGGACCCAACAAGCGAAGACAGGCCAAGGGGAGACATAGAAGAGGGGGATGAAAACAACAACATAAAAACAGAGTACATAGCAGTGTTCACAGAACACGGAAACACCGGGTTCGAACCATACTACCACTACGTGGGCGAAGAAAACAAGGTTATGAGAGACCACAACATCTTAATCAACTCCGCCAACGGAAACCTCTACGTCTCCCCAGTTGACATACACGTAAAAGGATGGATGTTCAACCTTGACATAAAAAGAGCATACAACAGCCAGCGCAACCACATCCTAAGCCCCTTTGGCTATGGGTGGACATACAACTACGACCAACACCTCATAATACAGGACAACAACGACATAACCTACATAGACACTGATGGAACAGAATTCTATTACCACTGGAACGGCACCGGATACGAAACCCCCAATGGCACCCACGACCAGTTGTCCAAAAACAAGACCAGCGGAAACTACGAGCTGTACAAACCAGACGGCTCCAAACTGGTCTTTTCTCCCGGCGGAAAACTACTGGAAATAACAGACAAAAACAACAACCAGATGACCTTCACCTACGACAACAACCTTCTGGTCAAAATAGAAGAAAACACCGGACTTTACTACAACATCCAGTACAACGATAACAACCTGATATCCACTATAATAGACCCCATAGGACGCAAAGTGAGCTATGTCTATGACGAAAACCTCAACCTCATAGAAGTCATAGACCCCAACGGAAACGCAACCCGGTACTCGTATGACACAGGACACAGGCTTATAAAAATCATTGACAGAGTAAACACCGGAATAACCTTCACATACAAACTGGCCGGCAGAGAGGGCAGAGACAGAACAGGCCAGGTATACAGGGGCCTCTACAACCCGGATACTGGAGAATACCAGGACAGTTTTATGATGTACTCTTTCAAATACTATGCTTACAAAACGATCATAACCAATGCTCGGGGAGTAGATTCCACAATAGAATACAACAAGGACGGAAACCCGACCCACATCGGTAGCCCTGTGGCAGGGTACAGGTTCAAACGTGGAAACATGACCTGGGAAAACGGTAACATGACCAGTTACACAGACCCCCGGGGCTACACAACAACCTATGAATACGACCAGTACGGAAACAAGATCAAAGAAACAGGCCCACTCGGATACACCAGGACATGGGAGTATAGGACAATAAACACCCTTGGACTCCTATCAAGCAAAAGGTACATCTCCTACAAAATAAGAGAAACAAACAAGCTCGGATACACATGGACATACGAATATGACAGCCACGGAAACAGGATAAAGGAAACAGACCCCCTGGGAAACACGAAAATAACTGTGTATGGGACATGGACTCTTTTGAACGGTGGCACAGTAAACGGTGTTGTCCTGGAAACACGTCACTCTCCACACATCACATACGACTATGACCAGCATGGGAACGTGATAAAAGAAACCTACGACGACGGAACAAACAAATCTTACACGTATAATGAGATAGGGTGGATGCTCTCTTCAACGGACGAAGACGGGTACACAACAACCTATGAATACGACAACAACGGAAACCTGGTCAAAGAAACAGACCCGCTCGGATACAGCACAACATACGTGTACGACGGCGAGGGAAGACGAATAGCAACCATAGACAAACTCGGCCACATGACCAGGTACGTGTACGATAGTCTGTCCGGGTGGATGACAGAAGAAATAGACCCGCTCGGTTATTCAACCAGATACGAGTATGACGACGCCGGGAACATCATAAAAACTGTTGATAAAAACGGCAACCCAACCTTTTTTGAATATGATAGTGAAAACAGGAAGATCAAAGAAACAGACGCCCTCGGATATGCCAAGACATGGAAGTACGACGAAACAGGGAATGTCATAGAGTTTGTTGACAAAAACGGCGCAAAAACAACATATACATATGATGCGATGAACAGGAAAACAGGCGAGACAGACCCTCTCGGATACACAACCACTTACAAGTATGACGCCGAGGGACACCTCGTGGAAATCACAAACCCCAGGGGATACACAACCACCATATCCTATGACCCACTGGGACGAGAGGTCAACAGGACAGACCCACTGGGTTACACAACCACAAAAGAATATGACAACTATAGCCGTCTGATAAAAGAGGTCTCAAAAGACGGAGCCGTTACAACATACACATACGATGTAAAAGACAGGTTGGTGTCAAAAACAGATGTCACAGGCACAACCACTTACACCTATGATGGGCGGGGCAACAGGATATCCGAGACAAACCCTCTTGGATATACAACCACTTACACCTATGACGCCCTGGGGCGCAGAACAAGCGTGACAACCCCCATGGGTTATACCACCACATACAACTACGATGCCATGGGGCGACTGGTCTCAATAACCGATCCCAACGGAAACAAGGTGTTCACATACACGTATAATGATAGGGGCGACAAGGTCTCAGAAACCACAGCGCTCGGCCACAAGACAACCTATTCCTATGACGGAGACGGCAACATAATATCAAGAACCGATCCCAACGACAACACCACAACATACACCTATGACAAGCTGGGCAGACTGGTTAAGATCTCGTATCCGGATGGGAGTTATATAAAATATGTCTATGACGCCATGGGACATGTCACGGAGAGTCAGAGCGTTGGCACAGGAGCCAGAGACCACCTCTATTTCCAGTACGACCTTGCCGGCCATCTGACCAGGGTGGACGCTTATGTGGCTGGCTTCCACCTGTACAACGTTTACACATACGACGAAAACGGCAACAAGATATCTGTGGAAAACCCGGTTTACACGGTCTCATACGAGTACGACCCACTGGACAGGGTCTCCCGGATAGTTTCTCCCAACCCGTTTAACACCTCCAAAACAGACATCATAGAATACGCCTATGACCCAGCGGGCAGGGTGACAAAAATAGACTACTACGTGAACAACGTCACACCAGACTCTCCGCATCTCACCCAGACCTACACGTACAACGCTTCGGGTTTCCTGGTCCGCCAGGAGGCCGGCATAGATGGCCCACTGCTTTCCATAAACTACACATATGACACGCTCGGCCGCCTCATAGAAAAAGAGGACATGGACGGAACAACCACATACACCTACGACAACGACAGCCGCCTCTCCCGGGTCGTCTACCCGTGGGGAGACACAACCACCTACACCTATGACGGCGTGGGAAACCGCCTGGAAATGACCGTGAACAACAAGGAGACCACTTACACCTATAACGCTGACAACCAGCTGTTATCCATCAGCGACGGAACCACATACAGATATGACAGCAACGGAAACCTCATCTCAAAAACCACCTCTGATGGAGAGAAGACACTCTACCGCTATGACTATGAGAACCGCCTGATAGGAATAGAACTCCCCAACGGCTCCAACATCACATACAACTACTGCAGATGTCCAAGACAACACTGCGGAACCGGCTACAGCGGCTTTCACAACAACCCGCTCCTCATAGGCGGAAAACGTGTTTCCAAGACCATAAACGGCGAGACCACCTACTATTTCTACGACGGCGAGGATATCACATTGGAGTTCAACACCACCGGCGTCCTCATGGCCGCCTACACCCACGGCCCGGGCGTAGACAACCCGCTAGTAATGTACAGAAACGGACTGGCCCTTTATTATGTCCAAGACCGCCTCGGCAGCGTTGTCGGGCTGGTAACACTGGAAACCGGGGGTTTCGTCCAGACCTACACCTACGACGCCTGGGGAAACATAGTCAGCCAAAGCGGGGATGTCAAAAACCCCTACACATACACAGGCAGAGAATACGACCCAGAAAGCGGACTCTACTACTATCGGGCACGATACTACGACAGCACGGTTGGGCGGTTCTTGCAGAGAGACCCTGCTGGGACGGTTGATGGGACAAGTCCATATTTGTATGCAGATAATAATCCTGTTTTTTATAGAGACCCAATTGGATACGCTGTATGGGGACCCCCTTATTCTGTCTCTTATGGAGGCAGGAAAATTGGTTCAGCGTCATGGAATTCTTTTGGATTGCCAAATGGTTTCTTTTCTCTCCATGTCCAATCTTCTTCTTTAGGTTCGGCTTCAAGTCTGGCCTCTTTTTCAGCATTCGGACGTACAATAGGTGGCTACAGTAATATTGCTGTTGGCGTCAAGATTACCAACGGGGGATATGCGTACTCATCCGGTTCCGTGCCTCTTCTTTCAGGTGTGACCGGAAAAAATTTTTTAGTAGCGGTTCTAAAAATTAGCGTTTTTATAAATGGTCGCTCATTATCAGGAGGAATAAAATATATTTTTTCCCCAATAACAATAATAAAAAGTTCTGACTCTGGTCGACTATCGGGGACGTTTGAAAATTTTATTTCTATTTACTCTCGGTATGGGACATTTTTTAAGGTCACGGGTACAATTTCATTGACAACTTCTTCCGCTGGGCGCAGTAAAAGTACGATTTGGATGACTGGATACCTTACACTCTATGAGTATCCTATCTATTTATATAGCGGTGGAGGTATAAATCCTGTGTAATGTGTTTGGAGGAGATTCAATGGAAAACACCCTGCGGAGAAGACTTCTCCTATGTTCTCCCGTGTTGGTCGTTGGAATTGCCATGGTTATGTACATAGTTACCTCCGACTATCTCCGAGGTGTTGTTGTTTTTTCTTTACTTATTATCTTAGTCTTTTTGGATAGACACATATCCTTTTCAGAGCATCTAGGAGACACCCTCTGGGAAAGAGGGCTGATCCGTCTGGAAAGATTTCTGTTCATTGGAGCTCTTTCTCTCCTTGCAGCGACTTTTTTCTCGCTATTATTCGGCCTTCTCATACCCGCATCGCGGGAGACATACGCACTTCAGATAATTCTATTCCTGTTTCTACTACCATTCTTTCTCGCGTTTTTGAGATATGCCATGGATGCTGAACATGAAAAACGGGAATAAAAAGAATCTCATAAATAAAGAGATGTAAAGAAGGAGATGTCGCCCGTGACAAAAGAGGATAAGAGCAAAAGGCCATTCCACGTATGTCGGGTTATTGAGTATGTTTTCTTCACATTCGTTTTTCTTGGTCCTACCGGAATATATCAAGAGGTTTTTTATCCAATTTTGACCGGTAAGAAGATCTATTGGGATTTGGTGGATATTTTATCTGCTTTTGGAATATCATTGCTTATAACATTTATAATATTGAAATGGATTGGTGACACTCGGATCTGCAGATGGTTAAAAATAGAGAAAAAAGAGAGTTTCAGAGTCTCTCTCCTTCAGATAAGCCAGATGAAAAGGTAGGAAAATCGGCCCCCAGAAAATCTCCAGAGGGAAAAAATCCTAACAAAGAGGTCTGATTTTATGATGCCTGTTTACACCCACGGCCCGGGCATAGACAACCCCCTGGTGATGTACAGAGGAGGGCACGCCTTTTATTATGTCCAGGACCGCCTCGGCAGCGTTGTTGGCCTTGTGACAATTGAATCTGGCGGGTTCGTACAAAAATACACCTATGACGCATGGGGAAACATCGTAGAACAAAGTGGAGATGTTAAAAACCCCTACACATACACAGGACGGGAATATGACCCTGAGAGCGGACTCTACTACTATCGGGCACGGTACTACGACAGCGCGGTGGGGAGGTTTTTACAGAGAGACCCTATAGGCGTGAGAGGCGGGGTGAACCTGTATCTATATATGAAGGGAGAGCCGGTGAACAACGGGGACCCATGGGGAATGTGGTGGGGGAGTGGATGGGTTAAAAAACATGCATGTAAACTCAAAGCTACAGCTATCAGCCTAGTTATAGCTGGTGTAATGGCTGGCATTGGATATATTCTTGGAACTACGGCATTTGGTGAAGCAGGACCTGTATTTGCCGGCATATTCTCTGGGCTTACCCCTCCTATTGCGTGGTACGCAGAATATAAGGTATGCATGGGATTACAGGGGAAAGCTGTTGCGTGTCAATTAATGGTATACGCTTTTTCTACTTATTGTATATTGTTCGCGGCTACTCCATGGGCGTTGAATTTATGCTATGCAATTATGGCCGGTATAAGTATTGTTGTGTGTCCTCTGTTAAGATAAAAATAAATATGCAAAGAGGTGTGGTGATGCCGTGAAGACATATTTGTTCAAAGTAAAACTTCCCGACGTCCATCTTACAGAAGGAAACAAGGAATTGTTCAAGAAAGAGGCGTTGAGATACTTAAACAAGATAGACCTCGGGTTAAGAGAGGAAAAAACGACGATCAGAAAAATTAGAGACGGTGTGTTTGAGCTCAGATATCTGGGCGATAGGTATCTTTTTAAGAGAAACAAAGAGGGTCTTTATGATGTATATTATGTTTGTTCCTTTTTTAGAATCTCGGAAAAAGTGCCGAAAAGCATCAGAATTCTTGTCCCGTTCAAGAAGCTTGCAATTTTTCTTTACGTTATGTCGGCTATCATATTATTGATGTGGATAACGGGGCCGTATATGGATGAAGAGGAGAGGAAACAGTTCACGCAGTTTGGACTCGTGATCGGGCCGGTTGTGTCCGCTATAGCCATAATAGAGGTGAGATTGGGTTGGTGGGTATTGTACAGAAAGTTCCACAGAGATCATCCGGTAATAAAGAGCTTCGTGGAAGGGGCTTTTTCAGAGGGGTTTATGTCTGAAACGCCTGAAACAGGAAATGAGAAAGTGGAAAACAGAGAGAAAGAGGGGGTATATATCGCAAAAAATTGTGACGTAAAAGGAATAGTTCTGTTCTTTTTTATTCCATGTCTAGTCCCCTTGTTCATGGCAGGCATATCCACTTATAATCTTATATTGACGATATTGACGCATGAAAGCGACACATACAATCTCTTTTATTGGGCGATGCTGGCTATTCTGTTTTCGCTGGGGAGCATACTGTTTGTGTTAAAGCTGTCTTTTGTTAAAATTTCTGTCAAGAATGGCCTGTTGGTATTAACTTGGCCGTATATGAAGCTCCAAAACGGGCTTTTGTCTGTTTCTGCTGAGATTGATAAGGTACAGCCGAAATTCTCTGGAGGTCTTCTAAGAATCGGGCGTATTATGTGGCTTCCCTCTGGCTGGATTTACGTTTTCAAACCTGAGTCGCTGAGAAAGAAGGTCAAGGATAAAAATAAAAACTCGTAATCATTAATGGTGTGGTGAAGTGGCCAATACATACATCCATAGTGCGAAATATTGGGTATGTTTGTTGGACTTGAGGGTGGCATAGTTCATGTATAGAATCGGTAAAGAAATCTGGATACGAATCGCTGCTATAGTAACAGTAATACTCTGGGCAGGGCTGGTCCGTTATGGATACTTTGTTCCATCTTTGATAGCGCTCTTTTTGTTCATGCTTACCCTTTCAATCATGTTTCGTTTAGAATGGCGGAAAAAACTGACGATGGCAAAAATATGCGTACTTATATTTCCAGTCGCCCTCGGTGTATTACTAACCTTTGGAATATTAAATGCGAATGCCTTCCCAAACTGGGCATACATCTTATTTTTTGCGTATCTCTTAGTGTCTATAATTATATTATCTTATCTGGAGGAAAAAGATAATTGAATGTTGTGGGATGAAAAGGCGAAGATGTCAGGTTAAGGGTTTGAATCAAACAATTCTACAAAAGATGGCCACACAACGCCAAACCAGAAATCGCACTTTCATGGTGCCTGGCATACATCACAATATACAACCTACGGAGGCAATAACTTGACGTCCTCGGCGAGTCCACGGATGTTTTGATATACCACCTGTCTTTTATGCCTCTGAGAACCATGCCGGGAAGAGGTTTCTGGAAGCGGAAGAAGCGTGAGGCGCAGAGGATAGCCAGGGAGAGGATGGACATACTCTTTGGTCTGGCGAGGGATGCCGCTCTGAGGGGGGATATGGAGCGTGCCAGGCGCTATGTCTGGCTTTTGCGCCGGATCGGTATGCGCTACAACGTGTCTGTTCCCACGAGGTACAAGGTTTCCATGTGCAGGAAGTGCAACGCTTTTTTGATATCTGGAAAAAACGCCCGGATACGGCTTGAGAAGGGGCGGCTGAGGGTTGAGTGTCTTGAGTGCGGCTATGTGAGACGTTTCCCATATAGGGGTGACAAGAGAGGTGGGGAGAAGGAAAAGAAGAAGAGAGGCAGAGGTGGTAGACACGGCGGCTGACAGGCAGAAAAGGAGCAGGAATGTGGCCGAGGCCCTAGAGGAGGCGGTCACTCTGCGGGTGGGGAAGAACGGGCTGAGCGATGGCTTCGTGGCCGAGGTCAGGAGTCACATTGAGAGTGATCGTGTTGTGCGTGTTCGTCTTCCTAAGGGGCTTGAAAGAGAGGAGCGTGTGGCCATGGCAGAGACCCTGGCCAGCAGCGTCGGAGCTACCATAGTGGATTTGCGGGGCAACACGCTTTTGCTTGAAAAGAACCGTGGCAAAAAAGGTTCCAGGGGCTCTGGTTGATCCACGTCCCTGTTCAGTCTGTTTTTTCGGTTTCCCCGGCTTGTGCAGGTTCTTTTTGTGGTTCTTCGGGGCGTTCCGGCTCTGGCAGTTCGGGTTCTGCCCCCTTTTCCGGCTTTTCCTCTTCCTTTTTTTCCATGGCGCCCTTAGAATCAGAGGTCTTTTCACCCGCTGTCTCTGTCGGAGACGTTTTTTCTTCCGGTGGGGCGGAGGTTGCTGTCCCGGATCTGATGCTTTTAAGGAATGTGTATAAGAAGAGTGCCAGCAAAACCGTTATAGCTGCGCCTATGGCTGCCATGGGGGGCACCGTCCCCGGGGTGGTTTCTTTGACTGTGAGGTAGAGGGTTTTTTCGTTGTTGTCCTGGGACATGTACTGCCCCTCAGTCTCCGCGTTCGGGTCCACGAAAACTGTTACTTCAACGGTTTTTTCCGTGTCATAGCGGGGTGTTTTTATGGTCACGTTTATGGTGGCGGTATTGTTTGCTTCTATGCGGTCTATTGTGCTCTCATAGTATCCCTGGGGTGTTTCCACGACCACTGTCACGTTTTCCACGGGGTAGGGCCACTCGTTTTTCACGGTTATCTGGACGATCACGTCTGCGCCGGGCGGTGCTGCTTCTGTGGAGAGAGTGGCTTTTTCAAGGACGAGGTCCGGTCCGGCGGGCACGTAGACTTCCAGGGTTGACGGTGCCTGTAGGGGGTTGAGGGTTATGTTTTTCCAGAAGGTCCTGATGCCCGTGTTGTAGGATATGTGGAGGTGGTATGTGTAGGTGTGTGTTGTGTCGTTGTTGTCTGTATAGAGGGCTAGGAGTCCTGTTGTGCCGTTGAGGGATACACGTCCGTTGGATGTCCAGTCACGCCACCCTGTCTCTTCTATTTCCACTGTGGCTCCGTCTGCGAGGTCTCCGTCGCCCCTGTAAACCACGAGGTCTGTTTTAGCGTATATTATGGCCCTGCCCCGGGTTGTGTTGTGGTATGTGTTGTTGTTTTCTTCAAAGGCGGAGTTTATCCCGTATATGGCGTATTCCGAGTTTTCTATTGTGGTGTTTTCAATGGAGACGTTTGCATGGTCCAGGGCCACTCCGTATGTGTTGTTTTTGAACACGCAGCCGGTTATCCTAGGCCGTGGGAGGGTGATGTTTGTGGGAGTGGAGTAGTCACAGCCTCCGCCGTAGCTTTTTGGGGGTGAGTATCTTACGCTCACTGCCGCCGTTGTGTCGTATACCCTGTTGTCTTTGATCTCGGCGTGTGATGCCATGAGGTCCACTCCGAACAGTCCCCCTCTTATGGTCAGGTTTTTCACGACTCCTTCGCCCCGCTCATAGGACACGGCCCCGGAGTAGTTTGTGGGAAGTATTTCCGTGTTTCTTATTTCCATGCGTGTGTTTGAGAAAATGCCCACGCTGAAAGGATAATATATGGCTCCCAGTCCGGTTGGCTCTATGCCGGGGTTGATTATTTTGCTGTCGTTTATCCAGAGGGTGTTTGTGAGGCCGTTGACGGCGTGGATGCAGTACTGCTGGCCTTCTGATGTTATCGTGGTGTTTTCTATGACACCGGAGCCCTGGAAGCCCATATAGGAGGCGGGCACGTGTGTGTTGTTGAGAAAAGTCAGTGTGGAGTTTTTGATCTCCGCCAGAGCGTAGATGCCAACGTTGAACTCCCATCCTATGTCCATGCTGGAGTTTTCTATGGTGGCGGTGGCGTTGGTTTCCACCACCATTGTCCAGGTCGTGTTTGGTTGTGCGGTCACCGTGGTGTTCCAGAGGTGGACTGATCCGAGTATGTCAAACATGGTGTTGTTTTTGTCCATGTAAACTGTGCAGTTGAACAATCTGAGTGTGGCGTTTTCTCCGACGATTATGTTCCCATTTATGTGGATTTCCTGGTTCTGGATGGCGGTGTTGTTGTATACGAGCCAGTCTCCCGCTGTTGGGGGCCAGTCTCCGCTTTTAGTTTCCAGTGCCAGCGAGTGTAGCTGGGATGTTATTAAAAATGCTGCTGCAAGGAAAACGGCTGAAAATAGCACGGTCATAACGGCCGGGTGTGTTTTTTGTCTGGGGTTGTGGTGTCTCATGGCATTTCATATAACCCCTGGTTTATAAGTGTTGTCTCAAAATTTTGTGTTTCAGTTTTGTGTTTCCCGCATATTTTTTGAAAAACGGGGGTTAGGATTAAGTATTTGTTTTTCTTTATTGGTCACGGTGGAAAATGTTGGAAGACGTGGAGATATATGAGATAAAAAAGATGGACCTGGATGGGGCCATTGTGATAGACGGTTTTCCCAGCGTGGGCCTTGTGAGTTCCATTGTTGCAAACTATCTCATAAACCTCCTTGAAATGGAACAGATAGGTGTTGTGGACTCCATATATTTCCCCACGGTGTCTCTCATACGCAACTCAGAGCCTCACAACCCTGTGCGCATTTATGCCTGTGAGAAAAAAGAGGGCGAAGAGCAGATAGTTGTTTTTATTTCGGAGTTCCAGCCGTCACCTAACATAATAAAACCGATAGCGGCCAGGATGATAGAGTGGGCCATGGAAGAGCAGAGGTGCAAGTTGATAATATCCCCCGAGGGTCTGGTGGTGGACACCAGCGAGGTTGAGGGGGAGATGTCCGAGGAGGAGATGGAAAAGCGACGGACCGCCGTCTATGGCGTGGGCAGCACTCCTGAGATAAGGAGGGTCCTGGAAGACGACGAAGAGATAAAGGAGTTCGCCGAGGGAGTTATCACCGGCGTGGCTGGGGTTCTCCTGAACATGGGAAAGATGTTGAAGTATCCCGTGGTCGGGCTGCTCACAGAGGCACACCCCGATTACCCGGATGCGAGGTCTGCGGCCAAAATAATTGAGGTCATGGACAGGCTGTTTTTGCACAGGAACATAGACGCTGGACCGCTATACGAAGAGGCGGAGAAGGTGGAGGAACAGATAAAGGCTCTCCAGAAACAGACGGCGGCCGCCAAGAGACCCAAGAAGCTGCCCGCCCCCTCAATGTATGGGTGACGGTCTGAAATGGCCATTTTTTGTCAGCGCGGTGGTCGGCACGGTGGCTATGATGTTTTGAACAGTTTTTCCACGTATTCTGCGCCCTTTTTTCCTTCTTCTATGTTTCTGCTCTCAACGATTATGTTGCCCGTGTAGTTTGCGAGCATCTCTCGGACCACGTCCATGTCCAGTGTGCCCTCTCCGGGTGGGAGGTGCTGGTCCTTTTTTCCATCGTTGTCGTGGAAGTGTACGTTTCCTATTCTGTCTCTCAGGCGGATGAACTCTCTGAGGTTTCCGCAGGTGTTTGCGTGTCCGGTGTCCAGGCAGAACATCAGGTCTGTGCCGTCAAGGTGCTCCTCTATCTCCTCCGGGGTGTGGCAGATGGTGGTGGCCATGCAGGGCATATTTTCCAGGCAGATGGTCATGTCGTATCCACGGCTTATCCGGTCTATCTTTTTCACGGCTGCGACGCTCAGCTTTCTGATTTTTTCAGGTGCGAAAAACCCGAGGGGTGATATGTGGCCGGGGTGTATTGTGAAAACCTTCACGCCCAGGTCGTGGGCTATGTCCATCGTGCGCCAGATGAAGTCAAAAGCGGCGTCCCTCATGGGGGGGTTCGGGCTTGCGATGTTGACATCGCTGAGGGGCGCGTGGATCGTTATTTCCATGTCGTATGATGCCAGGAGGTTTTCAATCTGTTTTCTTTTGTCCAGCAGGAGGTGTTCTCCCTCTGCGACTATCTCCCAGAGACGGAAACCGGCCTCGTAGACGTGCACGAAGGCCTTTTCTAGGGGTACAAGCGACAGTGATGGCGAGGACATCCCAACCCTTTTTTTTGCCAGGTTTTTATGCGCTTTCTCGGTCATATTCTCCGCCTCCCCCGCTCGCCGCACCATTTTCCCGTTCTTCTCGCTCTCTCTTTGCTGCTTGCTTTTCGGGTATGTATGTGAGCCATTCCACGACCTTTTCCTCATCGCCCTCTTTTTCAACCCGCACCTCCACCTGTATGTCCCCCATGGGATTTTTTCCATCTGAGAAATTGACTTTTCCCACATACGCCGCCTGTTTGTTCAGGAAAAAAACAAGGGGACGCAGTAGGCGGAGGTGTTCTCTGGCAGCGTCTCTTATCCTCTGCTCTCTCAGGCGCTCCCGGAGAGTTCTCAGCGTCCCCCCTTCTCCCCTCAGAATTTTTTTTCCAAAACCCTCAATTTTTTCAAACACCGTCCCCGGAAATATTTTTTCAACAGCGCTCTCTATCTTTTCAACATTCTCTGTTCCATAATATGGGACGGATATGAACACCCTGTACTCCGGCTCCACTGGCTCATCTGTTTTTTTTCCCGCTTTTTCCTCTCCACCATTGTCTTCTGTCAAACCCGTTTCACCTCGTATATTATCTTTCCGTCTTTGAAAACCCTTATCGCACCCGAAGAGGACACCAGTATCGCTATGGCCCTGGAGACCTGTGTTATGTATGCGGCCGCGAGGTGTCTGCCACCCAACCCCTCCTTCATGCGCAGCGGCGCATTCTGGACCATCACATACCTCCCGGCTGAGACAACGTTTCCATCGCCCCCCACTATGACGGCTCCATCCATGGTGGCGTAGCCTTTTACTGTGTCTTCATCTTTTCGGCTGAGTATATTGACAGGCCGCCCTTCGTCTCCAAAGGGTGTCTGGATGAGCGGGATGGTGTATTTTATAACCCGGGCTTCGTCTCCGACTATGAAAAGCGCTCCCGCCGGATACCCCTCCCTCCCCTCTCTGGCTATTGTGGAAGCCATCTCCATGGTTGCCTCAAGCACCGAGAGGTCAACACGGTCCTGTACCAGGTCTATCAGAGAGGGTATGCCCAGGTTTGAGGTGTCAACCTCCATATAAACGTCCAGGTCTCCCCGGGCAAAACACAGGACCCTCTGGCCCGGACGAAAAACCCCCTCCGCCATGGCGGAGACAAAGAAATCTTTGATCCTCACCAGGAGTGCCACTCCAGGGTCGGGAATAGGGGATATCTTTCTGTATATGACCCGGTGGTCCATCAGCAGATAAGAGGGCGGGTTTGTGGGCGAAGCGACCACTATTTTACAACCCTCACTCATCTCCTCAGTGAACCTTTTCACATCTGTGTCTGCCAGAGAAAACAACAGGACAGCGTCAGGCCGCTCGTCTCTAACCCGTTCTATGAAATCGTCTATGTCCATCGGAGAGGCATAAACGGGTGCGGTGATATAAACCTATTTTTCAAACCAGAATCTAAACCTACCCCGTCTAATCGGGCAGTGGGACACTGTACTCCAGAAAATCTGTGGCTCCCACTGTGTTCGGGAAAACCTGTTTTGCCTCTTCCACCAGCGGCTCTGGAGTTTCATAGCGCGGACTCCTGTGAAACAGGAACAGCACCCGGGCGTTGCACTCTTTTGCAGCCAGAGCGGCGTGCACAGAAGTTGAATGGCCGTATTCCAGCGCTCTCTTTTCCATGGAATGGGAGAGAGTTGAGTCGTGGATCAAAACGTCACAGTTTTTCCACGCCTCCGGGACGGGTCGGAGCGGGCGTGTGTCACCGGTGTAAACCAGTTTACGCCCCCGCCGGGGGGGACCCACCACGTCCTCCGTCCTCACCTTTTTTCCTCCGACAACCACCGCCTCACCCCTCTGTAGCTTTGAAAACAGAGGGCCGGGGGGCACCCCCATTTCTATGGCCTTTTTTCTGTTGAACTTTCCGGGCCGGGGCGGCTCTTCAAGCACATAACCTATGCCAGGCGCAGTATGATCTGTCTCAAACGTTTTTATGATGTAGCCGTCTGGGAGTTTCATTTCTTCGCCCGGTCTCAGTTCTGATACATCAACAGGGAACGTGAGTGTGTAAAAACCCAGCGAAAGGATGACCTTCATGAGATCCCCGGTGCCAGGCGGACCAACAACAGTCAGTTTTTCTTTTCTGCGGTTAAGGGCCATGCTCTGGATCATCCCCGGGAGGCCGAGAAAATGGTCGCCGTGGAAGTGGGTTATGAAAATGTGTGATATTTTCATAAAAGAAACATTGGTGTGCATGATCTGACGCTGGGTTCCTTCCCCGCAGTCAAACAACAATACCCTGTGCGGTATCTGAACAGCAAAAGAGCTCGTGTTGGCGTGTTTTGATGGCCAGCTCCCCCCTGTCCCGAGAAAAACGATGCGCATCAACATCTCACTCTCCGAGAATTTTCACAACCAGGGTGCGCCGGCGTGGTTTGACATCCAGCTCAAGGAAAACTATCTGCTGCCACGTCCCCAGATGAAGGCGGCCATCGGTCACCGGGACAACTATGTCCGGCCCCAGCAGAGATGCCCGCACATGGGAGTGCCCGTTTCCGTCGTGCCAGGTCTTTTCATGTCCATAAACTGCGTCCCTGGGCGCTATCTTTTCAAGGAGGCGTGGGATGTCCTCTTTGACCAGGCCCGGTTCGTACTCAACCGTTGTCAGGGCACCCGTTGAGCCAGGGACAAAGACGAGAACGATGCCCTCCCGAACACCACTTTCACCAACTACTCTCTCAACCATCGGAGTGACGTCAACTATGTCCCCTTCGCGGGTTGTGTCCAGAGTGATATTGGCTGAATACACTTTCATGGTTTGGAAAAAGACCGCGGAGGAGAAAAGAGTTTCGGACGTCGGGAATCAGAGGTTCTGCATCTCCACGCACGACATCCACGACATTTTTTAGAAAACCTATAAATATCCTGCTGTGGTTTTCGGTAAAAATAACACCGCCCATCCCCTCCGCCGAAACCTGCTGGCCGGGGTGGTTAGAATCAGACCTTTGAGGGATTGAAAGGTTTTTTAGGGCTTGGTCTACATACGTATTCTCCGAGTTAGAATCAGACCTTTGAGGGATTGAAAGTCACCCTTCTAAGGATGTTCTGTGCTTCCTTGGTCAAGTTAGAATCAGACCTTTGAGGGATTGAAAGAGTTCTACGACCGCCAACGCCTGGACCGACATAATATCGTTAGAATCAGACCTTTGAGGGATTGAAAGGTCCCTTCTCGGGGAAAACAAAATCCCCCACATCCAGCAGTTAGAATCAGACCTTTGAGGGATTGAAAGGTATATAACAGGGCTGAACCTCTCAACGGGCTCACTGAGTTAGAATCAGACCTTTGAGGGATTGAAAGTGTTTATCTGCATTAGTGCGATACATATGATTGTTACGGTTAGAATCAGACCTTTGAGGGATTGAAAGTTTTTAACCCAACGTGATATTATTTCCAGCGACGGGGGTTAGAATCAGACCTTTGAGGGATTGAAAGATATGAGTTTGTGGCGTATCGGCGAAACGTTACGATTGTTAGAATCAGACCTTTGAGGGATTGAAAGTTTTTAACCCAACGTGATATTATTT
>CAZROC010000001.1:162056-165487 GCA_964601625.1 uncultured Thermoplasmata archaeon | reverse complement strand
CCAGCGACGGGGTGTTAGAATCAGACCTTTGAGGGATTGAAAGGTAATTACGTGCCACTTCTTCAGGTATTCCGACCTTTGTTAGAATCAGACCTTTGAGGGATTGAAAGGCACTTTTAAACGTGGCACAAATATTAATAAGCGGAATGTTAGAATCAGACCTTTGAGGGATTGAAAGAAACCCGTCCGAAGCGTTAACACTGTTATGGCGTGAGGTTAGAATCAGACCTTTGAGGGATTGAAAGTGTTTCCGCCTCCTTTACGAAGTTACTTATATCGTTTGTTAGAATCAGACCTTTGAGGGATTGAAAGAAACGTGCCGTGCACGTGAATATCCCTTTTGATTGGGGTTAGAATCAGACCTTTGAGGGATTGAAAGCAAAAAACAAACGCTTCGCCCCCGCCTCCTCAACATAAGTTAGAATCAGACCTTTGAGGGATTGAAAGGACACAAGGCTGGCGACAGGCAGCAACAGAGCACCATCGTTAGAATCAGACCTTTGAGGGATTGAAAGCACATCAACCAACTCCCATTCCGCCACAAGCCCCCACGTTAGAATCAGACCTTTGAGGGATTGAAAGTGCCTGCTCTGATTTTTCTCAATAATCCTGTGTCCCAGTTAGAATCAGACCTTTGAGGGATTGAAAGCATCAACAATCCGCCCCTGTCCATACTTATTCCAGAGTTAGAATCAGACCTTTGAGGGATTGAAAGCTTGAGCAGGATGAGACGATAACGGTGAAGGCGTCGGTTAGAATCAGACCTTTGAGGGATTGAAAGTTTTTTCTAATTCAACCTTCATCTTCTCACCTCTCAGTTAGAATCAGACCTTTGAGGGATTGAAAGGGGGAATGTTCACATGCTCAGGATACGTAAACTCAAGGTTAGAATCAGACCTTTGAGGGATTGAAAGTTCTCATGGGTAGTGTGTTGGTCACGGGTTGCAGTAAGGTTAGAATCAGACCTTTGAGGGATTGAAAGTTCTCTTTGAGACGGTGGACCACGAAAAAGGATGTGAGTTAGAATCAGACCTTTGAGGGATTGAAAGCCGTATGAAAGCCCACTTATCCGTAACAAGGTGCATCCCGTTAGAATCAGACCTTTGAGGGATTGAAAGCCTCTTTGATGTTCCTGTGCCGGGCCGGGTCTGTTGTGTTAGAATCAGACCTTTGAGGGATTGAAAGCGTATCCTATAGCCAACTCCCTAAACAACTCCAAATGTTAGAATCAGACCTTTGAGGGATTGAAAGTTCTGTATGTTTTGATAATGCCGTTTTTAAATCCCCTGGTTAGAATCAGACCTTTGAGGGATTGAAAGTCGTAGATATCTCTTATAAAATAGTGGTGGTATGTTGCGTTAGAATCAGACCTTTGAGGGATTGAAAGGTTTTCTCCACGGTGGTTATCACATATATGTTGTTTTGTTAGAATCAGACCTTTGAGGGATTGAAAGGTGCATTTACGCTGTCCGTTATCATTATCCTATCTGGGTTAGAATCAGACCTTTGAGGGATTGAAAGCTCACTTTTATGATTTTTTGCATAAACAAATAAACAAGTTAGAATCAGACCTTTGAGGGATTGAAAGATAAACACACACATATATATACATGACAATTCTGCAGAGAGTTAGAATCAGACCTTTGAGGGATTGAAAGTTTCTTCTCTTCTTTTTTTCTATGTTCGTATTCATAAGTTAGAATCAGACCTTTGAGGGATTGAAAGTCTCTCTTTTAATCCCTCGTGCTTTTATCCGAAATAAGTTAGAATCAGACCTTTGAGGGATTGAAAGCTCTGGCTTATTACTATGTCGCCAGAACGGTTTTTTCTGTTAGAATCAGACCTTTGAGGGATTGAAAGTTGTTTTTATATAGTTGTCAAATCTGATGGTGTAGTTGTTAGAATCAGACCTTTGAGGGATTGAAAGTGGAATTTATAAATCTCTGCACAAACAGAGATTATATGTTAGAATCAGACCTTTGAGGGATTGAAAGTATAGGATAACTGAAAGTATTGTCCCAAACAAAATGGGTTAGAATCAGACCTTTGAGGGATTGAAAGCTATAAGCCAAATCTGTTTTACAGCGATATTAACACATGTTAGAATCAGACCTTTGAGGGATTGAAAGTTTTTCTGCATAAACATGGAGGTGAAAAAAGACATGAGTTAGAATCAGACCTTTGAGGGATTGAAAGTTAAATAAGAGGAGGTATATATAGGTGGTGAGGTGAGGTTAGAATCAGACCTTTGAGGGATTGAAAGAACAGTTTATAACTAACCCACATCACAAAAAATGTAATGTTAGAATCAGACCTTTGAGGGATTGAAAGTCCTGTTCTACTATCAATTGCTTTATTTAACGTATGAGTTAGAATCAGACCTTTGAGGGATTGAAAGGATAATCATACCATCATTCCTCCTGGGCAAGATAACGGTTAGAATCAGACCTTTGAGGGATTGAAAGGGCGGCTGTTGAGGAGACGGGACGTCTTCACATGTTCCGTTAGAATCAGACCTTTGAGGGATTGAAAGCTGGGCTTGGTCTCTATGCGGACAGGAAATATGCTATGTTAGAATCAGACCTTTGAGGGATTGAAAGTGGCAGTATTTTGAGTGTCTGCGTTGCGGACGTGTTACGTTAGAATCAGACCTTTGAGGGATTGAAAGAAGATGTTGGTCATGGTGAGTTTGGTGATATTGTAGAGGTTAGAATCAGACCTTTGAGGGATTGAAAGGAAGCAGGCCTATATCACGATTACTCATTCCATACTGTTAGAATCAGACCTTTGAGGGATTGAAAGACCAGAACTTTTCCATATCTCTGTTTAACCTCCACCGGTTAGAATCAGACCTTTGAGGGATTGAAAGTATCCTTTCATGGTGTGCCCCCAATCAACGGCTTTCCGTTAGAATCAGACCTTTGAGGGATTGAAAGAACAAAAACTTTTTATATCTTTCGCTTTAAAATTTACGTTAGAATCAGACCTTTGAGGGATTGAAAGCATATTTTTTTGTGCGTGGTTTTTTGTAAATGTTTATGTTAGAATCAGACCTTTGAGGGATTGAAAGTGCGCATGCGTTTTGTTTTGAAAAACCCACTGGATAACGTTAGAATCAGACCTTTGAGGGATTGAAAGCGCAAACAACAAAACACCCCGCCCATCCAAATACGCATGTTAGAATCAGACCTTTGAGGGATTGAAAGTCTTAATACTCTACTAATTTATTTTATTATTTTATAGGTTAGAATCAGACCTTTGAGGGATTGAAAGTCCATCTCTCTTTTGCCTTCTCAACCTTTCTCAATATCGTTAGAATCAGACCTTTGAGGGATTGAAAGATTCGTTTATTAATCTTTAAGGTTATTAAGATATTAAGTTAGAATCAGACCTTTGAGGGATTGAAAGTGCTGGAAATAATAGAATACACA
>CAZROC010000001.1:0-161956 GCA_964601625.1 uncultured Thermoplasmata archaeon | reverse complement strand
GTTATTTTAGAGTGGGTTAGGTGGGGTTAGAATCAGACCTTTGAGGGATTGAAAGCAGCGTAACTTATATTGTAGCGTTGCCGTAAGCGTTGTTAGAATCAGACCTTTGAGGGATTGAAAGGTATTTACTATAGATGGTTGGGTCGGGGGTTGTGAGCGTTAGAATCAGACCTTTGAGGGATTGAAAGTGGTGTGCCCACGACGAATATTCGCCCGTCGGGTTCGTTAGAATCAGACCTTTGAGGGATTGAAAGCTTGATAATTGTCTTGGACAGCCTGCGGGGGGACGTCGTTAGAATCAGACCTTTGAGGGATTGAAAGAGACCACTGAAAAGGTCCAGCACCTTAACGATCATAGTTAGAATCAGACCTTTGAGGGATTGAAAGAGTATGCACCTCCTGGTCTGGAGAAGGTACTGGACGCGTTAGAATCAGACCTTTGAGGGATTGAAAGATTAGTGAGGTTTGTTTTTCACTCATTTTTTGCACCGGTTAGAATCAGACCTTTGAGGGATTGAAAGATCTTGGTGCTGAACATCCCCGAGACGGGGGAGATGGTTTGAATCAGACCTCTAAGGGTTTCTATTTGGGGGTTGGCGTGAATTTTTCTCCTGTTATTCGTTCGTACATGGTGATGTAGAGATGGCTTATTTCTTCTACGAGTTTGTCAGGGAGCGGGGGGATGTCGGGTTCTTTCAGGCCTTTTTCTCTTGCTTCCATGAGGCGCTGGTGGTATCCTGTCTGGCGGTAGTGCTGGCGGACTTTTTCTTTGCTCAGTTCAACGATTTTCCCTTTTTCGTATTCTTTTTTGTCCCACCACCGGTCTTCGTCTGCTGTTCCGAATGTATCCACGAGCATCAGCTGGCGGTCTTCGTCAAAGCCGAACTCTTTTTTTCCGTCCACGTGTATGAGGCCCCGCTGGCTTACTTCTCTCTGTATTGTTTCGTCTATTTTCAGAACGGTCTCTTTTATGTCTTCCAGTTCGTCGGGTGTGAGCCCTGATATTTCCATGGCTTCTTTTTCTGTGAGGTGTCTGTCCACGGGTTCAAGTTTTGTTGTGAATTCTATGTGGGGTTCGGGGAGTGGTGCGCCGTATTCCACGGAGCCGAGTCCTAGCTGTTTTGGGTCTATTTTGCCTTTTTTGAGGCGGTCGTAGAAGCTTCCGGCTATGTAGTGTCTGCAGATGACTTCCAGGGGTATCAGGTAGTCGGTGGTCTGTGGGGTCAGTTTGTTGTAGTCTTTTATTATCCTGACTTTTTTAACGATCATTTCGCGGGCGGACGGGCTTTCTATGAAGTCCGTTTTTACGCCCATGTTCTCCGCTTTTTTCATCCAGTAAACGCTTGTCAGGCACAGGGTTTCTCCTTTGTGCGGTATCTCTGTTGGTATTATTTTGTCAAACACGGATATTTTGTCCGTGAAGATGTATTTCAGGCGGCCGTTGCCCAGGTCGTAGACGTCCTTCACTTTTCCCTTTTTGTAAAGTTCCATATGTCTTTTCCTCCCGTCTATATGCTCACATATTTCTGGTATATCTTTTTTGCCTCGTTTTCATCGGATGTGCCGGTGATTATGGCCCGCCCGTCGTCGTAGATCAGTATTTCCAGCCCTTCTTCTCTGAGGACTGCTTTTCCGTCCACGATTTCTGCGCCGGCTGTTTCGTTGAGGTGTTTGACGAGCCCGCTGGTTCTTACTGGTGGTGTTATCTGGACCCTGTTTCCCTCGCAGAAAGAGGTCGTTATTAATCGTTTTTCTCCTGTGAGATGTGGGTACAGGTGTTTTTCGCAGACCTCGCAGTTTTTTCTTTTTTTGATCGATATCTCCCGCCAGGTGTTGTCCCAGAGATTTATATATAGCAGAGTTTTTCTGGGTTTTTCGCCAATGATGAGTTTGACGGCCTCTGTGGCCTGTATGCTGGCTATGAGTGTGGGAAGAGTGCCCAGCACCCCCATGGTGGCACAGGTTTCCGGCGTCCCGGGGTTGCTGTCGTAGGGGAATATGCAGTTGAAACATGGCCCGTCGGGTGTGAATGTCGCTGTCATGCCCACGGTTCCTATGGCTCCGCCGTATATCCATGGTTTTTGTTTTTTAACGGCGTACTGGTTGAGGAGGTGGCGGGTATGGAGGTTGTCTGTTCCGTCAAGTACTATGTCTGCCCCGCCGAGGAGGTGCGTTGTGCTGTGGTCTATGTGTTGGGCGTATCCCTCAACTATGACATCCGGGTTTATTTCTCTGAGGCGCTTTTCTGCGACCAGGGCTTTTTCTTTTCCCACATCTTCTGGAGTGTAGAGAATCTGGCGGGGAAGGTTGCTCTTTTCCACCAAATCCCGGTCTATTATCGTTATTGTGCCGACGCCGATTTTTGTGAGGTAGAGGGCTATTGCGCTTCCGAGTGCTCCGGCGCCCACCACCGCCACTTTTGCATCACGTATCTTTTTCTGCCCCTCCAGGCCTATCTGTCTGAGCTTTATCTGGCGGCTGTAGTCAACCGGGCCGGGATTTTTTTCTTTTTCCACTCTATGTCCTCCGTATTTTGGGTCTAGAGCCCCCTGGCCATGTTAAAGACCTCTCGTATGCGGTCTGTTTCGCCTATGACCACGAGCCTGTCTCCCCCTTTTATTTCCGTGTCCCTCCTAGGGCTGAGAATTATGTCATCTTCTCTTCTGATGGCCAGAACGCTCACACCTGTCTTTTTGCGTATCCCTGTTTCTCTGAGCGTTTTGCCCGCAAACGGGCTGTTTTGTGGTATGGGTATCTCTGTTATTTCAACGTTTTTGGCTATGGTCAGCCGGTCTATGAACCCCCCCACATATGGTGAAGCGGTGTTTTTTGCCAGTAGCTGTCCGCCTATTACGGCATCTGATACAACGTAGTCCGCCCCCGTTTTGTAGAGCTTGGATATGCTCTCGTCTTTTTTCACCACGGCCAGGGCTTTTATTTTTGGGTTGAGTGTTTTTGCCATGAGGACTATGAGGGCGTTTGTTGAGTCTCTGTCCGTACATGCGATGAGAGCTGTTGCTTCGCCTATGCCGGCTTTTTTCAGGGTTTCCTCTGTGCCAGCGTCTCCTTTCACGAAGGGTATGTCCTCGTCTATCTCTTTTCTGTCAACCACGACGAACCTTGCGCCTTTTTCTTTGAGTTCTGTGACGGCGTTTTTGCCCACGGTTCCATAGCCACATACGATTATCACCCCGCTATCCCCCCGAAGGTGTTTTCAAAGGCCAGCATCTGGGCCGAGGTGCCCATTATGACGACTATGTCTCCCTCTTTGAAGACGAAGTCTGGTTGTGGCGTCACTGTTAGTTCTCCTTCTCTCCACACCCCTATGACCAGGATGCCTGTTTTTTCTCCTATCCCGCTCTCGGCGAGGGTTTTTCCTGTTATGCCGCTTCTAGGGGTGAGGGTGTACTGGCGCATTTCCAGGCCGCCAAGCAGCTTTTTGCCTTCTATTATGTCTGCTTCGTAGCGTCCCAGGGCACGGTTTGCGAGCATTCTTCCGACGAAGCTACCCGGGGACACGACTTTGTTGACGCCGATTTTGTAGAGGAGTTTTTCTTTTTCCGGGTCTCTGGCTATGGATACTATGTGGACTTCCGGGTTTACCTTTCTGGCGGTTATGGCGGCGAAAATGTTAACGTCGTCCTGTCCTGTGAGCATCAGTCCCAGGGACGTGTCCAGCCGTGCTTTTTTCAGGGTTTCCTCGTCTGTCGGGTCTCCCCAGACGAAGGGAACCCCCTTTTCCAAGAGTTCTTGTTCGTGCTCCCTGTCTTCGTCTACCACGACACTGGCGAATCCGTGGTGTCTGAGCTCTTCTATGGCATATCTAGATGTTGGGTTGTACCCGACCACGACTATGTGCCCGCCTTCTGGGAGAGGGGTTTTTCTGGCTTTTGTTGCCCTCTGGAGCCGTTCTTCAAACCATGGGGCGACAACGCTCGGGACGCCCACGAAGATTATTATGACCCCCGAGCCCACTATGAGAATTGTGAAGGCCATCCCTATGTCGCTTGTTAACCCCACGCCGGGAGGGTAGTACCCCAGAGTGGTGAGGGTTATTATTGTCCAGTACATAGCTTCTACGAATGTAACATGCTCCCCCTCCACGTATGTTTTTATGAGCACGAACCCTACAACTCCTGTGAGGAAGAGCGTCATCAG
The DNA here is from genome assembly GCA_964601625.1 of uncultured Thermoplasmata archaeon. Classification (GTDB taxonomy): domain Archaea; phylum Thermoplasmatota; class Thermoplasmata; order JAGHBH01; family JAGHBH01; genus CAZROC01. The sequence goes on along the minus strand of CAZROC010000001.1, from coordinate 157,798 downwards.
CGACAGGCCGAGGGCGCGTATCCTCGTTTTAACGTTCCACAACCGCATTTTTATCCCGTTGTAGTTTCAACGGATGGTGGGTTTATATACGTTGTGCTTCTTTGTTATGCTTTTTGCAATGTTCTGAACGAAAAACATAATAAACCACCAGGTGTTTATGGACGTTGGTGTGGCTGTTATGGATCCCACGGGAATCGCTGTGTTGCTCATCGTGGTTGGAATATTGATGTTGATCGCGGAGGTGACGATTCCCGGGTTTTTCATAGCCATCCCGGGCACGGTCTTGCTGGTCCTGGGTGTGGTGGGTTTGATGGCCCCATGGGTGTTTTATTCCACGTGGACGCCCGTTTTCATTCTGGCTGTGGGAGTTCCCACGTTTATTGTCACCATCATGTTTTATATGAAGTTTGGACCCACTTCTCCGCCTGTTACCACGGTTGCATCTTCTCTTGTGGGAAAAACGGGGGTGGTTACGAAAGAGGTGCGACCCGACTCCCTCCGGGGGAAGGTCAAGATCGGCTCGGATGTCTGGAGTGCCACGTCCAACAGAGCTATTCCAGCCGGCACCCGGGTCCGTGTTGTCAGGAGCGAAGGCGTCCACGTTATCGTTGAACCTGTGGAGGAAGCGAAAGAGGAGGGTGGAAAGAGGGCTGAAGAGAACATAGGGGGATGAGAGAAAAGAGGCTGTTGAATAGCACGCCTCCTGTTGAATGGGGTGTAGTGTGGTATGTATGCTCCTATGGCAATAGTTCTGTCCCTGTTGCTCGTACTGTTGATTTCTTATCTGGCAAAATCTTCTGTTTGTGTCATCCTACCACATGAGGTTGGGCTTTTGGAACAAATGGGTAAGTTTAAAAGGGTTCTGGGACCCGGGTTAAATCTTGTTCCACCTCTTATTTCAAGGGTTATTAAGATGGATTTGCGTACGATTCCGCTGGATGTGCCTGACCAGGAGATAGTCACAAAGGATAAACAGAGGGTTAGGGTTGGCGCTGTTATCCATGTCCGCGTGGTTGACCCCATAAAGGCGTATTATGAGATTGAGGATTATCGGAGAGCTATAATTTATATGGTCCAGACCCTGCTCAGAGCCCTGCTGGGCGGCATGGACCTGGACGAGATATCCAGCCGGGCCAGAATAAACAACCATCTGAGGGATATCCTCAATGAGGCTGTGGATCGGTGGGGGATTAGGGTTGAGACGGTTGAGACCAGGATGGCTTTTCCTTTCGGTGCGGATAAATAGGAGGAGGTGACGTGGGAAACAAAGGGAAAAGTAGATGAAGGGATGGTGTATATGGTTTGGACATCTGTGAGGAGTGTGATGTAAAATGAGCGTTGCTACGGCGATATTTCTGGCGTTTTTGATAATCCTGTTGCTTTCCTACATGGCCAGGTCGGCGATTTATATCATCCGGCCGTATGAGCAGGGTCTGTGGGAGCAGCTGGGGAGCTTCAAGGGAACCCTGAACCCGGGTTTCAGGGTTGTCACTCCTCTTATTTCAAAGGTTATTAAGATGGACCTGCGTACGATTCCACTGGATGTGCCGGCGCAGGAGGTCATAACAAAGGACAACGCTCCCACCCGGGTTGATGCTATTATATATATCAAGGTGGTGGACCCTGTCAAGGCGTATTATGAGGTTGAGGACTATCAGCGGGCGACGGTCTATCTGGCTCAGACGACGCTCAGGAGCGTCATAGGTGATATGGAACTGGACGAGATACTGTACAACCGGAACAGGATAAACGCCCATCTGCGGGATATTCTGGACGAGGCGACGGACAAGTGGGGTGTCAAAGTTGAGACTGTTGAGATAAGAGAGGTTGACCCCGTGCCCAGGGTCAAACAGGCTATGGAGGAGCAGACCAGCGCCGAGAGGGAGAGGAGGGCGGCCATAAGGCGGGCTGATGGTGAAAAGCGGGCTGCCATTCTGCGCGCAGAGGGTGCTAAGAGGAGCAGGATTCTGCAGGCCGAGGGTGTCCGGCAGGCGAAGATTCTTGAGGCGGAGGGAGAGCGTCTTGCGACCATTTTGAGGGCGCAGGGTGAGGCGCAACGTCTGAGGATTCTGTCCATGGGTGCTCTGCCCCTTGACAGAAAGGCGTTGACAGTTCTGAGCCTGGACACCCTGACGCGCCTGGGCGAGGGACAGGCGACAAAGATAGTGTTCCCGTTTGAGCTCACCCGCCTCGTGGAGGGTGCAGCCACTTATCTCGGGGCGGGCATGCGCACCGAGGAGCATACGCCTCTGAAGGCCGAGGACCTTGAGCGTCTAATTGGAAGGGCTGATGATGTGCTCGGCGAGATTCCGAAGCACTCAGAGCTAAAAAAAGAGCTGGACAGGATTGAAAGGGAGATGGAGGAGTCCAGCATAGAGGAGGGCTTTAGCGACGCCGAGCGGGATGGCGACGAACCTGATGCCGACACACGGGGCTGAACACACGAGAGAATAAATTTATAAGCCACGAGCACTGATGTGGGTGTGTGATGTGCCTTGATGCCAAATGATCTGCTGAAAAAGTCACTTAACAAGCGTGTGTCTCTTTTGCTGAAGGACAACCGTGTTCTTGAGGGCGTTCTGACAGGGGTTGACGACTATATGAACATGGTGCTGGAGGAGACCGTGGAGATGGGCCCGGAGGCGTCCAGAAAGCTTGGAACGGTTGTTTTGCGCGGCAACAACGTTGTCAGCATAGCGATTATATCGTAGATGTTTTCCATGCGTTGCAGTCTCTCTTAGAGGTGGTGCTCTTGGAAATAGTCGTGCTGGCCGGTGGTTTTGGCACACGTCTCAGGCCGCTGACGTTCAACCGCCCGAAGGTCCTTGTGCCCCTGCTGAACCGCTCCATAATAGACCACGTTCTTGAGCATATAGGTGTTGGGGGGAAGAGTTTTCTTTTCGCTGTTGGTTACCTGGGCGATATGGTCAGAGAGCATATTGAGAGCAGGTGGCCAGACCTGGACGCTGTTTTTTTCTTTGAGAAAGAGCCCCTGGGGACTGGGGGGGCTATAAAAAACTGTGAGAGCGCGATAACCGGCACCTTTGGGGTGGTGAATGCCGATGTTATGACGTCTGCCAGTGTTGACGAGCTTGTGGATTTTCACAGGAAAAAGGGGGCGATAGGGACGATTTCTCTTTGGCGTGTTGAGAACCCCGAGCCATATGGGGTGGCTGTGGTGGACGGGGAAGGCCGCATCTCTGCGTTTGTTGAAAAACCCCGCCGCGAAGAGGCACCCTCAAATCTGATAAACGCTGGAACATATGTACTGGAGAAAAAGGTTCTGGAGTTTATTCCGCCCGGGAGGATGGTCTCTGTTGAAAGAGAGATTTTCCCCCTGCTGATACCCCACGGTTTTTATGGTCTTGAGACCCGTGGATATTTTCTTGACGCCGGGAACCTCTTCTCTTACATAGAGGCCCAGCGGTTTTTGCTTGAAAAAGAGGGGCGGAAGCGCCTGGTGGATGATTCGGCTGTCGTTGACGGGCACATAGGCGATAACGTTTGCGTTGGACCCGGGGCCAGGGTCTGTGATGGTGCCAGTGTTTTTAACGCAGCCGTTTTTTCGGGTAGCGTGGTTGGGCGGGGGGCTGTTGTTGAGAACAGCATAATCGGGGAGAACTGTGAGATAGGTTCCGGCGCCGTGGTCCGGGATAGCATAGTTGAGGATGGCACGGAGATAGACGCTGGCGCCAGGGTCATCGGCATGCGCCTCAGGAAAGATGGGACGGTGGTTGATGGATGATTGATGAAGGGCCGGGAGATGAAAAAAGAGGGAGTGGCCAGGTGTTTCCCAGGTTGTTCGGCACAAATGGGATAAGGGGTATTGTTAACGAGAGGTTGACCCCCGAGTTTGTTTTTCGTGTGGGGCTGGCCGTGGGAACTTTTGCCCGGTCTCATGGGCTGGGGAGTGTTTTTGTGGCCACAGACACCCGCACATCGGCGGAGATGCTAAAGAGGGCGGTTGCCAGCGGCGTTTTGAGTTCGGGGGTTGACGTGGTTGACTGCGGAGTCTGTGTGACCCCTGCCCTCCAGTATCTTGTGAAATCTTCCGGCAGCGCTCTGGGTGTGATGATAACAGCATCCCATAACCCGCCCGAGTTCAACGGAATAAAATGTGTGTCCTCCGATGGAACTGAGATGTCGCGTGAAGAGGAAATGGAGATTGAAAAACTGTTTCACACGGGGGATTTCTTTTTTGCCCGGTGGGATGGTGTGGGTTCTATAGGTGTTTATCCGGATGGTGTGGAGAGATATGTTTCTGGCGTGCTGGAGAGAGTGGACGTGGATTTGATAAGAGGATTCTCTCCCCGTGTTGCGGTGGACTGTGCCTCGGGTGCGTCTTCTCTTTCCACGCCCCTGTTGCTTGACAGGTTGTCTCTGGGCTATGTGTCTCTGAACGCTAGCCCCTCGGGGCGTTTTCCAGCACACCCATCAGAGCCGACCCCTGAAAACCTGGCTGATATCATGGTGCTTGTCAAAGAGGGTGGCTTTGATTTCGGCGTTGCTCACGACGGAGATGGAGACAGGGCTATTTTCGTTGACGACAGGGGCCGTTATCTTTTCGGGGACAAAACGTTGGGTCTGCTGGCTATGGACGCCGTTGAGAGGGCCGGGGGAGGTGTTGTTGTGGTTCCTGTGAACACGTCCAGTCTTGTTGAAGAGGTTGTGCGTGAAAAGGGGGGCAGCGTGGTTTACACCAGGGTGGGTTCTCCGATTGTGGCCAGGAAGATGATGGAAACCGGGGCCGTCTTCGGTGGAGAGGAGAACGGGGGTTTGATCTTCCCGGAGCACCAGTACTGCAGGGACGGTCTGATGACCCTCGCCAGGATGCTTGAGATAGTGTCTGAGAAGAAAAAACCGCTGTCTGAGATGGTTGACGCTCTGCCAGAATACTATCTGGCCAAGAAAAAAGTGCGGTGCAACGAGAGGGCCAAAGAGAAACTGCTGGAAGAGTATCTGGCGCTGGTCAGAGGGGGGGCCCTCTCGTTTGGCATGGATGTTAAAGATATAGTGACCCTGGACGGGATAAAAGTCGTTTTTGACAGGGGCTGGATGCTGGTGCGCCCATCAGGCACAGAGCCGATAATAAGGGTCCAGGCCGAGGGGAAAACCCCGGGTGAGGCGGAAGAGCTGGCCAACCTTGGAGTGCGTGTGGTCGGCGAGATTCTGGAGGATATGGGCAGCGCTGCCGAAAAGAGGGACCGAGGATAGGATAGGTAGGTGGAGGGCGGCAGAGTTTAGAGCGTTGTCACTTCTATCGTGAGAACCTTTTCCCCTATGCCCACATAGGTGTCTTTCACGCCGTCCTGTCCGGGGGCAGGGGGGTCTTGTGTGGCGTCTATGAGGTCCAGTCCGGCATCGTCCCGTATGTATGTCAACAGGGTGTATGTTCCCGGCAGGTTGAACGTGTATGTGAAGACAGGCCCCCACCCTTCCGCCAGCACGTTCGTGCTGTTCACATCGGTTCCGGGTATCAGATACCATGTGTAGTTTTCTATGTTGTCGCCGTCAGGGTCGTAGCTGCCGCTGGCATCGTATGTGACTTCTTCGTTCACACGGACCGACAGGGGGCCGTTTATTACCGGAATGGGGTTTCTGTTCAGGTAAACCGTGGCGTTCCGTTCAAGGGTTCTGTACGGAGAGTCAGGCCTTGCGAGTGTGTTGGTGAGCACGACATCCACGGCATACCAGCCGCTCTTTTTTCCCTGTGAGGGGTACTGGAACCTGTTGGTCAGCGTCGTACTGTCAGCGGGAATGGTGAGTGTGTCAGTTTCAATCTGTCCGTTGTGTTCCACCGTTGTCTCAACGGTCACCCCTCTCACGGGCTCTGCTATGTTCCCTTCCCTATCCAGCACAGAAACCTGGACCAGGTAATGGTCAGATGTATCTCCCTCCGGGGACACCTTCATTATCGTGGCGTTCTCTGCTATGAAATTTACCGAGTAATCAACACTTCCCTCTTTTTCACCCACCCTAGCTTTTATTCTGTACAGCCCGTTTCCCATGATGAAATCAGTGTAGTGCACCGGCTCCACGGCGTCGTTTCTTTTCATTTCAATGGTTGTTGAAAAGCGCTGTACCTCGCTATCGTTGACTACCTCATATATGCGTACCTCGGCCGGGCCACTGTAATCTTTTCCGGTGGTGCTGAGATGGACTCCCACCATCAACACTTCATCCCTCTCTTCGTATCCCACGGCCACTTCCGTGACTTCCGAGTTAACAAATATGTACGCCCAGTATCCGAGAACAGACAAAAGTATGATCCCCACGACTGCGCCGGCGTACAAGGCCTTTTTAGGGACCAGTTTTTTTCCTTCTCCTGGTTTTTTCACTCCGCCCCCTGCCTCTTTTGTTATTTCCTCCGGCTCCGCAGTTCTAACTTCCTCAGTTCCAACTTCAATGTGAACCTCTTCGCCCGGGTCTCCCATTTTAGACACCTCTCGTCTGTGGTCCGTGGTAGAGGGACGAAAATGCGATTAAAGGTTTTTGGTGTTCTGCCATATAAAATCTAAAAAATAAAGAACTGGAAAGGGGTTGGGAAGGGGCAGACCTACCTAGTACGTATCGCCTTCTTTTTCATCAGGGCCGCCACCATCGCCAGCGCCAGTAAGGCGAATGCTGGCTCAAACCCCGGTATGTGGAAACCATGCTGTCTCACGTAGAGGTTGTACGTCTCTTTGACGTTCTGCCCAACGTTCTGTGCGTTCTCTGATTTAACCACCACAACGATTCTGTCTATGCTGTTCTTCCATGGCGTTGTTTTCTGGGGTGTTGTGGCGATTATTGTCACGTGTTTCTTGGCCTTTTCATCTATCGTCACCTTGGGCGTTCCCACTTGCACAGCCCAGTCTTTGGCAGTCAACTCTTTAAGATTGTCAGGGTCTATTTCCACGGTGAAGGTGTCTCTCCCATTGCCGTTGTTCTCAATCAGTATGTCAAAATAGACCTGTGATCCGGGTTTTACCTCAACATAAGGGGACTGTGTGCTAATGGTCATCCTGAAAAACTGTTTTATGACAACCTGAGCGCTCGTCTCACTTACCGGACCCGCTAGGGCGCCGCTTTGCCATGTGCCGCCCACCGTCACCTTGTCTGTCAAAGTATAGCTTGTCTCGGGGGGCTCACGCACGCTGACAGATATGGGGAAGCTGCCTCCGCCAGCAGGCACCACCGCGCTGGACGGGCTGACAACTGCTGTGCCTATCTGGGCGGTAGCCTGGAGGTTGACCACGGTTCTCTCACCCGACTGCACCTCAACCGTCCCCGAGAATATGACAACACCGGAAGAACCCGGACTGACATCTGCTTCCTGTGATGCCGGGGTCAAACTCACAGTCACAACGGTTCTTATTCCAGCATCTGCTTCGTGGGGCACGTATGTAAAGGCCATTCCCCACAGCAGCATCACGAACACCAGCACCCTTATTCCTGCTTTCAGGTGTTTCATGCTAAGCACCTCGTGTGGGGTGTTGTAAAAGGTAAACCGTATATTAAAGTTTTGGAAACCTTTTTTTACACTCCTTCTCGCTCTATCATTTACAAGTTCTGTCCCTTTCATATTATCACCTCCAGATTTGACATTTTGACACTGAATCCCGTCAACAGAGCCCTGCCCGTTCTAAGCACCCCCGGCCACCTCCTCCCTGGAGTTCTCAAGCGCTTTTTCAAGACTATCAAACTTCTCGTTCAGGAAGAAGTATTTTTTCCTCCCCTCAACGTTGGAGGAGAGCAGCCCCTTTTCTTCCAGTATCCCTATGTGGTAGTGGATGACCTGCTTGCTCTCCCCCAGAGCCCGCGCCAGCTCTGTCTGTGTTGCCCCGGGATACTTTTTAAGGAACAGGAGAATCTCCCGCTGGATCCTGTTCGGATAAAACTTTCTCTTCCTGTCAGGATGTCCCACGGGGTAGAAGCGCTTCTTTACGCCGTCCTTTCTTGAGACCACAAAACCCTCACGTTCAAGCACAGATAGATGGTATGTCGCCACACCGTTGGACAGTCCCAGCGCCGCCAGAACCTCGGAATAGGTACACCCCGGGTTTCCCATGACATAACCGTATATCTCTCCACGTATGAAGTTGTCAAGAACCTTTTCCCTCTGCAACCGCACAAAGAGCCAGGAAAACATGCTGAACAAAAAGAAAACCCCCGCCTCTGTGAAACCGGCCACAGCGACAACAGCGGCGCCGACCACAATCAGCCCCACAAAAAACAGTGGAAAACTCTTTTTGGAGTGGATTCCCGGAGGAGGGGAGGGTGTGAGAACGATGTTCTCTGTTCTCTCAGAGAGGGGGTCACTGGCGGATTTCACCTCAAGGAGCACCGTGGTGTTGGAAGTGATGTTCCCAACAACGGAAATCTGCACGGGTGCAGAGTCCCTTGGTCCGAGTTCCACACGGCGTGTGCTCAGACTGACGTTCACCTCCGTGCCGTTCGCCCCCTGGAGCGTGGCGTTGATATAAAATGCGTCTTCCACCGTGGCCCTGTTGAAAACAAAGAATCCAATGGAAACAGAGTTGCTGGGCGCAACAAGAGAAGAGGGCAGAGAAAAAAACCCGACCCTGTTTTGCACGACCTCCAGCACCGTTGCATTTCCAAACCGGAAAGGAGTGCCCTGGGGGCTCTCCCACTCTGCGTATAGCACAACACTGTGCTCTCCGTCACGAGCATCAGATGGTACCAGGACGTGGGCAGCCACAGAAACAACAGTTGATCCCGCGGGGACTGCTTTGCTCTCCGGGTTCACAGACACATCAAGGTCCGAGACTGCCAGGAAACGCACAGTAGTAGCATAGTCCACGGTGACAGTTATGTTCGCATAAAGGAAAACGTCTCTGTCCACCCCCCTGTCCACTGTCATGTCCACTATGTGTGGGTTCTTCTCTGACCATGAAAAAACAGCTTTTTCACTCTGAGCCTCTGCACTTCCCGTAAGATAAAAAGAAAGGGAGAGAAATAGGACAAAACAAACGCTGGCGAACAGGGCAATCCGTTGCTCTTTTTTCCAGGCACGTGCTGCGTTTTTCATCAATGTATCATATTGTCATGGGTATTTAAAACAAGTTTGGTGAGAAATTTTTACAAAAACACCCGCACCCGGCCAACCGAACCCAAAAACGTGAAAAGTGGGCCCGGCCGGATTCGAACCGGCGACCACCTGGTTATGAGCCAGGCGCTCCACCAGGCTAAGCTACGGGCCCTTTTTGTGTTGAGCTAGGCGCTCCGAGGCGTTAGCCGAGGCAAATAGGAAACATCGTTTCCTATGGGCCGGGCGTTAGCCGAGGCAAGGAGGAACTTGTTCCTCCGGGCCACCAGGCTAAGCTACGGGCCCTTTTTGTGTGCGCCGTAGCGTTTGACCCCTATGGGGTGGGGTTTTTTGTGCGTTTTGGTTGTTTTTTGTGGCGCCGCCGGCCGGATTTGAACCGGCGACCGCTCGGTTTCTGCCACCCGGCTGTGGGTTTAACAGCCGAGCGCTCCACCAGCTGAGCTACGGCGGCATATATTGCGTAGCGCCGTAGCGAAGCAGAGGAACCCAAAGGGTTCCTTGAATGAGCTACGGCGGCATTTGCTCCGCAAATCCCGCCTATTCGTGAAATGCTCTCGCATTTCACTCATACGGCGGCACGAAGGAAATACAGAGTATTCCCGAATAGGTGGAACAGGGTTCCACCATACGAGGAAATGCTTTGCATTTCCCGAACAGGCGGAAACACCTTTCCGCCATGTTACTGCGCTTCGCTCCGTAATCCCGCCCAGTCGCAGAGCAAACCTCTGCTCCTACGCCGGCATGCATTATGCGGTTTGTGGGTTGTTGCTCAGAGTGCTGTGTGGTTTTTAACTTTGGGGGTGTCGGAGTTGGGGAATGGTAAATGGAGGTTGTCTAAATAGTTTTTCATCGTTGCTCTCTGTCCTTTCCTATTTTTTTTCTTTTGCCTCTTTTTCTGCTTCTTCTATCATCTCTTCAAGAGACTGGAGGGTTTTTTCCATTTTTCGGAGGGCGTCCCTGATCTTTTTCAGGAAAGGATAGACTTTGTCTGTTGTTACCGCCCCTTCTGGTGTCGGTTCTATTAGACCGTCCTGTTCAAGGAGGCGGAGGGAGTATCTGACCTTGTGCTGCGGGTAGTTCAGTATCTCTGAGAGTTTTATTATTCCGATTGGCTGGTGTTCTATTATAGTTTTCAGCATCTCCACGTGGCGTTGCATGAGTTCTATTTCCATTTCCAGCCGTGTGGCTATAACGGGTTCTTTTGTCTTCTTTTTGCCCAATCTCATATCTATCCCCTTCGTTTAATGGTTAACGTGTAGCACGATGCTTGTTATCGTATTTAAGGTTTTGTCAGGTGGCGTCCGGGGTTGATTTTGTTTTGTGTTGAGAGAGCACGTGGGGTATTATCTCCCGGAGATCTTTTTTTTCTATAACCACCTCTGCTGCTTGTTTTATTTTTTCGTCGGATGGGTTGAAAGCTATTCCGAGACCGCTTTTTTCAAACATTGGGATATCTATGTAGCTGTTGCCCACGGCGGCGATGCTTTTTCTTTCCACGCCCAGTTTTCTGGCCAGTACGTCTATTGGTTCGCCTTTGTTTTTCAGTTCTACACCCAGGACGCCTTTTCCTATGAGGTACCCTTCTTCGTCCGTGGCGAGGTCGTTGGCGTATAGGTGTTCTATTCCCAGTTCTTTTCCAAGCCTTTTTGCGAGGGGCATGAGTCCCGCGCTGACTATGGCCACCTCAACGCCGTTTTCCCTTAGTGTTTTTATTGTTTCCCGCGCTCCTTTCATGATGGGTATTGTTGCCACTATGCGTTCTATGTCTGTGTAGTGGATAGGGTTCTTTTTGCTTTTCCAGATTTCTATGTCTCTGTGCATGAACTCGTGGTCGTCTATTTCTCCTCTGTTGTATGCCTCCATTCCGCCGTCGTGGTTAGTGCCATAGTGGTGGTGCACATAGACCCACGAGCTCTCAACGTCTACGAGGACTCCGTCCATGTCAAAAACTACAAGTCTATAGAGAGGTGGGCTGGAGGGTCTGTTAGCAGGTGGAGATGTGCGTTTTTCTTTTCGGCGTGTGTTATATTGCATGGGGGTGGGATTGTACAAGGGTATTATTCTTTTTCTGTGCAGGTGCTGTGTGTGGCATTATGTGCTTATTGTCGTCTGTTTATGCCTGTTTATTGTTTGAGGTTTTGCAGCTCCAGGAGGGCCTGCTGGACCTGTGCGCTTCTTTCTGTGTTGCCGAGTTCTGTGAATATTTTTAGAGATTCTTCCAGTGCTTTTTTTGCCTTTTTCAGATCCTGTTTTTCCATGTAGAAACGCCCCATTTCGTAGAGTGCGTCTGCTGTCCGGTATGGCATGCCGAGTTTTTTTCGGAGGTCAACTGTTTTCTGGAAGTACTTTTCTGCTCTGTCCATATCTCCCATCAACCAGTATGTTATGGCGTAGGACATGTATACGCCCGAGAGGCCCAGTTTGTCTCTGAGGTTGGTGAATATTTCTTCGGATCTTTTGCAGTGTTCCAGAGCTTCTTCGTATTTTTTCATTCTGGCGAGGTCTTCGGCGGCGTTGAAAAGGGCCCATCCTTCCATCATGTGATACCCTATCTCTCTGGCGATTTCCACACATTGCTGGTAGTACTCAAGGCTTTTGTGGAATAGCTCCCGGCGGGCGTACACGACTCCCATGTTGTTGTACAGTGTTGCCAGGCTTTTTTTGTCATGGCCTTTTATGAGATGTTCTCTGCTTTTGGCCGAGTATTCCAGGGCTTTTTCCACCTGTCCCCATTCGTCGTGGACGTTTGCCAGCGCCATGTATATCCTGCCGACCAGGGCATGGTCATCTGTTTTTTCTGCGTGTCTCAGTGCGTCTTCAAGAGCCTTTTTTGCTTCCGGGTATTTTCCCATTCTCCAGTACACCATGCCCAGTCCCTGTAGGGCTTCTGCCAGGCGTTTTTCGTCTCCGAGTTTTTTTGCTTCTCCCAACACCAGGTCATAATGTTTCTTTGATTTTTCTTTGTCTCCTTCCCTTAGAAAGGCGTCTCCTAGCAGGGAGTGGAACCTTATTTTTTGTTCCGGCGGGGCGTTTTGTATGGTGTTGAGTTCCGGGAGCAGAAGGCCCAGGACGTCTTTTGTTTTTCCGGCGTTTTTGGCCGCTTCAGCTTTTGCTATGATCTTTTCAATGTCCATTTTGACGCCAGTTTTTTTGACGATTTTTTCAACTTTTTCATAAACTCTGGCGGCTTTTTCTTTTCCAAAAAAGGCCACCCTCTCTGTTAAGGGGCCGAGCAGTCTTATAAGATCGTCCGCCCCAACAGTCTGGGGGTCAACCCCAATCTCCTCACATGTTTTCAGGTAGAGATGGCTTCCCACATCTCCTATTTCTTTTTCGAGTATTGTAACCACTTTTTTGGACGTATAGGACATATTTGTTTTAGAAATGTGCGGAATTGCTGGTGGGATCGTTGGACCGCCCCCGTATGTGTTTACGTTTTTTTACATCTGTCATGTGTCGGTTACGTATACTTCTTATACTATATCCTTGGTTATAATATTTTCCATGTGCGACCTTTCCATGTGCGACCTTCCTGTGTATGAACGTTTCAGCGTGCCGTGGGCATGTGATGAGCAAAATGGGAGAAGGGTTTTTAATACTCTAAATGTTTTGTTATGTGAAAATGGAAGGTGAGAGTATGAGGTACAGAAATCTGGCGCTGGCGTTTATGGGAGCGGTCGGTTTGTTGTTCGTTGCGGCATTGTTTGTCGCAGCATCATCTCTGTCTTCTCAGGGTGCTGTGGCTGCTGGTTACGCTGGAGCGGGTGAGCCACCTGTTTCAGGATTTCTGGTTGAGCATCCGGTGGAGCAGAATGGCGTTACGGTGGCGAAAGATTCCACTCTCGTGCTGAGCGACGTTGAACTCAGGGAGTCTATTATACATATAGCTCCTGGCGGCCACCTTTTTGTGTTTGACTCAACGATTTCTGTCCAGAGCATAGTTGTGGAAGAGGGCGGTTTTCTCTTCGTAGACCCAACCACCATATACCTTGAAGGAGACATGTACATCAATGGCACGGCTGTTTTTGATGCCACAACGGTTTATGTTAACAACAGTTTTGACGGCGAACACAACATCTATGTCAACTCAACAGCTATCCTTGAGATAAGGAACAACTCCGCCTTTCTGTCCAACAACACATACAGATATCAGTTTTTCATGGCCCCCGGGTCCAATGTGGCCGTAAACGATTCTATCATAGCCGACTGTGGATGGGACCCCTCCCATCCGGGGCTCTGGGTCAACACATCTGCCACGTTCAGGAACGTCTCTTTTGAAAACAACTATGTGGGAATGGTCATGAATCCGTCGCCGGAGCAGAGTGTAGTGGCTGAGGATGTCACGTTCATCAACTGGACGGGAGCCAGCGCCGACGCTGTGTGGGTCTACAACGGTTCTCTGCTGTTCTACAACTCAACCCTGCCTTCGGCCAACGTGACCGTTTACAACGGAAGTGTGGAGTGGCACAGCTACCTCACGGTCTTCGTTCACAACGAAACAGGTGCGGGAATAAAAAACGTCTCTGTGACATGCAAAGATAGTGCGGGCGGCCAGCTTTACAACTCGCTGACAAACCAAACGGGTTACACGCAGCCCATGGACTTCGTTGTGCTGGAGAAAAATTCCACATCTGAGAAAGACAACAACCCGATAAACATAACAGCCAACGGGACGGCAAAACACACAGGATATGGCACCAACACCACCACTCACACGCTCAACACGTCTGAGACCGTTTCAATCCGCCTTGAAAATATTCCCCCTGATGTGACCATAGTGAACCCTGTGGACGGAGAGACCATAACCTCTTCCACATATACCATCCGGGTTTCCACGGACGCGGACGTTGTTGGAGTGGACTGCTATTATTATGTTGAGGGGGCCTGGGATTACATCGGGGCGGCGTCGTTTGACGGAACATACTGGTCTCTGGTGTGGAACGTCGGCGGCATGGATGTCACTGACCTTCTTTTTTCGGCGAACGTCACGGACGGCGTGCTCTGGACAAACGCCACCAGTGGCAACATAACCGTTGACACAGTTCCGCCGGGCATAGCCATAACCTCGCCCCTGGCAGGAGAGACCATAACCGGGACTTACACAATAACGTACAACTTAACAGGGGGAGACATAACCCAGGTCAGGTTTGAATACTACAACGGCACAGTGTGGATTTTGATAGGAGACGACCCAACAATAGATGGTTCCTATGATTGGAACACGACAGGCATAGACGGAAACATGACCCTCCGGGCCACGGCCACAGACGACGCCGGCCTGACGGGCACAGACACAGTCAGCACTGTGCGGGTGGACAACACGCCCCCCTCCCCGGTTTTCGTCACACCGGAGAACGACAGCGGCATAAGCGGACAGTACAACATCACCATCAGAAGCGACTGGGACACGGCCAACATAACCCTCGCATACTACCACGTCTCCTGGTCCACGTGGGGCTACATAGGCAACGCCACCTATGACAACAACACCGGGCTGTGGTATTTCGTCTGGAACACCACGGCGGTGGGCGACATGAACGACATAGAGATCTGGGCCAACGCCACAGACACCATCGGTCATACAGGCAGCACCAGAGTGGTCGGTGTGGACGTTGACAACACGCCTCCGTCTCTGTCTTCGCCTTATGGCAGCGACGGCATCAATCCGCTGGTCCTGTTTAACGGGAGCGAGTGGGTCAGGAGCGTAAATGTGACGATAACTATGAACGCCACAGACTCGGGGAGTGGCGTCGTCAATATGACCATCTATTACACCACAGATGGCTCAACCCCCACAACGTCCAGCCAGAGCGTTGAGATGAACGTCTCCGGCTCCCAGCCAAAGTTCACAGGAGAGGGGGTTATCCCGCCGGCGTCCAACGGAACAACGGTTAAATTCTTCATAATAGCCGTGGACAACGCCGGAATGAGCACCCAGTCTTCCATATTCTCATACAAAGTGGACGGAGACGCACCACACATAACACTGTGGGACACACCTATTCTGGAAAACTCGTCCTATCTCCACAACACCACTCACATATATAGCACGACGGTGGACGGGTACCCGGCTTTGGTGGTGGACGGACTGTACTACAGTGACCTGATGGGAGACACCCCTGTGAACTTCTCCATAGGGGGGAGCGCCGTTGACTACGGAAGCGGCCTGGACGTTGCCACTGCCTCCAGCGCTTTCAACGACACACAGAGCAACATAACCTCTCCCACAGCCTGGGCATGGACATACACGGTCAACGCCAGCGACGGCGGTAACGGGACGATAACGGTGAAAATATACGACGCCGTGGGAAACTATCTCACAATAATATACAACTACACAGAAGACCTGTCCCCACCGGCGGGCAACATGTCTCTAACGGAAAACAGCGCCTATCTGTATTTCAGTCCATGGGGCGGAACAAACGGGACGGGCGTGCTGTGGTACGGGGACACCATGCCAGGAGAGGAGTCTTTTTCTGTGACGGTTAACGCCTCTGACTCTATCAGCGGCGTATATGCGGTGTTTTTCCCGGCTGTCTTTGGAGAAAACAGCACAAATGACACAACAGAACCCCACAAATACACGTATACGATCAACGCCACGGACACGTATGAGGGAAACATCTCTCTGGTGATATATGACAACGTCGGAAACCACCTAAGTATAACCTTTGTTGTGAAAAGAGACACATCTCCGCCAGCGTACTCAGATTTTTCTGTCAATGAAACAACAGATTATACGTGGTGGAACCCGCCCACCTTTTGGTATGGGGACACCATACCCTCCCCGGTTGACATGAACGTGACAATAACAGCCCCTGTGGACGCGGACAGCGGTCTCAGACACATCTTTTTCCCTGCAATCTTCAACCTGCCAGAAAACACCACAACACTACCGTACAGGACATATACCATAAGCGCCAATGACACGGACGAGGGATGGTTCAACATCACTATATATGACAATGTGAACCACACAACAGTTATCCCCCTCAGAGTCCAGAGGGACACAACATACCCGGTTGTCCTGTCGGACACCGCCGAGTCGCCCAGCCCGTGGATTTACATAGAAAACCACAACATAATCTACGGCGACGGAATGGACGGCGCACCCCAGGAGATATACATCAACGGGACAGCAGACGACGGCGGCTCTGGCCTGTGGAAGATAGTCTTCTCACCAGCGTTCAACGACACACCGCCGGCGGACTACACTCCTCCCTCATGGAACGCCACATACACGGTGGAAAGCGCGGACAACGGTAGCGGAACAATAACGCTGGAGATATGGGACCACGTCGGCCACGTGACCACAATCAAATACAACTACACGGAAGACCTGGTCCCGCCCGGCGTTGTCTCGGTGACCCTCAACAGAACCTCTCCCCTGACAACAGGGTGGACGAAGATAACGATCCTGTTCAGCGAGAGAATGAAAACCGACGCCCAGCCAGCGGTAGAATGGGTACAGGCATCTCCCCCGTATACACCCCGGTCTATAAACGGAACATGGGTGGACGAATACACGTGGGAGGGAACGTTCTACATCTCCGCCGCTGTGGAGAACACGTGGTACAACATATCTGTTTCCGGAGCAAAAGACCTCGTGTCCAACCAGCAGGTCCCGTGGAATCAGACCCTCTTCTACGTTGACACCGTGGCAGAAAACAACACCCTAACATCACCGGCAAACGATACCGTTTTACGAGACATTTTCACAGTCACATACTATCTTGGAGAAAACGCCTCCTGCGCCAACATAACATTCTACCGGGCATCCGGAGCCTCTGACTCTCTCTCACCCCACGTCTATGTGCTGACAGGGGACAACCTGACCGCCGGCTTGCACGCCCTCAACATGTCCACCCTGGGCATGCAGCTGGTTGACGGGACATATTACACAATAACCCTGTATTCCACAGACGTAGCAGGGAACCCCGCCGCACCCGTGAGCGTGTACAACATCCTGGTTGACCGCACCCCGCCCACCACAACCGCCCAGGTCCAGGGAGTGCTGGGAGCCAGCGGATGGTACATTTCTGCGGTGAACATATCTTTCACCGTAACAGATAACTCCTCAACAACCACGTGGTACAGCACGGACGGGGGAGCCACATGGCACACATACACATCTCCGATAAACCTGACCACCTCTGGGACATACACCATATCCTACAACTCAACGGACATAGTGGGGAACACCGAAACCACACACACGCTCACAATAAAAGTTGACGTTGACATGCCCGTCACCACAATAACACCCGTGGGGCCCGGCGCCAGCGGATGGTACATCTCTGTCCACCTTAACATAACCGGCTCTGATCAGACGAGCGGGGTCAACGCCACGTTTTACAGAATAAACAACGCCACATGGCAACAGTACACCGCCCCGTTCAACCTCACAGAGGGCGTCTACTACCTGGAAGCGTACACCACCGACATGGCGGGCAACACGGGCCCCACAACGTGGACAGTTATCCACGTGGACTCCACACCACCCACCCTGCAGACGAACGTTTCTGGCACTGTAATAAACACCTGGTACAACCCCAACGCAACAATTTACGTCAACGCGACAGACAACCTGAGCGGAGTGGACCACGTGGAGGTCAGAATAGACGGGGGCAGCTGGACGACATACACGTCTCCTGTTGTTTTATACACCACGGGGATACACCAGGTTGAGATGAGAGCCTTTGACATGCCCGGCAACGTGGAATACGCGAATCTCACAGTAAAAGTAGACAACACCCCACCATCAACCACGCCCCTTATAAACGGCACAGCCGGCCAGAACGGCTGGTACACTGCAAACGTCACAATAACCCTCACGGCATCAGACGGGAGCAACACAAGCGGCGTTGCAGAGACATACTACACGGTGGACGGCGGCGGATGGTATCTCTACACGGCCCAGTTCAAGATAAGCGGCGATGGGGTGCACACGGTTGAGTTTTATTCCACGGACAACGCAAACAACACAGAAACATCCCACACCCTGACAATAATGATAGACACCACGCCCCCCACGGCCAGTTTTTCCATCACAGGCAACATGAGCAACGGATGGTACAACACATCGGTAAACATAACAGCCACGGTTGAGGAACCAACATCAACACCGGCAAGCCTGTACTATGCAGTTGACGGCTCTCTCTGGCAGAAATACACCGGCCCGATTGTGATAACAGCAGACGGAGAACACATATTCCAGTATTACACGAAAAACTCTGCGGGCCTCACATCGGAGGTGGAGACGTTTTACATAAAGATAGACCGCACCCCGCCCACGACAGCGATTTCCGCCACAGGAACCCTCGGAAACAGCGGCTGGTACACAGACCAGACAACGCTATCCATAGATGGCACAGATGACCTGTCGGGCACGGCAAAAACATTTTACAGAATAAACAACGCCACATGGCTCCTTTACAACGCCACGACACCCCCAACCCTCCCGCTCACAGGGGAAAGTGGGGGCATTTATTATGTGGAAGCGTATTCAACAGACCTGGCAGGGAACACAGGGAACACATCCTCGCTGATCATAAAAGTTGACACAACAAAGCCAGAGACGGAGATAGACATAAACGCCACCGCGGGAAACAACGGCTGGTACACCTCCCCGGTGAACATCACACTGACGGCAACAGACACGTTTTCAGGCATGAGCGCTGGAGAGATATATTATCGTCTCAACGGCCAGACAAACCTGTACACAGGGCCTTTTACTGTTGAAACGGACGGAAACAACACCCTGGAATACTGGGCGGTTGACACGGCGGGAAACAAAGAAGCCCGCCACACGATGTATCTCCTTATAGACACCTCTCCGCCCTCACAGCCATCTTTCTACGTGACAGGCCAGATTGGCGAGAACGGCTGGTACACATCCAACGTCTCGGTCGTCATCTCCAACGGAAACGATCCCCTGGGTGGCTCCGGGTACAACGCCACAGAGTACCGGGTCTATTCTCCGGGCAACAGCAGTGTGCCATGGACGCCCTACACGGACACCCTGACTCTCCAGACAGAGGGGATTTACATCGTCGAGGCGAGGGGAGTTGACAACGCAGGAAACCCGTCAGCAACATCGTCGGTCACGATAAAAATAGACCTGGCCGCCCCCCACGTGGAAATAAACGTGGTCGGGTTTGTGGGAGAAAACAGCTGGTACATCACCTACCCGGAAATAAACCTGACAGCGTGGGACACCAACACAAACGCCACAACACCCGTGCTGATAGAATACAGCGTTGACGGCTCGCCATGGACATTATACACGGGCAACTTTTCCATAACCACCGACGGGGCACACAGTGTTGATTTCAGAGCAACAGACGAAGCCGGGTGGACCACCGCAAACTCCACAACGTTATACATGGACACCGTCCCACCAGCCATTTCCACCATCTCAGCGCCCACATACACAGCCACTCCCACGATAAACGTAACACTGGGAGCTAACGACGACACATCGGGACTGTCTGAAATAAGAGCCAGGACCAACACCACCCAGTGGACCCCGTGGACACCCTACACAGACACCGTCCAGATAAATCTCACAGCAGTTGATGGCCCGTACACTATCTACGTTGAGATAAAAGACAGAGCAGGACACAACACCACAGCCACCGCCACCACAGCCCTTGACACCACCCCACCCGCGGGCAACATTTCCACGCCAGCGCTGACGAACACCACATCCATAACCGTCTGGTACAACACAACAGACGCCACCAGTGGGATAGCGGAGACGTACATAGAGCACTCGGCAGACGGAACCAACTGGACCTCCACGCCCGTAACAGCCAGCCCGGTAGTTATAAGCGTGGAAAAAGACGGGCAACACTTCTTCCGCCTCCGGGCGGTTGACGTCGTTGGAAATGTTTTTGTCAGCGATGTTTTCACCACAGTAGTGGACACAGCGTCTCCTCACGCAACTATCAGTATATCGCCAGGTCTCTCACCCATCGGAGAGACAACGATAACCGTCGCATACTCGGAAACCATGGACACCGCCACCCCGCCAACAGCGGTCTTTTTCTTTTCGGCATCCCCCGAAAACCCCACCCCAATAACAGGGAACTGGCTCAACACGACTACTTGGGTGGGGCACATAACGGTTGACCAGTCTTTCCAGGCGGGAATCTACACGGTTAAAATAGCCGGCGCCAGGGACACGGCGGGCAACGTCCAGATGGAAGCCAGAGAAAACTGGACAGTTGACCCCATAAAACCGGAGGTGGCGGGCACATCACCCGACAACATCGTATTCGGCCCCGGAGGCGTTTATGTGAACATAACCTTTTCAGAGAGCGTTAACACAACAACAGCCTCCTTCTATCTGAACACCACAGCCGAAACGATACCGGCGTCCTTCACACAGACATCATCAAACACGGTGATGGTTCACCTCGTCCCATCCGCCACACAAAACGGGCCCGCTCACATCTACATGCGGGGCATATATGATTTCGCTGGAAACCCATCCGGTGGAATAGAAACTGGAGCTTATGAGATAGACCAGACGCCCCCACAGGCAACCGGAGCAGTGCTGGTAGACGACACCACGGTGGAGGTGTATTTCACAGAAAAGATAGACCCGGAAAGCGCCGACCCATCAGATTTTGTCCCGTCCAGCGGGACGGTGGAAAACATTTCCATAGCACAGAACCGGACGGCGGTCTACCTCTCCATAATGGGTTACAAGCAGGGAACCAGCGGCACCCTGTCCATCTCAGGCATATCTGACACCTACGGGAACAGTCTGGAGATCCCACAGTCGCTGATAATATTTGACAGAGTGCCGCCGCGATTTGAAAGCGCAAAAACAACATCGCTCACAACCATAAAAGTTGTGTGGTCTGAGCCGTTGAACGAGACAACATCCACAGCAGAGGATTTCCTGGTCATCTTCTACGATGAAACAAACGCCTCAGCCACTGTGCAACCCTACATGGCCTCAACCAGCGGCAACACAACAACGCTTTACATCGCAGAGACGATGGAGACATGGGAAAAGCCCACAGTCAAACTGGTGGGAGTGGTTGAAGACACGAGCGGAAACCCACTGGCAGGCGGAGAAAACGAGTCCGTGGAAATCAGGTGCGACGATGGGATACCCCCCACCCTTCTCTGGGCCAGGACGACAACCACCACTACCATAACAATTCAGTTCAGCGAAAACATCGCCCCGGTGACAGCAGGGATGTTTTCGGTATATGGAAAAGCGGTAAAAGCAGTACAGCAGTCAGGTTCCGTCGTTATTCTGACCGTTGAGCCGGAGATGAAACCGTACGAGACGCCATTCCTTGACACATACACGGGTATAAAAGATGTCAGCGGAAACGAGATGTCGCCCGTGGACGACTTCCAGGTTGAAGATGGGATACCGAACATTGCACCCACCCTTACCTCTCCATCTCCGCAGTCAGCGACGATATACTATGACGAGAACATAACCATATCCGTGGTTTACAGAGACCCCGACGGCGACCCGCCCTCGTGGGTGGTGGCAAAAACTTCCTCCGGAGAGACGATGGCAAACCTGGTCCCCCAGGGGAACACATATGAAGAGGGGGTGCTGTGCACCGCAGAGATAGCCCTGCCGCTGGGCGAGCACACTCTCTATTTCTCAGCATCTGACGGAAATCTCACATCCACATCTGACAGCATAAAGGTGACAGTGACAGAGAGGCCGGTGAGAGAAATCAACGTATCCATATCCCCCGCCGCCATGGAAGTGGACATGGGGCAGGAAAACCACACCACACACGCTGTGGTCACGGTTGAGAACGCTGGCAACACAGAGTGTGATATATTCCTGAACGTGACTGCGTTCTCCGGCTGGACAGTTACGGGGGCGGGTATCTACCATCTGGAAGTCGGCGAATCTGAGAACATAAACGTTTATATAACACCTGGCGACGGGACCCCCGGTGGCACATACCGCATAACAGTGTCGGCCAGACCAGTACAGGGCGGAAACATTAAATACACCACCGCCAACGTCACTGTGCGAAGAGGGGAGCCATCCATAGACGGCATAACAGTCACCGGCCCCACCGTGGGCCAGGTGGAGACTATAACGGTCAACATATCAAACAGGGGCGATGGTGCACTTCCCACATCCCGCCTGACACTATACGCTGGAGGAGAGATCCTGGGAACCGTGACAGTCGCCCCCCTGGGGCCAGGGGAGACCAGAGAAATAGTATTCCACTGGGTCCCATCGGGGGCCGGGGAGACTCCCATCACGGCCACCCTTGACTCGGAGGGTGAAAAGACCTCCTATACCATTTATGTCGGCGTGGCAGAGATGCCTCTGGGCCAGGTCCTGAAAGAAATGCCGGAAAACCCGACTTTCTGGGCGGCCCTCTTCGTTGCGGGCATATTCTGGCTGGCGGTGTTTCTGGTCGCATACTATCACTTCACGAGTAAAAAAGAAAAAAGAAGCAATAAAAAGAAACAATAGGGCATCACAACAGGGCGTTAAGACAAAAAAATGGCTGCCACAAATACGAAGGGCACAAAACGCTAAGAAATGGTGAAACGATGAAATACTCAGAGCTGGTAGATGTTTACGAGGCAATAGAACAGACCACCAAACGCCTTGAAATGACAGACCACCTTGTGCGCCTGTTCAAAAAGACGCCTCCCGACGTGCTGGACAAAGTGATATATCTCACACAGGGCAAGCTGTATCCAGACTTTGTGGGAGTGGAACTCGGGGTCGGGGAAAAAGTGGCCCTCAAAGCTATATCAATAGCCACCGGGCACCCGGAAGATGAGATAAAAAAGATGTGGATAGAGACCGGGGACCTGGGAACAGCTGGCGAGAGAGCGCTTCAGACGAAAAAACAGCAGAGCCTCTTCACCCACCCCCTCACCGTGGAGGGGGTTTACAGTGGGCTTGAAAAAATAGCCCGCGCCACCGGCGACAAGAGCGTTGAGATGAAGATAAAAATACTCGCGAGCCTTCTCCACGACGCCACCCCCCGGGAGGCAAGATATATCCTCAGGACAGTTAACGGGAAGCTCCGCCTCGGAGTCGCGGACATGACGATAATAGACGCCCTCTCCATAACGTTTGCGACGAAAGAGGAACGCCCGGAAATAGAGGGCGCCTACAACCGTTGCTCTGATCTCGGAAAAGTGGCTGTTGCCCTGGCAAAAGAGGGGCTGGAAGGTGTCAAAAAAATCCGCCTACAGCTCGGAATCCCCCTGAGAGCCATGCTCGCCGAGCGGGTGAAGAGCCTTGAGGAGATCTTTGAGAAGATGGGCGGCGAGTGTGCGCTGGAATACAAATACGACGGGCTCAGGATACAGGCTCACATGGGAAAAAACGTCACTGCCCTCTATAGCAGACACCTCGAGAACCTGACAGACCAGTTCCCCGATGTTGTGGAAAACCTCCAGGCGGCTATTGGGGACCACGAGGTGATAGTTGAGGGAGAATGTGTGCCGATAACCCCTGAGGGGGACATGTTGCCTTTCCAGGAGATCAGCCACCGCCGTGGACGAAAATACGATGTGAGAAAGGTGGCTGAGGAGATACCTGTGGCTTTTTTCGCCTTTGACTGCCTCTATGTTGACGGAGAAGAGTTTCTTGACCGCCCCTTCCCTGAGAGAAGAAAGAAACTTGAAGAAATCGTTCAGGCAACGGATCGGGTGAAGCCCAGCACTATGATAGTCACGGGGGACATAAAAAAGGCCGAGGCCTTTTTTGAGGAGAGCATAGCCGCAGGCTGTGAGGGCATAATGGCCAAGAGCATAGGGCCGGACAGCACCTACAAGGCAGGGGCCAGGGGGTGGCAGTGGATAAAATACAAACGGGACTACAAGGCGGAGATGACAGACACAGTTGACCTGGTGGTTGTGGGAGCATTTGCAGGCAAAGGCCGGCGGCGGGGCACATACGGAGCCCTCCTCATGGCCGCATACAACCCGGAGATGGACCGGTTTGAGACCGTCTGCAAGCTCGGTACGGGCTTTGACGACGAGACCCTTTTTTCGTTGAAGGAGCGTTTCACCGTCATAGACCACAGACACCCACGGGTCTACAGCGAGATGGAAGCGGATTACTGGTTCGTCCCCGAGGTTGTTATGGAAGTCAGCGGTGCAGAGATAACCCTCAGCCCTATACACACATGTGCCAGGGGAGAGATAAGAGAGGGAAGCGGCCTGGCAATAAGATTCCCCCGGTTCACAGGCCGATGGCGGACGGACAAAGGCCCCGAGGACGCCACGACAACGCAAGAAATCGTTGAAATGTACAGGAAACAGCTGAAAAAAGTTGAGTGACAAAACTATAAATAAAACGCCTGGCATAATATAGCTGGGGTTGAATATGAAACATCGCCAACTCCAAAACGGCCCATTTTTATCCCGTTTTCCGCTGACAGGCACATCCCTCATTCTGTTATTGTTAATCTACATGGCATCTTTATTTGTTCCAGTCGCAAACCTACCTCATCCCGGTCCTGTCCATGAACCCCCCGGGTTTCTCGGAACCGCAAGAGCGGACGGAGGCGCTATTCCGCCACTGGACCCCCGTTATGCACAGGTTGAGACATCGCAGGTGGCACTTGTGGACATGGACACGGGAGAGGGGTATGAGACGATAGACCTTTTCATAGGATCGGTCTCTCTTTTCCCGGGCAACACCACAATCTTTGTACCTTTCCCTCTGGAAGTTCATTTTGTCTCGGGCGAAACCACCACTCTCGGAGAGTTCAAAGAGAGCAAAGACCTGATAAAAATAGAAGACAGCATAAAAAGACAGAACGAGGGCTTTGACACATTCCAGGAGACAATGGGAGATCTGGCTCCCCTGTTCGTGGCCGAAGAAATCGTCGGGTTTCCGGCGGGAGCGATGATGCTGACTGTTGAGAAGATCTTTAAGGGCATGCAGCCTGCTGCGGACATAGTTTTCCCTCTCAGTGTTGAGGAACACAATTTTGAGGGCGGCACTGCCTATATCGTTTCCTCGTCCAACGCAGAAAACCTGGAAGAGTTTCTTTCCTCTCTGAACATAACCGTCCAGGAAGACGAGATTGAAAAAGCCATAGAAAAGTACGGTGAATACCACGGAGTTATATTTCAGATAAACAACACGCCTCCCGTTGACGATTATGCCAGTTTTGCGTCCAGCCACCCGCAACTGATAAAAGCTCTGAGCGATTTTGTGAGAGATATACCGGTGGTATATTCATATCCAGAGGGTGTGAATTATTTCTGGGTGTCTGTCCCCTCTCATTCGTACGATTCCCCTTCCTATTCAAAGCTTGAAGAAGAGGTTGAAAATCTGTCCTATGAGGAACGCAGAGATTTTGACAGAATCTTCAGAGCCGTCTACAGTTTCGGCGATGAAAAAACATCCGGAGTGCACCTTGTCTTGCGGGCAAAAACGGTAAATGGGAAAGGATACTTCCCCCTCGGGACAGCGTCATCATGGGATGCAATGGGCCCCATAGAGGTCTTTTTCAGATGTGAAAAATCCGTCAACCTGGAGTTTTCAGACGAAGCGTCGTCTCACGTCAGTAGCGGGTTCCATGGGGGAAAACACGTCTATATTTACACCTGGTACCCCTGGAGTTCTGATGGGGAATCTGTCCCCGACTACGACCTATGGGCCACCCCCGAAAAAGCCGCCATGGGAAACGTCCCCTCTCAGACATCTGCCTCTATAAACAGTGTGCTCTATAACCCCAACGTCTCTGTGTTTTGTTCCGTTGTTTTTCTATTTCTGTTCTTTTCCGTCCTCTGGGGGATGGTGTTTTTCATAGTGCATGACTTTTTTATGTCCACAGAAAGTTTTACACCAGGTCTCCCAGCCACCGATTTTTTCAATAAACATCGCATTGCTTCCATATTTGTTGTGGGTTCTGGCTTAACGGTTATGGCTTTTGGCGTGGGCATCCTGCTGGCCATGATAGTGATGTTCTATCTGTTTTCCTCCGCTTATCTTGAACAAAATAAGGAAATGATCGGGGGCGAGAGTGCGGCGAGGGAAAGGAAAGAACGGCTCCCCTTTCCTATAGGGGGCCAGTTTGAGATCTTTTTATCTTTTTTAACCCTTACCCTTGGCGCCTTTGTTTTTATCTTATTCATGACCTTAAAATATTCAACTTCAACGAGCATGACTTGGATTTTTCTTGTTTCGTTCTTCATACTGTTCGTATACACTGACATCATCGTTTTGAAAACACCTTTTTCTACCAGAAAAAGGAAGATTGGCGCTTTTGCAGGAGCCGTTTTTGTTTATGTTTTTGCCGCTGTTTTCATGCTTGTTTTTGGTATGCTGTACGCCTGTTGTTTTGTCCCTTTGCTGTTTGTGTTCACAACTTTTTTTTGATGTTGCTCATAGCAAAGCATGCACCATCAAAAACTTTTTAGTTCCCGCTGAACACCCATAAAATAACTTAACCCCATAAAAACTTCTACGAAAATTTTTTATTATTCTGGACAAATAATGTCCTGTTGGAGGCGTTTCTATGAGAAAGAGAAAAAAGCCAATCCTGAAATCGTTTTTTTCGCAGATGCTCTCCGTTTTTTTGCCGCTGTTGCTCTTCATTTCGTTTTTTTCCTTTCTTTTTTATTTGGGGACATGGGAAAACCCTGGTACCGTCAGGGCGGATGGGATCCCCGTACCTCTTGAGAGATACGATTTCCAGATGGAGACAGACCAGCTTGCGGTGGTAGACGTCAGCGGCAACACCGAAACACTCCGGCTCTTCATATCCACCCTCTCGCTGGCTCCCGGTAATACCACCGTGGTTTTTCCCTTCCCATCAAATGTTTCTTTCATTGACGCCGGAATAACAGATGTTGAGAGTTTCAGAGAGGATTCGGGGATTAAAGAGACAAAAATGGCCCTTGAAAAACAGGAAAAAGTGGGTGAAAAATGGCGGGATGAAATAAAATACGCAGAGGTCACCACGGTCACACAGCCCGTGCTTGGCCCCGCAGCGCCTCTTCTGGCAAAAAACCTTGAAAAAGGATCCATATTTTACCAGACCTATACATATACGTTGGGAGAAGAGGATCGCGGGGGCGGTGATATCAGTGTGTGGAGCTACGAGTTTGAGGGTGGCGTGGTGGAGATAGTCTCATCATCAAAGGTTGCCAGTGTAGAGGAATATTTTTCTTCCATAGGCGTGGACGTCCAGGACTCGGACATTCAGGCAATGATAAACAAATACGGGGTATACCACGCCGTGGTGCTGCAGATAAAGAATTCTCCTCCCGTGGAAGACTACGATGTCTTCGTGGAAAACCATCCCGAGGTCATAGACGCGCTCGTTGACTTCGTCAAAGACCACCCGTCCCTCGTCATATATCATTATTATGATATCCCCGCAGACTCCGAAAACAGCGATGAATACTATTACTCGTTATACGTGTCATATATACGCAGTAACCTATATGGCTCCGAGCTCTATGACGCTGCTGAGTCCCTTAATTACTACGACAAAGCAAAGTTCGCCAGGATATTCATGTCTGTATACAGCAAAGAGGAGAGAAACAAACCCGGCGTGTTCATCGTTTTGGAGATGGGGATGAACGCTGGCGGGTTCTTTCCGCTGGGGACTTCTCCTTCGTGGGACAGGATGGGGGACATTGAAATCCTATTCCGGTGCGACAGAGACACCAACCTCCGCTTTCTCCCGTCGGGCGCGTACGACTATATGAAAACAGGTTTTTACAGAGGAAAACACGTATATCTCTACACGTGGGAGCCCTCACCTTACTATAATCCTTACAGCGTCAACAGCAGCCCCCCGTCCTACGACATATTTTTTCGCACGGAAACGGGTGACAACGCTTTTGACTCTGCATGTGCTGGTCTGAAAGTGTTCCTGTACGATGTGTCCGGGTGGGCTGTTCTCTTTCTGTCCCTCTCCATAATTTCTGTTTTCTGGGGGCTCGTTTTCCCTGTTCTCCAGGTCTTTTTATCGTCCACACAGCCCCCCTCCTGTTTGTTTTCCGGACACAGAAAGATTTCAACGTTTGCCATCGGCTTTTTCGTAGCCCTTGGCATGCTGGCCATGGGTGTTTTTTCTCTGCTCACTGTGCTTTTGTTAACAGAGGGCGTGTCTGGAGACATCTCCCACCATCTCAATAACAAAAATAAAAGGCGGGGCAAAATCACCGCGATGGGAGGGAAAAACGCCCGGAGTCCGGCCGGTGTTTTGAAAGAGCACGGAGCAGAGGTCTTGATGTTCCTGTTTTTCCTATTTTCTCTGTGGCTTTCCATCCT
Source organism: uncultured Thermoplasmata archaeon (assembly GCA_964601625.1). Lineage (GTDB taxonomy): Archaea > Thermoplasmatota > Thermoplasmata > JAGHBH01 > JAGHBH01 > CAZROC01. The sequence goes on along the minus strand of CAZROC010000001.1, from coordinate 129,482 downwards.
TATCTGGGACGCGACAGCGGGATACTTTTCTGATCTACCGGACGTCCTACACGCATATTACACGCTCTCCTTTTTCGCCACGGCCATCTTTCTCCTTTCATATGCGGTTATATTGTTCTCCGGGGAGCGGAAAAAAACGGCCGCTTTCGTATCCGTTTTGAGCATAGTATCTCTGGTGGTGCTGGCTAAACTATTCCCGCTAACCTTTTTTGTCTTCACATTTCCCGCCATGACGTGTCTCTCAGTCCTGTTCTACATCTTTTTGCCTCCAAAACCTTTTAACCCATCTGTTGGATGAGGGGGCGGTGTGAAGGTTGAGTCCAAGAGTTTATACGACGAGAGAGCTCAACGCAGTCCTCCGCAAACAGCTGGTGCTGAACAAGCCCATAAAAATAGGCGGCGTGCGAGGCCACAGCGCCATCTGTGTCGGTATTGATGTGCCCGTGAAAATAACGGTTGAGGGCGAAGCAGGGGACTTTTTCGCCGCCCTGAACGACGGCGGACAGATACGACTGGTGGGAAACGCCGGCAAATACCTGGGTTCTACCATGCTCTCCGGTTCAATAGTCGTTGACGGGAGTGTTGACGAGGGCGTCGGGGTCTGCATGCGGGGGGGCGAGCTGGTGGTCCGGGGCAGCGCTGGTCCGATGGCCGGTGCCAGCATGTTTGGGGGGGTCCTGGTGGTTGATGGGGTCGTGGGCCCCATGGCCGGGTGGCGGATGCAGGGGGGCAGGGTGATAGTCACGGGTAATGCCAATCAGAAAGCGGGTGAGGGATGCTGGGCGGGGTGATATACGTGGCGGGGGACGTTGAAAGCGTGGGCGTGGGGGCGGAGCTCACGGAGGCGACGAACAGGGAAAAAAGGGAGGTTGGAGAGGTTCTTGAGAGATATGGCATAAAGGCCAAGCTGGCCCTGTTTGAAAAGATCGTCCCTGTGAAAACGGGCGTTTCCCTGGGAGTTGAGGTTGAAGAGGAGACGGGGGCGGGCGATGAGGGGGAAGATGTCGTTGAGATAAACCTGGGCGGCGGGGGCGAAACCGGAGGCGGCGAAGGCGGGAAAAAGGGCGAAAATGGGGCCCGGCGGAAGGTTGAACTGGACGGAGGACCGCCGGGCGGGGTGGAGGTGAGCTTTGAATGAACCCGCCAGGAGAAGAGGGGGACATTCCCAACAGATGGGCGTCTCAGGTCTCCATTAAACAGCGCCCATCAGACGAGATCTTCGGCGAGAAACCACGCTTTGAAGAGGTCGTCATAGGACAGGAGGACCTGGTTGAGAAACCTCTTATTTTGAAAAAGCCTTTTTTCGTATCAAAGCCTGTTGGGTCGCCTCCCACGTCTTTTGAAAAGATAGCGGCGGAGTTTGCCAGCAGCATGGGAACGTTTTATTCCCCGTCCAGTCCGGGGAAGGTTGATGCCACCGCCGTCTGGTGTCCTTCGCGCAGGGGGGTGAGCCCGGGGGGGCTGAGAAAGGCGTCTGTCGTGGAGCTCCGCCTCTCAGAGGTGTTGTCCGATGGGGGGCTGTCGTGGGCTGTTGGACACGTAGAGCGCAGCCTCTCGGGACACATAACCGTTTTGAGGGAGGCGATGGAGTACGCCGTTCCCGTTGTGGTGCGAATAACTGGCGGCGACATCTACCGGGAGGTGAAGAAAAGCTTTGAGGCGGGGGCCGACGCCGTCATAATATCTCCGAGAGAAAATGTATCCCCGGGCACGGGTGCGCACCCCCTATCTCTGTTTCCACCCGCAAAAAGGGCGGCCAAAGAGGCGGGCGCTGCGGCGAAGGGACAGCGGATACTGTATGAGGGGGCAAGGACGGGCTTTGAATGGTTTGTTTCTCTGGCCATGGGTGCGGATGCCGTGGGACTTGACCTCTGGAAAACAGGCACCGAAAGTGTGGGGCGGGGAAATCTCATTTCCGGGCTTGAGATGATGGAAAGAGAGGCTCTTTCGCTTATAGGACTCACCGGTCACAAAAGCCAGAAGGAACTGGACATGTCAATCCTTGAGACCTCTTCCTATGATGTCGCTGTTGTGACGGGCATAAACATCGCCGGCTATGACAGAGAGGCCCCCATGTGGCTGCACTCAAAGTAGCATAGAAACGATGGCTACGGTGTGAAATTTATGGTGTGGGCGCGGCATCGGACGGAAAAGGTCTGAGCGTTCTCTCATCAACAACGACAGTCTCGGCTATTCTGTCCAGTCCCCTCTGACGCGGGTCGCCGGGGGTTGCCATCCCCCATATGAGGTCAACAAGGACAAAGAGGGGGCTCAGTTTGGACAGGTTGCGTATGAAGGTTTTTCTGAAATCCAGTGGGGTTTTGGTGGACACGACTCTGAGGCGCATGAGAATCTTTCCCACAGTTGCGCCCCCCGTGGCCTCAAAATAGGCGCTGTAGAATATCATCACCAGCCCCGCCGCCAGCGATGGAACCACGACACCGGGCTTTCCTGTGAGCAAAAGCGACACAACCCAGAAGGGGAATACGGTTATGACGACGTCTATGAGATATGCTGCCGTCCTGGCCAGGAAATGTTCCTGCAATCGTCTGTCATGGCCTATCACATCTAGCGCTGTTGGCACACTTCTTCCTCCTGTTGCACTTAGCATCCGGCGATGAGATGCGGCTACAGGCAGTGGCTCCTGTTCGTTTTCTGTGGCACTCAGCCTGCCCGTCTGTCATCACAGGTCAGCACTCATAGGGCTCATCATCATGCCACGTGGGGGACATAGTGGTCATGGTAAAAATCTTTTTTGAAATGCACAAAATTTGAAACGTACATGCTCTTGCACAAACTTTTTTACCTCTGGCGGTGTTCAGGATGCGATGTACGCTGTCATCGCAGGCGCTGGAGAAGTTGGTTTCCAGGTGGCCAGGTTTCTCTATGAAGAGGGATACAACATAGCCCTCGTTGAAAAGGACGAAAAGGCGGTGGCGGAGGCGGAGAGCCTTGACGCCCTTGTTGTGAAGGGGAACGCTGCCAGCCCCTTAAAGCTCAAAGAGGCGGGGATTGAGACGGCAGACCTCTTCATAGGGGTGACGGGCTCTGACGAGGCAAACATAATCGGCTCGGCCATAGCGAAATCCAGGGGTGCAAAGACGATCGCCAGAATAAACAGTTTTGAGTACATAAACGAGCCGATAAGCACGAACCTTAAAAATCTGGGCATAGACGTTGCTATCTGTCCGGAACTCGTCGCCGCCAGAAAACTGTCCAGGATGATGTCTCTCCCTGTGTTGATGGACGTGGAAACGTTTGCCCGGGGGAAACTGTCAGCTGTTGAGGTCAGGGTCAAAAAGTTCTCCAGGGCCGCGGGTAAACAGATAAAAGACCTCAACCTTCCACCAGGCGTCAACATAGTGGCTCTTTTCCGTGCTGGCGAGGTCATAATGCCTTATGGAGAGGAGAAGATACGGATAAACGACCGTCTGATAATCTTCTTCTCTGACCCCAGCAGTCTCATAGCAATAGACCGCCTTTTTTCCCCTGTGAACCGTGGAGAGGAAAATGGGGGGGAGAAGGGGATAGAGAGAATTATGATAGTCGGGGCCACCCGCATGGGTGTACAGCTGGCGAAAATGCTTGAGAAAAGGGTTGAGGTCATCCTCCTGGACGAGGACGAAGAGGCCTGTGCCCGTGCTAGCGAAGCGCTTTCCAGCACTCTTGTGATCCGTGGGAGCGGAACAGATGAGGAGATTCTTGTTGAGGAGGGCATCGGACGGGTTGATGTTTTCGTGGCAGCCACACACCACGAGGACACCAACATCTTGTCTTCCCTGCTGGCCAAAGAATACGGTGCCAAAAAGTGTGTTGCAATAATAAACCGGCCGGAGCTGAAGTCAATGTTTGAACACATCGGAGTGGACGTGGCTGTGAGCCCCCGGCTGGCGACGGTTGGAGCGGTTTTACAGCACACGTATTCATCCGAAATACTCGCGATGGGAGTCCTTTTCGGAGGAAAGGCCAGGGTGGTGGAAATGGAGGTCAAGCCCGAGCACAGGATAGTCGGGAAGACCGTGGGCAAGGTCCATCTTCCAAAAAACACCCGGCTGGGTGCGATCGTCAGAGGCAACAAGGTGATAATTCCCGGTGGAGACGACATGGTAATGATAGGAGACCATCTGATATTTTTCGCTCCCAGCGAGTCCGTCCAGAAGGTTGAGAGGATAATGAACAAACCCGGTCTCTTCCTGTGACCGTGGAGTTTGAACTGTGGAGATGGAACCATGAGATACAGGGCGATGTTCGGAACCGTCGGAGCGGTCCTTTTCCTTTTCACTTTCACATTTCTCCCCCCTTTTATAGTCGGCGCCGCTTATGGAGAAGACCCAACAGTGCTCTACAAGGCGTTTATAATACCTTTTTTTATCTCTCTCATGGTCTCCTTTCTACTCTGGCTCTGGGGGCGGGATGAGATTGATATGATACGGGAGAGAGAGGCTGTTGTGGCGGTGGCTATAAGCTGGCTGACGATGGCTTTTTTCGGCTCGCTCCCCTATGTTTTCAGCGGCATACTCCCCCACCTCGCAGATGCCTATTTTGAGAGCATGAGCGGGTTTGCCACCTGCGGCGCCACAGTGATAGACCCCCCTGTTGTTGGGCATGCTCCGGATGGGACGCCTATATTCGGGGACTACATGGACTATCCGAACGCTCACAGCATTTTTCTCTGGCGGAGCCTGACGCAGTGGGTCGGCGGGATGGGAATAATCGTTTTCAGCGTTGTCATAATAGCAAAACTCCTGGGCGGCACAGTCCAGCTTTTCAAGGCGGAGACGGCCGGAGAAACGGTTACACGTATAAAGCCGAAAATACAGCAGACGGCCAGTATCCTGCTCCGGATATACATACTTTTCACGGCTGTTGAGGCGGCGCTTCTCTGGGGGGCCGGTGTCAACCTGTACGATGCCGTTAACTATTCTTTTACCACACTGGCCACGGGTGGTTTTGGCACTCATTCTTCAAGTGTGGCATACTGGGACAGCCCCCTCATTGAGGGAATAATAACCTTTTTCATGATTTTGGGGAGCATCAGCTTTGTTTTACACTACAAAGTGCTTTCGGGCTCTTGGAAGTCCATCCTCAGAGACCCGGAGCTGCGGGCTTATATAGGGAGTCTGATCTTTTTCTCCCTTCTGATAACCATAGTTTTGTCTGTGCAGGGCGTCCGCGAAGATTATTCTTCCACTGAGTACATAAAAATGAACCCTCTAAGCGCCCTCCGATACAGCGTCTTTCAGGTGGTGTCTATCCACGCAACGGCTGGCTATGCCAGCTTTGATTACAACCTCTGGCCCCAGTCTGCCCAGTTTATACTCGTTATTCTCATGCTCATAGGAGGGTGTGTCGGATCAACCGCCGGGGCAATAAAAATGAGCCGTATCCTGGTATTGTCTAGGATGGCCCGCAGAGAGATACAGAAAGTCCTGCACCCCAGGGCGGTTATTCCCATCCGCCTGGGAGACAAGGTTGTGCCGGAGGACGTGGTGAAAAAGATTGGGGTCTTCTTTTTCGCCTATATCTCTCTGTTCTTCTTTTCCAGCATAGTGATGACGTTTTTTGGTCTGGACATCCCAAGCGCTATTTCGGCGGTGGCAACAACGATGGGTGGCGTCGGACCGGGGATTGGTATGGTGGGACCCACCCAGACCTTTTCTTTCATAAACCCCGTTGGCAAGATATATCTCAGCCTGTGTATGTGGGCGGGTCGCCTTGAGATCTTTTCCGCCATAATCATATTTTTCCCGAGCACTTATAAAGAGTGAAAAAAGAGAATGAAAAAAGAAAACACACCCGAAAACATCCGAAAAACAATATGAAAAAACGATATCAGTTTTTCTCCTTAGACGGCCTGTTGTTGTACCTGTTGTTGTTTTTTATCAGGAAGCGGTAGACGGCCCAGAAAACCACGCCCACGAGTACGACCAGCCCTATATATTTGAAGGCCGGGCTTTTGAACACGGACAGGATTGCGTCGCTGGCAAAATAGGCGAGTGTGGCTATGAGGTAGCACCCAGTGAGCGCGCCGATTATTATTGCATACCATACCCGCTCTTTTTTCATGCCTATTAGGCGGCCAACTATGGTGGCCCCGACTCCGCCAGAGCCCTGGAATGGAAAAGCGACGAACAGCGCAACACCCACGAAGGCCAGGCGGCGAACCCACGGCTTTTTCCTGAGCACTTCTGCCCCCTTTGTTTCCATCTTCTTTATCTGGGGACCTATGAGAGGTATCTTGAGGGCCAGGTCAAAGTTCCACATGAGAAACAGTCCCACAACTATGTCCACAAAGGCCACCACTCCCCCTGCGACGCCTATGGAAAAAACCGGGCCATATCCCTGCTTTTTTAGCCCGTATGTTACCAACGGGACAACGCTCTCTTTGCCCATCGGGGGGAAAAAATACGCTGCCATAGCACTTCCCAGGAGGGCGAAGGTCTCCCAGGGGAGAGAATAGTAGAGGAAAAGTATGAAAGCCGCCGCTATGAAAAATGGCAGAATGAAAAGGAAGAAACTGTATAGGATCTTTTTAACATCCGTTGTATCAGTCATCGCCTTTGCCCCCGGTTTTTCTGACAACAATGGCATAGTGGTCTCTCTGGTATGGCGACAGGTTGACTGTTTCCAGAATCTCAAATCCTCCCTTTTTTATTTCATCCATGGATCTGCCGAGAATCCGTGCGGGTGGTTCGGACACGTCTATGCTCCTTGTTTTTAACATCAGCATCCCCTTTCCGCCTTCTACGAGAAACTGTGTGGCGTTTTTTATGAAAATGTCTGTCTGGTCTCTCTGAGAGACGTCCTGGTAGAGCACGTCCACTTCTCCGACTATGTACCTGTATTTGCGGGGCAGCCGTGCGTCTGCCAGCAGGGGAACAACGTTTGGGCGCACAGAGGCGAGTTCAAGAAGACGCTGAAAAGCGAGGGGAGAGAACTCCACGGCAAAAACAACACCCTCTCTGACTATATCCGACACGTGACTCACGGTGGTTCCTGTTGCTGCTCCGAGATAGAGAACACGTGAACCTTTTTTGAAGGGGAAATGTTTCCCACCACAGTGTAGAAATGCGGAGAGTTTGCTGCGTCGTGGGTTCCACAGGCGGTATTCTTTTCCCTTTTTTTTCACAATCTTTTCACCGTAGACCGAATAGCCCGGTGCCAGCGATAGGGTGTAAAACCCTTTTCCGTCCGTGTAAACCCCGGAAAAAACATAGGGCTTAACGTCCACCACCCCCTCTCTTTTTTCCACGACGGACGCTTTTAACACTCTTTTTTGCATCCCCTTTGTCTACACTCTTTCTGCCACCCTTTTTTACCCCCTTCTTCTTTTCCGGCGCCTCCGGGTATTTTTTCTTTATCTCTTCAACACGCCGATCCACTTCTTCTCTGAGAGCGTCGCCCACAAACCTGTTTCCAACAAAATCAACTCTCGCCGCGATGGAAATCTTCCCGGCAAGCACCCGTGCTATTTTTCCCCTCTGCCACCTTGGAGCGCCGTGGACAAGGGGGTGCTGGAAAAGAACACCGTGCTTTGGAGGGGGCGTCCCCTCCCTCAGGTGAATGAAAAGAGATGGCTCCGCTCCGAGCAACTGGACGGTGCTTGACGGCATGGTAGCCAGACGGTCAAGTCCTCCTGCCAGAGAGATCAGCTTCGCGCCCAGTAGGGGCCCTGCCACAGCAGAAAGGTTGGGGGCGACTTCGTTCATCGTTCGGGTAATATATCGCTCCAGACGCTCGCTCTCTCGGATGGCTTCCTGCAACATTCTCGCAAAGCTCTGTATGGACCTTATATCCTCTGGCTCCACCTCCCCTGTCACTTTTCCCTCTATGTCCGTGTTCATGTTTATCTCTCTAACATCCCCGTATGTTGCTACGACCTCTGCGAGTTTTTTCTGGCTTAGACGATTTGCCAGGTCATAGCTGTGGAGGCCATACCACTCCCTCAAACGCTCATAGAGGTTGTTTATGATTTCCACTAGGTCTTCATATGCCCTGATCGCCTGTATAAGCAGACGGTCACGGGGAGTCTTTCCAGTCTTCTTTCTGGCCATCAGGATGGCTGCTCTGTTGAGCAGTTCGGGCGGATACCTTTTTTTGATCTCTTCCGGGACATGGAAGACGTTTTTTTCGGCAGCAGAGGGGTCAACAGGTATTCCCAGCGCGGTGTGTCTCTCGTCTGTTCCGACGACCCCGGGATGTTTTTTTACAACCTCTTTTTCCTCTTCAACGATGCCGCCCGTGTCTATGGCGAAAAGACGCTCAGATAAACCCTCCGGATCCGCTGGAAACAGCAGGTGGTCCAGCACCTTTCCTTTTTCGTCAAACACGAATACGCCAAACCAGGTTGTTAGGAGATATCTTTTCATGGGTCTACACCCCCCTTCTGAGATTCATCGTCCATATAATCTTTCCCCCGGCTTTTCCCTTCCTTTTTCTTTTTCCTCTCTCCTTTTACCTCATGATACACATATCGCCCCATAAGGTGCGGGTTTATGGATTCAAAGAACAGAGAAAAATCCCTCTCTGTCAGATCTCTGAGAGCGTAAAGACACAGGCTATACACTCCGACACCAGCACCCGCATAAAGCAGCACTTCATAAAACCGCACAGGCTCATTTATTGTGGAAAGCACGTAGAGAAACACACCCATTACAGCGGCTGAAACAAACTCTTTTGCCCACGTGGTGGGGATTATTCCCCCAAGCTGTTTATTCGCGAACCAAATTGAAGTCAACAGCGCGATAGTGCAAGATATGGCTGTGGCAATCCCCGCGCCAACCTCGGCGAGCCCAAAAAGGGGGAACCCGAAAAGAGATGTGGGTATCAGGATGAGATTCAGGAGAATGTTCACACCACTCATCACAAGCAGAACGAACCCGGTCACCTTTGGTCTGTTGAGTGCGTTGTTTAGGTTATTAAACAATACCATAAGGGACCTCGTAAAAGCGAACATGGAGAGTGGAATTAACACATATGGTCTTCTTGCATAAGCGGCACCTATGAGGTTCATAATGGGCTCAGGCATAGCTGTGAAGATCGCTACCGCAGGAAGCAAAACTATGACCGTGTATCTGGACGCCTCTCTGGCAAGTTTTCTAGCCTCTTCAGTTTTTCCTCTGGAGAGATATTGAACAGCGGCCGGAAAAAATATCAGAGACACCGAAAACCCGAGAGTCAGAATCGGGCTGGTAACGCGCTGGGCCATAAAATATGTGGCGACTTTTTTTGAGTCCCAGAAAAACTGTATCATGACCCGGTCAATGTTGTTGCTGATGGCAGTTATACTCCCAGATATAGATAGTGGTATGGCAAACCGGGCGTACTTCTTCGCCAGGTCAAAAGAGGGCTTTTTTATTGCATACTCGTGTTTCAGAAACCATCCAAAACCAACCAGGAGAGAGGTCAAAGCAGATAGTGTGTATGTGAGCGCGAGGGCAAACGCCCCCCCTCTTATAAAAACGACGATCAGCGTTAGTGCAAACCGGGAAACGTTCATAGAAAAGGTCAGGCTCTCTTGAAGTGCTGTTTTTATTTCTCCCTGAAATGTTGAGAAAAAAACATTTTGTATGCTGAGAATGATGAAATACAACAATATTGCATAGAGAGTGGGCCACGCCTCTGGGTCTGAGAACTCTTTACCGAATACGTGGGTCCAGATAAAAAGCGTGGACAGGACAGCGCCAGAGAAAACAAGGGATAGTAATGAAAAAATTGCCATGGTTGTCCCAACGCATTCGCCGATATCATGTCCCTCTGATATGTATTTTACGTGTGCTTTTGAGAAGCCCATGTTCCTCAGAAAAGACAGTGCACCCATGAAGCCCAGAGCGAACCCGACAAAACCGAAATCTGTCTGCAGGATGTATCTTCCGATCAGTGGCAGGGTTATAGCTCCAAGCACTGCTCCAAACAGGTTGCTTCCAAAAATCAAAAAGACACGGCGTGTGAACTCACCGGCTTTTTTCTCGGATAGACCATTTCCATCGTTTAACGTGACGTTTTCGGGTCTGTCCGTCACCGTCCCTCCCCCTCCCACCTCTTTCTGGACACAATGAGTATGGGAATCCCTGTGTCCCTGCCCACGAGGTCTCTGAGCTTTCCAGGCGAGTATGGGATTTCTGTGTCAGCGTCTTCTTCGTCCATGACTATGAATCCCGGGTTTACTGAGCCAGCGATTTTTGAGATGACCTCACGGGGGTTCCCTGTTCTTACCAGGGTGGATATCCTGCACCCGGGGGCGTCTCTGTCCTGGAGTATCTCCATGGCTCTGCGGCGGGTTTCTTCCACGTCTTTTTTTCCTCTCTCCATCTCCGCTTTTTTTCTAACGTCCACGTCCTTTTTCCTGTCCGTGTCTGGTGCGAATTTTTCAAAGGGGTCCTCGGGTATGATTCTTATGATAATAACCTCTCCTCCGTCGCCGGCCGTTTGCATGGCTTTTTTCAGCGTGGAAAAAGACGGAGGGCCTTTTATGAGGGGGAGGAGGACTACACCCACCAGAACCACCCCCCGCCTGTTTTTTCTATGTCCTCCGCTCTGAGAGGTTCTATTATCTCCCTTTCGCCATCGTCAGACAGGCCTATGTGGAGCGTGATGCGAACGTGGTCCCCAGCGTCCGGGGGGCTGAAATTTTTTGTGCCAGTAACATGCAACACGACGTGATACCCGGTTTTTTTCGTGCTTTTGAGGGATATAGCATATCCCCCATCTGTTTTTTTGACGCTTTCAACCACGTCGTATATAACAACGGTGTCTCCTGGGTCGTATTCCTTAAAGTCACCGTCCAGGCTGTCCGCCATGTTTGTGTCAAGGAACTCTTTCATGCTCTGGCGGGGCGAAAAAGCGGATATGATGGAGATGGCCATGATAAGCACGAAAACAGAGGACAGCACAAGGCGAGCCCATGACAGGGCGTCCACGTCTTTTTTCTCCTTTCTCATCCTTTTCCCCAATACACCTTTTTAATATAAGTTTGTCTATATGGCGGTGAATGACGTCTGTAACGTTGCTCATGGTCATGGGCCTTGGCTCTGCGTCGGCTGTGCTTTTTCCCGCCATGTCAAAATACGACGGCGCCTTTGACGATGGCCCGGTCTTTCTCGGTTTCGGTCTGGGAATAGTGGGCGGGGCTTTTATGGGGCTGTTGCATGGTTTTTCGGACACGTGGGCGCTGTCAGCGCTTGAAACGTCCTTTTTTGTCTACGCCTTCTTTTTTGCTCTTATAGAGGTTCTTATGAAGTACGTGGTCTTGAACCGTCCGTCCATCCGTGGCTCACACAACGCTTTTTTCACAGGAATGACATTTGGGGCGGCAGAGGGAGCCTTTTTGACTGTTTACACGCTTTATGCGATCTCTCCAGCGCATCCCGGCGGCGTAGAACTTGTTGTCATGTTCTTTTTCTCGCTGTCTCTGGTGCTTGTAAACACCGCCACAGGGCTTTTTGTGGGCTTCCACTCGTACACGGGTGAGAGATGGTATCTGTGGGGCGCATGGACTCTCCATGTTGCTTACGCCGTTTTCTCTCTGCCACTTGTTTGGGGGATCCCCGGGTGGAGGTGGGCCGGGTTCGCCGGTGTTCTTCTGTTTTCTTTGGTGGCTTTTCTTTCTGGCTATGGGACGATCTATTCGCTTCTGCCATCGGAGGTTGAAAAAAAGATGAGGCGGAGGGGCAGGATTTAAACACCCCTTACACTTTTTCACAAAGTTTTTTCTATGGCTGTTTGATTTCCCCGGTGAGAGAGGACACTGCACTGTGTGTTTACATTTCGCGAGGCGAGAGAACATGCCCAAATACCCGAACGAGCTGCTTGAGCGCCTTGAGAAACAGGCCAACAGGAACAGACAGCTGATAGTGGACATGATATACCACGCCGGCTCCGGACACCCCGGCGGGTCGCTGTCTGCCATTGATATTATAACCGCCCTTTATTTCCACATAATGCGCCACGACCCGAAAAACCCCCGGTGGGAGGACAGGGACAGGTTTGTTCTGAGCAAGGGCCACGCTGCCCCCGCTCTCTACGCCGCTCTGGCAGAGTCGGGGTATTTCCCGGTTGAAGAGCTCAGGACCCTGAGAAAGCTGGGCAGCAGGCTGCAGGGCCACCCGGACATGCACAAAACTCCCGGTGTTGAGGCCTCCACGGGTTCTCTCGGTCAGGGGCTCAGCATAGCCGTGGGGATGGCCATGGCAGCAAAACTGGACAGAAAACTTTACAGGGTGTACTGCATGCTCGGAGATGGCGAGCTGCAGGAGGGGGCTGTCTGGGAGGCGTTCATGTGCGGTGCCCACTACAAACTTGACAATCTCACCGTTTTCATAGACCGCAACCAGTTGCAGATAGATGGGCCCACGGAGCGCATAATGGGCATTGAGCCCCTTGAGGAGAAGATAAAGGCGTTCGGATGGCATGTTATACAGATAAACGGGCACAGTTTCAGAGAGATACTGGCCGCCGTGGACGAGGCCAGGGAGACAGTTGGCCGCCCGACGGCGATAATAGCCCATACTATCAAGGGCAGGGGAGTTTCTTTCATGGAGGGTGCGCTCAGGTTCCATGGAAAGGCGCCGACAAAAGAGGAGTACGAGCTGGCCATGCGCGAGCTCAAAGAACAGGCGAAGGCCATAGAGATGAAATGGGCGGAGAGGAACAAGAAAAAAAGCGAGGACAGGGGGGGTGAGGCAGAATGAGCGCCCCGGAGTGGGTGTCCAGGTGGAAACTGGAGAGCCAGAGAGAGGCGTTCGCCGAAGCGCTTATAGAGCTGGGAAAAGAGAGACAGGACATCGTTGTGGCCGCTGCCGACCTCGCTTCTTCTACGAAGACAAAGAAGTTTGAGGCAGTTTTTCCGGAGAGGCATTTCAACTTTGGGATAGCAGAGGAGAACATGATGGCTGCCTCTGCCGGGATGGCCTTTTCTGGCAAAACGGTTTTTGTGTCCACCTTTGCCGTTTTTGCCACTGCGAGGGCTTACGACCACGTGCGTCAGAGCATAGCGTACACCCGTGCGAATGTTAAAATCGTTGCCACACACGCTGGTATAACCGTGGGAGGAGACGGGGCGACGCATCAGATAACAGAGGACATAGCGCTCATGAGGGTTTTGCCCAACTTCACGGTTGTTGTGCCGGCGGACGCTGTGGAGACAAAGAAGGCGATAAAAGCGGTTGCGGACTGGCCTGGCCCCGTCTATGTTCGCCTGGGTCGGTCAGATGTTCCCACGATTACGAAAGAAAGCGACCCTTTTGAGATCGGCAAGGCCACAATAATGAGGCGTGGCCGGGATGTGACCCTCATCGGCACAGGTATAATGGTGGCTGTCTGTCTCGTGGCGGCAGAGGAGCTGGCCAAGGATGGGATAAGCGCCCGTGTCGTCAATATGAGCACTATAAAACCCATAGACGAGGAGACCATCATAAAAGCGGCCAGGGAGACGGGGGCTGTTGTCACGGCGGAGGAGCACAACGTTGAAATGGGAATGGGGAGTGCCATAGCGATGGTCCTGGCGGAACACCGCCATGTGCCCATGAAGATGGTTGGCATTCCAGACGTTTTCGGGGAGAGCGGGGACAGCTGGGAACTGATGGAGAAATACGGTCTGACCGTGGAAAACGTTGTCCAGGCGGCATATGACGTGTTGAAGAGAAAGGATAAAATAAGCACGTTTGAACAGCTGAAAAAGCGGCTGAGAAAGGCTGAGAGGGAGCTGGAGAAACACCGGAGGGAAGAGGAGAAGAGAAAAAAGGCGGAGGAGAAACGGCTGAAAAAGGAGAACAGACACAGGGAGAAAGAGAGTAAAAAAGGAAAAGAGAAAGGAAAAGGGAAGAAATGAGATGATATAAGCGGAGGTGTTGTGTATGAAAATCTTTCTTGACACGGCCAACGTGGAACAGATAAGGGAAGCGGCGAGCTGGGGAATAGTTGATGGCGTGACGACCAACCCCACCCTGATAGCCAGGGAGGGGCGCAGGTTTGAAGATGTGGTCAGAGAGATATGTGAGATCGTTGATGGGCCGATAAGCGCGGAGGTGGTCAGCGAGGACGCCGGGGGCATGATACGTGAGGCCAGGGAGCTGGCGAAGATCCACAAAAACATCGTAATAAAGATTCCCATGACCGCAGAGGGATTGAAGGCGGTCAAACAGCTTGAGAGCGAGGGCATCCGGACGAATGTGACACTCGTCTTCAGCCCGAATCAGGCGCTCCTGGCCGCCAAGGCCGGCGCATCATTTGTCAGCCCATTTATAGGACGGCTGGACGACGCTGGCAACGAGGGCATGCGCATCATAGAAGAGATAACGACGATTTTCAAAAACTACGGTTTCAAAACCCAGATAATAGTGGCCAGCGTTCGCCACCCGATACACGTTGTGCAGGCGGCGATGCTCGGAGCGGACATCTGTACTGTCCCGTTTGCGGTGCTTGAGAAGATGCTGAAACACCCTCTCACGGACAGGGGCATAGAGCGGTTCCTAAGGGACTGGGAAAAGGTGCCAAAGTGAGGGTATGATGGCACAACCTATTTCTACCCCCGGTCTTTAGTTGTTTGTTAGATGGCGTCTATCCGTGAGCAGATTGAGGAGATTGAAGAGGAGATTCTTCGGACGCAGAAGAACAAGGCGACCGAACACCACATAGGCCGGTTGAAGGCAAAACTCGCCCGTCTGAGGGCTGAGCTAGAAAAGCGCCAGAGGGCGGGCGGGGGCGGGAGGGGCTATGCTGTTAAAAAGAGTGGAAACGCCACGGTGGGACTGGTGGGTTTCCCCAGTGTTGGAAAAAGCACGCTTTTGAACCGTCTCACAAACGCTGAGAGCGATGTTGGAGAGTACCATTTCACCACTCTGACTGTTGTCCCGGGGGTGATGGAGTACCGGGGTGCCAAGATTCAGGTTCTGGACATGCCCGGGTTGATCAGCGGGGCGTCCCGGGGCAGGGGGAGGGGCAGGGAGGTTCTGGCTGTGGCCCGGAACTGTGACCTGTTGTTGCTGGTTGTTGATGTTTTTGAGACCAGCGTTGATATACTGGTCAGAGAGCTTGAGGATGTTGGTATCCGGTTGAACCAGCGTCCGCCCGATGTTGTTTTCTCAAAAAAGGACAGGGGCGGTATCACCGTCCACAGCACTGTGGAACAGACGCACATGACGGAGGAACAGGTTAAAGAGATACTGGCGGAGATGGGTTTTGTCAACGTGGACGTCGTTTTGAGAGAGGACGTGGACGCTGACAGACTCATAGATGCGGCCATGGGAAACAGGGTTTATATCCCCGCAATACTCGTTTTGAACAAGATTGACCTCGTCAACGAGGACTATCTCCAGGAGGTCCGTGAGCGGCTGCGTCCCTGGGAACCGGTGATGGTATCTGCTGAGAAAGGACACGGGCTGGAAGAACTCAAGGCGGCGATATACGATTCCCTGGACCTGATACCCGTTTATCTGAAGCCCCAGGGAGGAAAACCCGACTACGATGAGCCTCTGGTTGTAAGAAGGGGGGCTACGATAGGAGACATATGTGATGCCATTCACAGGGATTTCCGTGAAAAGTTCAGGTATGCGCTGGTTTGGGGTAAGAGCGCCCGTTTCCCCGGGCAGACGGTTGGCATCAACCACGTTGTGGCGGAGGGGGATGTTGTGACCATAGTTGTCAAAAAATAGCCATGATGTGAGTTATAGTCGTTATTCCTTTATTTTTTCCACCCACCTCATTCTGCGCTCGTAGTTTTCCTGGACTTCGTCAGGCTCTTTTATGAGTATTTCCATCTCAGCCAGGTATTTGACCACTTTTTTCAGACCATCTTTTGTCGGGTTTTTGACGTCCACTCCTGCCCTGTCAAACTGGGGCACGAGTATTTCCATTGTCCCGTCTATCCCCGCCACTTCGTCGTAGGCGCAGAAATCGGTCATTATCATGTCTGCCACTTCTATGGGGGTGTACCATTCTTTTTCTTCTATCTGTGGGAGATACTTCTTTTCTTCTTCGGCCGCCAGCTCAACCTCTTTTGTGGCTGTGGAGGTGTGTTTTTTGAGCACATAGTATCCCAGCTTGTAAAAGGCGAGGTTCACGTTGAGCCCTGTTTTTGCGCTTGTGAAGAAAAAGTTCGTGTGGTGTTTTCCCGCCATCTCAAAAAGCTCTTTGGGGGTTATCTCCCTGTTGGGGAGGTCTGCCTTGTTTGCCAGGATGATTATTGGCACGGCCCCGGCAACCTCTCTCAGCATGGGCAGCCAGTACGTGTCCAGGCTTTTCAGTGTCTCCCTTCTTGTGACGTCGCATACCATGAGGGCTCCGTCTGCTCCTGCAAAGCTCGCCTTCTGTATGCGCTCATAGCCCTGCTGTCCCAGGAGGTCCCAGAGCATGAGGGTGAGTGTTACTGGCTGGCCTCCTGCCTTGAATTTAATCTCCTTTTTTGTGACCTTTGCCCCTATCGTGGTTATGTATCTGTCATCAAACTGGTCAAGGACGAATCGCCGTACGAGGCTGGTTTTTCCGACAGCCCCGTCCCCGAGCAGGAGCATCTTTTTCTTTATCTCAAGCCCCATTTTTCCTCCCCCAGATTTTAAAGAATTTCTTCAAGCTTGTTTGCTCTCTCTTCGTAGTTTTTTGCCTCTATCTCGTTCTCCCGGGCCTTTTCTTCAAACATCGCCGCCCGCTCCTGGTAAACAGTGGCTTTTTCGGAGTACGCGGAGGCTTTTTCTTCCGCTTTCATGGCTTTCTGCTCAAGGCGGGCTATTTTTTCCACCAGCTTTGCTTTTTTAACCTCAAGCTTTCCCCTCAAGGTTGGGTCTTCTGTTTCCTGCATCTGGTGGTCCAGCTCCGCCACTTCTGCTTGGAGCGCTTTTTTCTTTTCATTGTACATCTTGGATTTGTGGCGCATGCTCATAGCGAGGTGGTTATAGCGCGTCATTTTTGCCTCGTTTTCCCTCATTTTTGTCCGATACCGCGCTGCCAGAGCGTTGTACTTTGCTGCTCTCTGTCTTAGTTTAGCAACTTCCCGGTAGTCCTCTATCTTCGCCCGTTTCTGTTTCAGAGCATCTATTTCCGGGTCATCGGAGGGATTCACAACCATCCTTTTTCCTCCATGTGTTAATAGCGGGTTAATAGCCACGTTTTTCTGTTACTTTTTCTGGCTATATTTGGGATATACGGACGGAGGCTATAATCTTTTTGTTTCATCCTTTTGTTCCTTTAAATCTCTACGGCGTTCTCTGGCTGTGGCGGGATGGAATGATAGAAATATTTATGGTGTATGAGTTTATGCCCTCTCTGTCACTTGTTGCATGTACCAAAGATGTGCTGACGGAGTGTGAAAAAATGTACGAGATACGGTTCCACGGACGTGGGGGCCAGGGTGCTGTCACCGCAGCGAATATCCTGGCAGCAGCTGCTTTTAAGGAAGGAAAGTGGGTGCAGGCTTTTCCTCTCTTCGGTGTAGAGAGGCGTGGCGCACCGGTTCTGGCTTTTACACGGATAGACGACAGGCCGATAGACATAAAAACACAGATTTACACGCCAGATGCCGTTGTGGTCCAGGACACGACTCTACTCAGCGTGGTTGATGTGACCAGTGGTCTCAGAGACGGCGGGTGGATCATTTTGAACACTCAGAAAAAGCCCTCGGAGTTCAGATTTGACGGTTTCAGAGTGGCCACGGTGGACGCAACTCACATAGCGGTGAGCCACGGCCTCGGGACGCCTACCGCGCCGATAGTTAACACGGCTATTCTGGGCGCCGTTGCCCGGGTTACGGGTGTTGTGAAAAAAGACGTTTTGGAAGAGGCAATCTTTGAGCGGGCCCCTGTGAAAAAAGAGGAGAACAAAAAAGCGGCTGCAGAGGCGTATGAAAAAACAATCGTTGAAGAGTGACCTTTTGGGAGGAATGGAATATGGTGAAAATATATCCCGGAGCGGTTATTCCCCGACCGGCAACAGCCCTTGTGAACAAAACAGGCACCTGGCGCACCATACGGCCAGTTGTGGACGAGGAAAAATGCAAATACTGTAATATCTGCTGGCAGTTCTGTCCGGATACTGCGATAACAAAAGCTGATCCGAAGCAGAAAATACCTGTTGTCATAAACTATGACTATTGCAAGGGCTGTGGTCTGTGTGCACACGAATGCCCGTCTGGTGCCATTGAGATGGTGGAGGAGAGGAAATAAGGGGGTGAAATGTGTGAAGGACGTAATAAAGGGAAATTTTGCAACGGCGGTCGCCGCTAAACTCGCAAGGGTGAATGTTGTCCCGGCCTATCCCATAACCCCTTCCACGCTGTTCCCGGAGCAGATCAGTGAGTTCATAGCCAATGGCGAGATGGACGCTGAACTGGTTTTGGTTGAGAGCGAGCACAGCGCCATGAGCGCCGCCATAGGCGCGAGTGCCGTGGGAGCGAGGGTTGCCACGGCTACGGCCAGCCAGGGCCTGGAGCTCATGCACGAGATGCTTTTTATAGCCTCAGGCATGCGGCTTCCCATAGTCATGGCTGTTGGCAACCGTGCCCTGTCAGCGCCCATCAACATATGGTGTGACCACCAGGACACAATCTCGGCGAGGGATTCTGGCTGGATGCAGTTTTACGCTGAGAACAACCAGGAAGCCCTGGACCTTATGCTTATGGCGTTTAAGATAGCCGAGGACAGGCGGGTGCTTTTGCCGGCAATGGTGGGCCTGGACGCTTTTGTTCTGACACACACGATTGAGCCGGTGGACATACCTGAGCAGGAAAAGGTTGACGAGTTCCTGCCGCCATACAAACCGCTGTACACGCTTGATCCACAGCGGCCCATGACCTTTGGAAGCTTTGGCACCCCCGCCCATTACATGGAGTTCAAAAAATCTCAGACCGATGCCATGGAGAGGGCCAGGGGTGTGATAGACGAGGTGTTCTCCCAGTTCAAAGAGATGTTCGGCAGAGAGTACAACCAGGTGACTCCCTTCATGACAGACGACGCCGACATAATCATCGTCAGCATGGGTTCCATGAGCGGCACGGTGAGAGAAGCGGTGCGTGAGATGAGGAAAGAGGGAAAAAAGGTTGGCCTGCTGAAGATAACGACCCTCCGTCCATTCCCGGGGAAGAAGATAGTTGAGTTAACAGGGCATGCCAGGGCCATAGCGGTGATGGACAGAAACATCAGCCCGGGCTTTGGCGGCGCCGTGTTTGGAGAAATATCGGCTGCTTTCATAAACAGGGAGCGGAGGCCCAAGATATACGATTATATAGTCGGCCTCGGCGGCAGAGACATAGTTTTGGAAGACATAAGACACATAGTTGAAAGCACGGAGAAAAAAATCTCAGACCCATCTGCTGAGCCCGTTGAGTGGGTGAACGTCCACCCCGAGGAGGTGATAGAATGAACCAGACCACCGCCGATTACGAGGAGATGTTGAGAAAAAAGACGACAGAAGAGGGTGAGTATTTCCTCTCAGGTCATGGGCTGTGTGCGGGTTGCGCTGAGCCGATAATTGTAAGACACATCCTTCAGGTCGCGGGCCCGAACACCATCGTGGTCAATGCCACCGGCTGTCTGGAGGTTTCCAGTTCTGGCTTCCCGAACACCGCGTGGGCTGTTCCCTGGATCCATGTGGCTTTTGAAAACGCCGCCGCTGTGGCCAGCGGAGTTGATGCCGCCCTCAAAGCGCTGGGAAAAAGAGAGGGTGTTAACATCATAGCCATGGCAGGTGACGGCGGGACATTTGACATAGGTTTCCAGGCGCTGAGCGGAATGCTTGAACGTGGTCACAGGGTTCTCTATGTGGTCCTGGACAACGAGGCGTACATGAACACAGGGATACAGCGCTCGTCGGCCACCCCGTGGGGGGCTTCCACGACAACAACCCCCCCTGGCAAAAAGAGCCTAGGTGAGAGCAGGGACAAAAAGCCCATCGCCGCTATTGTGGCCGCCCATGATGTTCCATATGTTGCGACGGCCAGCGTGGCTTTCATACCCGACCTGCGCAAAAAGGTCCAGAAGGCCCTGTCCGTTGATGGCCCCTCGTTTTTGCACGTATTTTCTCCGTGCCCAACGGGCTGGTACTTCCCCAGCGATATGACAATAGAGATGGCGCGTCTGGCTGTTGAGACCGGTGTTTTTGTTCTGTGGGAGGTTGAGAACGGGGATTTCAACAACCTGCGGGTGACCAGGAAAATAAAGAACAGGAAACCTGTGATAGAATATCTGAAACTCCAGCGCCGGTTCAGACACATAGTCAAAAACCCCGAGCTGGTGGAAAAGATACAGAAAATGGTTGATGAGAAGTGCCAGAGGTACGGTGTGGACGCCGACTGAGACGGGGGTTTCCCCAGCCCCAGGCAATCCCCAGGCCGTTTAAAAGTCGGAGAGGTACCCAACGAGTTTGACTATTCGTCTTTTTCTTCCACGAGGGCTTTGAGAAGCCCGCCTACGCCTCTTTTTCTCACATCGGCCAGTTTTTCAGTTTGTGCTCCGGATATTTTCTCATCCCATTTTATGTCGCGCACATCTGTTTCTTCGTCAACCAGCTTTACCTTTCTGGCCAGCCATCTGTTTAGATATATCAAAACGGTTAGAGCGGCGCCCCACTCAACTATCAGAAGGCCGAAATCTGTGGGACTCGTTGTCCATGTCTCTTTCAGGAACCACAGGAGCATGACTGCGAAGACCACGGGGATTACCAGCGTCATTATGATGTCCCACCACCGTCCTATCCTTATGTCGCTGTCGGGCGTGTTAACAAGTTTCTCTCTGAACTCTCTAGCCCCGTATTTTATCACGGCGAAGGAGACGAAAAACCCGCTGAAGAGCAAGCCGAGGCCCCAGACCAGGTCCTGGTTGTCAAGGAACCTTATGCTCATGGCACTTGGTAGCCCGAAGACGAAGCTGGCCAGTAAGACCACGCTCACAGCCCTTTTTCTTTCCCAGCCGTGGTCCATGAAATTCCTCGTGGCAATCTCAAACCCGCTTATGAGACTTGTGAGGGCGGCGAAAGACATGGCCAGAAAGAACAGTGTGGCTATGAAAACCCCGCCGGGTATTTTTCCGAAAAGCGATGTGAGATAGATAAAAGTCAGGCCGCTGCTGCCGGAGTGGATGCCCTGGTATGCACTGGCAACGGTTGGGGAGAGGGCGAAGAGTGTGCAGAGGACGGCGACACCGCTTATGAGGCTCACGCTGTTGTTTCCGAGCCCGGTCAGGAAGGCGTTCAGGGAAATGTCCTCTTTTTTGCGCATGTATACTCCGTATGTTATGGCCATTCCCATCCCGGCACTGCAGCTCCAGGCGCTCTGGGCGGCTGCGTGTATCCACATGTCCGGCCTGCCAAAGTACTCCGCACGGGGTATGAACATGTACTTGAGCCCTGTGACCGAACCCGGCAGGGAAATCGCCCAGATTGCTGCTATTGCGAGGAGTGCCACCAGTGTTGGCATGAGGAACATGTTTACCCTTTCTATGCCCCCGGCTATTCCCCTGTAAACGACGTAACCGCCTATGGCGAGGGCGATTATCTGGAAAAGAACGACCTGGTGCGGTGAGTTTATGAAAGAATACCAGAGCGTTGCGGTGTCTGTGCGGGCTATCTGGCCCGTGGCGGAAACCCAGAAGTATCTTATCGTCCATCCCATGACCACAGCGTAGTAAAAGTTGATGGCGGTTGAGACCCAGACCATCCACGCCCCCATCCACGTGTATTTTTCTCCCACAAACGTTCTGAAAGACCCTATGGTGCCGAGCCGTGTTGTTTTTCCTATTGCGAACTCGGTTATTAGCAGGGGGATGCTCCATAAGAAAAGAAATATGACCCATGCTACGAGAAAAGAGCCGCCGCCGTACAGCGCTGTCTCTCTGGGGAAACGCCAGATGTTGCCGGTTCCCACCGCCGCCCCCATGGCCGTGAGGACGAACCCCCATCTTGATGTGAAATGCTCTTTTACCAAGCGCTCACACCCCCTCTCCTGTGGCCGATGTTTTTTTGCTCCTTTCCCTCTTTGCGACCTCTGATGTGTTTGCACCCGTTTTTCTTTTCTCTGCGGCTATGGCTATCCGGAGCATCCTGTAAAACCCGCCCCATATGATGCCGTATATGAGCAGGATCATTATCGCCATAGCCAGCAGACTCCCCGGCCCGCGGCCTATGTCATAGTCTATGAAAACGACATAGGCGTTGGCTTCCGCGTAAGTGGGGGCGTACACCTCTGTCCCGTATATGTCCCTGGCGCTGACCCAGAACCTTAACTCTGTTTCGGCTTCCATGGGGGGAATCGTTGCCACGTATTTTCCGCCGTCTGATCTGGTGAAATTGACACAGCCCGCTGTGCCTCTGTTTGACGTGTAGTAGAGCTTCAGGGTCGCCGGGTCCAGATGTGTCTCGTTTTCCACGGACAGGGACACTTTGAGGGGGGTTTTCTCATACCACACCGTTGGCGGCTCTTCCACTTTTATTTTCGGAGGGGAGATGTCCAGAGATGGAGAATTTATCTTTCTGGCTGTGTGGGCGATGGGCGCTATTTCTGTGACATAGAGATTCACGGGGAGCATGAGCCGGCATGTGGGTATTATCATATCAACGGGTGGGTGGAAACCCCCTTCCTCCGCTGTGTTCAGCTCTATGGTCAGTGGTAGGATGCGTGCTGATGCGTAAAGCCAGTCATCAAGGTCGCCGCTGGTGGGGTAGAGGGACGCTTCTTGCATTGCGGCGTAGCCGCACATCTCCGCACACCTGTTTCCCATCTCAGAGAGAATGCCCTGGTCCGGGGCCGGCTCGGTTGTGTACGCCCAGGGCCACATCACAAGGGCACTGTAGCTGTGATATGATATGGACGTGCTGAACTCGTAACCCTCGTCTGCGTTGGGTTCGTCGTCAAAGGTTTTCACCAGGTGTTCTATGGCCTGCGTCTCCGGCTCGCTGAACCCGCCTTCTTTGTCCTCGTCCACGAGTCCGTCGCCGTCGTCGTCTATCCCATTTACGGGGTCTTCGTCTATGCCGTTGTAGTCGCCAAAGCGCTGGTTCCACCAGTCAGGAGTGGGCACCGTTGCGTCGCCGTCGTCGTCGTGGTTGTCATCGGGCCCATGGTACACAGGCGAGCGGGGGTTGCTTGTATCCTGAGAAATGCTGACCCCCTCGCCCTCCGCCGGGTTCCTGTTGTGGGCCCACATGTAGGGGTAGTTCCTGTTGAGGTCCACGCCATCCCACGAGGAATCAAATTCTCCGTTCATGTTGTTGTCTCTGCAGTTTTTGCGCCACCCGCTGTTCACGTCCCCGGGGGATGATATGGTGTGGTCGTAGGCCGTCCCGTCCGGGTTAAGCATGGGGACGATCCATATCTCCCTGTGGTTCACAAGAAATGTTATCCGTGCCTCGTCCCAGTCCTCATCCAAGAGTCCGTCGCCGTCGTCGTCAATCCCGTTCATTGGATCCTCGTTTATCTGGCCGTCGCCATCGTTGTCGGTGGCCGGCATACCATAATAGGTCGCCAGAAAATAGGCATAGTAGAGCGGGACCTCGTAGCTCATCCACTCCCTGGCATGGTGGTTTCCTATGATCAGCACCCTGCTCTCGTTTTCCACTGTTTCAACGTTGTCGCTTATCTTTATGCCCCACACGTGTCTTCCCTGCCAGGTGGAGCCCATGGGCGTTGCTGTGGTGAGGTCATATACGTGGACGATCTCCGGATACTGTGCCTGCAACTGGAAGACCGCCTCTGTGAACGTCTCGTAGGTGAAATAGGCGGTGAAGTTTGAGTCAAAGGGCATCTCCACATCCACACCCTTTTCCACCTCTCCGTTCGGGTTTTTGCCGGTGTCTCCCGTCGACACGGTCGCCGGTGGAAAAAGAAGTGAGAGCACAAAGACGACGGCAACAATCTTTTTTGCGTGCGTCATTGACACACCCAACGAGATAAAGGGGATAAATCTTTTTCTCCACCCGCCTTTTTTCTGGTGAGAGGACGTGCCATGCATGAAAACGCTCTGCAAAAAAACGATATGCGACGTGTGGCCATAAAAACCGTCTATCTCGGGTGGTTGTTCCACGGCTCCCAGGTGCAACCAGGCGTTCCGACTGTTGAGGGAGAGATTCTCAGGGCGCTGCGTCGCACGGGCTTCGCCGAAGGCAGGGATGGCTGTGGTTTCAGAGCCGCTGGAAGGACGGACAGGGGTGTGAGCGCCCTGGGAAACGTTTTTTCTTTTATTGTCCGCGGGGACGCAGACCTTTTTTCTCTGGCCAACGCTTTGAACGCCGAGATGAGGGGTGTTTTTGTGAGGGGAGTCGCCGGGGTGGGCGAAGGTTTTGACCCGCGCCGTGCCTCGGAGCGCTGGTACAGGTATTTTTTTCCCATCCATCCCCGGGTCGCTGAGGGCTTTGATTTTTCCGCCGTTGAGAAAGCGGCCAGGCTGTTTGTGGGCAGACATGACTTTTCTTGTTTTTCAAAAGGAGACGAAAGGAACCCTGTCCGGGAGGTCTTTTCCGTTGATACCGGGAGGCTGTGTTTTGATGGGGGCGATGTTGGGATGGAATCTTTTCCCAGGACTTTTCTAGTCGTTGATATACGGGGCGAGAGCTTTTTGTGGCAGATGGTGCGGCGTATAACCGGGGCGCTGGTCATGGTCGGAAGGGGAGACCTGGACATTGGGGACATAGAGGCGCTTTTGCAAAGGCCTTCCCGCTCATCTCAAAGAGCTCTGCCGCCGCCCGTTCCACCCGAGGGCCTGGTGTTGATGGACGTTAAATATGGAAGGCGAGACAGAGGGGCCGACGAGGTGGAATTTCTGGACTGCGATGTTCGCATCTCTCAAAAAAAGGCGTGGGGGCTTTGGGTGGAGGGGAGTTTTCGTTTCATCCCCTTGATGGTGGTTCTGGCGCCTATTTTTTCCGGGGATTTTTCTCCCCCTCCGTGGTGAACCTCTACGGTGGTCGGGCTTCCGCTGTTTCTGTGTTTCTTTTTGTGTTTTATGCCCGGTATAGGCTCCACGTGGCGGTTCCCACATATGTGTCCTCGGCCACGTTTGGTGTGTGGCACACCCACACGACAGTTCCCACGCTCGCTGCTCCGTTTCTGGCGCTGCTGGTATTTGTCTCAGTGCCATAGTCGTTCGGTTTTACGAATCCCGTGGGGGTTCCGAGGAGGACCTGTGGTATGTTGGCCCCTGTGAAGTTGCTGGTCTGGAGGTAGCCGGTCCCGCTGAGGTCTCCGCCTTTTATTCCTATCGCAGAGGCGGGTATTATGTCCGGGGAAGACCCAAGGGGTGTGAGATCTGTGACGCTCACATTGAGGCGGTATGGGCAGTTGGCGTAGAACGTCACGTTGCCCGCCGGGGATAACACCATCGGCGCTCCTGGGGGGCCGCTCCCGCTTTGGTCTCCTGGCAGGCCAGACTGGTAGAGCCCGACAAAGGAGTATATTCCGAACTCGTCGTAGCCTCTGTCCGAGTTTTCACTGCTGTCGTAGAGGACTGCTTCTATGTCCCACGTGTAGGGGTCGTTTAGAGCGGCTGTTTTATCGTTCTGATCTGGAGACGTGGTGCCGGCCGCTTCTGTGAATGTTCCATTTGTGGCCCGGACCTGGGGGCCAAAGTATAGTTCAACATAGATTATCTCTGTGGTGGAATTTATTGAGACCACGTCGGTGTCCCATATCTCAAATTCTCCGTATCCGCTGTCGTTGTTAATGCTCCACACGTGTCCACCGCTTATGTCGCAGAACAGTTCCACTTTGGTGTTGTTCATGGTTCCGCCGGGGAAAACGCTCGTTGTACCCGTGTTACCGAAATCGTCCCAGAGTCGCAGTGTGAGGTTTTTGAGGTCGCCGAGACCGTTTCTGTCGCTCACGTTTATTTTTATCCAGTACGATGTGGTCCTGTCTCCGGAATCAACATCTATTCTCCTGTTTAAAACAGAGACGTCGTTTGCTTCTGTTCCCGTGTTGTGTGACGATAGGATCTCCACGCTGTTGACATGTGGGCGGTAAACACTTGCTCGTACCTCTGATGTTACCTGTGTGTCGTATGCTTTGAGGGTGGTTCCAAAACGTCCCCCTATCAAAAACAGCCCCGGGCTGCTTTGTGGTTTGTAGTCAACGCATAGCAGGTTTGAGCTGGTTACGGCGGGATCGGTGTGATTTGCTACACGCCAGTGTCCTGGCACATAGCTGTAGATGGCGCCGCCGTCTCCCACCAGCATGCACTTTGTACCGTCTCTGTTCCATGCCATGTCGTTTATAACAGCAGATGAGGGCAACCCGTCTATTTCGGTTCTATCTGTGATGATGGGATAAACGCGGGTAACGTGTCTATACACCGTGTTCTTTGGGTTGTTATTTTCGTCTGAGCCGCCGAATACATAAAATGTGTTCCATCCGCTGCCAATAGAGGCGAACCTGATTCGGGGGGCGTTTATCGCTGTGATGTTCTCCCAGGTGTTAGTGTCTCCGTAATAGGCGTATGTTTCGTTGTACGTGCTTGTCCCATCTGTTCCACCGTATATTATCATTCTGTTGTTGTCGCGATCATATATGGAAGCCACGCCATATCTCGGACACGGTATATCCCCAGAGGGGGTTCTTTCCGACCACGTGCTCCCATCAAACACCCATATATCGTTGAGTGCTCCTGTCTCCCCCTCCCCTCCAAAAAGTACGATGGTGCTGTTGTAAGAGTCGTATTCCATGGCACCCCACGCTCTGCCCGGAGGGAAGGTTATGCCTGTTATCTTGTTCCACTCTTTTGTTTCAGGGTCAAACCTCCACATGTCCTGTTTTTTTCCATCGGTCCCTTCTCCGCCGAATAGGTACACAGAGTTGTCTGGTGGGAAATAGGCCATCATGGCTCCTTCTCTTGCAGGCGGGAAAAGGGCGGAGGTGACCTGCTCCCACTGCATGCTTGTTGTGTTGAAAATCCATGTGTCATCAAGGTATCCGCCACTGTTTTTTCCTCCGAACAAAAGGAAGGAATCGGTTGAAGAAATAAACGTGACGGCTCCTCCCTCTCTGGGCGGCGGTGAGACAGCTAGTGTGGGGGTTATATTTATCCACATGTCTGAGTCAGGAATCCAGACCCATGTGTCGTCAAGATAGCCCACGGATGTGTTCCGCCCTCCGAAAAGGATGGCCCCTCCGTCGGTGCTTTCCATTGAAAATTTCTCACGGGCCGTTGGCCTGGCGCCTGTGATTGGTATCCTATCCAGAGCGTCTGCATAGACGGTTCCCGTAACGTTGAGATACAGCATATACCCGTTGTTCCCTTGTAGGAGTATGCTGCCGCTCTTTGGGTTAACGGCTAGATTGTGAAAAGTCCTCGGATAGCTGTCAACGTAATAGGGCTCTGTGCCCTCAGGGCTCATTGCATAGAGGGTAGAGGTTCCGTTTGTGCTGTCAACGTTGAGAATGTAATATATGCCATTTGCCCAGTCTGTTTCAACATCGGTTATCGTATCCCCCCACCCATAGTATGGCTGGGCGGAGAACATCTTTCCATATCCCCTGTCGTACATGGCATCATGCACGGTTCCAACAGCGCTGCCTGAGTAATTGACTCCACCGACGATCAGTACCTTTCTATCGCACACAAAGGCGGTAGCAAAGGCCTCTCCGCTCCACTCATCGCCATTGACTGACCAGTGTCCTTCGCTGTATTCTTCTGTGTGTTCAACCAGATATCTATTGGTGCCCGAATTGTTTTCTCCACCGATGGCCAGCACCGTTCCTCCATACAATGAAACGAGGCGGTGGAAAGCACGTGGATATGCCATGGGGTGGACGTACGTCCAGTTTCTGGTGTGGGGGTCAAAGAGCTCAGCGGTATTCGTGCTAACAAGCGTCTCGTTTATTCCTCCGGCGATGAGAACAGTCCCGTTGGAAAGCACCGCAGAATCCGCTGCTCTCCGGGCCTCGTTCATATAATATGGTCCTTCCCATGCGTTGGACGCGGTGTTGTATACCCAGCTGTCGTTGAGTGGCGTTCCAGAATCGTTTTCTCCTCCGGTCACCAAAACGTTTCCATCCGGGAGCAGTTCCATGCAAAACAGGGTTCTGGGGTCTCCGGGGAGAGGGGGGATGGTGTACCATTTGTCTGCCGCAGGGTCGTATATCTCTCCTGTGCTCAGGGCGTTATTTCCATCATATCCTCCGAATACGAAAATAGTCCCGTTTCTCAACAAAACCGCCTGGTGTTGCATTCTTTTTTCAGACATATTCGCTCCCGTGGTATATGTCTCCGTTGTGGGGTCATAGAGAAGGATGTCACCCAACACCCCCTTTGTTTTGTTTGTCCCCCCAATAACAGCGATTCTGTTGTCTGGCAGGTGGACTGCTGCCGCCCACATCCTGCCTGGGTCCATCTGTCCCTTTTGCTGCCATGTCATGAGCGTGTGGTTGTATATCCACACCCTGTTGAGCTCGTCTGAGCCTTCCTCCAGTCCACCGCCATAGACAAAAGCGTCTCCGTTGGACAAACTCACCGCTACCGGCGCCTCTGTTGGAAGGGCGTGGTCTCCTGCTGGTATTATCCTGCCCGAGTCCCACTCGTATTTGTATACGTCTGTCCCCGTTGACGCTATGAAATTGGTGTAACCGGCCAGGTCTGTTATGCCAGTACCTATACTGTTTGGCAGTGCTCTAAAACCGTTTGTGTCTCCGTTCAAAAAGTAGAGGTTTTTTCCTTCTGAGTTTAGGTCACCGCCCACCACCAATCCCAGAAAATATGCCACACCTGCCGAGTAAAAATTCTGGGCGCTCTCAGTATAGGAATAGTTAAACCATGTTTCGGTTGGTATATGGAGGAGGTATATGTGTCCACCGGAACAGGCGGCTATGGCCACCTCCGGGTCCCAGGAAAAAGTGTATATGTCGTTGATGTCCGCGTTGTCCGGATTGGGTGTTACGGAGGCGAATGGCTGCTCTCCCACGTCCTCTCCCACGGTGGTTCCGGTGATTTTTTCACAGGTGTAAAAAAGCCCGTAAAAACCAGTGGACACGACAAAAAAGAGAACCCCCATAGAAACAGATTTTTTCGTGAAACCCCTTAAGGCGGTTTTTTTAACTCGCATATGTTCTCCTCCCTTGCGTGTGGCAAAGCATAGCATACCCTTGCTCTGATATAAACTTTTCATTATCGTCTTTACATTCGCCGTTTTTCTCATATTCTTGGATAACAGCGGGTGCGTCACATTTCCTCTGGGGCTTCTATTCCAAGCAGTCTCAGCCCGGTTGCCAGAACTGTCTTCGTGGAGAGGACAAGCAGCAACCTGGCTTCTCTCAGATTCTTTTCAGGGGATGACAGGACGGGGCAGTCCCTGTAAAACTGGTTGAAATCCTTTGCCACGGCGTAGGTGATGTCAGCGAGGTGGTGTGGTCTTTTTTCATGAGCGACCCTTGATATGGCAGAGGGGAAATATGCCAGGTCTTTTATCAGGCGTCTCTCGGACGGGTGCGACAGCAGGCCCGCATATGTGTGCATGTCCTCATCTATAACGTCTCCCACCGCTCCATCCTCTTTCGCCTTTCGCATGATGCTACACGCCCTGGCATGGGAGTACTGGATAAAAGGGGCGCTTTCTCCCTCAAAGTTCAGAGCGTCTTCCCATCTGAAGACCATCTTTTTTTCCGGCTGGACACGTATTATGTTGTACCGCACGGCGCCTATTCCAACGGCCCTTGCTATCTCCACCTGTTTGTTTATGTCCAGGTCCGTGCGTCTCCTTTTTACCTCTGCCAGCGCCCTTTCAACGGCCTCCTCCAATAGATCTCTGAAATACACGACCTGGCCGCGTCTGGTTGACATCCTTCCGCCCGGGAGCCCGACAAAAGCGTAAAAGACCACCTCTGGCAGTTTTTTATATCCCAGGAGTTGGAGGGCCACAGCGACCTGTTTTGCCTCAAGCCGGTGGTCTTCGCCCAGGACATTTATCGCTCTATCATATCTCTCCAGTTTCCAGATGTGGTATGCTATGTCCCGGGTGGCGTACAGGCTGGTGCCGTCGCTGCGTGTGAAATAGAACTTTGTGTCTCTGCCCCTGACACCGAAGGGTGCCATGTCTATGTACCATGCCCCTGTGGCGTCCTGCTGTGCCTGCGGGAGTTTTTGGAGGCGTTCAATCACTTTTTTGACGCTGCCATCTTTGACAAAAGAGGATTCATAAACCAGAGAATCAACTTTTATATTAGCGGTTTTGAGCGTTTCAAGTATCTTTTCTTCAAGCACTCTTTTACAGCTCTCCCCCACCCTCTCTGCCACGTCTTTCCCACCAACCACCAGGGGGGTACCGTGTTCAATGGCTCTGACCCATTTTTCCACTTCTTCTCTGGCACCAGGGTCTTTTTCCAGGACGGAGACAGCGTACTGGTAGGGCCCAAGATGGCCTTTTTTCTCCTCGTCCCCCAGCTTTTCCCAGAGATATTCTCCGTAGGCCAGCAAAACCGCCTGTTTGCCCATGTCATCAACATAGTACTGGGTCTCCACAAGATTTCCATAGTGGCGGAGAACCCTGGCGAGAGTGTCTCCGATTATGGGGTTCCTGGCCCGGCCCACGTGGAGGTCGTCTGTCGGGTTGGCGCTGGTGTGCTCCAGGACAACCCTCTGTCCCCCCCCGCCATCTTTTGTACGTCCGGCAGTCCCGTACCTTTCTCCCAGAACGGATATGGCCCGGAGGGTGACATATGCAAGCCAGTCGCCCTTGACTCTGAAGTTTATATAACCACCCACGGGTTTTATCTCACTTATTACCTCCCCAAGTAACCCTTTTTCTCTCATTTTAATGGCGGTTTTCTCTGCTATCTCTTCCGCTATGTCCCGGGGAGACTTTTTGAGGAACCTGGACAGTGAGAACACGGGGACGGCCAGGTCTCCCATTTCCTGCGGGGGGGTCTCCACCGTTGCGTCCCACCCGATGTCGCCGCCGGTGGTCTCTCCGACAGCAAGGAGGACGTTTTCTTTTATAGCTTCCTGGAGGTGGCCGAAGGGGTTGTAAATTATTCCGGCGTGGCTGGTAGACGTGCTCTTTTTTTCACACAACGCTCTCTCCCCCTACGTGGTGGTGTCAACCTTGTAGCGCAATATGGCAGCCACCCCCCCAAAAGCCCTTTTTAACATCTCCCCCTCCTCTGTGTCCGTGGAGACCAGGACCACCTTTGCTCCCCCCATCTCTCCGAGGTCATAGTACTCGTCTACCAGATCAACCTTCTCAACGATTTCCATGGTAGAACCGCACTCTGGACACGTGGGTGCCACTATTTTTTCCTTTTCTTTGAGAGACACCTCTTTTCCACAGGAAGGACACCTGAACTTCAGCCGGTACTCGCGGAGGTCTTCCGATATCAGAAGGGTGTCCACCGCCCCGAGTTCCAGGGCCCGTCTCACCTCCTCCTCTCCATAAGCGGCCAGCCCGCCGTTGGGCTTCCGCACCTCACGTAGAAACCTCTGCATGAGTCTTTTTTCCTTCACCATCTCAATGTCCGCCAGCACCCTTTCCGCGTTCTGGACGAGCTCCCGCAACCCGTACTCATCGGTGTAGCCTGTGTCTATCAGGTCTATTATCTTTTTTTTCAGCTCGTGGTGCAAATAGTCTTTCTCGGCGAAAACCCTCTTTGTGGACCCCGGCCCGCCTATCAGGATACCTTGGAGCTCGGGTTCCTGCAGAAATGCTTCGTTGGCGGCGTCTCCCACCTTTTTGAAATACTCGTGCACGGCGATCTCTATCAGACGTTCAAAACGGACGCTGGACTGTCCCCCCTGGCGGTGTTTTCCCATGACCCTGCTCTGGATGTTCCTTATGACCTGTATCCTTTTCCCTCGCAGGAGACCAATGGTGGCCTCGTTTCGGTCTATGACTATGAGACCATACGATTTCTTTTCAACCAGCATATCCTCAAGGGGCTCAAGATAGAACCGGGAGTCACACCTGTAGAGATAGGTGGAAATTGGCTCCGGCGGCTCCAGGACGTATGCCACCATTTCCGTCTGGTCCCCCGCTTTCGGGACGTGGCCCACAAAGAAGACCAGGCCGTTTGGCGGAGGCGTTTTGTACGCTTTGAGCCGGCTCATTATGGACTCTATCGCCGCCATAACGTTTTTCCTGGTGCTCTTTGATTTTATGTTGCTGCTCTGAGAGTACTCGTTTCGCAGGTATGCCATGACCTCGTGTATCTGTCTCGTTGGCGGTATATAGAGTGAGATGAGCTCTGTCCCCCGCCCCGAATACTGTCTCAACTCCTCAAGCGCCCTTTTGAAATCATAACGGGCCTTTTCAAGGTTTTTCCGCCTCTCCTCTTCAGCGAGTTTCTGCTCCATTCAACCAGCCCACAATAAGAGAGGATATAAGAGTTTTCATGCGCCCGACGAACGCACACCGGCACGGCGCCGGCTCATTGCTGCATACAATTCTGTCTGTTTTTTGCTGTGATCTGTAACAAACGCCTAAACCGGGAGCAAACGCTATCGGTAAAGGTTAAATACACCACCTTTTTACCCCTGAAAGAGCCGGAAGAGAGCGATGGAAAAAGGAAAAAGAGATGTAGAAGAAGGAAAAAGAAAAGAGAAAAGGAGGTATTGGATATGGAAGAGCCCCTGTGCAGCGTGGAATTTCTGAGAGACAACAGCACGTTTGTCGCAAAGATTCAGAGCGACCTCGGCGGTCTGAGAGAATACCGGAGCGAGTCCCTTGAAGAGGTCCTGGAACAGGTCATGATAGACATCCAGGAAGAGTTTGAGAGCTATATGTGAGATGAACATGTGAGATGAACTGGTTGAACATTCCGGGGTTCACACAACGAGTTTTCCGTCCACCATTATCTTTCGCTCTTCTCTGCCTTTTATGGCGACTATGGTGGGGTTTTTTATCAGCCCGTCCAGGTGTATGAGTGCCTCTGCGTCTTCGTCGTAGTTTGAGCCGATGGCTATGTGACATGTCCCGTAGACCTTTTCGTCCTCCAGCATGTTTCCCACGATGCGGGCCTTTCTGTTGAGTCCTATTCCCAGTTCTCCGAGGTTTCTGGCGTTGCGTGAGTATTCCTCGGCGTCTTTCTGTGTTATCTGTCCCTCTTTTGCCATCTCAAAGGGCTTCTGTTCGGCGCGTTTTATCGTCTCAGACAGCCTTGCTGCTTCTTCGCCTCCTTTTATGCTGACCACGTGGTTGTCGGCCACCTCGCAGATTATCGGCTCCCTGATGATTATTTCTCCCCTGTCGCTGGATATGCTCCCATCGTACGCTATGACTCCGTGGCTGGTCCCAAGGGCGGGGGATATGAAGACCTCTCCTGCGGGGAGGTTTCCACCGGCCCCTGGGAATGTGAAATTTCCGTCGTCTTTCATTGCTTCCCTGTTTTTCACGCCGATGGTTATGTCTGTACCCGAGGGGGCGGTTATGTGCACCTCGTCGGCCCAGTCCAGGACCTTTTTGACCCTTTCACAGTCATCTCTCAGCTGTTTGTAGTCTATGGGCACGGTCTCAACGAACATGGGCACCGTTATTGTGGGGCTCCAGAAGCTTCTCATCTTTTTTTCGCCCAGGAGGTAGTTGAAGACGTGGTTGTATCTCTTTTCTCCCACGACTATGGGCTCTTTCATAGCAAAGGGATCTTTTCCCAGTTTCTGGTGGCTTATTGATATGGCCACGTCCGGGTTCATCCTTAGTGCTCCTATGACAGATGGCTCTGCGAAGTCCAGCTGTGTTTTGACCGGCTGGAATATAAGGGCGGGGTCTGCTCCCGCGTCCAGACAGGAGTCGTAGAGCGCCTCTGATATCTTCTTCGCGTCCCCGGGGGGGTTGGTGATTATGAGAACCTTTTCGCCTTCTTTGACGCCCAGAACGTCTTTTATCGCCACATCCGCCGCTTTTTTAAGAGCCTCGTCTATCGTGTCGGTGTCTCTGAAATATTCCATGTTTCTACCACCCGGGACCACAACTTTCTCGTTGTTTAAAAACGTTTTTTTGGTTTTGAGACCGTGGAGGATGGGCGGGTAGAGGGTGGGAGGGGGACCGGTGTGGTTGGAAAGTGTTATATCCATCGCCGGTATATCCCCGGGTGAGGTTCCAACGGAAAATCGTTTCCGCTGTGATATATAGGTTCCATAACTAGACGGAGGTATCGGAATGTCGGAAAAAGAGGAGAGAGAACTGGAAAACGCTCTTTCGTCCTATTATGTGGACGAAGACCAGGTGCTTGCGATAATAATGCTGAAAATAGACACAAAAGAGGCGGACAATGTTGCTACGACGATCTCCCAGTTTGAACACGTGGACGACGTGTTTCTGGTCACAGGCGAAACGGATATAATCGCAAAGGTGCGTTTTGGGAACTACCCGGAGATGAAACACTTCGTGGTGGACAGGCTTGGAAAGATAAGTGGTGTGAAGGAAACCCGCACCATGATGGTTGTGACGGTTTACAAAGAAAACGGCAGAGTGATGGTTAAGCTCCCTGAAGAAAAAGAGCGTGGGGGCGAGGGAAAAGAAGAGGGCGAAGCATCTGGTGAAGGAGAATAACCACGGGAGGTGTGATACCATGGCAGATGTGGATGAAAAACTCAGACAGATACTTGACGTCCTTGACCAGCTGGCAGAAGACACCAGCGTCCCGAGGAACATAAGGCGTGGAGCGGCAGAAGCGAAGAACATTCTTTTGAAAAAAGACGAAGACCTGGATGTGAGAGCGGCCAGCGCCATAAGTATACTTGATGAGCTGGCAAATGATCCCAATATCCCTCTCCATGGACGTACCATAATATGGAACATAATAAGCAGGCTGGAGGCTCTCAGCGCTGGCACAGCGTGATATGACTGTGCGGTCATGTTGGTTATACGTTCTTTCAGGCCCTCGGACCTTGAAAAGGTCAAACGTCTATCAGATAACACTCTAAGAGAGCCCTACGATCCCTCGCTGTTCACCACCATATACGCCCTTTCCCCCGAAGGGTTCATTGTCGCTGTTGACGGGGGAGAAGTGGTTGGTTTCGTCCTTGGAGTGGAAGAGGACCGGATGCTCAGGATCCTCATGCTGGCTGTTGATGAGAGATACCGCTGCCGGGGTGTCGGGTCCGCACTGTTTGATGAGTTGCTGTGCCGTTTTTCCAACAGAAACCTCTCTGGCATAACCCTTGAGGTGAGGACGAACAACTCCGGGGCCATAGATTTTTACAGAAAGAGGGGGTTTGAGATAGTGGAAATCCTGCCCGGCTACTACACGGACGGTTCTCCGGCCTATAAAATGGTGAGAAAACCCTTCTTCTAACAAAAACCCAGCCTTTCTAAACAATCCCCCACAAATACGCCTCCGGGGTCTACCAGTATCCTCTTTTGTCGTCTTGCATGGTAACGTTCCAGTAGTGGTATGGACTCGTCTCTTTCTGTGCGCCGGAAACATCGGCTGCCACGCCGCTATAATAGGAACCGTACCTTTCTTTTATCTGCTCTTCAACTGTTTTGCTTATCCGGAGTCCCATGCGCACGTGTTTTTCTGTTATGTACCCCGCTCCCTCTCTTCTGGCCAGGTCTCCCGCCGCCCTGACAAGCCCCCCGAGTTCTCGCAGGCGGAGTGTCAGGGCACGGTCTTTTTTGTCATAGACCCTGGCACGTTTTTTTGCCTCCTCTATGATGGCTTTCACGGCCCCGCGGGTGGCGTGGGGTATCCTCCCGTCCATGGATATCTCCTGGGCAACAAACTGTGCTAGTTTGGACCTGTTCTCCGGGGTGTCTGGCATGGTTGTCTCCACGAGTATTTCGTACCCCGAGCCTATTATCCTTGAGCGCAGGGGTGAAAGAACCTCTGGCAGGTCCTGTATGTTGCACGCTCCCACAAATATGAAATCACATGGCACGTCGTCAACTCTCACGCTGGCTCCGGCGCTCTGTGGATTGCGACCCGTTATCGGGAACTTTTTCTCCTGCATGGCGGTGAGTATGTACCTCTGGAGGTGTCCGAGGTGTGGTAGCTCGTCTATGAAAAGTACTCCCTCGTGTGCCTCGTGTATGCTGCCCGGCAACACCCTCTCATAGGGATACGTCCCGAGCTGTGGATGGCCCCCGTAGGGGTCGTGGCGCACGTCTCCCAGGAGTTCTGTCTCACTCGCACCCGTGGCCAGGACGAAGGGTTTTCTGTCAATGGGAACCAGCACCTTTCGGGGGCTCATCTTTTCCAGCTCTCGCCGCCTCTCAAGTGCCTCCTGGTCCAGCATACGTATCATTTCTCCTGCCCGCTCGTAGACGACCACCTCTTCTTTTCCAAACCGTTTTCGTGTTGTGGTCACACGCTCTGTTCTGCCCAGGTTTATGGCGCTTATCATCTCGCTGAAAATGTCTCCGAAGGGCAGGTTCTGGCTTGCGGGGTGGACCATCTTTGGTCTTCCACACTTCGGG
The DNA here is from genome assembly GCA_964601625.1 of uncultured Thermoplasmata archaeon. GTDB lineage: Archaea > Thermoplasmatota > Thermoplasmata > JAGHBH01 > JAGHBH01 > CAZROC01. The sequence continues at coordinate 93,173 of CAZROC010000001.1, read as the reverse complement.
CAGACCGTCTCGCGGGGGGACGAATACGTGCCGCAGTGCATACACCTGAACCCGAGCTTTTCGGCCACATTTATGGGCGCCTCGCGCGGGTCTATCAGCTCTCCGGCAGCGCTCTCTTTTTCTCTCTGGGCTTTTTCCACCTCCTCCCGGGTTTTTATTTCCACGACGGGCCGCTCGGGGTTTTCCGGGTTGTGGACAACGTGTATTTCCTCCTGCGGCGGTGGGAGATGTAGTGCCAGTGCCTGGCCTATCATTGACTTTCCCGTTCCGGGGGGGCCCACCAAGAGCAGGTGTCTGTGCTGGGCCGCTGCTATCCTTGCGAGTTCTATTGCCTCGTCCTGTCCTATGACCCTGTCTAGGGGGTCGTGTGGTATGATGATGTCCTCTGTTGTTTCCATGTCTTCCAGGTCAAAGCCCCGCAGCGGGTCCAGGCGTGGTTTTTCTCTTTCTGGCATCTTGTGGCCACCGGTTTAGTACAGGTCTTTTTTTGTCCACACTTTCAGGCTGGCTGGCATTTTGGAGATGTTGCCCATTTTCAGTCCGACCACGGCGTCGGCGCCCGTTGCAACCGCTGTGTCAACCAGCTTCTGGGTTACTATGCCGTCCATCACTATCTTTTTGAACTTTCCCTCGTTCTTTTTGATTATATTAAACATCTCTTTTATAGGTGTTTCTGCGACTACGTTGAAGTTTTCGTCAAGCAGGCGAACGGTGTGTTTTCCCATGATTTTGTCCATGTGCTCTTTCAGTTTTTCCTGTTCAGGCGACAGGTTTTTCTCCAGTTTTTTGTTCGCTTTCTTTTCGCCGCCTGTTTTCATTTCCTCATCCTTTTTTTCTTCTTCTTTTTTCACACCGTTTTTGTCCGCCCCGGACCTTTCAGATGCATGGCTGTTTTCCCCGTTTTTGTCCCTCGTCTTCTTCTCCTCTCTCTTTTCTTCGTGGCGGTGGTTTTTCTTTCTGTCGCCTATGTCAATGGAATACATCTCTATGAACTGGTCTGCGGGTATCTTGTTCCTGAGGGCTTTCTGAATCTGCTTGTAGGTCAGCTCTTCAACTTCGTGGGCCCGGGGAGCCCTCGCTATGAAATCAACGTCGGCCACCTGCAGGAGTTCCTTCAGGATGAGCTCTCCGCCCCTGTCTCCGTCCACAAACGCTATGACCGTTTTTTCCTCTGAGAGCTTCTGTATCGTCTCAGGTATGCTGGTTCCCTCAACCGCTATGGCGTTTTTTATCCCGTGCTTCAAGAGGTTGAGAACATCGCTTCTTCCTTCTACCACAATGATTGAGTCGCTTGTTTCCACGTTGGGCCCCGCCGGGAGCTTTTCGGGCCCATAGCTGATTATCTCTTCTTCGTGTATCGCCTCCCTCACAGACTCTGTGAGGTCTGCGGAAACGTTCTTGCTCTCTTCAAGGAGTTTTTCAAGGAGTTTTTTCGCCCGCTCAACGATGAACAGGCGTTTTTTCATCCGCACGTCCTCTATTGCCTCAACCTTTATTTCTGCTTTGCACGGGCCAACTCTCTCTATGGTTTCAAGAGCGGCGGCCAGTATGGCGGTTTCCACCTGGTCCAGGCTGGAGGGTATCTCTATGGTCCCCTCGGATTTCCCCTTCTGGGACGATATTTCCACCTCTATGCGGCCTATTCTCCCGCTCTTCTGGAGGTCCCGGAGGTCCAGTTCCTCTCCAAGCAGGCCCTCGCTCTGTCCGAATATGGCGCCTATGACGTCTGGTTTTTCCACCACCCCATCTGTTGTGATCGTCGCTCTTATCTTGTATTTCATCGCTGTCGGGTCCATTCCCATATATATCACCTTCTCTCGTCGTGTTTTTATGCAGAAAACTCCCCCCACAGCCGCTCTCATACAAACTCCGTTGTCTCACATCCGCATGCTGGACACGTGATGTGGATGATACGTTGAGCGTGATTGTGAGGGAATGAGTTTTCTGCACTAAACATAGAGGCCATACTCGTATTTAAAGTTAGTGGGTGAAATGGGGTGAAAGGTGGGGTATTTTCCCCTCCGGATGTTAGAATGCAGGTGGTAAAAAGATGTTGCCCGGCTTTTCACATTTTTTTGAGGGTGGATACGACAAATTTTTATCAGCGAAATGATGGACGGCACTTTGTCGCAACCTTTTTCTCCCCACGTTCTGTTGCTGGTTTGTTATCCCCCGGCTGTTTATCTCTGTGGCTTGCCTGGGTGTCCGTTGTATAACAGCGAGTTGACCGCCTCCCTGGTTTTCTCTGTCCGGTCTGGGTTGTGTGGTGTCTCAAAAAACCGGTGGGGTGGCGGCCTAATGGGTTCTCTTATGTGGTGGGTTCTTGGTTTTTTGTTTTATTGGACGCTTGTTTGCATGTTCACGGCTGTGCCCATGGTTATACTTCTAAACACCAAGAGGTTTAAAAAGAGATTGACGGAGTTCCATTTCTTTATAATAACTATTATCCCGATGGTTGATATGACTATTGTCACGGTGTTTTTTTTTATGAAAGTGCCCTGGACTGATTCCCGGGCTTTCAGGACATGGGGAGCACTTTTTCCCGTACTTATAGGGCTTATAGGAGAAACATAAAGAGCAGAGAGAAAAGAAGATTAAAGAGGAGGTGGTTAAAGAAGAGCGTGGCAGGGTTTATAAGTGGGCTGGTGGAGAGGGGCTCTGGCGGGCAAAAAAATAAATAGACAGCCGCGTTAATTTCCCATGCTGTGGCTGTGGTGTCTGTGCGGGGATGGCCCAGCCCGGTACGGCGACGGATTGCTAATCCGTTGACGCACTGCGTCTCGGGAGTTCAAATCTCCCTCCCCGCGCCACCCTTTTTTGACGGCAACATTTAAATAGGGCGTGTTAGAAATACTTCATATCCACGACGAGGTTGGAGCCCGTGGACGTGATGTGCTGTGAAGCATGAAAAGTGGAGTGGAGGAATGGCCATGGTGAACGTGTTGAAACTGAAAAAGGTTGAGGAGTCCGTTGTCACGGTTGACGACCTGGCCAAAGCGATAAAGCACAGTGTCAGCAATGGAGCCATGCATGATGAGGAGGCGAGGGCTATAGCCCAGCATGTGATGAACTTTTTCGGGTACAGTGAGAGGATTATTGATAACATGCTTGAGCCGGAGGACAGGGACGCTTTTTACATACTTGAGGACTCTGGTCTTTTGACGACTGAGAGGGAGGAGACGACCCTCTACGATGGGAGGGAGTGGAGGATACACTACTGGCTGTTCAAAAAGGAAAAGATTTTTGAGATGGCAGAGGAGCAGAGGAAAAAAGAGGCGGAAGAGGACGACGAGAGCAGGATATACGAAGAGCTGCCCGACGACGTCTGGTTCAGCAGAGAAGAGCTATGATGGTTTCCGTTGGCTGGCTCGCTGCCGCCTCTGACACTTTGACCTTTTCGCCGCCCCCCGCCGGAAAGTGATTTATTATATCCTGTTTTTTCTTCGTCTATGAACGAGACCCGTTTTTCCGTTGAAGGTCCCGGTGGAAGCGGAGAGGAGTTCAGGGGTTTCCCGTATCGCCCCAAGGTTTTTCAGGTTGACCTGTTGCGAAAGATGGTAGCCGCAGCCAGGGCCGGTCGGCCGTTTGTTTTACACGCCCCTACCGGCTCCGGGAAAACAGTCTGTGCTCTCTGGGGCGCTCTGGGGGCGGCAAACCTGCTTTTTCCAGGTGAGGAGGCGGCTGGTTTTAAAAGTGGCGGCTCCGGGAGCGGTTATGGGAAAGTGCTTTTTTTGACGAGGACAAACAGCCAGCAGCTGCAGGCTATAAGAGAGGTCCGGGAGATAAACAGGGCCGTTGGGAGCGGCATAGTTGTTTGCGGCGTCCAGGGACGTGAGAAGATGTGTCCCCTGCTCCGGGAGATGTCACATGAGGACCCCTCCCTGGCGTCCGGTTCGCCCGAGGAGCTCTCACGGTGGTGTTCTCATAGAAAAAAGAAGACCCTTGAGGGAAAAAAGGGGGGCTGTCGTTTCTATGCCGGTTTCAGGTCCATGGACAGGGGGTGGTTTACGAAGTGGTTCAGGGAGAACACTCCCACGCCGGAAGAGATGGCTGACGTCCTGGGTGAGATGGGTGTGTGCCCGTATGAGGCCACAAAAGAGGTTCTGGCCGAGGCCGATGTCGTCGTCGCCCCCTACATCTATTTTTTCAACCCGCTGATACGGAATGGGCTCTTGGAGGCCATGCGTGTCTCTCTGGGAGACCTGGTCGTGGTGGTTGACGAGGCGCACAACCTCCCGGACTTTGCCAGGGAGATATCCTCCATAGAGCTCTCTGTTCACACGGTGAGGATGGCCAGGGCGGAGGTGGAAAAGCTCGGAGACCCGGTGGTTTTTGAGGGGTTGAGGGCTTCGGATGTTTGCGATGCTGTGAGCGATGTGATCCATCGGCTTGCGGACACGTACTGTGGAGAGGAAGAGGACGCTCTCCTGCCAGCGGGCGAGTTCAGCGTTGAAATCCTGTCCTCTCTGGGGGTATCCTCTCCCCGCCTCTCCGCCATAATTGAGTCGCTGCTGGCCATGGGAGAGGCCGTCCGCAGAGAGAAACTTGAGAGGGGAAAACTCCCCCGATCTTATCTCCATTCCATGGCCTCTTTTCTTTATCTGTGGGGCGGTGTTGACCCGGAGAGATATGCGCACCTGGTGGTCAGAGAAGGAGATGGAAAGAATCCACGGATTGAGGCTTTCTGCCTTGACCCCTCTGTTGCCACATCGGATCTCAACAGGACCAGGTGGTCCGTTCACATGTCCGGGACCCTGGCGCCGGTTGAGGAGTACTCTGAGAGCGTGGGGCTGGAAAACCCCCTCGTCCATATCTCACCCTGGCCCTTTCCCCCTGAAAACCGGCTGGTTTTGTTTGCGGGGGATACAACCACACGCTATGAGGAGTGGAAAAAAGAGGAGACAAAAAACAGGATGGCAGAGTACGTGGGCGCCCTGTACAATTTTGCCGTAGAAAACTCCCGCAACACTATCTTCTTTTTTCCCAGCTATTCTATCCTCCACGACGTTCTGGCCATGGAGGATCTTGCCGCCGCAAAAAGAGGAGCCATGGCAGGAGGCACCACGGGAGGTACTGCTGGGGGTGATGGCAGCGGCTTTTTTGTGGACGAGCGTGGTCTGTCGCAGAGAGACCTGATGGACATGGTTTCCAGTTTTGTCAGAGACGGCGGCGTGCTGTTTTCTGTCACCGGCGGGCGGGTGAGCGAGGGAATGGACTTTCCCGGTGAAGCGCTGGAGATGGTTGTGATATGCGGTCTCCCATATTCCCGCCCCTCTGCACGCCAGAGGGCCCTTGTCAGGTACTATGACATGCGGTATGGGAGGGGGTGGGAGTACATCGTTTCAACTCCCATGAAGAGAAAGACGGCGCAGGCGGTGGGCCGGCTCATACGGTCTGAGAACGACAGGGGGGTGGCGGTCATCCTGGACTGGCGTGCCAGGGTGGTGAGCGATGTGGTCGGGCCGATGGAAGAGGTCTCTTCTCCTGTCAGTCTGGTCCGTCGCCTGGGAGTTTTTTTCGTCCGCTCACAAAACACTGGCATTCAAATCAGATAATTTTATCTATCCACCTGAATATGGTTGTCTGCATGAAAAAAGACGGCGGGAACAGCGGAACCAGGGGGAACAGTGGCGGACGGTCGGTGTTGATGGACCATCTCAGAGCATATGTCCAGGTTCGCTCTGAGAGGGGCGGCGACGCAGATTACGCAGACGCATACGCTGCTCTGTTTGAGATGGAAAACGCCCCCGGGCCGTCTGGGGGAGGGGATGTGAAAAAGAGGTCTGTGAGGCGTGGGGAAATAAGAAAAGATGCAGTTGGAGACGTGGGGCGCCGGGCCTGTCCCACGTGTGGCAGTTCTCTTGCTGGCCTCCGAACGGGAATCTGTTCGGTGTGTGGACGTCCCATCTGTGAGCGGTGTGGCGATTTTTCGCGGCCGATGGTTTATTCATCGGTTGTTTTTAACTATGATTTTAGGGTGCCTATTTGCAGGGATTGTTTTGTCCGGTCGTTTGAGATACAGGAAGAGATGGGGCGTGCCATCTCCTACTCAAGGGCGGGCAACCTATCCGCGGCTTTTTCCCACGCCAGAAAGGCTTTTCTTATGGCGGAGGAATGGGAGTACGGAAAAGAGACCGGTCTTCTGGAGCGAGCCGGGGGTCTTTATAAGAGAATAGAGGCGATGAGAGGGGAGAGAGAGGCGGGCCTTTTTTCAAAAAAATCAGGCGGGAGCGGGCGGAGAGCGGTTCGCAGGGGGGGACAGGTGCGTGGTGGAGATGGAAGCGGGGGCGGGAGGCGTTCCGGGGACGAAAATAAAGGCGCGTACCTTTCAAAGTTCGTGGAAAAGGCCCTTGGAGGGGGGAGATAGATTTGGACTCTGTCTCTGTGGACGTGTTGCTCGTCCTAGTCGGTTTTTTTTTGCTCGTTAAGGGGGCGGACCTTTTCGTTGACAGCGCCGTTGTGGTCGCCAGGAGGGCAGGTGTCTCCCAGTACGTTATCGGTGTGAGCCTGGTGGCGTTCGCCACGTCTTTGCCCGAGATGGCCGTGTCTTCTATAGCCTCTCTGACAGGTGTGGGGGGAATAGCGGTGGGAAATGTGATCGGGAGCAACGTGGCTAACGTATGTCTGGCCATCGGCCTGCCACTGTTTTTTTATCCCATATTGCCCGGCTCTCGTACCCGGTTTGACACGCTTTTGCTTTTGAGTGCAACCGGAGCCCTGTGGCTGTTTCTGTACACGGGCCGGGTTCTTGGTCGTGTTGAGGGCGGGGTTTTTTTCGTCTCCTATATCCTTTTTTTGGTTCTTGTTTACAGGAGAAAAGATGTGGACAGAAGCGAAGAGCTGGAGGGCGAGGGTCCGGGGGGTGGAAAGGGTTCTTCGGAGCGTTCGGAGCGCCCCTCTCCGGAGCGGGAGAGCGCGAGGGTTGACAAAGGGGAATCTGGTAAGAATGGTAAGAAGAGCGGAAAAAAGAAGCCTGTCGCCTTTTATGTGGCCCTGACCCTCTTTTTTGGTCTGGTGGTCGTTTTTGGGGCTGACCTGCTGGTAAGGGGGGCTATCGGTGTCTCTTACGCTTTTGGAGTGAGCGATCTTTTCATAGGCTCAACCGTTGTGGCGTTGGGGACGTCGCTCCCTGAGATAACCACGTCTGTTGTTGCGGGCATAAAGAAAAAACACGGGATAACCGTCGGAAATGTGATAGGCAGCAACCTTATGAACATCCTCGCTGTTCTGGGCTTTGCGTCTCTTTTGAGGCCCATCCCTGTGCCCTGGTCTGTGGTTTACATTTTCGTGCCATACGCGCTGGTTGTCTCCGCTTTCCCCCTTTTGACTCCCGCCAGAGAGCCGATGCGGAGGTATTTCGCTCCAGTGCTCATAGCTGGCTATGTTTTCTTCGTTTACCTGCTCGTGGTGTTCTGATGTTCCGACTTTGTGTGCCCCGGGCATATTCCCCGGGCATATTCCCTATCCCTCTGGCACATATCCACAGGCATATATCCTTTCATACTATCCATACTATCCTATCCCTTCATATCTCTTCTATACCAAAAACAATATATATGGTGTCTCCCGTGGAGTTTTATAGGAAAAAAGGTTAATAAGCACATAAGGTTAATAGGCACATCCGACCTGTCTGGTTCTGTGCTATAATTGAGGTGGTGTTGATGACAGAGGACAAAAAAACTGCTCCCGAAAATCCTGAGAACGTCCATGCGGAGACCGCAGAGACTCCAACAGCAGAGCAAATGCAACCGGAGCCAAAAAGTGGGTCTGCCCAGGCTGCCCAGGAAAGCGATGTTGCTGGTCCCGGGGCTGAGAAACCGGATTTTTCAAAACCTAAAGCGAGCCCCCCTGCGAAACCGTCCTTTAGGCCGTCCAAAAAACCAGATTTTTCTGACGCCCGGACCAAAAAGATACTCGCCGGCGTGATAGCTCTTCTGTTTCTTGCAACGGTCCTCTGGGTCGCTGTTTCTATGCGTGGCCCGACCGTTACAGGGTACGAGACAGGGAGTGCGAGTGTTGACGAGCTTTTGAGGATAGAGTCCCAGTTCAAAGACCCCGGAGACGTGGCTTTCATCGCCTCGGATTCTTCTCCCATGTACGCTCTGATAGGCACGCCCCTTGGTGCATATTACACGGGGTCCACCCCCACGTTCCATCCATTGCTCGTCTACCAGGGAAAAGAAGACCGTTATCCCTACACATCCGGGTCGTCTGCCATCGGCCATTTCCTCAACATGTATGACCCGACAAACGCATCTCTGATAGTGCTCGGAGACCCGCTTTATACGGAGCTCCCGGGAGAGCTTGTTCTTCCGCCTTTTTCTGGCACGCCGGAAGAAGTGTCTCTGGACGTGGCTGTTCATTTCTGGAACTACACGGACGCCGTCGTACTTGTCAACGATGACGAGAAAGGATACGAGGAAGCGGTTAATGCGGTCCCCCTGGCATCATATCTGAGCATACCTGTTATAGTCGTTGACGGCGGAGTGGACGCCCACGTGGCAGACATCCTGTCTTCGCTGAAGGTCAAATACTCAATAGTCTGCGGGGACATAGGCGGCTTCGGAAAAGCACTGCATTTTAAGAGTTATGAGGAGATAGAGGACGCCATCATAAAGGTGATACGTGAGCGTGTGGGCGGCGACATAAATTACATAGCCCTGGCCAACCCCATGGATGTCTATCCTCCCAGGGTGAAGGTTGTTGATGGGGAACCGCAGGAGTTAAAGTTTCACTTTGAGGGCATAATCCACGACTCGTCCGCGCGTGCTTATCCCGGCGCAGCGCCAGAGGGCAACGACGGACCAGCGTTCAACTTCACAATCCCCTACAAATATGCGAACGTGAAAATAGACGTGAAGATGGACGTGTCAGAGGCCACTGGCCCGACGTGGAGCTATGGCCCTCTGAGAGACAACGTTGAGCACAACGCCGACGGCTCCGGGGAAAGAATATACGTGTTTATAGGGATTGACAGAAACAACGACAGCGTGCTTGACACTTCCACCGAAAGCGACGAGCTACAGTTTTTCGGCGGCTCTCCGGGATATGACTACATCAGAGCCAATCCCAGGGACCCCCACAGCAAACCTCTCTGGGCTCACTTTTACATAGAGCTCCCGTTCTACAACGAGGAGCAACCAGAGCACATCATACAGCTGCTGGGGAAACTCCCCACGGACCCCGACACGTCGGCGCCTTTCACAGTTGACATAACTGTGCAGGAACTGGAGGACACAAACTATCCGCTGATGTTCGGTCTCTCCAGCATGGCCCCGTATCTGGCGGCGTACCACAAGGGTGTTGTGCTGGCCAGACCTGACTTTGAGATGTACAGTCCCGGTTACATAGGGTGTTCGGGGTGCGGTGTTCCCGCCGCCAACCCCGAGGCGCTTTGGGACGCCAACGAGGAGGTCAAAGAGGTAAAAAAACAGCTCAATCGCCTGCTGGCTAAGATCGCTGGAATGGAACCAGATCCGACGGCACTCGCGGAATACTATGCCCAGCTGGCCCAGGACCCCGAGACGGTCATGTATGTGGGAATAATAGCCGACACCAACATGGTCCCGATGTACTTCTATCCAAGCAACGGCCAGGGAGACGCCACCGAGGGTTTCGGGATTCCAAGCGATATCTGCTACATGGACGTTGACGCAGACCTTGACGATCCCCCATACAGTGTCACCGGAGAAGATGCCTCGTTTGAGCTGGCGGTGGGACGTGTGGACGGATGGGACGCCCAGGACGTCAGCGCCCTCATAGCCAGAAACGTGTTCTATCATCGTATAATAGAAAACTACCGTGGTCCGAAGAACACCGAAAATCCGATGGAAAGTGGACACCTTGCCCCTTTCTGGAAAGATAGTGCCATAACCACTGTTGGCTCTGAACCGCCCATTGACAGTGCATATCCCACAACTACAAAACTGGCCGCGATGTACGAGGCGGCAGGTATGAGCACGAACAAGAAACCGTACAACCTGCAGAACCAGATGAGCAGGAGACAGTATTCACAGCCTTTTTACGAAAGCGCCAATTTCATCTTTTTCTGTGCACACGGTTTCTATTACTGGTACGTGCCCACGGCCCAGGAGGGCATGGCAGGCATAACACAGCCCACCTATGGCGGCGGAGCTTTTGATGTGACACATGTCAAAGACATGACGTTTGGTCCCAGTGTCATCTTTGGCTCTTCATGTGTGACCGGCAGGATAGACGGGATTCCGGGCAGAAACGCTCTCTCACAGGCGTTCCTGCACGCGGGGATGAACGCTTATATAGGCGCTACCAGAGAGTCCTGGGGTAGCCTGGTGCCCATACCTGACGAGAGTTCCGGCGAGAGCCTGGGCGACCTTCTCGCACTGTACATTTACGCTGATCTCACAGGATACATTTACAACAAAGACGGCGGCATGACAGAGGGCTGGGTTTACGGCAACACCAGCGTCGGCTTTGCTCTCATGGATGCCAAGAACAGGTACATAGAGCACGAAGGCGGCAGCGACAACGGCGGCACGGTGTGCGACACCTTTGAGGAGTTCGTCCTCCACGGCGACCCGGCTTTCAACCCCTACGAGCCCAACCACGAGGGAAAACAGGGCTGATGTACTATTCCCCCGCTCTACTCTCTACTTTGAGGCAGAGGTGTTGCCATTCACACCCGTCGCAGACCCCCTTCACCGTGGGCACCCTCTTTCGGGCCAGTGAAAAAAGTTCATCTCCGCTGTAGACATAGCCCCATTTGATTCCAAGAAGGCCCAGGACTTTTTCGTCCAGCCGACTGACAAACGGTTCGCGGGAGCACATATTTCGTTTTGCGTCCCTGTGTGGACATAGTGAGCATATGTCGTCTGCTCCCCGGACGATTTTGACACTCACTCCGCCGTTTTCTACAGTCTCCTTGATGTGCCACATGTTGGCTGTGAACTCCTCGCTGTAGCCCTCTCCCACAAACCTCTGTAAACAGAGCAGGTGGTGTGGTCTAAGGCGGAGAGGGCCGGCGGGTTTTTCCATGGCCTCCTTTTCCACGGCATCATCTCCCGGTTCTTTCTGGTGGCAGCAGCGATGCGCCGGGTCATCTGTGGCTTTGCTTCATCGCCAGAGAGATTTAACGGAACAGAGATATATGAATTGTTTCGTTAACGTAGTTGATGTAGGTTGAATAAGGGGCATGAGACATGGGAAAAAGGTGGTACAGAGAGCACAGGAGAGACCCCTATTACAGGCGGGCCAAGGCGGAAAACTATCGGAGCAGGGCAGCCTACAAGCTATTGCAGATAAACGAACGCTTTCACATAATAAAAGAGGGCGATGTGGTTGTGGACCTGGGCGCGGCACCCGGCGGGTGGAGCCAGGTGGCCCTGTCAATAGTAGGCGAAAAAGGGCTTGTGGTGGGGGTTGACCTCCAGAGGGCGAAGCCCATGGACGGCTGGGTGTTTATAAGGGGCGATTTCACACGCCAGGAAACGGTTGAGAAGATCCTGGACGAGATAAAAAAATGGGCGGAAAGGTGGGCGGAAAACAACGTGTCCGGTAAAAAGATCGGCGGACGACGGCTGGTGGACGTGGTCATAAGCGACATGTCCCCGAACATATCGGGAATCTACGATGTTGACCAGGCTCGTTCCATAGACCTGGCCACACACGCTCTCAGGTTTGCCGTGGAAAACCTCCGCCCGGGGGGAAATTTTGTCTGCAAGGTCTTCCAGGGACGGGACACAGAGGGTTTCGTGGCGGAGGCGCGCAAAAGATTTCACTCCGTGAAAAGGTATTCTCCTCCCGCGTCCAGAAAATCAAGCAGCGAGGTGTACATAATCTGCCGTGGAAAGAAAACGTCTAAGAAATGATTTCCACGGTGAGCTCTTTTTTTAGAAGTCCGTACCACTCCCTGTTTATCTCGTGGCTCACAGGCACTACGAGAAACGACCCGTACTCGGCGGCGTTTTCGTTGAGGTTCTGGATGAGATGTATCACCGTGCTGAAGCTCTGGGTCTGGGTTGCCAGGTACTCAACGGCGTCAAAGAGAACCACGGCGCCCTCGTTACTGTGGTCGCGCATGAACCCTATTATTGTAGAGGCCAGAGACGAGAGGTTTCCGGGAGACATCCTCGTAAAACCACCCCCGCTCCCCATTTCCGCTCCCGCCCGTTCTGTGTCAGAGCCGGCGTGTTCTCCCGGTATGGTTTCTCCGGGCGGCCGGGGAAAAAAGACAGTGCTGGACGAAACCCCGAGACCTGAGACCCCGCCGGGGACGTCCCCGCTGGCAAAACCGGCGTTCGCTTCCACGTGTCCCCCCGCTTTTTTTGTCAGCCAGATTATCCTGCCTCTGAGGTTGTACAGGGAGCGCAGCTGGTCGGGGTGGCGTCTTGACACAGAGAGCCCGGGGTGGCCACGCTCAACCAGGCGATTGAACAGGTCATAGGCGGCCCCGTCCTCTTTTTCAACGACCAGGTAGCTGTATCCTCTCTCCAGGGGTACATCGGCTCCAGCATCCCTCTCCGGGGGGGTGGGATGTCCGTGGGCCTCTGACAGGTCCAGTCCGATATCGGCTGCTTTTTTTTGCAGTACCGTGCTCAGAGAAGCCATTTTCGTTTTGAGATATATCTGTATCTCTTTTGGATGGTAGCCCCTGGCCACCAGTTTTATTACCTCGTTCCACGCGTCCCGCAGTCCCGACTCGTATCCCTCCAGGAAGGCGATCTTTCTGGCACGTTCGCCGCCGTCACCGGCTCCAGTCATCTCTCACACCCGCATCGCATCTCCTATACGCATATCCCACTATCCTATATACCTGAGCACGTCGTCCGCGGAGGGCTCTTTCGCTCCCTCTGTCCCGCTCTCCTCAAGTTCTTTGAGCTTTGATGTTATAAGGTCTATCTCCTGTGCCCGATCCTCCAGTGCTGAGAAGTCAACGCTGACACCTAGGATAGACGACAGGATTCTGAGCACTTCCTTGGCACTCTTCGGGTCTATGAAATACCCGGATGTTTCCCCCATCAGACAGACACCCTCCATGTTGAAGAGCTTTCCCAGGCCGAGCAGGAGGCCGCTGGCCCCGACTATCCCGCTGCCTGGCTCGTCCTTTTCAAAAACCACACCATATTTCTTCATCTCTTCCACCAGAGGGGGACACGTTGCCGCGCCGAGAACACGAGGCGTCTCAATGAGCCGTCCCAGCCCGTATCCTCCCAGTGTGAAGATCATCTCCACGCCCATCTCCTTTGCCACGGAGAGGACTCTGTAGGTGAGCTCGTACTGTCCCTCCGGGCTTACGCCCTGGTAGTCTCCGACAAGGAAAATCAGGTCGGCCGAACTCCACGGGTAGAAACATCTCTCCCCGCCACCATCTGTTACACCGCCTTCGCTGCCCGTGTTCCCGGCATCTTCATCTCCTGTGCCCGGTCTCCTGTAATAGTACAGGGTGTTTCCAACGAGGCGAATCACGCCGTCCTCTTCAACGAGGACCTGTGGCGGGAAATGCTTTGAGTATATCTTCGCGAACGGCACGGCCTTTATGTTGTCTATGAGATGTTCCGCTGCCAGTTTTCCAACATTCCCCACCCCCGGCAAACCCTCTATCAGGATTGGCCTGTGCAGGGGAGGGACGTCCGCTATCCGGTGGTATATAAACGATGTGTTTTCCATGTGACCACGCCCTTTTATCATTCCATCTTTTTACCTCATCGCACACTTCACACATCCACAAACACAGAACACCCCTGTGGTTTATTAAACCTTCTGTGCCGGCACACTCACAAGCGTGTGCCGTGTGCCCATGTTCATTTTTTTTCGCCGTCTGATGTTTCTTCTCTTTCACGTAGCGTCTGGAGTTTCAGAGCCCTCCTGTACCTGCCGTATCTGTCTTCAGGCGAAAAACGGGGAGGCGCTGCCGGATAAGTCTTTTCACCACAAACGGGGCACACGTCTTTCATGGTGTACCGTCCACACCCGGAACATTTTCTTATCTCCACCCCCAAAGGTCGCCCCCCTATTTTTTCTCCTTTCTGTGGAACTCAACCGTTCCGTGGGTGCCCATGGCTTTTTTTGCCCGCTCATACGCTTTTTTAAGCTCTTCCTCCGCGGTCCTGTAGTCCTCGGCGGTTATCTTTATCATATACTTGGGCGAGCCAAGGGACTTGATCTCCACACGCACCCTGTCGTTTTCCACCTTTTCCGCCTCTTTCAGAGCGTTTTTAACATGCAAGACGCCGTCCGGCTCGGGACTGGTGACTTCCAGCACTCCCCGGACATGGACAAAGGGAGGAACTATGTTTTCCACGGCCACATCCACAAAAACAGGGACCCACTCCCCGCTGAAACCATCCTCTTCCAGACTATCCCTGTCAATAGCGCACTGCTCAAAAGCGTTGTAGAGCGAGCCATATGTGGCAACCAGTTCGTCGGCGAAGGTGTCCCAGCACCAGTCCATGTCTTTTCCCAGCCGCTCCGCAACGACCTCAAGCAGTTTTCTGGCTTTTAGCTCGTTTTTCCACTCCCTTATTTTTTCCCTTTTCTGGTGCTCGTTCACCTGTTTGAGACTCAGGTCCACGTATCCCTTTCTCGGGTCAACCCTGAGCACCTTACACACAACTTTCTGCCCCTCCCGCACGTAATCTCTTATATATTTGACCCACCCCGACGCCACCTCTGCTATGTGTATAAAACCCTCCCTGCCCTCGTACTCGTCAAGGGAGACAAATGCCCCATAGTTTTTTACGTTGGTGACCGTGCACACGACCAGTTCTCCCTCTTCCGGGAGGTCCTCTGTCACCATTTCAATCCCTTTCTCCTGTCTTTATGTTTATCCCACATATTCCACTATTTCGCCCTTGAAGATGGCCTTTCCCCCCGTGGGGGTTGCGAGGGTTGCGCCGCAGACCTGGCACACGACTCTGGTGGACGCCTTTACGAAGGTGATCTGCTCGTTTCCACAGTCCGGGCATTTAACCTTTACAAACCGTCTGTCTTCTTTTATCATCAGACCACCTCACTCTGTGAGCTCAAACTTTTTGGCTCTGAAACTCGGGCTCTGGTGATATTTCCCGCACCGGGAACACTTAAAGCGGATATAGACCCTTTTGGTGGGTTTTTCCCTTCCCTCGGGTTTTGGTCTGGGAAAACCGCCATAGCCAGCGGTCACTCTGCGGAATCTGCGCTGGCCCCATTTAAGTTCGCTCGCTTTTCTCTTTTTGACCTTTTCCACCTCGTGCACCGTGTGGGTCCCGCAGTATGGACAGTATCTCTTGACGTTTCTCGGCATTTTCATATCTATCACCACGTGTGGGATTTAAGGTAAAAAACAACCCCTATTAAAGAATTGCGTGCCCCATCTGCCGGGTTGAGACACCAGAGTGCCCGCCACAAAGACCGCGGACCCGCAACTTACTGTGATGGGGGAGGGCCAACCTCTTTGACCGTGGGCACGTTCTCCCGCTCCGGGGTTATCATCGCCTCTCTATCTTCTATGGCCCTGGCCATCATCTTTATAATGTCTATGTTTTCTTTGAACCACCGGTCCCTCTTTTCAACCTTCTCCCGGCACTCTTTGAGCTCGGCCTCCATCTCCTCGGCTATGGCATAGAGTTTTCTGAACCTCTCGTTGGCCTGGCGGACGGCCTCTTCCATCTCTTTGAGTTTTGGCTCGCATTTTGAGTGCTCTTTTTCAAGGGCGGCCAGTTTTATCTCAAGGTCCCGGAGTTCTCTGTCCCTGCTCTCAATGACCCCTTTGAGCGTGTCTATGAGCGTGTTTTTTTCCTCCAACTCTTTTTCAAGGGCGGCGATCTTTTCTCTGGCCTCTGCGAGCTCTCTCTCCTGAACTTCGTAGGCGGCCAGAAGTTTTGCCAGACGCTGTTTTTCCTGGACGACACCGCTGTCTTCCATTTCTATTCCTCCATCACACATCACACATATTCATCGCGATGAAAGCACTTGCTGTTGAGAGAAAAAGGTTATCCGTATAAAAAAGTTGGGTTACCCCCTCCGCTATTTCAATCCATCTCTATTCCGTTTTCCGCCCAGTTCTTTCTCAAGTATGTCCACGATGGTCTTGGCTCCATTTCCATCTCCATAGAGCGGGGGATGCTCTTCTGGTGGAGAAAAGGTGTCCATCAACCGGATTATGCGCTCTGTGTCCGCTCCCGCGAGAACGTTCCACCCCGCGTCCACGGTCTCAACCCACTCCGTCTCATCCCGGAGTGTTATACACGGCGTGCCGACCACATATGCTTCTTTCTGGACCCCACCGGAATCGGTGAGAACGGCTCTGGCGGCTTTTAATAGGGATATGAATTCGGTGTAGGACAGCGGCGGCAGAAGTAGGACGTTGTCCCCCGGGGACATCTCCGTATTTTCCATGTTCTTCTTTGTCCGGGGGTGGACGGGGAAGACCACGGGCAGGGGGGCGCTGGAAAAAGCGTTGATTATATTCCTCAGCCGTCCGGGATCGTCCGAGTTCTCTGCTCTGTGCACCGTGGCCAGAAAAAAATCTCCGCTGCGGAGGCCGTATTTTTTGAGAACGCTTTCAACGTCCAGTTTTCCGGCAAAGGACAGGAGGACGTCAACCATGGGATCTCCCACCAGGAAAACGCCCTCTGTTATTCCCTCATGGCGCAGGTTTTCCACGGCCTTCTCGGTCGGGCAGAAGAGTATTGACGAGACATGGTCAGCCACCACACGGTTTATCTCCTCCGGCATCCTCCTGTTGAAACTCCTGAGCCCCGCCTCCACATGTGCCACGGGTATGTGCAGTTTTGCAGCGGCCAGAGCACCGGCCAGGGTGGAGTTGGTATCGCCATAGACGATGACACAGTCCACACCCCCTCCGCCAAGTTTTTCAAAGAGCACTTTTTCAATCTTTTTCAGCATCTCACCGGTCTGGTATCCATGGCTCCCGGACCCGACACCCAGATAGACGTCGGGCGGGGGGATGCTCAGTTCCTCAAAAAAAGAGGCGGACATCTCATAATCGTAGTGCTGGCCGGTGTGAACCAGCGTCTCCTCGTGCCCCCTGGAGCGCAGAGCCCTTGAAACGGGCGCCGCCTTCACAAACTGCGGGCGGGCACCGACAACAGACACAACCCTCATGGGCATATCACAACGCACCTCCATCATGCGTATCTCTTTTAATTCCCGGTATGCCGCCGCCGACCCTCAGCACAGTCACCTCCCCGCTTTCAAACCCCAGGACACGCCTTGTGTCATAAACAACAGGTGTCTTCATAACACGGAAATCACCGGGCTGGAGAGAGCGGAACTCGTCCCAGTCGCTCTGTATCACACAGGCGTCGGCACCTTCCAGAGCGCTCTTTATGTCCTCTGCGAGATCAACGGGCTCTTTTTCGGCAAAGTTTTTTCCAGCAGCGGGGTCATAACAGACAACATTTGCTCCCCTCTTTTTGAGCTCCCTCACGATGGGAAAAGCCCTGCTCTCACGCACATCATCCGTCCCGCCCTTGAAGGAGAGGCCCAGCACAGCCACCCTCCTGTTCCGGAGGCCTCCGAGCACTTTTTCCAGCACGTCCACCACATAGACTGGCTGTGACTCGTTTATCTCCAGCACGCTCCTCAGAATGAGCGGCCTGACATTGTTTTCTTCAGCGAAACGTGCCAGAGCCCTCACGTCCTTGGGAAAACAGCTGCCCCCGAAGCCCGGCCCGGCGTTCAGAAAAGACCGCTCAATCCGCCTGTCCATGGCCACGATGTCCATGACACGGTACACGTCCGCCCCAACCCTGTCGCATATCCTCGCCATCTCGTTTGCAAAAGATATCTTCGTGGCCAGAAAAGAGTTGGCAACATATTTCACCATCTCCGCGGTCACAGCATCCGTGACCACAACAGGAGAGCCGAAATCACCGTACAGAGACGAAAGCACGTCCCCCGATCTCCTGTCAAAAGCACCGACCACCACACGGTCCGGGCGCCTCGCATCTTCCAGGGCACTGCCCTCCCGCAAAAACTCGGGCACCATGGCCAGGCCAAAGTCCACACCCGCAACCATCCCCGAAACGCTTTCCAAAGTGTTCCTGACAACCCCAAGCGTGGTGCCGGGCAAAACGGTGCTCTTCACGGCCACAACTGGAAACCCCACACTCTTTTTCATATCCCCCAGGACGTCCCCAACGGAAGCGGCGGCAGAGACGAGCTGAGACGAGTCCATGCTCCCATCAGCGGCAGATGGGGTGTTGACACATATGAGAACCACCTCAAAGCCAGCGAGATCGCCATAAGAATCTGACGCACGGAGATTTCCCGAAGAAACCACACGTCCCAGGGCTTCTTCCAGCCCCGGCTCAAAAAAAGGGGGCACGCCCCTGTTCACCATGTCAACACGAGCCCTGTCCACGTCCAGACAGAGCACCTCGTGTCCCTTTTCCGCCAGGGAGACCCCGGTGACAAGCCCCACATATCCTGTGCCAACGATGCCAACCTTCATGGTGGAGAAAAACAACCCCCGATATATAAACATCTCCGAACCAAAGAAAGGGTTAAGAACAACCCCGCCTTTCTATACCACATGCCAGCACCAGTCACAAAAGCCGTCATCCCCGCAGCCGGGCTGGGAACCCGTTTTCTGCCAGCAACAAAAGCCATGCCCAAAGAGATGCTCCCCATAGGAACAAAACCGGCCATCCAGTATGTCGTGGAAGAGGTCGTTGCCAGCGGAATAGACGACATCCTCATAATAACAGGAAGGGGAAAGAGGGCGATAGAAGACCACTTTGACCACTCAGTGGAACTGGAGCAGATCCTCGCTGCCAGAGGAGAAAAAGAAAAACTGGCAGAGATAAAGAACATAGCGGAAATGGCATCCATACACTACATACGCCAGAGAGAACCCCTCGGCCTCGGACACGCGGTATACGCTGCCAGACACCACACGGGAGACAAAACCTTCGCCCTCCTCCTGGGCGACGACGTGGTCTTCTCAAAAACACCCGCCATAAAACAGCTCATGGAAATCTACGCCCGACACAAAAAAACGGTGGTGGCGGTGGAACGCCTCCCACGGGAAAAACTCCACAACTACGGCGTGGTGGAGATAAAAAAAAGGCTCAGCGACAGCCCGCCAACATACGAACTGTGTGGAATAGTGGAAAAACCGGAGCCGGGCGAAGAACCAGGCGACCTCGCAGTCCTGGGAAGATACATCCTCACCCCCGCCATATACACCCACATCTCAAAAACACCCCCCGACCAGCGAGGAGAAATACAGCTAACCCACGCCATAGACATGCTCATAAAAGAAGAAGGCGCCGTCGCCGTGGAAATAGAAGGCAAAAGATATGACATAGGCACTCCGGAGGGATGGCGGGAGGCGAACAGCTTTCTGAGATAATATTATTTATTCATCGTTAACTCATTTTTTAGGTTTTTTTCCAGTATAGCGATTATATCCTTGAAATCCAACAGGTTATTCTCGTCCGCGGATGAAAACGAATAGTTCGTTGCCTCTCTAAAATCATACCTTTTGAGATTTTCAATAACCGTTTGGTCGTAAAAAAGAGGCAACCGAACGAACATCTTCTCGTTTTCAAGAAGAAACTCTTTCTCGTCGTTGTTCAACAGTTCCTCGTGGGTTTTCTCTCCCGGACGCTTGCCGGTTATTTTAACATGGTCTGCTGGGTAACCGCGCACTTCCAAAAACGCCCTTGCCAGGTCCCCTATTTTTATAGAGGGCATCTTGAAAATAAACGTTTCTCCGCGTTTTCCCATAACCATGGCGGAAAAGATAAGATATACGCTCTGAGACACGTCCATAAAAAACCGTGTCATGTCTGGGTCTGTTACTGTTATCTTTTCTCCCGCCCTCAACTGCTTGTCCCAGATCTCAAGCACAGACCCTCTTGATGCCAGGACGTTGCCGAAACGAACTACGGAAAAACGTGGGGCGTTGTCTTTGTTATACGACGAACAAAACGCAGATACCAGCCTCTCTGCCAGAAGTTTTGTCGCCCCCATAACATTTGTAGGATTCACCGCTTTATCGGTGGATATAACGACGACCTTCTCAACCCGGTTGTTAACCGCCGCGTTGATCACGTTCTCTGTGCCTATCACGTTGGTTTTTACAGCCTCAAAAGGGTTCATCTCACACATTATCACATGTTTCATGGCGGCGGCGTGGAAAACTATGTTCACTCCTTTAAATGCCCTTTCCACAGCGCGGGCATCTCTCACATCCCCATATATGACATGAACTTTATCTGAAAAGGCCTGTTTAGCATAAAAAAGTTCGGTTTCTCTGTTATCAAAAATGATGATCTTTTTTGTAGAGTATTCGTCGACCAACCGGCGAACGATTTCTCCTCCTATACTACCAAGTCCACCGGTTACAAGAACAGTTTTATCTTCCAGAGCGTTTTTTATCTGCTCTTCCTCAGTAAGTCCTAAAGGTCTTTCAGCATTGGCTCTCATTAGCCCTCCGCTCCTTTTCCTCTTTTTCAAAGAACGTTTTTATTGAACCGGTTATATATTCTATCTCTTCAGATGTCATATCAGGAAATATGGGAAGTGTCAGAACCTCTTTAGAAATCTTTTCTGTAACAGGCAAGGAGATACCCCCGTATCCCATACCGACGTAAAAAGATGTTCTGTGGATCGGGTTAAAATAAACCCTGCTCATTATTCCACGCTTTTCAAGATGTTTCTTTAAAGCATCTCTAGTTTTTTTTCCTCCTGAAACACGTACTGTGTACATCTGATATACATGAAAATGTCCAGCAGGTTCCACGGGTGTTCTTATTCCTTCAACATCCGACAGAGACTCTGTTATTTGAGAAGCCACGGACCTTCTCATTGAAATGAGCTTTTCAACCTTCTTGAGCTGGGATATACCCAGTGCTGCCAGAATGTTAGCCATGCGGAAGTTATACCCAAGAGATACATAATCCATGTATTCTGTAGAATTAAAATAATCCGCCGTTTCGGCTCTTCCGTGTGATCTAACGAGCTTTGCTCGTTCATATATATCGCGGTTGTCTGTTACTATTGCGCCGCCTTCTCCTGTGGTGAAAATTTTTGTTTGGCAGAAGCTAAGAGCGGCGGATTGACCGAAACACCCCGCAAAAACATCATCTTTTTTTGCCCCAAAGGACTCCGCGGTATCTTCTATCAAAATGATGTTGTGGTCTTCCGCTATCTCACGCAGAGCAGTTATATCTCTGGCCACCCCTCCACCATAGTGCATGGGCATTATGACTTTTGTGTGCGACGTTATCTTTTCCTGCACATTTTCAACATCCAGACCAAAGGTTTCTTCTTCTATATCGGCGAAGACCGGCTTTGCTCCTACAAAAAGAACAGAGTTGGCAGTAGATATAAACGAGAAAGAAGGTACAACGACTTCATCCCCCTGTCCCACCCCGTGAGCTAACAGCAGTGCATGCAGGGCAGAAGTGCCCGAATTAAAAACAAGAGCATATCGCCTTCCAAGAAACTCCGCGATTTTCTCTTCAAATTTTTTCACTTCTGGACCGACGGCCCAGAACATGCCACGCTCAATAGCTTCTTTGACAGCGTTGACATCTTCTTCATCCCAGTATATGCGAAAGAGAGGTATTTTCCATTCACTCATCCTCTGCACCTCTCATTTCTTCCTCCGTGAGAGGGCGTATAACTCGCGCGGGGACACCGAACGCCAGAACGTTTGGAGGTATGTCTCTGTTAACGAAGCTGAACGCTCCCACGACTGAATTTTCACCTACACGAACGCCGGGCATGACTACACTGTGACTCCCGATTCGCGCATTTTTTTCTATAACGACTTTGCCCTTTTTTCCGTCTATTGTTGAAATTGAATAAATTGAACAATGGGATCCTATTTGTGCGTTCTCCCCTATTTCAACTCCGAAAGCGGCATTTATGTATGTGAAGGCGCCGATATCGCACCCATAACCGAGAACGAGATTCTCCGGGTGCTGGCACATCCAGTTCCACTTGGTGAGACTCCTCTCGTCAAACTCAGGTTTTTTCCACGTTTTGAAACGGGCTGTCATCATCTCCTCATATTTTTGAGTGTATTTAATTGTATCCACTTATCAATAGAGGGTATTTTCCAAGCACTTTTTGTACAGGTCCAGCATTTTTTCACTTTCTTTTTCCCAATTAAAATATTTTTCTATTATATTACGATTGTATTTGATCATTTCTGCTTTCTTGTTTTCATCAATATTAAGGAAGCGTTTTATACTTTTTTTGATTTCTTGAGCATTAACTTCTTTTAAAAATAGAGCGTTCTTTTCGTCTTCAAGAAACTCTCCGTATACTGGGAGTTTTGAGACAATAGGGATGCTTCCACAGGCCATGGCTTCCTGGATTGAAGAAGAGAACTGGTCATGGATTGGTATAGAAAAAACAGCATCTGAGATCTGGAAAATCTCTGCCATTTCATATGCGTTTAGCTCTTTTTCTATTAAAGAGATGTTTTTACTTATTTTGATTTTTTCAACGACTTTGTTGTATATCTCATTGTCTCTGGAAAGACCGGTTAATATCAAGAAGTATACTTTTAAGTCCGGATTTTCTTTAGTGAACTGGTGAAACCCCTCTGTCAACAGGTCTACTTGATATAACTTAGTTAAATGCCTTGGGCTACAGAACACAATGTTATCTGAAGGTATGCCCCATTTATTTCTAAGCTGTCGTTTTTTTTCCGGAGAAGGCAAATCGAAAATGGTCAGGTCAACACCCCACCTGTTTATAACAATATTTCTATTTTTTAAATTGAACTTTTTATATACATATTTTTTAGTGTATTCATTAGTTACTATAATAGTATCAGCAGATTTTAGAATCTTTTTAACTGTAAAGTAATTTTTCATAGACGTAGTAGGAAATTTAAATACATCAGTACCCCACACCTGCATAACAAAAGGATGAAATCCTGTTAAATATCCCCACCACCCATAAAGAGCCACGTAATGGGCATGCAAAATGTCCGGTTTGTATTCTCCCATCTTTTTTCTTAGGTCTTTTTTCAAATTCATAGACCTAGTGAATTTATTACCGTGAAATTTCACCTGCGCAATTTCAACGCCTTTAAAAATGCGGTCTGATTGTTCATACAGATACGTGGGGTCATATCGTGTAAAGAGAACAACGTGAACGCCTTTTTCAGAATAAAATCTGATCCACCTCTGGAGATGGGGGCTTAAAGGATTACCTATCAATGCGAGAGTAATATTTTCACCCATAATGCTTGTACATGTAAGACAAAGAGCGTATATAGTTTATGGTAGTATCATTTTGTGTAACCTGTCTTCAATAGTATTTAAAGGCCGATGGGTGCGATGTTGATTATTAATATAAAATATAATAATATAAATATAATATTTCGTTGTTGGGCTTTAACGTGTTTTTTGGTGTGGGCACATGTGAGCCGTATTTCTACGATGTCCTTCGGTGGCTGGAGTAATTTCTCGTCTATATCTGTTGTGGTACCCGTGTGCTATTTCGATTGGTTTAGGACTACGCGCCAGGTCAAAATGTCCACAAAGTTAATAAAGGCGAATAAAAATGGAAACTGGGAAAGGTGGCTCTATGCCAGAATTGATTGCTTTGGAGTTAGGAAGACCTAAAAAAGAGAAATTTACCCTTGGTGGAGTGGGCAATAGAAACAGAAAGAGATTACACGCATTCTTAAAAGAAAAAGATAACTTTTTTGCTAGCCCTTTTCGGCTCCATCACATTATCGCCTCCGGTGTTGCTATTACTAATATCGATAAAGGAGTAGTAATGACCGGCGTGATAAAAAACAATCATGAGGCAAATTATGAGGCAATATCATCATCTTGAACATGGAGACGCCATAGCCCTGCACAAGTTTTAGGGATATATGAGTGACAGGAGTGGAAACATGTATAGTACAAAGACGAAGATTGCGGCAAATACTCTTGCCAACAGTTTTGCTCGGCTATGGAGATACGCTCTCAACTTCATCCTGTTTCCATTCATAGTCCATCATGTTGGAGCCGAGATGTATGGCATTTGGCTCTTAGTAGGTAGTGTAACAGGATATTTTGGACTGTTGGATTTTGGCTTTGGAACAGCCTTAGTAAAATATGTGGCCCAGTATAATGCTAGGGGAGACAAGGAGACAATTAATAAAATGATTAATTCAGTTTTTCTTTTTTACATTGGAGTTGGACTTATTATATTTTCTGCACTTATACTTATAGGAACATCGGGTTTGTCTCTGTTCAAAATAGATACTGAGGACTATTGGATAGCTAGATATATTTTTTATATAACGGCAGTTACCAGTCTGACCAGTTGGCCTATACGTTCATTTCAATCGATATATGCGGGCCTTCAGCGATACGATATCGCAGCCAAACTGACTGTTTTTGGGAGTTCTGTTAATGCTGCTATTACATGGGTTGTTCTTTCGTCAGGGTACGGGATTATTGAGCTCATATTCTTTCAGGTAATAGCAAGCACACTCCTACAGGTAATTCACATCTTCGTAATCCACAGGTTAGCACCTTACATCACACTTAAACGGGAATATATGACGACAAAGACATTGCGCAACATATTCACCTTCAGCGTTGTTATCTTTTTCACAAATATAGCTGGCATGATTATTCTTTACACTGACCAGATCGTGCTCGGAGTGTTTCTTTCCATGTCTGCGATTACATTCTATTCTGTAGCCAGAAAGTTGCATCAGGTTGTGCAATCAGTTTGGTATCTATCCGGAAGCGCTCTCCTTCCTGCCATCACTGAAATGGACACTCTAAAGGAGAAAGAAAAGATTGAAAGAATCCTGTATACGGGCAGCAAGTATAGGTGTGCGATCACATTTATGGCTCTTGTTCCAATTTTTGTTCTCGCAGATCACATTATTCGTTTCTGGATGGGAGAAAGTTATGAATGGATAGGATTGGTTGCAAGGGTCTATCTTTTATATTGGTTCATACTGGCTCCTTTCGGGACTATAGGAAACACTCTATTAGCAAAAGAGCGGTTCAAGCCGATACTTTATTTAAACATGGGTAACGCCGTACTCAATTTATTATTAAGTATAATTCTTGTTAGATATTATGGCCTTCTGGGAGTAGTTCTTGGAACCACCATACCATACTTCGTCGTGATGCCGTTGATACACAGACATGCCTGGAGACTTCTCAAAATAGATGTGCGGAGATACACTAGGGAAGTCCTGGCAGTCCCGTATGTTCTTTCTCTATTCGTAGGGGGGCTACTGTATGGTCTTCAAATGTATCTCCCCCCCACCGGGTTGATGATGTTGGTGGCATATCTTATTATCGGTACCGGGCTGTTCGCAGGGCTGTTTTACATATTAGGATTGTCCCCAAAAGAAAAAAGCGATGTCAAAGAAATCCTTGTCCATTTAAATCCAATCAGAAGACGAATCTAGATAGTTCGCTCCATAAAAAGTGAACAACAACATGCACAGGCAGGCCTTGATAGAAATTTCCATACACATTTTTTGTCCAATATTACAGGCACCGGAGATTGCAGGTGCTGTTAATCTCAACACACTCTGTTTTTGGAAGAGTATTTTTTCATAGCCGAGGAGAAACGACCAGTATTAAGAGGTTATGATTCACCCGTCTAAAATTTATCTCTCACCTATTTTTTTCGCCGGAACACCGGCTACTATTGCATAGGGCTCCACATCTTTTGTAACAACTGCACCTGCCCCCACAATGGCCCCATCCCCGATTGTAACCCCCGGAAGGATTATCGCACCTGCTCCAATCCATACATCATTTCCAATTGTGACCTTTTTGAAATCGTGGCCCTGGAGCCTGATTGGTTTGTCTCGGTTTTTAAACCGATGATTGGCAGAGTGTATTATCACTCTGGGACCGATGAGAACATCATTGCCTATTTTCACCCCGCCTCTCGCATTTATCCATGTCCACATATTGATGACAACATTGTCCCCGCATTCTAGGTATTCGGGACATTCAATCCTGACATTCCTGTTCATCCACAGATTGTTCCCGATTCTCTTTGCAACTCGTTTATAGAATTTTTCTCTAAGGTCGTATCCGATTTTTAATGGCACTTTTTCCAGGACAACGGCGATCAGTTCCTTTATTTTTTTATTCATTTTTTCTGCGCTCCCATTCTTTTTTCACCTTTCTTTGGATGATCCGGAGATATATCCTATATAACTTCATGAATAGGAAGAGCCTCTTTCCTTTTATCCTGTCGGCTTTTTCCCAGAGTGCGAGGTATTTCTTGAACGTTTTATTATCCGTGACCTGAATTAGATATCTCAGTTGTTGAAGGTGACATTTATGATATTTTTCTCCAGAATATATGAGCAGGTAATCATCATATCGTGAATATCTGAAGAACCCGAGCTCCAGCCGAAACCGCTTCAGATTCGCCTCCAAGGTTCGTACCCCTTCATCAAAAAGCTCCTTTGCCTCAGGATCCTTTGTTACCTCCCAATATTCGTGGAGGCTGATCACAGCGAACATCATACCGTTCAATACGTTTGCTGATTTTTCGCAAACGTATTCATCATACCAGAGATATCCCTTCTTATCCTTCCTTGCGACACCGCCGTCCTCCACTGTGGCTTTGAATGAATTAAATGCTAATTTGGCTGTTGAAAGATATTTTTCATCCCCCGTGATCGTCCACGCGCGGATTAGAACGCTCATTGCTAATCCTTGCGCCATAGCGGATATCCACGGAGCTTTGCAACGATAGCCTGGAGATATCCAATCAAAATTGTAGTGCCATACCACAAAATCTTTTTTTGGGATAGCATTCTCCACCAACCAATCAGCGTGTGAAAGAAACAAGTTTTTGGCAGTAGCCGATCTGGTATCATAATACTTGTTGTATTCTCCTAGTGCATAAGTAGCAATGGCCACCGGGTTGTATTGTTCTCCCAATTTTCTTTCAATGTAGTTTATTGTGATCACGCCTTTTTCATCTAGTTTATAAGTATATGCTTTGGATTTTTTGAACATCGTATTGAAGAAATCGTCTATAAAATACTTCTTGTAAATGCCCGGGGTCATCATCAGTGTGCATCTTTCCTAGATATAAAAGTTTATCTACCCTTCTTTCGTTAACGTGTCGATGAAAAGGGTCCTTGTTGTAAGTTACCTGTTTCCGCCTCTACATTGTGGGGTGGGCCGGGTTTCAAAACTTGTAAAATATTTGCCCCAATATGGCTGGGAACCAACGGTCCTCACAGTCAAAAGATCTATCTTTCGGCCCATATATGATTATGAATCTATGAAAGATATTCCCTCAGGGATTGAAATCATTAGAACACATTCTCTGGAATACGACAGCAGAGCGTTCTGGAAATTTTTCAGCATTCCCG
Organism: uncultured Thermoplasmata archaeon; assembly: GCA_964601625.1. Taxonomy (GTDB): domain Archaea; phylum Thermoplasmatota; class Thermoplasmata; order JAGHBH01; family JAGHBH01; genus CAZROC01. The sequence continues at coordinate 65,851 of CAZROC010000001.1, read as the reverse complement.
ATCAAGCAGTTGGATGGGTTCCGTTTGCTATAAAGGCGGGGGTTTCATATGCCAAAAAACACAAAATTAACGCGATTCTTAGTTCCTCCCTCCCCTCCTCGTCCCACCTTGCCGCGTACTGGATTAAAAAATACACCGGCCTTCCATGGGTGGCAGATTTTAGAGATCTTTGGACACAAAATCCTTTTGTCGAAATCCATGGCATCCGTGCGAAAATAGAGAACTGGATGGAAAGAAGTGTTGTGGAAACAGCAGATTTTATCACGGGCATAAATCCACAGCTCATAAATCAGCTAATATCCAAATACCCAATGAAAAAAGACAAGGCAAAAAGCATCTATACTGGTTTTGATCCCGATGATTTTTTCAATCTCCCCCCGCCTCGTTTCCAAGACAAGGTTATCTTTACCTATATAGGAAGTTTATATGGTCGGAGAAAGGCAGATTATTTCCTTGAGGCACTTGCACGCTTGGATCCCACCATCCGAAATAAAATTGAGGTGAATTTCATCGGTCGCAACAATAGCGCACGAGTAAAGGCTCAGGAATATGATCTTGAGAACATTGTAAAGTTTATGGATGAGATACCACGACCGGAAGCTTTGAAGAAAGCAGCAGAATCAAACGTTCTTCTCCTATTTATTGGGCGCGGAAGGGGAGAAGAAGATATTCTCACTGGGAAGATATTTGAGTATCTTGCACTGCACAGACATATTTTAGCTATGATACCGCCTAAAGGAGCAGCCAAAGACCTGTTAGAGAAGAACGGGAACTGTACTATTGTGCCTTATGATGATGTTTCGGCCATAAAATGTGCATTGGAGCGTATTATAACAGGCCAAATATATCAAAAATGTATACCGACAAAGCCACCTACAGCGATGTCCATGGCAGAGCAGTTTTCAAAAGTGTTGGATGCCCTCGTTAACTAGAAGTATTACCGTTGAGTGATATATCATAGAGATCTTCAAGCGATGGGAGCCGAAGAAAGAAGGAGGTAAAGAGGGTCCTCCTGTCGGTTGTTGAGAGGGGAGAGGGATGAACTTGGCATGGATTTCCCTTTCGGTTTTGACTGCGTTTACCTCCCTATCCCCTCATATACAATCCCGGTGGCCAAGATGTCGTCTTTTTTGAGTATGTTGTGGCCGTCAACAACAGCTTTTATGCCGTTTTCTCTCAGCAACTCTGCTGTTATCTCTTTGAACTCGGGGTGGGGGTCACTATGACGACGCACTCATAGGGTTTAATACGGCCTTCTACAAGACATGTTCATCATCTTTCGGCGTTTATTTTATGCAATATGCGTTTTTTAATGGAAGTAATCAGTTCATGATAACTGTACCAGCGGCACGGGTGGATTAATATTTGAATCCTGGAATTCAGGGGGATCTTTTTTATATCCAGCATCTCAGGGTGCCATAGTTTACCTCCTCTAACGGTCTGGCAATCTGAAAAGTAATAATCGTATGGTAAGAAATACGCCTCGTATTCAAGATCAAATTCTTTTAATGTCCCCTTTTCAAATATGACCTTTTTATCGCCGATGCGGACATAATCTGTATTCGGAAAGTTTGGATGCGGTTTTTCGCATTCCTTAAAAAAGTAGTAATTGATGTATTTATAATGGTCGTGATACTTTGAACCGTGCGCGGCGGTGCCTACAATCTTAATGCCGTTTTTTCTCAGATAAGATAGTTCCTTTCTCAAATACTCTCTTGGGCTTATTCTATAAACTATCTGGAGGGTTAGAAGGTCATTGTGAAAGCCTATTTCATGGCCGTATTCGTCCTGGATTGTGCGTAAAATGTCTATCACGGATTCGTTGCGCACGATTTTTCCATCCTGTACCTTGAAATAGTAGGGGGCAGTGTGGAGTATAAAATATGTCGTTTGTATGCCCAATTTCGCTTCTATCTTTGCCATCCTTAGAGCGGATTCTAAACTGTGATCAACGTCGTGTCTTATGCCTAGGAGTATCTTATCTTCGGTTGGGCGTTTGGAGAATTCTCTGAGGGGTATGATTTCTACGTTTTTATTAGACAAGAGATTCGCGAGGAATTTACGATATTTGTCCATGTGGTATGTTCGCACCCTGTTTATGTCCGGGAGCCTTTTGTAAATCTCATCTTTTATATTCACAGTCTCACCTTTTATAGGTATTTTATCAGTTCGCAGGATTTTTTCCTGTATTCCTTCATCGGCCGAGCATATAAGTATTTTTTTGGAGAGCCTGTATGGCTCATACTGTGCAGATAAATGAAACCCCCCCGAGTAATTTATATATACGCCTAATACCCTCTTTGTTTTAATATGTTGACAACGAACCCCCGTCTCATAAACTTTGAGAAAAACCAGTGGGCCAAAAAAGAGGATCTGGAGGCGTTGCAGAACAAACTCCTGAGGGCCCTCATAAAACACGCCTACAGGAACGTCCCTTTCTGGCACAGGGAGATGAAAAAGCGGGGTCTGACACCGGACGACATAAAAACGGCGGCGGACCTGCAAAAGTTGCCCATTGTGGACAAGGAGATGATGAGGGACAACCCCGATTTCCTGGCCAGAAACAAGGAAAAGTTCGGGTTGCACGTCCACAACACCGGCGGTTCCACGGGCCGCAGTTTCAGGTATTATCTCACCAAAAACAGTATGTACGCAACGGGGCGCTGTCAGCTGAGGGGGTGGCGCTGGGCGGGATACAAAAAGGGAGACCGGATAGTGACTTTTACGGGAGGCGGCCTGGGCCGGAGCGATCTCACTCTTGAGTGCATAGGATGGAACGAGGAAATACTTGATGAGTACATAGAAAAAATAAACAAATCAAACATACAAATATACAGGGGGGTGCCCTCTGCTCTCTATCATTTCGCTTTGCACGTAAAGAAGCGTGGCATTGATATGAGAAAAAAGGCGGTTTTTTCCACTTCGGAGGTGCTTCTCCCCGAGTACAGGAGGGTTATAGACGAGGTTCTCGGAGAATGTTTTGACCACTACGGTGTGAACGACGGGGGGGTGAACACATATGAGTGCGACAGACACGAGGGCTTTCACATATCGGTTGACAGAAGCATCCTGGAGCTTATAAGAGACGGAGAAAACGTGTCACCCGGAGAAGAGGGGGTCGTTGTGTCCACGGACCTTTTCAACTATGCCATGCCCTTTATCAGATACCGGCTCAACGATGTCGCCGTCATGAAAGAAGAGCCATGTTCCTGTGGCAGGACACTGCCCCTCCTTGGCCCGGTGAAAGGCCGGACCACGGACTACATAGTCACAAACAACGCCGTCTTTAACGGAACTGAGCTGGCCAACCACTTTCTCTCCGCTCATCTGCCCATGATCGCCTTCCAGATAATTCAAAAGAGCAAAACTGACATCCTGGTAAAGGTGCAAAAGAAAGAGGGGTGGGGTGAGGAACATGAAGTGTTTATAAAAAACACCATCTGGAAGTTTGACAGAGATGTCAGCATAAGCTTTGAGTACGTGGACGACATACCAAAGACACCAACGGGAAAAAGCAGGTATGTTATAAGCAACGTTCCCCCGCCGTTCTAACTTGAGAGGGAGTTGTAGAGGTCTACGAGCTTTTTTGCCTCGTTCTCCCAGTTGAACTCTCTCTGTGCATCAGCCATATGTTTTATTTTTTCGCTGTAAACCTCCGGTCTGAGCAACTCTTTCAACACACTGACCAGCTCTTCGGGGTCTTCCGGGTCGCAGGTTATTCCTATGTTGTATTTTACGACGGGTTTTTTCATCTCCGGAAAATCGCTTACTACGATGGGTATCCCACCCATTATGTATTCCCCTATTTTGTTCGGGAGACTGTAATAATAGCTCTTTGAAATGTTCTCTATCAGACAGAGGCCCACATCAGCCGATGCGATGTGCTCCAGCAACTGTGTGGGAGGGACGGGGTCTGCGATTATAACGTTTTTAAGCCCTCTTTTTTTCACAGCCCCGGCGAGTTCTTTTCTGAGGGGCCCGGGTCCCATGAGAACGAAGACGCACTCTTCAATTCTGGGAGCAGCATCAAGCACGGTGTACAGTCCCCGCCCCTCCTGGAGTGCACCAACATAGAGGACGATTTTTTTGTCTTCCGGTATACCGTATTTTTTCCTCAGAACATCGGTTTTTGTCTGAGGTATATACATGGCGTAGTTTGAGATGATGACGGGCTTTTTGACTCCGTGAACGCGTTTTATCGTATTTGCACAGGTTTCGTTTACAGTAATAATGCGGGCGTATTGCCTGGCCATGACTCCTTCCATCAATGTGACCAGACGCCTTTTTTTGGGAGACATCTGGACGTACACATAGCACTCGTGGGAGTCGTATATGGCTGGCACACCAATGGTCTTCGCTGCTATCCACCCGGAGAGCAGCGCTACATAATCGTGGACGTGATACACATCTGGTTCCTCTGATATCGCCACTTCCAGAAACCGCTTGTTTATCCTGAACAAAAGAGCCCTCTCAACCATCCCGAAAAAGAAGTCGGCGACCCTGTCCGGGAGGAGTTTTATGAGGGAATATGTCCAGTGCCCGTGTTTTTTACCACCCCTGCCTCCACCGGTCTCTTTTCCGAGTCCCACGCACCTGATGGGCGCGCCAAAAGCGTCAACGTATCCTTCTGTGTATCTCTCGTCGTATAATGCTATGACAACTTCATGCCCTGCCTCTGTTAAACTCTTTGCCTCTTTCAGCACCCGCGAGTCCGTCAGCAGGAGTTCGTATTTGTTCATGAGCAGCATGCATATTTTCAAGCGCTCACCTCTTTTTCACATCGCCTTCTGGCAGAGAGCCGTTTTTTGCCCAAAGCCCGGTAAAGTCTAACCAGTTTCTTCTCCTCGTTTTCCCACGAGTATTTCTCTCTGACGGATAGGACGTTTCTTCTCTTTTTTTCGTATGCGTCGCTGCTCAGAAGGGAGCGGAGGGCTTTGACAATGCTCTCTATATCGTCGGGGTCAAACACAACGCCTATGTCTTCTCCTAGTATTATTTTTCTCATCTCCGGGAAGTCGCTAGCGGCGATGGGGATTCCAGCCATGATGTAATCGCCTATCTTGTTTCCCAGGCTGTAATAGTTGTTGGGACAGGTGTTCTCTATGGGATGCAGACCCACGTCTGCTGAGGAGAGATACCTCATGAGGTCTTCCTGTTTTATTCTGTCACGGAAGGATATGTTTTTTACGTCCTCAGAGCGGGCTCTTTTCATGAGGGAATCCCGTAGAACACCATTCCCCACCATGACCACGTGTACCTCGGGCATCTGTTTCGCCACGTCCACGAGTTTTTCGACCCCCCTATCCGGCGACAGGTTGCCGTGATATATCAGTATCCTGGCAGATGGGGGTATGCCCAGATTTTCACGCAACAGGTTGCTCCGGGCCAGCGGCGTCTGTTTGCGGAAGTTGCGCAAAACAACCACTTCCTTTTCCAGGCTGTATATCTTTTTCAACAGGCCCGCAATGGAATCGTTTACGGTGATGACAGCGTCACATCTCCGTATCATAGAACCTTCAAAAAATCGTATAAAAAATCTTCGTAATTTATAATTTTTTTCTCCGGGGAAGAATTCATGCGAGTCATAGACACAAAGAGATTCCGTCATTCTGGCACAAAAAAGAGCAGAGGGAAGCGCAGAGAGATCGTGGGCATGATAAACGTCGGCTTTCAAGCCCAGCAACAGTCCGATGTACATCGGTCTCACACTCAGACCTCTGTCAAGAAATGCCCTTGAAAAAAGGTGGACAACGTGCTGTGCCACCAGGTCCGCCAGCCACTCAAACGATTTACGCCCCCGGGTCCCGGCGCATTTAATCCCGACCCCGTCCACATATATGGTTTCTACATCAAAAGACCGGTCGTCGCAAGCTATTATCACATCATGTCCTGCTTTAATAAGTGTCTGTGCCTCTTTTAAAACACGCCCATCGTATCTCAGCGTTCTGAGGTCTTTGGGGTAGACCATACAGACTCTCACTTCTCGTCCTCCGCCGGTTTAAGTTTCCAGACACACTTAAACATCCTAAACGTGTGAAATATGGGTTATATAATCCTGTCGGTTGTTTTGTCATCCCTTGTCCGCTCAGAAAATATTAAGTCCACCCCATGGTTTTGCAGAGAACATGCAGCCCCGGCTGACTAGATTGCTCGCATCTTTGCTCCCGTTTAACACTCTGAGAAAAATCGCCTACAGAATATGCAGGGGTGTGAAGATAGGAAAAAAAAGCAGGATAGGGTGGCTCTGTGTGCTGGACGCAGACGTCGTGGACATAGGGGACTTTGTCTCAATCGGGTGCTTTAACCTGGTCACAGACGTAAAACTCTTCAAAGTGGGCGAACACGGGATAGACCCATCAAAAGAAAAGGGGGGCCGGAGTGGTCTTCTGAGAGGAGGTGTTAAGATAGGGAGTTTTAACATAATAAAAGGCGGTGGGGAGATAGTCATAGGAAAGAATGTGAGGATGGGAAATTTCAACAGCATACGCGGCAGATACGATGAGAATCTGGGAGAACTGTGCGAAGTGACAGACAGACACTATTTTGACACATCACGGGACATATATATCGGACGGGCCTGTGTAATAGGTGGTGTAGATTCTTCTTTCTGGACCCATGGAGCAGACAGAAAACCTGCTCCCATTTTCATAGGAGATCACGTGTGGATAGGCGCCGGTTGCAAATTTAACATGGGGGTGCGAATAGGCCCGGTCACACTCGTGGGAATGGGCTCTGTCGTCACAAAGAGCTTTGAGAAAGGAAATCTTTTCATAGCGGGAAACCCGGCGAAGGTAGTGAAAGAGAATTATGACTGGAGACGGGCGGACTGGAGCTAAACAGGAGGATAAAGAATGTCTGTGTACAACTTCACCGTTCAAAAGGTAATCTTTCCAACCTTTGACCTCATGAGAGGCACGAAGAACATGAAATACCTCAAAATTCTCCGAAAAACCCAGTGGCATAGCCCGGAAGAAATAAAGAAACACCAGCAAAAAGAACTGAGACGACTGATAAAAACTGCTTACGAAAATGTCCCATACTACCACCGTCTCCTCAGGAGCAGCGGCCTGAAACCGGACGACATAAAAACCATAAAAGACCTAGAAAAGATTCCGCCACTGACAAAAAAGGAGATAAGGGAGCACACAGAAGACCTCCTGAATCCCGAACTTTTCCCCAGAACCACCGCCTTCTATACGGGTGGAACAACGGGAGAGCCGGTTAAGTTCTATCTCACCAAGGACAGAGTCAGCTGGGGCTCTGCAGCTGACTATCGGGGGATGGAGTGGGGCGGACACCATATAGGCGACAAACAGGTTCTGATATGGGGGGCTCCCATAGACCTGGCCGCACATCGGAGGCTGTCATATAAAATCAAGAGAGCGGTGGCGCGGAGAAAGATTTTCAGCGCATACGACCTCGGAGACGACGCCCTAGAAAAGATAGCCAGAGATGTGCTGAAATTCAAACCGAAGACCATAAAGGGATACGCATCCGCCCTCTTCCTGTTTGCCAGGTACGTTGATTCCCACGACATAAAGATACCCCTCAAAGCGGTTTTCAGCACGGCAGAAAAACTCCACGATTTCCAGAGGGATTTCATCTCATCCACGTTTGAATGTGATGTCTTTGACGGCTACGGCGGCAGAGAGACATCGCTGGTGGCGTATGAATGTGATCGCCATGAAGGTCTCCACATCTCGGAGGAAAATGTGATAGTAGAAGTGGTAAAAGACGGAGAAAGCGTCGTGGAGGAGACGGGAGAAATATATATAACGGATCTGAGAAATTTTTCAATGCCATTCATACGATACAGGGTGGGTGACGTCTCGGCCATACGAGAAGAACTCTGCTCTTGTGGACGTGGCCTCTCTCTTTTGAGGGGTATAGAGGGACGAATAACTGACTACCTTATAACACCGGACGGTAAGAGAATACACGGTCTCCTTTTTGCTGTTCTCACCCAGTTACCAGAAGGACAGTGGATGGAAAAGTTCCAGGTATATCAGAGCGATCTCTATCACATAAAGATATTTGTCAAACCAAAACAAAGGCCAACGGACAAAAACCTGGCGTGGGTAAAATCGGTGGTGCAGAGGGAGGTCGGCGAGAGCGTTGACGTTGAGGTTGAAATCGTTGACAGAATACCCCCCGCCCCATCCGGAAAAACCCAGTACGTTGTTTCCCGTGTACCACCTGATAGTGTAGGAGGGGAAACGGGTTGAAGGATGCAGCAGAAGAAGGGCTGAAGGTGGCTTTGCTCGGACCCGCCAACTCTGTACATGTCCAGCGGTGGGCCAACTACTTCAACGACATAGGATGGGAAGTACACGTCCTGTCCTACACTTTTCCCGGAGAAAATAAGCTGCGCCCGGATGTGTCTTTTCACCACCTCTTCCACCTCAGATACGCCGAGAACTTCATTGAACCCGTCAACAGACGTGTGCGTGTGCGTGAAATAAAGAAGATTCTGGGAGAAATAAAACCGGACATACTCCACGCCCACGACCTGGCAAAATACGGGGAATACGCCTATCTCTCCGGTTTCAGACCATATATCCTGACAAACTGGGGTCTGATGAGCCTTACTCATGTGACAAACTACATGCACTTTTTCACGAAAAAACTCGGGAAAAGACGATATGAGCTGAGAAAAAAAGCGTTTGAAGAGGCGGCGGCCATAACCGTCCTGGTAAACCACGCAAAGAAGCTAATATCCAAGCGGTTCAACATCCCCGAGGAGAAAATACACGCCTTCCCGTGGGGAGTTGACCTCTCTATTTTTAACACTGAAAGAAAAGCGGAGGCAGAGGCCCTCAGGGAAACGCTGGACATCCCCGAGGACGCACGTGTCGTTCTCAGCCCCAGAAATATGTCGCCCTTCTACAACATTGATAAGATACTGGCTGGTTTTGCTCATGCCATAGATACCACGGGCCGGCAGGACCTGTACCTTGTGCTGTTGAGAGCTGGCGGTGAAGAGAAGTACGAAAAGAAACTGAAAAAGCTGGCCAGTAAACTGGGGGTCAGGGAGAAAACGCGTTTTGTGAGTGACTTTATTCCACACAAGCAGATGGCGGTGTATTACAACATGGCAGACGTGGCGGTCATGATACCTGAAAAAGACCAGGGCCCCCTCTCAATGTACGAGGCAATGGCCTGCGGCTGTGTTGTGATAGCCACGGATATACCCGGGAACCGGGAGATGGTAAAACACGGAAAAACAGGTTTCCTCGTGGACCCCCAGGACATTCACTCCATTTCGGAGTACATAATACGCTCGGTTGAAGACGAAGAGTTCAGAGAGAACGCCATAAAAAACAACCTGGAATGGGTGAGAGAAAACGCAGACTGGAAGAAGAACTCTCTAAAAATGGAGGAGTTATATTTCCGGGTTCTGGGAGAAAAATGAGATTCCCACGTTCCTCCTCTCCCCCGTTAATGTCCTTCCTATACACTCTCTATCCTTCTCTTTCTGTACCTTTCATATATCCCCCTTATTATCTCCACTTCCGCCTTTACCCTTTCATCCCATGTCCACAGGTGTTCATCGGCGTAGGATGCGGCGTTCTCTGACAACCGTTCTCTCAAATTGGGGTTCCTAGCAAGTTCCACCAGCAACTCCGGAACCTTGGTACTCCACTCTTCCTCTTCCACCAGAATGCCTGTCTCTCCATCCCTGATGAACCTGCCTGTGTCCCCGTTGTTCATGGTTATTATAGCTTTTCCTGTCTTCAACGCCTCCAGTAATGGATTTCCCACGTTGGAATGCATATAAGCAGACATGAAGATATCAGCGGCGTTCATGTATCTTTCCACCTCCCTGTAGGAGACCTCCCCCACGAAGGTGACCCGATTGCCCATTCCCGACTCCCTGGCCTTTTTTTCCAGATATTTCCGCATGGGTCCGTCTCCCACGATAAAAAGCCTCAGCGTTTTCTCCCTCTTCGCAGCCTTAATAAAAGCGTCTAGTACCAGATCCACCCTCTTCCATCCGACCAGACGAGATGCAGTAATGACCACAATCTCATCGTCACTTATTCCCAGTTGCCTCCTGACTTTTTCCCTCTCATCAGAGGAGAACCGTCTCATGTCCACACCATTAACCCAAAAGAGCAGCCGGTCTTTTGGCAGCCCGAAATATTCTGCCACTTTGTCCCCCCTGGTTCCGTCGTTAGTTATGATGTACCTGTCGGCAGGTATCTTGAAGGCCAACACTTCCGCGAACGATTTGAGCAGTCTCTTTCTTTTACCGAGTTCCTGGTACAGATAGGTCCCGTAAAGTCTGGATATATATGGCCTGTTCAGCACTTTGGAAACTAGCCATGCAGCGGGAATGGCATACAGGGTGTGGCCATAAATGACATCCGCTTTGGTTTTCTTTCCGAGCGCCACCCCCCGAAAGAATAAGTAGAGGGTTAGAGTAAAATAATAGATGAAGTTGAACAGATATCTCAAGCCCGTGTAGGAGACCATCCCCTCAGTAAAGGGAAAATATCTCTCATGCACAAGCACCCCCTCCTCAACCCTATCTTCGCTGCCCTTCATAGATGGAAGTAAAACATGAACCACAAAACCATCCCTGGCCAGCCCATATAGAGGATAAGCTACTGATGGCATCCCGTACCCTTTCTTTCCCGTTGACCACATAAAAGGGGCAAACACAAGGACAACCGGGTTCTTTTTCTCTTCCATGTTCTTCCCAATTGTGAACAGGGGATATAAACTTTTTTGATAACAAAAAATCCAATTATAAAGAGAGTATTAATATAATTCTATTTGAAACTGTTGATATATAATTATAGTATGCACCCAACTGCCGAAATATGGCTAAATGTGACTGCAAGTTGAGCCCTTTCGATTAAAACAGATTATAAAAAACATACCTATTTATATTTTATTTTTGCAGCAATTTCTTCGTATGAACGATAGCATATAGTTCTAAAACTGTACCATTGATTGGGGTGGATGAGCATAATCGTTCCTCTGGCCATATCAATTTTTTCTTCAAACTCTTCCCAAAAGATTCTTTTCTTCTCGTCCACGTTTAACAATGACCGGTAATTTAAATGATATGCTTCATATTCTAAACCAAACTCATCCAATGATATTTTTTTTATTTTGATCTTTTTTCCATTTTTCATGACATAATTATCATCGGGATAGAATTCCCTGAAAATATAGTTGTTTCTATATCCGTATTCTCTGCAGTACGGCGATCCGTGCGCTGCCACTCCTTTTATGTCTATTCCAGCCGTAAATACTGAAGTTCCTCCTTGAGTGCATTTGCTGGTTCTTCACTATATACGACCTGTAAAGTCACCAAATCATTGTGAAAGCCGATTTCGTGTTACTGTTATGTTTCTTTAGCGTTTATTTTATAAAAAATTTCTGATGTTTTCTCTGCGACTTTTTTCCAGCTCCCTTCAATTTCCACAAATTTTCTACCAGCCTGCCCCATCTCCTCTGCCTCTTTTTTGTGCTCCAGCAGATGTAAAACTTTGCGCGCGAAATCATCAGGATTTCCCGGACTAAACCTCAATCCACATCTCACTTTGTTTATAAACTCCGTATTTGGAACAGCGGACACCACTATTGGCCGCCCACATGCCATATATTCATATAATTTCAATGCGGAGACCCCCCCAACCATTTTTCCCTTCCAGAACGGGGCAACGCACACGTCCATGGCGTTTATGTACATAGGCACCTTCTCGTAGTCGACGTGTCCTGCAAAGATGAAATGTTTTTCAAGACCCGCCTCTGCCACCTCTCGCTCAAGATTCTCTTTGACTTCGCCATCTCCCACGAGTAAAAACCTGACATCTGGGTAATGCTCAACCACTATTCTGGCCATGGGAACAATCAGTTCCAGCCCCTGCCACGGTGCAAAATTGCCCACAAAGCCCACAACAGGGAAACCGTTGAGGCCAAAACTTTTTTTCATATAAAGCCGATCTTCCATAGACAATGGACGGAAAAGAGTGGTGTCAACGCCATTATGTACTACGAAAACATTGCTGTTGTATCTCCCATAAAACTCGGCTATTTGCGGCGTCACACATATAATCCCGGCGGAAGAACCAGCAACCTTTTTCTCCATCCACCGCAACAGGATATAGGTCAGGTCTTTTTTGCCACCTTTTCTGGACAGGTGCTCCTCAGACCATATCCCGTTCGCCTCCAGGACAAGATTTTTCCTTTTATCCGGCCACAAAAAGAGCAGGAAAAAAGCGTTTATGAGACTCCTTGAATATATTATATCTGCGTTTTTACAATCTTTTTTGGCCAGAAAGACCAGTCGGAGGGAAAGCAGAAAGCGATGGATCCTGGCGGAGGTTCTCTTTCTGTAAGAGGGCAGGTAATTTCCTTTGACGACGTGAAACTCAACCCCTTTTATCTCCGGGTGTGGTATATCTTCCATAACCACACATATCCTACCTTCTTTCCCCTCGGCAAAAAGGAACGATGGGAGGTGTTTCAACAGTTCCCAGAAATGTGTGCTTGCACCGCCGGAAGCAAAAGGGGGCGCGTACGCTACGAAACATATTGATAACCTTCCATCTCTTTTTCTGTCTTCGTCAGGTGGGTTTTTTGACTCCATTGATATCACTATACCCCCTTATGTTTTCGGAAACGTGTACCATACTGTGTCTCTTCCATTATAGTAGATAATGAGCCCGTTTTCAAGCATGTTTTCTATTTTTCCTTCGGGGTCTGTTCTGAACTTATACGCTGGGCAAGGAGTATATTTTGATGTATAAACCTGTTCAACGGGTTGTTTAAAGTATACGAACCACCCATAAAAATCAAACAATGAAGGCGGCTCTTTTCGGACCACCTCAACATCTTCAGGAGCTCTGTGCGGCTCTTCCCCCCATATTGCACCAATGCGTGCCCCAGGATAAATAGGTGCATCGTTTTTATATATTTTTAAATATAATCCAACTGTGTATTCATGTTCTTCCATATAGTTTTTGAAACCATATTTACCAGTATTCTGTAAACGATATTCTACTGTATATATAGTAAAAGCACTGGATGCTATTAGGATAACAACTACGAACCCGATCGCGACGTTTTTTCTCATTTTATCTATCCTCTCTTCTGAGAGTTCCAAGCGTGACTTTCTTTTCACTTTATGAAGGTTATGATTACTGTGTGTGTCAATCTGGCGCTCTCTGCCGGTTTTTCTCAGGGTTCTTTTTTCCCCACTTAATAGCCTATAAGCAAACAAAAGGGTATAAACACCCAGCAGGAAGTATACTACCGAAAATACCTGATAGAAATACATGGCAACGTGGAAAAATGGGAAAAATAGGAATAGGGCGACCACTAGGAAGATTCTATTTGGCTCTGCTATTGAAGTGAAGGGGAGAATCAGCATACCAACAACAGCAGGGATCAAAAATATGCCTATCCGGGCGCCCATAACAATCCAGAGACCCACAATAAAATCTAGGAGAGTTTCTTTGGGGAGTTCCCCTGGCAGAATAGTTCTCAGCCAGGAAAAGTCCTGCCAGGGGGCGAACTTGGTGAACTGAACGAAAAATAGGGATGCGCCCAAGAACACTATGGCAGTTGAAGTTACCTGTTTTAGGGGCCGTCTGTCCCTGCTGACAAACCATAGATACACGGAGAGAAATAAGGATATTATCAGACCTATAAATACGGATGCTCGCACAGAAGATGGAGCAAGGGATATATGTATATCTGTCGCATTATATATATTTTCTATGGAAATAAATAATATAATTGACGCAAAGATAATTATGATAGTTGACATTGTGATTATGCCTATCTTTCCGGTAGTTCTATATATACTATTATAGTTAAAACGCCTTATACTTAATTTAAAAATCCACATTAATATATAAAATATTAATATTGTTATTACTATCAGGCCAAACATCCTGTGAATCAATGCGAGGGTGATGAGAAAAAAAACACCAACTATGAGATATGCCACTTTTTCGCTCCCTTCAAGATTTCTGGTCTTAAGAATCAAACCGAGCATTAAAGGTGTCAAGGTAAGAAACAGGCCCCTTGTGGAAATCGTCCAGCACGTGAATTTGATGATTATGGGAGAAAGAGAAAAAGCGGCAGCGGATAAAAATTTGAAACGATCATCATTCCAAAACTCACCAGCGAGTAAGTATGCCCCCATAAGGGCGATTATTCCGAATATCTGGCCTGCTAAATATATAACATACTCCATAGGAAGACCCGTTAACTGCTGGGCGGCGGATATCAAAAAAGGTACAGCCGCTGGGTACGACTGGGGATATAAACCGAAATAGGCGAGTGGATGGAGAATCCACATCGCGTATCCCCTTTTAGTTATGCTTTCCCCTAGCTCGTGTATATAAAAAGAGTCAGCCCCTATCTCATGTGGTGTAACGGGATACCGGCTAGCGATAGAGAGAAAGAGGAGGGACAGGAATATAAAAATATTAACTCGCTTGCTCAGATGAACTGTTTTCATGCTCACACCACTCTGGGCACCATTTTATCAGATGTGGGAGTATTAAAACTTTTCATACAACGTTCTCCCGTTATCAAACTTTGTCATTTTTGGATATGAAGTATATTCCTCCTCGGAAAATGCTTAGTGGGGTATACTGCACAACAGATCCAAGAAAACCTTTTAATCCTGCCCAAGGTGGAGGTATAACAAAGGTCCCCATCTTGATAAGAGATAGACCTGTTAAATTATGTAATTGCAACACTTTTTCTTTTCCAACCGCATAAATACCCCTCTTTGAACGCATATAAAAATGATCGCCATTTCTTATCAAGTTAATAAAATAAGACCCAGGTTTGGAAACGCGCATCATCTCTTTTATTGCCTTCACCATCTTTTCTTCCGGAAAATCTCCGCCGTCAATGAAATTCACGGTTACTATTAAGTCAAATTCATTATCATCAAAAGGCATGTCCGCTGCGTCACCTTCTATACCTCTGCCCCCGAACCTTCGCAGTTTTTCATCGGCTATTTTGGCGAACTCTGGGTTAAGGTCAAGAGCAGTGACATCTGCACCCCAGATAGATAAGGCAAGCGAAAAATTGGCCGTGCCGGCACCCACGTCCAGCACCTTTTTTCTTTTGAGATTGTATAAATCACCGTTCAATACAAATAGTAGAGCTTTTTCAAGAGCATTAAGTCTCTTGTGAAATATTTGTCTTCTTCTTCTATTCAGTGCGTAAGGTCCATGGCACAGATCATAATATTCTGCATCTCTCCACGCAAAGTGCTCCATTTTTTTTCATCTATAGTTATCCCCTTCTGTATTTTGTAATATATCTCCTGTTTTTCGTCGGGTAGGTTCATTCTGTTTCCTCCTCTTTTTGGTCTCTTGTTTTTAGCAAAGGATACCGAAGTGCAAAATATTTTTAGCACTTGTTTTTTGAGCACATCTTCTTTATAATCAACTTTATGGGGTTTTTAGCCATATGATTGGCTAGAATTATAAACCACTCACTCATATTATGTGCCCATTTGGATGGATGTGCAGTTATATATAACTTATCAGGTTTCTCTCTCTTTATAAATCTAATCAGTTGAAAACTACTAATTACATCCGTATTTTTTCCATTAGTGACACCGTCCCGAACACTATATTTTGAGTCCCATCTCCTTCCGGTGTCTGAAAAATAAAACCACTTTGAGAAGTCAAAAGATAGATATGCTTCGCCGAGGAGGCCTGCTTCTTCGGGTTTGTGTTCCTGCCAGATGTCAAGGTTGTTGTATTTGCACATGGGGCTCCCGTGCATGCATGCGGTTTTTATGTCAACGTGTTTTCTCATATCTGCGAGTTCTTCAAGGAAAAGGGCCCACGCCTGGTCTTTGTCGCCTTTCTTTTTGCACAATGTTTCATAGTGGTACCCTACCTCGTGTCCCATTTCTTCTATTTTTTTCATTGTGTCTGGCTGGTAGATGTTTTTTAAGAACCTGAAATAGTAGGTGGCGTGGATGTTTTTTTGTTTTTCTAAGAGGGCCATTTTCAGGGCTTTTTTTGGGGAGTGGTCCACGTCGTGTCTGATAATACATATTTTTTTCCCTGTTTCCCCATCGGCTGTACCCCTGTTTTCGTTTTCCAGCGCTTCTGCTACCGTTTCAAAGGTGTATCCTGTTTCAACAAGCGTGTCCAGTATTTTCTGGTATACAGCGAATGTGAAATCTCTGTCCATTTTTATCAAAGGAGGAGATGTTGAGTCCTTTAAAGTTTTTTCCTGACGTTAGGGTTTTATACAAAATAAGGCTTTAAAAGAGAGGAAATGATGTACAGTGTACACTAGAAGAGAGGACAGTAAAGATGAATGTTGTGCTGGTAAGACCTGATGCTGGCGTTTATCGCCGTTTTAAACTCGGTCGCAGGAAAATCGTTCTTCCTCCACTGGGACTCCTTTATCTCGCTTCGGTGCTTGAAAGGGGAGGTCACACCGTCCACATAGTGGACGCCGAAGCAGAGGGTCTCACACTTGAAAGGGCTGTTGAAAAAACCCTGTCTTTCAGGCCGGATATTGTGGGTGCGGGAGCGACGACCCCAGAGATGCCCACGGTGGCAGAGTTTCTCAGACGGGTGAAGGAGTCTTCTGGAGAGACAGTCACCATTGCGGGCGGTTTTCATCCTTCTGCTCTGCCCGCGGAGACGTTGAAAGAGAGTCCCTGGATAGACTTTGTGGTCAGGGGGGAGGGGGAGGTCACACTGTCTGAGCTGGTTCGTGTTCTGGAGTCCGGGGGCGAATACGAAACGATAGATGGGATTGGTTTCAGAAAAGATAGGAGAATCGTTTTGACCCGGCCACGCCCACCGATAATGAATGTTGACGAAATTCCTTTCCCCGCCCGCCATCTGGTTGACCCAGAAAATTACAAGATGCCAGTCCCCGGCGAAGGGCTGGTCAGGAGCACGATGGTCCAGACGAGCCGTGGCTGCCCGTACAGGTGTATCTTCTGCTATCGCTCAAAGGACCCGGCCCCCCTCCGTCCTCATTCTCCGGAATATGTTGTTAACGAGCTGGAAGAGGCTGTCAGGAGATATGGTGTCAGGGGCGTGGTCTTCGCCGACGACACCTTCACATTTTCCAAGAAGAGGACCATACAGATAAGCAATATGATCGTTGAAAGGGGTCTGGACATTCACTGGTACTGTCTGACTGGTACTGTCTGGCAAGGGCAGACACGATTGACAGAGAGGTGCTGGCTGCTATGAAAAGGGCGGGCCTGGTTCAACTTAGTATGGGAGTTGAAACGGGCAATGGGGAGATGCTTGAGAGAATCGGCAAAAAAACCACGCTGGACGCCTATCGGAGGGCTTTCAGGCTCGCAAAAGAGTTCGGAATAGAGACAAGGGGGTCGTTCATAATCGGCCTTCCTTATGAGACCAGGAAGACGATTCGTGAAACTATAGATTTCGCAAAAAATCTTGACCTTGATGCAGCTTTTTTTAATATCGCAACACCGTACCCTGGGTCGGTACTGTACGATATGGCTATGAAAGGGGATGGCATACGTGCTGTAACCAACAACTGGAAAGAATACATGCGGTGGGGGAACGCTGTTGTAGAGGTTGGAGACATCTCCCGGGAGGAGTTGATAGGGTGGCAGAAAAGGGCCATGCTGGAATTTTATCTGCGTCCGAAAATAATATTTCATCACATGGTGTACCTGGTGCGGGCCAGACAGTTCATGCTTGGATATGCCCCGAACATATTTGAGTTCATGGTTTCTCTGGTCAACGTTATACGAACAGCGGGAAAAGAAAAACAGTAAAGGTGTCCCGATGTATGTAGAGAAGACGAAAACTGGCGGAAGAAAAGGGAAAAAAACCCGGATCAGTGGACGTCCTGGGAGAAAATTGAAGATTATGGCGGTCTTCGCTGGCGGAGGCCACACAACGGAGACATCTCTTCTGGTCAGACACCTTGGAGATGATGCTGATTATGTATATGTTATGATAAAGGGGGATTCGCTTTCCCCCCATAAAGAGCCCTTTCCCGGGAGAGAAATCTATATTCCCCCGCCCGGGCGTACATGGGACGACCCGTTCACATTTCTTTTCAGGTCTATTTTTTCTCTTTTTGCGTCGCTGGTGGCGGTAGCCTCAGAAAAGCCGGACATCATCGTGAGTGTTGGAAAGGATATAACGGTCCCTATTTTTATAGCTGGAAAAATTTTTGGCTCAAAAACGGTTTTTGTTGAGAGCATGCAGAGAGTGTATCTGCCGAGCCTGACCGGACGGATCGTTTATCGTATAGCGGATCTCTTTTTTGTCCAGTGGCCGGAGATGAAGAAACGATTTCCAAGGGCCATCTACGCGGGGAGGCTTGCGTGATGATCTTTGTTACCGTGGGTACCACATATTTTGATGAGCTCATAGAAGCCATGGACCTTTTAAAGGGGTCCGGGAAAATAAAAGACGTGGTCGTGGCGCAGATAGGCAGCGGGCGGTATATCCCTCACCACCTGGAATACTTTCGTTATGCTCCATCCCTTGATGAATACTACAGAGAGGCGGATCTGGTGGTGACCCATGCCGCTGCCGGCACACTTTTCACTCTTTTAAGCATGAAAAAAAAGATCGTGGCCGTCACCAACCCCCGCCTGAAGGTCCTGCTAAAGCGGGATAAAATAAAAGTGGTAACAGAAAGCCGCGGCCTGGTAGAAATAAAAAACCGGCAGGAAGAGCTACCGCTCAAACTGGAAGAGATGGGATATCTCGTATGGTGTCCGGACGTTAAAGATCTTGAGGATGCCATAAACCGGGCCCTACAGAAAGAGTTTAGAGAGTACGTGTCTCCGGAGTGTTTTATCCGGGATGAGATAGAGAAGCGCCTGGGAGTCCGACTACGTGAAGAGATCGATCAATAATATGGCATTATTATTCCGGCAAAGCAGAAGATTGCGCTGAGAATGTACATATACCTGACCGCCTGTGGCTCGGTTGTGGGCCTGTGGAAGGGTATGAACCATTTGAGGGTCAGCCGGTTGGGGACGTCCAGTGTCCCGTCGTCTCTTATTTTTCCGAACTTTATCTGGTGGTGGTATGGTCCCACTTCTCGCCCCTGCCTGACGAGTGTCCATCGTTTAAAGCGCCAGTAAACGTACATCAAAAAGTTGATGGTGTGCGGTATCAGCATGACGAACCCTGTGAAATAGAGGTGTTTTGTGACTATGATCCCTCCTATAGTGGCTCCTATGGCCATGCTCCCTATGTTTCCCTCAAAGAACCTGGCCGGGTACCGGTTGTACCACCAGAATCCTGCCAGACCGCCTGTTATTGCGGCGGCTGTGAGCATGTCGTCCATGTCCCCATAAAGCCACTCTTTTAAAAAGAGAGAAATGAGAACTATGAGGGAAACACCGCTCTGGAGGCCGTTGAATCCCGAGTGCATGTTGACCAGGTTTGCCACCACCATGATATACACGGGTGTTATGCCATAGCGGACTATCTGGGAGAGGGTTATACCGCCGCCTCCGCCCAGAGGTATTATCACAGCAGTCAGGTCTATCTCTCCGAGTACTGGTACCGGGAGGTGTGTTGGCATGACGAGAGCCATCATTATGGGATACGAGAAAAAGAGGGGCAGGACCATTTTCATGCGTCTGCCCACGTCTATGTAGTCGTCCAGGACGCCGAAAAATGCGAATATGAGCACTGTGTACAGCATCGCCTCGTCCAGCGTTGAGAGGGATCGCGGAAACACCTGTTCTTCCAGGAAGAAGTTTGCTGTTCTAAACCCCAGGGTCATCAGTATGAGAGAAACAAGGGCACCGAACAGGATGAGAAGTCCGCCCTTGTTTGGTATATATACCTCTCCAGGCTTGTACATGTCTCTGGCAACGAAGCCCCCCTCTACGAGCTTTTTTGAGAAATACGGCTCGCTGAGAAAAACAATTGCGGTGGAGAGGACACCAGTGACCAGCAGGATAGCCGGGTGCATGGATGCTAACTGTGTTCCTTTTTATTTCTACTTTGTGGTCTTTCTGTCCTCTGTGTCCACAAATCGCATCCCGTATTTTTCCCACGCAACACTAATATACCACCCGTGGTTAATGGCGGTGTGCAGGTCCTACCTGCTCTATTGATATGGCAACGACAGTGTGTGAGAAGGTGAGCAGATGATAGAGATAAGGTTTCACGGACGTGGCGGACAGGGCGCGGTGGTGGCGTCCCGTCTTCTGGCGGTGGCAGCTTCTTATGAGGGAAAAGACGTACAATCTTTCCCTTTTTTTGGTGTTGAAAGAAGGGGCGCACCTGTTACGGCCTTCACAAAGATTGATGACAAGAAGATACTGGTAAAGTCAAACATCTACGAGCCGGACTATGTGATCGTCATGGACCCCTCTCTTCTTTCGGCCATAGATGTCACCGCCGGGCTGAAGCCGGATGGCGTTGTTCTGATAAACACCGGTAAGGGTATTGACGATGTAAAAAAGCTGGTGAACGCAAACAGGATAGCCCTGGTTGACGCCACGGACATTGCCATAAAAAACGGTCTGGGGAGCAGAGAA
The DNA here is from genome assembly GCA_964601625.1 of uncultured Thermoplasmata archaeon. Lineage (GTDB taxonomy): Archaea > Thermoplasmatota > Thermoplasmata > JAGHBH01 > JAGHBH01 > CAZROC01. The sequence goes on along the minus strand of CAZROC010000001.1, from coordinate 45,333 downwards.
AACCCCATAGTCAACACGGCCATACTCGGGGCTTTCGCAAAGGTGTCTGGCATAGTATCCCTTGAGTCTATCAAGAGAGCGATAGAGGAGAACGCTCCCCGCAAAAAGGAGGAGAACAAGAAGGCTGCGGAGGAAGCTTTTAATCAGGTAAAAATTTACTCAGAAGGTGGTGCGTGATGAAACAGTACACATGGGAAGAGGTTCTTTTGACTCCTATAACCACGGTTCCTTCGGATGAGATGAACAAGACAGGTGGGTGGAGGACTTTTCGTCCTGTCATAGACTACGATAAATGCATCCGTTGCTGGATTTGCTGGAAGTTCTGTCCAGACGCCGCCATTCGCATAGACAAAGAAAAAGAGGTTCCTGTGATAAACTACGATTTCTGCAAGGGGTGTGGCGTTTGTGCAAACGAGTGTCCAAAGAATGCGATAACCATGGAGAAGGAGGTGTGAAAATGGCTGAGAAGATGCTCACGCTCACGGGTAATGCGGCCACTGCCTGGGGTGTTCGCCTCAGCAGGCCTAAGGTGATAGCGGCTTATCCGATAACGCCTCAGACCACCATAGTGGAGTACATAGCGGAGTTCATAGCCAACGGGGAACTGGATGCCAAGTACATAAAGGTGGAATCCGAGCACTCCGCTCTGGCCGCGTGTATAGCGGCGGAAAACACGGGTGTGAGAACCTTCACCGCCACTTCCTCCCACGGCCTGGCTTTGATGCATGAAATGTTGCACTGGGCCGTGGGGGCCAGGTTGCCCATTGTGATTGTCAACGCAAACAGGGCCATGGGGCCCCCCTGGAGCATCTGGGCAGACCACCTTGATTCCATTTCCCAGAGAGACACGGGGTGGATGCAGTCCTACGCCGAAAACAACCAGGAGATACTGGACAACATGATCATATCCTACAAGGTGAGTGAAGACAGGGATGTCATGTTGCCGTCAATGGTGGCCGAAGACGCTTTTTATCTCACCCACACGGTTGAGCGTGTGATGATCCCGGACCAGGATCTCGTGGATGAATACCTCCCCCCCTATGAGCCAGAGTACTATCTGGATGTCAACCGTCCCATGGGTTTCGGTTCTCTGGTTATGCCCGACAACTATTTTGAGTTCAGGTACAAGATACAGAAGGCAATGGACGATGCCAGGGAAAAGATAAGGCGGGCGGTGAAAGAGTTCAGGGAAATCTTCGGGAGAGAATACTTCGGGCTGGTGGAGGAATACAAAACGGAGGGGGCAGACCACGTCCTTGTGGGCATGGGAACCCTGGTGTCCACGGCCAGAGAGGCGGTGAACCAGCTGAGGAGCGAGGGGGAAAAGGTGGGTCTGGTAAAGGTCCGCTACTACAGGCCCTTCCCGTTTGAGGAATTCCGTGACATAGCCCAGAGAGTCTCCAGCATTGGTATTATGGAACGCGTCATGACTTTTGGATACCACGGCCCGTTATACAACGACATCGCCGGTGCACTCCACCCGACGGACACGCACCCGTACATGAAAAACTATTTTGTGGGCATAGGGGGACGGGACATCACGGTCAGAGATATAAAGGCGATATACTGGAACCTCAAAAAATCCTGTGAGAGAAAAGACGCCCGGGAGATAGAATACGTGAACCTGGCGGGTCCGGGGGCGATGCCGGTGGAAAAAGAGGCCGTGGAAAAAAAGGAGGTGGTCCAGTGATCCGCCTTTCCATACCTGAAGAGGAACTTATGCGCTCGGGGCACGTAGCCTGTCAGGGGTGTGGAGCAGCTCTCGCCATGAGATACGCCCTCAAGGCCCTGGGCAAAAAAACGATAGTCAGCATACCCGCATGTTGCTGGGCAGTCATACCGGGGATATGGCCTTCCCGCAACCTTGAGGTCCCCCTCCTTTACACAGCGTTTGAGACCACGGGGGCCAGCATCTCGGGGATAAAAGCGGCCCTTGAGGCAAAGGGTGAAGACGACGTTGTGGTCATGGGCTGGGCTGGAGATGGCGGCACAGCGGACATTGGTATCCAGGCGCTCAGCGGCATGATTGAACGGCAGACGGACGCTCTCTATGTGATGTATGACAACGAGGCATACATGAACACGGGCATCCAGCGGTCTTCTTCCACCCCTGAGGGTGCCTGGACGACCACCACACCTGTGGGCAAGAAAAGGGAGTGGAAGAGCACTCCAAAGAAAAACATGGTGGAGATTGCGGTTGCACACGGGATACCCTACGCTGCTACAGCCAGTGTTGGATACCCTGAGGACATGATAAGGAAGTTCAGAAAGGCGGCTGAGATAAAAGGTCCGAAGTTCATCCAGGTCTATGCGCCGTGTCCGACGGGCTGGAAGATGGACCCGAGCAAGCTCGTTGAGGTTTGCAAAAAAGCGGTCACGAGCCATGTCTTTCCCCTCTACGAGGTGGAGAGGGGGGTTTACACAGTCAATCTCAAACCGAAAAAGACCCCCCTTAAAGAGTATCTGAAAATGCAGGGTCGTTTCAAGCATCTGCCGGATGATTTCATAGAAGAACTGGACAGGAAAGTTGAATACCAGTGGAACCTGTTGCTCAAAAAAGAGGAGTTCACCCACCGTCTGAAAGAAGAACTCGGATCGGCCCAGCTGGTGTTTGATAAAAGAGAGTAAAGAGAAAGAACGAAGAGAAAGGTGTATTGACAGAATTGACAGAACTGCCCTGCCGCGGAGTGGAGGAGAGATGAAAGAAAAATACAAACATCTGTTGGTGGACGAGCCGGGAAAGAAGTTTTTCATGCTGGCCAACGAGGCCATAGTCAGGGGAGCACTTGAAGCGGGCCTGGACTTTGCCTCAACATATCCTGGCACCCCCTCATCGGAGATAGGGAACACCCTTTTCTGGATAGGCAAGGACGCCGGCGTCTATTTTGAGTTCAGCGTCAATGAAAAGGTGGCCATGGAAGTGTCCGGGGCCGCCGCCGCCTCGGGTCTGAGAAGCATGGTTTTCATGAAACACGTGGGCCTCAACGTTGCGAGCGACGCCTTCATGACACTGGCATACTCGGGTGTCAGGGGTGGCATGGTGATAGTTTCGGCCGATGACCCCTCCATGCATTCCAGCCAGAACGAGCAGGACAACAGATACTACGCCCTGCTCGCCAACGTGCCCATGTTTGAGCCGTCCAGCCCCCAGGAAGCCAAGGACATGACGCGTGAGGCGTTTGATCTCAGCGAAAAATATGAGATCCCCGTCCTACTGCGAACAACCACACGTGTCAATCACGTCAGCGGCCCCGTTGAGTATGGCCCCCTGCGTCCCCGTGGAAAAAAGGGCCATTTTGACAGAGACCCCTCCAGGTTTGTTGTGGTTCCCGCGAACGCCAGAAAGCGCCACCTCATACTGCTTGAAAAGATGGAAAAAATAAGAGAGGAGGCTGAAAAGTCCCATCTGAACCGGGTGGAAACCTGCGAAGGAGAGGACTGCCCGGAAAATGGAGATGGGGGCGGGAGTGATATAGGATTTATAACATCGGGGGCGGCGTACAATTACATTAAAGACCTCGTAGACGGAGGATATGTGGGGGGAGACATACTTAAACTGGGATTCACGCACCCCTTCCCAGAAAAGCCCGTTCTGGATTTCATCCGCTCCCACAAAAAGATAGTGGTCGTGGAAGAACTTGAGCCTTATCTTGAAAAAGAGACCATGGCTCTGGCACAGCGGGAAAAGGTTGACGTTGAGATACATGGCAAAACAACAGGCGCGTTCCCATACAGCTTTGAATATGACCCCGACGTGCTCAAGAGGGGGCTTGAAAAAGCACTGGGGATACCCTGCGAAGACAGAGGGCTGAGACCGAAGAAGGTACCGATGCCCCTCCGTCCCCCGGTTCTCTGTCCGGGCTGTCCTCACAGGGCGACCTATTTCGCTTTGAAACGTGTCCTGGGAAAAAGAGACGTGGTTTATTCAACGGACATCGGATGTTACACGCTGGGAATCCAGCCCCCCCACGAGACCGCCGATTACCTCCTGTGTATGGGCTCCAGCATAGGCGCTGCGGCGGGCTTTTCAAAGGCCACAGACCAGCTCCCCATAGCAATCCTGGGTGACAGCACCTTTTTCCACGCTGGCATACCGGGCATGGTCAACGCCGTTTACAACAAAGCAGACCTCATCTATCTGATCCTTGATAACAGGACAACCGCCATGACCGGCCACCAGCCCAACCCCGGCATGGGAGTGGACGGGCGTGGGGAGCCAGCGCCTATGATATCCATAGAAGACATAGCAAAAGCCACCGGGGTCACCAGTGTTAGAGTGGTTGACCCCTATAACATCCGGGAGACGATGCGGGTTTTCAGAGAAGCGCTTGACGAAGATGGCGTGAGGGTGGTGGTGGCGAAAAGGGAGTGCGCTCTTCTTGCAGCAAAGAAGCTCGTTAAAGAGAACAGGAGATACTACATAGACCAGGACGAGTGCAAACGGTGCTATGTGTGCGTGGACCAGCTCGCCTGCCCCGCCATATATCGGGAGACACCGGAGCCCGGCTCGCCGGTGTACATAGAAACAGCCCTCTGTGTTGGGTGTGGCGTATGTGCACAGGTGTGTCCCTTTAACGCCATACACTCAGAAAAAGAAAAAAGGGATGAAAAAGGCGGTGGGGCCAGCGGGGGAGAAAACCCGGTTGAAAGAGGGGGTGATGGGAGTTGATCAAGAAAAAAATAGTCCTCACCGGAATAGGGGGCCAGGGGATTATACTGGCTTCCACGATTCTGGGACACGCCCTCACAAGAGAGGGATATGATGTGCGCATAAGCGAGGTCCACGGCATGGCCCAGAGGGGCGGAGAGGTCAGGAGCACCATAGCCATCGGATACCATGGGGCCATAGCTGGCCGGGGCGAAGCCGATGTGATACTCGGGTTTGAACCCTCCGAGACGTACAAAGTCGTCCACCTGGCATCAAAGGACAGCTGGATCATAACAAACACACACAGGATAGTTCCGACAACGGTGTCCCTTGGAAAAAGCGAGTACCCGCCCACAGAGGAGATTCTGGCCGCCATCCGGGAGGTTAACAGTAACCTCATAGCTCTGGACGCCAACAGGATGGCCAGAGAGGCGGGAAACGAGATCACAGCAAACGTTGTGATGCTGGGTGCTCTGAGCGCAATAGAAGTACTCCCCATAACCCGTGAAGCCATACTGGAGGAGACAAAGAACAGGGTTCCACCAAAAGCGGTGGAAGTCAACCTCCGCAGCTTTGAAGCGGGCTACGGGTACATAAAAAACGAACTCGGAAAAAGATGAAAGAAAGCGAAAAGGGGGCTGGTTGGTTTGTTGGCTTTGGAGGAAACAAGGTTTCCTCCGGCTTTTTACTATTCGTAAAAAGTGCAGGGGGCCGGATTTGATTCGTAGGAAAAACTGTCCTATGTGCTCTTTTTCCTCCTCTCAAACCGGCCCCTAATAATTGGTTTGGTTGGGTAGTTGGTGCAGGGGGCCGGATTTGAACCGGCGAACCCCTATGGGACTAGACCCTGAATCTAGCGCCGTTGACCTGGCTTGGCTACCCCTGCACGGGTGTTGTGAGATGCGTCTTGTTTAATATCTATACGAGGTCGGATTTAACGTTTGTGGAAGACAAAGAGGCGGCGGGGTTGAAATACAGAACGACTTCACAGAGATCAGGCGTTTTCTATCCTTGGCGCCAGGAGATAGGTCACATCTCCCTTTCCGTCTGCTATCGGAAACTCCATTCTCACGGGGAAATCGTTTCCCAGGTGGATGGTGACGGTGTCGCTTTTTATCTCTTTGACGATTCTTGACAGGTAGTCAAGGGGGAACATTGAACGGTATTTTTCGTCCGCCTCCAGTTTTTCCAGTTTCTCCTTGTCAAGGGTGAGCTCCACGCGATCCGTGTCTCCCTCTGCCTGTATAACAAAACCTTCCGGCGAGGCGATGAAAGTGACGTGGTCGCTCACACCCTGAGCCGCCTGTATCCCCCTCAGGAGATCTTTTGTGCTGACGACTATTGTCGCTGGCAGTTCAAGGTTTGGTACCTTGGGGTCGCTCATGCCGGCGGTGTCCACCAGCGCCATACGCCGGGTTATGTTTCCTATCCTGATGACGAGGCGGTTTTTTTCCTCTTCGTGCTCAAGTTCAACGGTGTCTCCGCTCTTGGCCAGTTTCATCACGTCTTTGAGCTTGTCCAGGTTGACTCCGAGTTCAACGCTGTCCGCTTTGTAGGACTCAAAAGCAGAGTTTTTCAGGTTGAGGTCTATCATGGCCACGTGGGCCAGATCCACTGTCCTCAGCTCCAGTCCTTTTTTGTCTATGTTGAATTTGCTCTCTGCCACCAGAGACGATACTATGTCCACGACCTCTTTCAGCACGTCTGATTTCACACTCGCCTGGAACACTTATAGTCCCCCTACTATGCTTTGGTTCATGTCGGAGCGGTATTCTTCTATTGTTTTATAAAGTTTGCTGGGGACTCTGGTAGAAGTCTGGCATAGAAACCCGAGGCACGTTGTGGTCCGCTATAACTCGTCTATGCGTATTCCCGCCACGTGTGCCCGCACTTTGTGCACCGGTATATCCTTGTCTCCGGCTCGTCTGCGGCTCTGGTCTGTCTTATGACCCAGTATGCCTCGTTGTTGTGGCATGCTGGACATTCAACTTTTGTTTTTGGGAGCGTGTCTGTCTGCTCATCTATTATCAGCAGCTCTCTTTCCTCTTTTGTCTCTCTGACTACCGTGGAGTTGGCGGTGTCAATGGGAATTTTTTCCCCGCACCTTTTGCAGACCCAGTACCCGTCTGTGGGAAACATTATTCCTCTGCATTTGGGACAGAACACGTTTAGGCCTCCGCTAAGCGAACATGACACCTGGCTCGTTTGTCTGTTTGGACTTCTCTTCCAGGACTTTTTTGATGGCCTGCTCAAAATCTTTCCGTGTGACCCGTTTCCGGTTGTCTCTTATGGCGAACATTCCAGCCTCTGTGCATATAGCTTTTATGTCTGCTCCCGTCGCGCCCTCTGTTTTTGCTGCCAGTTCTGAGACGTTTATGGATTTGACCACGTTCATCTTTCTCATGTGGATGCGGAAGATTTCCTTTCTCGCCTGTTCGTCAGGTAGAGGTATCTCAATTATTCTGTCAAACCGGCCAGGTCTCAGAAGCGCGTCATCAAGTATGTCCGGCCTGTTCGTGGCACCTATGAGGCGGACGTTTCCGAGTGGCTCAAAACCATCCAGCTCTGCGAGAAGTTGCATGAGGGTTCTCTGCACCTCTCTGTCCCCGCTCGTGGAGACATCAAGGCGTTTCGCTCCTATTGCGTCTATTTCGTCAATGAAAACTATGCTGGGGGCTTTTTCTTTTGCGAGTTCAAACAGTTCACGCACCAGCCTGGCCCCTTCTCCGATATATTTCTGGACCAGCTCTGACCCCACAAGGCGTATGAACGTGGCGTGGGTCTGATGAGCCACCGCTTTGGCCAGTAGAGTTTTTCCTGTGCCAGGGGGACCGACAAGCAGGACGCCCTTTGGCGGTTCTATTCCCACGGACTCATATAGCTCCGGTTTTATCAGGGGGAGCTCCACGGCCTCCCGTATCTCTCTTATCTGGTCTTTTAGCCCGCCTATGTCCCTGTATGTCACGTTTGGCCGCTCTATTACCTCTGCCCCGCTCACTATCGGGTCCACAGCCGGTGGGAGTATCTCCATTATTGTGAGAGTCTGCTTGTTCAATGCCACCCTGGCCCCGATGGTTATATCCTCTGTGCGCACATGCTCTGCCGTGGTGACTATGAAATCTGGTCCAGTGGTGCTTTTTACCACTACCCGCCCGTCACCCAGCAGGTCTTTGACTATCCCTATTATCAGCGGTGGGCGTTTGAGGCGGGTGAGTTCTACGCGGAGGCGCTGTACCTCTCTCTGGAGGCGTAGGTTGTCCGTCTCAAGGAAATGTTTTTCGGTCTCAAGGCGGCGTGTCTCTTCTATGAGTCGTAGGTTGTCCTGCTGCAAGACTTCTATGCGCTCTATCAGGTCCTCTATGCTTATTTCGTCCTCCACCTTTTTGAAATCCCGCTCTTTTTCTTCTTTTTCCGGTAGCTGGGTTTCCTGGTCTGCTATTGTTCCATCCTTTGCCACGTCTAACACCTCTTTGCAGCCCACGTGGAGGTTCTGTTTCCCGACGCGGGCTGTTCCGGTCTCTGATTATATTACCGAGAGGGTTATATATTCTTTTGTGCATAAATGTCGGGAAAGAAAAGAAAAATGACAAAATCTGTTGAACCAAGAGACGGTGAAGGTTATGATATGTGAGATGTGTGGAAAAGACGTCCCCCGACTGCAAACGGTTTTGATAGAGGGCACACGACTGAGGGTTTGCAGCGAATGCGCCAAATTTGGCACGCCTGTTTCTTTCCGCTCTCCGGCCAATATCGGTGGGCGTCCGGATATTATGTCTCGTCTTGAGAGGCGTGAAAGGCGTATGCGGGAAAAAGACGTTTTTGAAGAGGAGAACAGGGTCCTTGTTGTTGATTACAGCGCTAGGATACGCCGGGCCAGGGAAAAAAAAGGGTGGACACGGGAAGAACTGGGAACCCGGATAGGAGAAAAGCGCTCTGTGATAGCCAAACTTGAGAGCGGGGAGATCCGCCCGGACAGGGAACTGCTCAGGAAGCTTGAAAAGACACTTGAGATAACCCTGACAGAGGAGGTAAAAGAGGCACATGTGTCCGGGAGACGACAGAACCGTCCTCTCACGCTGGGGGACCTCATAAGAATTGAGATGGAGAAACAGGGCAAGGGATAGATGGTTATGGGTGACTGGGGGACGGTGGGGTGGACGGGCTTTTTATCCCGTTTTTTTCACTCTTTCCACCAGGTTCTTTTTAACGATTTCTGCGAGGTCTGAAACGTCTATACCATATTTTTTTCCCACGATGATACTCGCAACTTCTATGTCCAGTCCCGTTTTTTTCTGCTTTTTGTTTATCTCTGCTATAACATATTTTTTGTTAGCCGCCCCCGTTTTTTCAACCCTCTCAGCGACCAAGAGCGGTATGTCTTCCAGCAGAACACTTTCGTCTCCGCCCTCCTTTTCAGCGGGGCCAGCCACGCTTTCGGGCTCGTGGATTTCCCCGCCGCCCCCCGTTTCGCAAGTTTTTTTTGCCACCGCTTTTTTTGCGTCTCCGCCCTCTTTTTCCTCTTCACCGCCCTTATCTTTTTCTTCGGGCACCTCCACTATATGACCAGCCATCAGCTCTGACAGTAGGTGTGGTCTGGGTTTGAAAAGTAGAGGTATCTGGATTCCTCTCATTGGATACGCCAGGGAGTAACCGCTCCCCTGCTCGGCTATCAGCCCGAGTTTGAGACAGGCATCAAACAGGAGTCGGGAGTCAGACGCCGAAAACCAGTTTTTTTTGAGGGCAAAATACCGCACCCAGTCGTCCCTGCTGAACGGCACGGTGTTTTCCTCTTTCACGAACAGGGTTATGAGAAGCTTGACCTCGTCAACAATGTCTTTTCTGGGTGTTTTGGCCGTTTAACCACCCCTGGCATCTTTTTTTGTCCCATTTTCGCCTGAGACGTTTTCCAGCAACATACCCCTGGCTTTGAGGATGTGGTATATGTCAACGATAAAAAAGTTCGTCCATGGCGTCAGGTCGTCCGAGGCGGCGACCGGAGGTATGTCCGTTGGAGGTCTGGAAAAATATACCCATATCTCAGCGTCATCGGCGTCTCCTGTTCTGTTCAGGACGCTCTGCACTCTTTCATTTCTAATTATATCCACGACGTCTGTTTTAACGCCATTATACAGGTGCTCTTTTGGCGTGAAAAAGAATCTTTTAAGTCCCTCAGACAGCCCCCTCTCAACCATGGCTGTGATGTCGTCTGCCCGGCCGCTTTCAACGAGTATTTTCAGACACAACCGGTCCGTTATTTCAAACGCCTCTCTCAGTTTTTCCCACCCGCCAAAACGCTCAACGTCGCAGACCACCACACCAGCCCCCGCCATCAACAGGTCCATCACGTCATCTGCGTCTTCCGCCCCCCCATCAACCCATATCTCCGCGAGAGAAGAGAGATCCTGTATCAGATCCAGCTGGGGCCGGCCCCTGAAACCATCAAGGTCCACGACAAAGAAGCGCTCACCGTTTTTTCCTTCGCCACCTTCGGCCATGAGAACGCTGACCACCAGGTCATAGGGGTCCACGTCGCCCTTTCCATCTACAGGGCCAAGGGAAAACAATGGTCTATCACTCACAACCGTTTTTTCTCCGCCCTCATAGTATAAAAGGGGCACCGGGGCAGAAGACGGCGGCTGGGCCAGTGTGAAACCCTTTTTCGTGTGGAACAGCGGGACAGTCTCCTGTGCTAAGGTCCCATATTTTTGGGTCGCTGTCATATTCAGCCCATCTCCAATATCTTTTCTCCGTCTCTCCAAGCCTCTACTCTCTATCAACTTCCACGCTGGCCCTGTCTTTTTCTGCTCTGACACGGACTCTGTCCCCTGTCTTTATACTGGATATGTCCACGCCGTCGACACACGGTATTCCGGCCAGGATGACGCCCGTGGCCACTATTGTCTCTGTTTCCTCGTTTATGATGGCAGCAGGTGCGACGCTATTTTTTGCCAGCCCATAGATCACATAGGAGCCGACGGTTGAGCCCTTCCCACATGGAAAGACGAGAATCTTTCCAGCCACGTTTTGTCCCTCAAGCGGGTGTCCTTTTTCTATAACCACACCGGTTTTCGGGTCCACGCCCCCATAGAAACCGATGGGCTCGGGGCTGACCAGCGCCTCTCCCTCTGCTGTGCCAGGGCTTATGGTTCTCCCCCTGAGGGTGGTCATTCAATCACCTCCTCAACCAGCTTTTTGAGATTGGCAAACAACACTCTCTGTTTGCAGAACCCGGGCAGATAGTTCGCCGCTTTGCCAGAGTTCACGCCTGTGGACGTGAAACCCATCCGTTCTATGGGCGAGACGACCATGCAAGTGTCTGCGACGATCTTTCCCCCGGCCCTCTCAATGATGGATGTGAAGCCCATCCTGTCAGCGGCCTCTTTCATCATCCGGGAAGTGCAGACCCAGAGGGGTTTTTTGAGACGTTTTCCCTCAACGAGTTTTGCCACGTCGGCTATCTCTCTTATTGATGCGTGCGGACATCCCAGGACAACTATGTCAGGCTCTCCCTCCTGCTGTGTGAGCTTCTCATACGTCTCTTCTATGTCCTTTTGGGTCACAAATATTCTTTCCAGTCCCGAAATGTCCTGAAGATGGGCCTCGGGCGTTATGTTCTCCGCGTGGTACAGTGCCACCGCACCGGAGGCGGCCATGGCCGCGCCCAGAGCTTTCAACTGGTCCGTGTTTGCCGTCTGCGGCAGCCCCCTGAAATATGGTTTGCGGTTTTTGACAAGCTTTCCCACGTGCCATCCGAGAGCGCCAAAATCAGAGTTGCACACCAGGTCCGCTTCAACATCTATTATGACATCTGGTTTTCTGTTCTCATCCCTGTGAAGGCCATAGTCCGGGGTCCGCCCGCAGACCGCCGCGGCCAGAGCGGAGGGACCGCCCTCCCTGTTCGTCCGCGCGCCTATAACGCTGTTGGCGAAAGAGACAGCGCTACTCTCGCTCCACGCTATGTGTTCTCTGAACCTGGGCAGGTTTCCTGCGAGATAGGGGGTGCATGTCGCCGTTATGACGATCCCCATCTTTCTGAAAGCGTCTATTATTCTGAGCTGTTTTTCCGCGAAGTCCTCCGGGAAGCCTATTTCTTTCCAGTCCTCAAGGTCCATCCCCGCCGGGTTGAGATATGTGAGCGTTTTCACCCTGGCGCCGTGGGAGGCGATGTCCTCAAGGAACTCCAGACCGGGGTCGCCTATGCTTTTGTAGGAGACGCCCGCGACCTGGACGCTGCCAACGGGGATCATCTTCTCTGCCCCGTAGATGTCGCCCAGCCGCACCAGCAGGCGCATCATCCTTTCCATCACAGGCCCCTGTTCTCCCTCAAGTATTTTCTCTTCCTCTTTTGTGAGATACAAACACACCACCTCTCATCGGTCTCTACGAGTCTTTTTCACATTTCTACGTAGTCGCGCGGGTCTATTTTCATGGGCAGGTCTGGTTTTTTGAACTTCTCTTTGTCTTTTCCTTTTTCCCACGGGATTGTGAGGTCAAATCCGGCTTTGCACGTCAGCCGGGTGTTGGGGTCCGCGCTCGGGTCCAGGCTGCTGCCCTTTACGTTGGGGTAGAGGACGAGGTCTTTGTCCGCCTGGAAGCGGGTGGCCATGGCCCATTCTATCTGGTTTGGATCGTTTATGTCTATGTCGTCGTCAACCACGAAAACGTGTTTCATGGATGTGTGTCCCTTGAAGGCGGCTTCTATTGCCTTTTTTCCGTCGTCTGCGTGTTTTTTAACTATGCTAACCGCCCCATGTAGCCAGGAACACCCACCGGGTGTTATCAGGACGTCTTTCACCTCGCAGACCTTGCTGACCTCTCTGAGGATTGTCGGTTCCCGGGGCATGCCCATGAGCGTTTTGTGCTCCAGCCCACCGGGAAGGAGTGCGTGGAAGACGGCGTTTTCTTTTACGAATATCTTTTTCACCCGTGAAACGGGCTGCTGTCTGACTATGTCAGGTGTTTCTGTGAGATCAAGGAAGGGTCCCTCAGAGTGCTCTTCTCCCGTGAGCTCCATTATTATGACTATCTCCGACTCCGGCACGACATGTCCATCAAGTTCTATCATAGATATCGGCCTGAGGGCGTTTGCTATGTCCAGCTCGCTGACGGACACATCCGTGGAGACGCCAGCGGCCAGTAAAACCTGCAGCTCCGGTCCTATGCAAAAAGCGAACTCGCGCAGCCCTCTTTCTATGTACTTGTGAAAGTGTCTGGGGAGTATCCTCTGCACAACCCTGTCCTTGTCTATGACCATCGTGCGGTGGTAGGAGGCGTTCAGACCGTATTCGGGGTCGTTTGCCACCACTATGCCAGAGGCGATATAGGACCCCCCGTCAAAGGGGTAATATGTGAGAATCGGCAGTTTTGTGAGATCCGGTGGGAGTTCTATGTATTCCTCCGCTTTTTTCACCTCCGCCGGGACCGGGTGGTCTATTGCATCGGCGAACCTGCGCACGATGTCTTTTTTGTCAACGCCCAACCCTATGGATATCAGTTCTTTTGTTGAGCAGATGTTCGCCACCACTGGCATCTCATGGCCTTTGACCTTCTCAAACCACAGCGGGGTCCCGTCCAGCACCTTCATCAGGGTGGAGACCTCGTAGACGGGAGCCACCTCTCTTTTCACGTGTTTCACAAGACCTTTTTTTTCAAGCCGCTCAACGAACTCCTTTATGGTTGCCATGTGGACCACCTTTCCTTTTGTGCCTAATCTCTTCCCAGCACGCTGCTCAGGGTGGTTATCTTTGCCCCTGTTTCTTTTTGCAGGTCCAGGAGGGCGTTTTCCACCCTTTTCTGCTCCTCCTCGTCCCTCACCAGCGCCACCATGTAGCCGCCCAGTCCTCCGCCTGTGATTTTTGCTCCCAGAGCGCCGTTCTGGATGGCTGTGGAGACCATCTTTTCCAGGACATCCGTGGACAGTCCCATGTCGCGGAGAAGAGAGTGGTTTTCGTTCATCAGCTCTCCCACACGTTCCAGGTCGTATTTTTCCAGGGCTTCCCGTGCCTCCGAGACCAGTTCCTCTGCTCTCTTGAAGATGGGGTTGAACTTTTCCGGGTTGTTCTCTTTCCCCTCTCTGACGAGTGCCACGGCCTTTTTCGTGTTGGCCACGGTTCCGCTGTTTCCCATTACGATGTAGAGCGGGCCCGGCACGTCTATTTTTTCCACATGGGGGCGTGGGTCGCCCTTTTTGAACCAGAGAAACCCGCCATAGGTGGAGGCGGTGTCATCAACGCCCGACGGATTGCCGTGGAACCCTTTTTCTCCCTCATGTGCAATCTCGTTTATTCCATCGTCGTCAAGTCCCATACCATAGTAATCGTTCAGCGCTCTCGCAATGGCAGTGCAAAAAGCGGCGCTGGCCCCCACCCCGCTGGCGGCGAAAAGATCCCCATTTAGAGTTATCCTGAGAGGAGTGTCGGCGGGGATTCCCATCTTCTTCAAAATGAGGTTTATGGCCTCCCACGAGTGCTCTTTTTTCGCCTCTTTGTATCCCTCAGCCGCCGGCCGGTTGTCTATGAGTTCCACCCCCGGCCGGTCTCCTTTTTCCACCACAGCCGTTGTTTTGTAGTGCAGAGCGCATACTATGGCCGGGATACCGTGGACGACGAAGTGCTCTCCGAACAATATCACCTTCCCATACCCATACCCATGTCCTTTTTCTTTGACAGGTGTCAGAGCCATCTTTTCGCCTCCTATTTCGGAGACAACAATGGTTGTGTGTAATTAATCTTTTTCGTAAGATATGCGAGGATACGCCGACAGCCAATACGAAAACTCCATAAACCCTCCAGTCCATCCCCTTTTGGTGTCTGACATGTCCACAAACGTCTCCCGCACAGAGGAAAGTGAAGGACTTGTTGAGAAAGGCGTCATGCGGCTTGAGTGGGCCAGAGAGCACATGCCGGTTCTGGCAGCGGTGAGAGAGGAATTGAAGCAGAGCGGTGTTCTGCGGGGAAAGAAGATAAGCATGGCACTCCACGTTGAGGCAAAAACCGGTATTCTGGCGCTGACTCTCAGAGAAGCCGGCGCAAAGGTCCGTCTGGCGAGCTGCAACCCCCTCTCAACCGATGACAGCGTCGCAGCGGCACTCAGAGAAAAATATGGCCTGGAGGTCTTCGCCAGGAAAGGGGAGACAAAAGAGGAATACTACGAGAACCTGAACAGGGTGCTGGACCTGGGCCCGGACATAATAATTGACGACGGGACAGATATGATATCCCTGGCACACACGGACAGGCGGGACGCGCTCGCCGACGTGATAGGTGCCAACGAGGAAACCACCACCGGGATAATCCGCCTCCGTGCCATGGCGTCTGAGGGAAAACTGGAGTTCCCTGTGATGGACGTGAACGATGCCAGGATGAAACACTTTTTTGACAACAGATACGGGACAGGCCAGTCAACCTTTGATGGTCTCATGACAGCCACAAACCTCCAGATATCGGGGAAACGGTTTGTTGTGGCGGGCTATGGTTGGTGTGGCCGTGGAATAGCCATGAGGGCCCGGGGCCTGGGTGCCAGGGTGTGTGTGACGGAGGTTGATCCCATAAAGGCGGTGGAGGCGAGAATGGATGGTTTTGACGTGATGCCCATGGAGCGGGCGGTGGAGGACGCTGATTTCATAGTGACCGCCACCGGCTGCAAGCACGTGGTTGACGGCCGCCATTTTGAGAAGATCAAAGATAGGTGTGTTCTGGCCAACGCTGGACATTTCAACAACGAGATAAACATAGGTTTTCTTGAGAAACACGCGGTGTCCAGGCGGAAAGCCAGAGAATACGTGGAAGAATATGTTTTGCCCGGCGGAAAAAAGGTGTACGTTGTGGCCGAGGGACGTCTTGTCAACCTCGCCGTCGGCCAGGGCCATCCGGTTGAGATCATGGACCTGAGCTTTTCAATCCAGGCCCTCTCGGCGGCCTACATTGTTGAACACCACAGGGAGATGGAAAACCGTGTGTATCCCGTGCCGGGCGAGATAGATCTGAAGGTTGCACGTCTGGAACTGGCCGCTATGGGCGTTGAGATTGACACCCTCACAGAGGAGCAAAAGAGGTATCTCTCCACGTGGCAGGAGGGCACATGAACGTGAACGGAGAAGTGGAAAAAGAAGTGGAAAAGAAACCTCTTCGTCTGTGTGTTTTCGGCCACACGACCATTGACCACGTTATGACTGCCCCCAGTCTCCCCGAACCCGACACCTCCATAGAGGTGACATCTCACATCGTCTCTTTCGGCGGCACAGGTGCGAACATAGCCAGGGCCGCTGCCCGGCTGGGAGTGAAAACATACCTGTCCTCTCCCGTTGGAAACGATCTCCCCGACGACTTCCGCAGAACGCTTGAAAGCGACGGCGTGGACCTCTCCGGTCTAATCTTTGTTGAAAACGCCATGACACCCCGCTGCTGGATAATATCTGACCCGGGGCACAGACAGATGGCCATAATGGACCAGGGAGCCATGCGGGAGGCGGAGAAACTGGTCTTTCCAAAAGATGTTGTGGACAGAAGCACCCACGTCCACGTTGGCACCGGTAGGCCGGGATATTACCGGCGGGTGATGAAGTACGCCCGGGAGATCGGAAAGGTCGTGGCTTTTGATCCGGCACAGGAGATAAGATATGTCTATACCCCCGAGTTTTTCAGAGAACTGCTCTCGTTGGCGGACATCTTTTTCGCAAACCAGCGGGAAATGGAGGTTGCCATGGCTTATCTGGGACTGAGAGACATGTCGGAAATGCTTGAGTGGGTCAACGTCCTGGTGGTCACACGCGGTGAAAAAGGCAGCGTGATATTGAGCGACAGCAAAGTTTTTGATATACCCCCCATCCCACCCAAAAAGGTTGTTGACACCACGGGCGCGGGGGACGCATACAGGGGGGGTTTCTATGCCGGGTTGGCCCGGGGTCTCCCCCTCTACGAAACAGGGCTTGTCGCATCTGCCACAGCATCTTTTGCTGTTGAGTCCCCCACCCCACAGGAGGGGCTGCCCACGTGGGATATGGTGGCGGAGCGTCTCAACAGGATGGGCTACGGCGTGTGAAACCAGCGTGCGAAACCGGGCGGAGACAAGGCGAAAGGTATATAACGTCTTATTGTGGTATGGTGGTGGGGATAGATATGGCAATCGGGTTCGTGCTGATAAGCGTGGCTCCTGCGAAGGAACAGGAAGTGTACAAAAAGCTGTTGAAAATAAAGGAGATCGTGGAACTCCACCCCCTCCTGGGCAAATACGATTTCCTCGCAAAGCTGGAAGTGAAGGACTTTGATTATCTGGTCAAGATAGTCACAGACCAGATTCGGACGATAGACGGGGTCGTGGAGACGGAGACGTATCCCGGAGTCAAACTGTGAGATTCAGGTGTGGAGGTGAGAGAACATGAGCTCAAGCATAACCAACGTCTGGTGGTTCATATCTGTGGTTGTCCTGGTGTTTTCTCTTGTCCTCGTGCTGACAGGGGCTTTTACCACCTATTTCGGTAGCGGAAAGAGCCGTGTTATAGGTGTTGTCCTTCTGGTCGTTGGCCTCGTGATAGGTATTTTATACGTACTCGCCGGGAGTCATTATCTCAACATAATTGACGTCCCCATACGAACGATTATCATTGAGACCACGCTTTATCTGGTCGCCACTGTGATAGGGGCAGTCATCGGTATAGGTGTGTTTTTGGGTGCCATAATGAAAGCGTGATGGGCCCGTTTTAGGCCAGGCAGATGTCTTTAAAGCTACGCCTGCAAAACCCTTAATTACCCCTTTTTCTGTCCCGGTACCATGAAAGTGCTGGTAGTATTGGGGAGCAGGAGTGACATTGACGTGGCTAGGAAGTGCACGGACGTTCTGTCGGAGCTCGGCATACCCTATGATGTTGAGGTTGCTTCTGCACACAGGACCCCTGACAGAGTCAGGGACCTGGCCGCCAGGGATGACGTGGACGTTTTCATAGCCATAGCGGGTCTCTCAGCCGCTCTACCCGGCGTCCTGGCGGCGCACACGGCCCGCCCGGTGATAGGGGTTCCTGTCAGCGGCAGGGTCAACATGGACGCCATCCTTTCCATGGTCCAGATGCCAGGGGGGGTCCCTGTGGGCGTGGTGGGACTGGACAGGGGGGACAACGCAGCGTTGTTGGCTGCCAGTATTCTGTCTCTGAGTGATGAGAGTTTGAAAAAACGGCTGGCGGAGTACAGAGAGAAGATGGCGAAAAAGGTCTTTGAGGACTCTGAAATCGTAAAAAAAGAGATAAAAAGAGACGGGGCCGGGGGACCAGGCCCGGGGGAGGGTTGAATGAGCATAAAGAACAAGCATAAGGGTTCAACATGGCCAGGGGGTGTGATGTGTGTTTGATCCTCAGAAGTTCGTTGAAGAAAAGGTCTCAGAGCTCAGAGAGACGATAGATGGGAAGGCGATAATAGCGTGCTCGGGCGGTGTTGATAGCACCGTGGCTGCTGTCCTGGTGTCCCGCGCCATAGGGGACCGTTTGCTGGCCGTTTTTGTTGACACGGGGTACATGCGCAAGGGAGAAGCAGAGTATGTGAGGGAGATGCTTGAGTCTCTCGGCGTCAATTTCAAAATAGTGGACGCCAGTGAAGAGTTCTATTCTGCTCTCAGAGGCATTGTTGACCCCGAGGAAAAGAGGAAGCGGATAGGCGAGCGTTTTATACGGGTGTTTGAAAAGGAGGCTGAGCGGTGGGGGGCGGAGTATCTGGTACAGGGGACGATCGCCCCGGACTGGATAGAGAGCGGTGGCGAGTTGCGTGACACGATAAAATCCCATCACAACGTGGGTGGTCTCCCCCCGGACATGGGCCTCAAACTGGTTGAGCCGCTACGTGACCTCTACAAAGACGAGGTGCGAAAGGTTGCCAGATACCTGAACGTTCCCGTGGCGGAGAGACAGCCTTTCCCCGGCCCGGGCCTTGCCATAAGAATAATAGGAGAGGCGACACCTGAGGCGGCGGAGATAGTCAGAGAGGCATGTTTTATAGTAGAGGACGAGATTGAAAAAGCCGCTGGCAGGGGGGAGATGGAGCTGCCGTGGCAGTATTTTGCCGTTCTTTTACCCCTCCGCACCGTTGGTGTCCACGGAGACGTACGTGCATATGGCTATACTGTTGCCGTCAGGGCTGTTGAATCTGTGGACGGGATGACTGCGGCGTACAGCAAGATACCGCACACCGTTCTGGAGCGGATATCCGTTCGAATAACGAACACTCTCGGTTCAAAAGTCAACAGAGTTGTGTATGATATAACCAACAAACCCCCCGCCACCATTGAGTGGGAGTGAATGGGGAATAGAAAGTGGGCAAAGCATAGTCTTTTTCCGGAGTTTTCTGGATGTTTGGACCAAAAAAATATAAATGATGTTTGATGTGTCACCGGTTTGTGTTCAAAAGTGTCCAAAATGGCGAAAACGTGTGGTAAAGGTTAAATTTAAAGTGGGTGAATTGATATGGCGAGCAAAAACAAAAAAGAACAGGACACGGTTGAAAAGACTGTGAAGAAAAGAAAGAGAGGACGGCCCCGTGGGTCAACGAAATCAAAGGGCCTCGAAGACCCCGAGACGTTTTTGATGCTGCAGGAGTTGATGAAGAACCCGGTCAGGAGTCTCAGAAGCCTGGCTGCCGCTGTCGGGGTGGGCAAGCAGAAGTGCTGGCGCAAGAAAAAGGAGCTGGAGGACAGCCATGCCATATGGGGATACAGCGCTGTTGTTGACTTTGAAAAACTGGGCTGGAAGACGTTTGCAATAATATCAAACATTAAACCTCTCAGCAAAGATGTGGCGGAGATGTTGATAGAACGTGCCTCGGGCAAACTGGCCAAAAACGAGGATATAATCGTGCTGGACTCTTATTTCACCGCTGGATCGTACGACGGGATAACCATTTTTGCTGCTAGGGATACTGTGGCCGCCAAAAAGTACTATGATACACTCCGTCTCCTCTATGAAGATTTTTACATCTCCAAGCCCATCATGCTTGAGATCATGTTCACGACCATGAGAAACGGGAAGTTCAACCCGGAGATAGAGCGCATAAAAGAACTTGTCCCAGAGGTTCCATGACATTGTGGCGCGTGTGGTGCATGTGTTATGAGGGTGTACGTGATAGACAACGGGGGCCAGTGGACGCACAGAGAATGGCGGGTTCTCAGATACCTTGGCGTTGAGACTGAAATAGTCCCGAACACGGCCCCCGTTGAAAGGGTGGCCGATGCGGACGGCCTGGTCCTGTCAGGTGGTGCTCCAAGGATAGGCGCTGAGACGTACAAGCTCGGGAACACGGGCGAATACCTGGACCGCACAGAGATCCCAGTTCTGGGCATATGTGTTGGGTGTCAGTACATAGCCATTCATTTCGGCGGTGAGGCCGGCCCGGCGGAGGTGCCAGAGTACGGCAAAACTGAGATAGAGGTCACAGAGGGAGACACTCTTTTCAGAGGGCTCCCCCGCAGACTTGTGGTGTGGGAGTCTCACAACGACGAGATAAAACGCCTGCCAGAAGATCTCATTTCATTGGCCAGATCAAAAAACTGTCGTTACCAGGCGATAGCGCACAAAAAAAGGCCCATTTTTGGCGTCCAGTTCCATCCGGAGGTTGAACACACAGAGCACGGCTATGAGATCTTTTCCAATTTTCTGGACGAGTGCAGGAAATAGTGTAGAAATAGTGCCTACATACTCGGCTATTCTTCTTTCTCCACCCTGCTCACACTTCCGTCTTTTTCTCCAACCAGGACCACGTCTGCCATGTCTATGAACAACCCGTTTTCCACAACCCCGGGTATCGTGTTAAGCTCTTTTTCCATCTGCGCCGGGTTCTGTATGCCTTTTTCAAACCTGCAGTCCAGTATATAGTTTCCGTTGTCAGTTATATATGGGCGTCCCTCCGGGAGTTCTCTCAGAGAAACGACACAGCACTCTGAAGACAGCGTTTTTTCCACCCACCTGGCGATGGCCTTCCAGGAAAAGCGTATCACCTCAACCGGGAGTGGGGAACGTGTCCCGAGTGCCGAGACTCTTTTTCTCCAGTCCACGATGACGACAAATTGTTTGCTGGCATAGGCGACCATTTTTTCTCTGAGAAGAGCGCCGCCCAGACCCTTTATGAGATCCAGTTGTGGAGAAAACTCGTCTGCACCATCCACGGCTATGTCAACCACGGGGTGTTCGTCCAGTGACGAGACCCTTATACCGTTCTTTCTGGCGATTCCTTCGGTTTTTATGGACGTTGGTATGCCTATGATCTCCAGTTTTTCTTCTTTTATTCTTTCGCCAAGCTTTTTAATAAAATACACCACTGTCGTCCCGGAGCCGAGTCCGACTACCATTCCGTCTTTCACGAAATCCGCCGCGGCATAGCCAGCGTTTTTCTTCGCCTCGTCTATTGCAGTCATAGCGGTGACCTCATTTTCTGCCAAAAACAACCCTCCTAGAGTGGAAGTTTTTTCATCTCCTCTATGACAGCCACTATGTTTTCAATTATGTCCCGGTTTACTTTTTCTCCATATTCCACCGTTGCACGTGAGGAATCGCCGTGCATCCCATCTGGCAGGATGTTATCTTCGCCAGTGTAAATCCGGAATCTTTGTATGGTGGGATGGCTGACCGGGCGGGGAGGTCTTACCAGGTCGGGGCGGAGGGCCATGACACGGGATGTTTCCAGGCATCCCCCGTGTCCATCGTCTTCTGGCAGATCCTCCCTTTCATATGCAAAGTCGTAGTCAGATAGTACATAAACTACCATTTTGGTCCCCAGTTGTTCCAGGGCTTCTCTGGCTCCTTCTTTCAGAGCGGCCATGTGGCTCCGCCCGGCGTGTCCGGAGAGAAACAGCACCCGCTTTATGCCGTTCCGCGCCATCTCCAGCACCATGTCTCTGGCAAAACCTCTAACGGTGTCAAACGACAGCGAAAACGTGCCAGGAACGGTCCGTGTGCCCACGCAGACCCCATAAGGCAGAGGGGGCATGACCACCGCACCTGTGCGGGCGGCTATTTCTTCGAGGATGCCCATTGGTTGCAGGAGGTCTGTGCCGAGTGGCAGATGGGGGCCGTGGCCTTCCATTGAACCCACTGGCACTATGAAAACCCTGTCCTCTCCCGTAATATTTTGAAATTCATATGATGTCATTTCGTCTGCACGCATACGACCACCCGCCACCAGAATGATAAGGCGGTTTATAGAGGTTTTGGGTTGTTTACTCTTCTATGTATATGATTTTTGAGCCCTGTGGCTCCAGTTTGAAATCAAGCTCCCGGTGGTCTGCCAGCGCCCGTCGAACGTCACGCTGTTTTTCTTTTTCCACATATAACAGCAGAAATCCCCCCCCACCTGCTCCGAGGATTTTTCCGCCAACCGCCCCTGCTTTTCTGGCCTTTTCGTACATCTGGTCTATCTGGGGATTGGTTATCCCAGAGGCCAGTTCACGTTTGAGCAGCCAGTTTTCGTGGAGGATTTCCCCTATTTCACGTGTGTTTCCCTGCTCAAGGGCTTTTTTGGCCCTATAGGCCAGTTCTTTCAGCCGGTTGAGCATCTCCTCTTTGTCTTTTTTCTTCATCTCTTTTTTCTGTTCTGTGAGTATGTCGCTGGCCTTGCGTGTGAGACCTGTGTAAAACATCAACAGGTTTTCTTCCAGCTCTTTTTTTGTCCCTGGCGGACATACCACGGGGTCAACGAAAACGCTGTCGTCCCTGTTAAACTGTATGAACTGCAACCCCCCATAGGCGGCTATGTACTGGTCCTGTTTCCCTATGGGCTGTTTCAGTATGTCTATTTCTATTTCGCACGCCTCTCTCGCCAGCGTCTCTCTGGACTTCGGTTTTCCCACGAAAGTATAAAGGGCGTTCAACAACCCGACGGTGAGGGCGCTGGAAGATCCCAGGCCGGTGCCACGGGAGGGCACGTCTGCTATTGTGGTTATTTCCACGCCCTCTGTGACGCCGGTTTTTTTCATGGCTTCTCTGACCAGTTCGTGTTTTATTTCGTCTACGTGGTTTACTATTTCCGTGCGCGAGTACGCCACTCGTATGGTCTCGTCAAACCGTTTGTTCACTGTCACATAGATGTGTTTGTTTATGGCGGTGCTGGTCACTGCGCCTCCGTGTTTGAGATAATAGTCGGCGATGTCCGTTCCTCCGCCTGCGAAACTGACCCTGAGTGGTGTCCGGGATATTACCATGGCCATTTTCTATGCCCCCTGCACTTTTTTGTGGCGTCTATCTCACTTTCATATTCTATCTCGCTTTTACATGGCTCCCATCTGTTTTGCGAGAATACTGGCTGCCTTTTTCACAGCGCCATCTGAGTCCGTGGACGGTTTCCACCCTGTGGATAGTATTTTTTCTATTGAGAGTTCCATTTTCACGACGTCACCGACCCATCCCCGCTCTGTCCCGGTGAACTCGTATTTCACGTTTTTCAGACCCAGGACCTCTGTGACTATGTCTGCTATTTTTATGACGTTTGTTTTTCCGTGGTTGCCGAGGTTGTAAACTTCCACTCTTTCAGACGTGGGGTGCCTGTAGCCGTGAAGCATTCCTGCCACGCAGTCTTCTACGAGGAGATACGATTTGCTCTGTTTCCCGTTTCCGAGTATGAGAAGCCGGCCCGGGTCTTTTCTGAGCTTCAGGATGAAATCATATATCACGCCGTGGGTCCCGTTCTTTCCCACTATGTTTGCAAAGCGGTAGATCCACGCCCTGAACCCGAAAGAGTGACTGAAAGCGGACACGAGTCCCTCGGCGGCCAGCTTCGCCCCGCCGTAGAGGGAGATGGGCTTGAGGGGGCCGTAGTCCTCTGGTGTGGGAATCTCTTTTGCCTCCCCATAGACCACCGAGGACGAAGAGAACACTATCTGCTCAACGTCGTTTTTTCTCATTCCCTCCAGTATGTTGTATGTTGCCAGTATCCCGTTTTCAAGGTCAACCCGTGTGTCCTCTGCTCCGCCTTTCACGTCTGCGTTGGCTGCGAGGTGGAAGACAGCGTCCACGCCCGCCGTTGTCTCTGTAGCAACGTTTGGGTCACGGAGGTCGCCGTGGATGAACTCTATCCGGTCCAGAAAGGGTTCTATGAACTCTTTTTTTCCTGTGCTGAGGTTGTCAACTACCCTGACGGTGTGTCCCTCTTCCAGCAGTTTTTCAACGAGGTTGCTTCCTATGAAACCTGCTCCTCCTGTGACAAGATATCTCATTTTTTGCACCTCTCTTCTGTCGTTTGGTGTCATGTGTTCATGCTGCGGGTCTTTGTCTAAGCCCGGAGGATATAAAAACTTTTATCACTGCGTGAGCGTTTTTCCCACCATGGATCTGAACATGGGCGCCGGGGACGACGCGGAGGAAATGGATGGGGAAAACATGGGAGAGGGGTTTTTCCCCGGGTTCCAGTTTGACCTGGACGGGTTGATAGGGGAGATTGAAAAGAGGGGGTGGAAGAGGGTTATTTTTCAGGTCCCGGACGGGCTGAAAAAAGAGACGGTCCGATTGCTCGTGCACATCTCCAAGAAAATCGGAGACGGTGTCAAAACCATCTTTGCGCTTTCCACGTCTCCGGCTTTTGGTGCATGTGATGTTATAAGTCCACCAGCGGGCTTTGATGGTGTCGTCCACATGGGCCATGCTCCAATGCCTGGAATAGGCGGCTCCGGGGGAACTATTTTTGTTGAGATGCGCCGTGTTGTCCCGGAGGAGCTTGCGGGCACCGAGCGCCTCATCTTCGCCCTCGGTGAGATCGGGGCGAGCCGTGTTGGGCTGACCGCGACTGTCCAGTACCTGGATTTTCTGCGGCCAGTAAAAGAAATCCTGTCTGAGCATGGATTTGAAGCGGTTGTTGGAGACAGCGGAGGGAGAGCGGTGCACCCCGGCCAGGTTCTGGGCTGCAGTTTCCACCCGGCACTTGTCGTCCGCGATGTTGTTGATGTCTTTGTTTTCGTCGGGGACGGGGTTTTTCATCCAGTGGGTGTTTCCATTTCCACCGGTAAGAGGGTGTTGCGGTACGACCCCCTGTCCGGGTTCTGTGAATATGTCAACGCTGAGGATTTCGTCAAAAAAAGGATGCTGGCGGTTGCCAGGGCGTCTGATGCGAGGCGGTGGGGTGTCCTCGTGTCAACCAAACCCGGCCAGCACCGTCCTAGCATCGCTTTCAACGTTTACAACCTGCTGGTGGAAAACGGTATGGAAGCGATTGTTTTTGTCGGGGACACCTTTTCTCCGGAAATGTTCCTCGGACTGGACGTTGAGGCGTTTGTTTCAACAGCGTGTCCCCGGATCGCGTACGACGACGCCGCCCTTTATAAACGGCCCGTGCTGACGCCCCAGGAGCTGGAGATACTGGTTGGAAAAAGAACATGGGACGATTACTCACCCGATTTTTTCTGATCGCCTCCTTTTTGTCCGTCTTTTCTCATGACGCTCACAAACAGTATGTCCCCACCCGCTGGCGTTGTGCGGTATCCCTTTCCCCGGGGCCATCTGGTGAGAACGCCGTCCACACCCCAGCCGGGTTCAACGACTGTTAGCCCCCAGCCCTGTTTTTCCACCCAGGAGACCATGTGGTCTGTTTCCTCGGGGGTGACGGTGCATACACAGTAAACCAGGTAGCCGCCCCTTCTGACACGCTTTTCTGCCTCTCCGAGTATCTCTTTTTGAACGTCCACGAGCCGCTCAACGTCTTCTTTTTTGACGTACTTGGCTTCGGGGTTGCGTCTGGCGGCTCCGAGGTCACTGCACGGCGCGTCTACGAGGACGAGGTTGTATGTGTCCTCCGGTTTTTCCATGTGCACATGGACGTCTGTCTTCGTCTGCTCTGCCCTCTTTTTGAGTGCCAGGAGCTTCCGGCGGTTGATATCATATGCGTGCAGATCTATCCGGCCGGTTTTCTCCCCCCCAATCCCCTGGAACTTTTTTTTCAGCACAAAAGACGTGGCGATGGTTTTCCCCCCGCTCCCGGCACAGTAATCAAGCATCTTCTTTCTCCCCACATTTTCTTCTTCTTCACAATCTCGCCCCTCCCCATTTTTTTTCGTGTTCCCAACCAGGAGGTCTGCCACCAGGTGTGCTATGGTCTGGCTGGAGACGTCCTGGACTATGGCGAAACCTTTTTCAACGGGGGTGGAGTATCTCGCACCGGGCTGTGTTATGACACAGCTCTGTATCTGCGGGTGCTGCGTTGCCGAAAGGTCCTCTTTTTTGAGCGCATCTATTACCTGCTCGGCACTTGTCCGGGAGAGGTCCACGCACAGGTGTGTCTCTGGCTCTGAGTTTAGATATGTCAGCCACTCGCGGTTTACTCTTTTTATAGTCTCTGCGGCGTATGTGGAAAAAGAAAACCTGGTGGCCAGGTATTCTGTTTCGTTCATCTCTTTTCTGGCCATTTTTTCTGCCTTTTTTTCCTGGTCCACGTGTTTTCCGATGGCCATCTCAACATAGGCGTCAGGCGTTTTTTCCACCATGTAGAGGCCCAGGACGTAGTCATACCATCTTTTCCACCGGACAACGTTGTGGACCAGTTTTGCCACGGCGTCTCTCTGTTCCTGGGCGAGACCCGAGTGGGGGAGGACGTCCCTCATGCACATGGCCATGTTGCCTTTGCGAAGATACTTCTGGATGATCTTTGTAGCAACATTTTTTTCCACGTCTCCGTCCATCATTTGGAGAAAGGATGCCTACGCCATATAATTTTCTCAACGAATTGTTTAAATCCCACGTGGTCATTACGGATGTGATGCCCTCCTCTCCCAGATCGTCGCCGGTTCTTTCAATTCTCTACAACGAGAATCACGTCATCCACAAGCCTTTTGGCACCAGCCCTGAAAACCCGGAGAGGACTACAAGGATTTTCCGCTATTTCCAGGGAAAAAAAGAGGTCCTGGGCGAAGAAGTGGAACTGCGCGTTGATTTTCCGCCGGCGACCGTTGAAGACCTTCTGAGGGTGCACCAGAAAGAATACATAGATTTCGTGCGCTCTTACTGCCTCCGGGGTGGCGGTTTTCTGGGAGACAGCACCTATTTCGCCCCCGGGACTTTTGACGCCGCCCTCTCAGCCGCCGG
This sequence comes from uncultured Thermoplasmata archaeon, assembly GCA_964601625.1. Classification (GTDB taxonomy): domain Archaea; phylum Thermoplasmatota; class Thermoplasmata; order JAGHBH01; family JAGHBH01; genus CAZROC01. The sequence goes on along the minus strand of CAZROC010000001.1, from coordinate 18,652 downwards.
GGGCGCCATGAAAGCGCTTGAGATGGTTGTCACAGGCACCAGGCGTTTCACCTTTGCCCTCATACGTCCACCGGGCCATCATGCAAAAGCGGACACGTACGGTGGTTTCTGCATTTTCAACAACGTGGCGGTGGCCATAAGACATGTCCAGGAGAACTTTGGGGTGGAAAAGGTGATGGTGGTGGACTGGGACGCCCACGCCGCCAATGGGACCATGAGGATTTTTTACGAAGACCCTACCGTTTTGTTGGTCTCCCTCCACAAAGACCCTAAAGAGTTCTATCCCGGGGAGGGCTTTGTGCATCAGATAGGCAGGGGAAAAGGGCGGGGTTACACTGTGAACGTTGAGATGCCAGAGGGGGCTGGTGACAGGGAGTATTTGATGGTCTTTGAGGACATCATACGCCCGGTCTATGAACAGTATTCCCCGGACCTGCTTGTGGGCTGTGTCGGGTTTGACGCCCATTTCAGCGAGGAAATGACCCACATGGGCATGACGTCCCAGGGATATTACGACCTGGTCAGGGGGTTGAGCGAGTTGGGCGGGGAGCGCCTGGCGCTGGTGCTTGAGGGGGGCTACAACTGGTACAACCCGCGTCTGGCCCACACTGTCGTAAATGCCATGCTCGGCCGCCCCCACAGTTTCAAAGAAGACGTTGACATTCTTAGCAGTTCCGTTACCCGCCCTGAGAAGGTCTATAAGATAACCAGGCAGAAGATAAAAGAGGTCCAGGACATACTGGACCAGTTTTACAGGTTCTGACGCTCTGTTTTTTCGCCGCCAGAGCTTTTTTTGCCGCCAAGGTGCTCTATGGCTTTTTCCAGGCGCTTCATTGTCCACGCCACAAAGACCATCCACGGCGCAACAAAAACCAGGAACAGGATGGAGCCCGCCATTATGAGGTCCCTGTGCTCTCCGCCCAGGAGAGATGACGACTGGATATAAACGGTCCTGGCGTGGGTGGAGACGGTGTGGTTTCCGTCGCTGGCTTCAAAATAGTAGACCCATGTCCCGCCTCCCAGATTGCACCTGTACATGTAGTCCTTTCCGTCTGTGTAGTTTGTGTCCTGGGGGTTTATCTCGCCCATCTCGTGTTTTTCTCCGTTTATGTACACCCACACACCCGCTGGCGGGTCGTTGTCAGCGTCTTTGTAGATGCATGTGAAGACCACGTCCCCCTCCGCCTTTGCCTGCTGGGGGGTGGCACCGCCGCTGAGGGCTGGTGGGCTGTTCTCGTCGTCGTCTTCTCCAACTGCCACCCCATGGAACGTGGCCATCAAATAGAGGGCTGCCAGAAAACAGGTGGACACGGTGGATGTCACAGACAGCAGTTTTTTTCTCATGGCTGTCCCTTCTGTTGTTTCCTCTTCCATTTTTTAAGCAGGTTTTCAGCGGCCATGAACAGGGGGTCAAACACGTCAGAAACGGGGGGACAGTAGGCATGTTCAACGTGGTAAATGTCTTCCACGCCCATGCCTGAGTATAGGGCGACACTCACCCGGTTTATTATGTCTTTTGCCCCGGGCCCCACAGCCTGGGCTCCCACTATCTTACCATCAAGGTCGCATATGAGCTTCAGGGCGACGTCCTCCCCGCCCATGTACTCGGGTACGCTTTTTATTTTCACCCTCGCAGACACGGCCCCTTTAACGTCTCTTTCTCTCAGCCCGACACCCGCCACTTCTGTCCCGTTCACAACTGTGACGAAAGCCCCCGTTGTTCCACGATACTCTGTTTCTTCGCCTGCTATGTTGAGCCCGGCAACCGTGCCCTGGTGGAGGGCGGGGGGTGCTATTCTCATTCCCAGCGGGCGGCGATCTATCGCCGAGAAGGTCTGGACGCAATCTCCAACAGCGTATATGTCCGGGTCAGAGGTTTGCATCTTTTCGTTGACAGATATCCCCTGTCTGGTGACTGAGAGGCCCATTTTTTCCGCCAGACCCGTGTTTGGTCTCACGCCGGCGGAGAGTATGACTGTGTCAGCAGGTATCTCTGTTCCGTCTGAGAGAATCACTTTTTCTACGCTCGTTTCTCCGGTTATCTCTTTTACAAGAGTGCCAAAATGGGTTTTTATGCTGTCGGGTATAAGCTTTCTCACTTCCCGTCCCATGTCCGGGTCAAAGGCGGAGGGCAGGGGGTGTGCCATCATGTCCACCAGGGCCACATTTTTTCCTTTTTCGTGGAGCGAGAGGGCCACTTCCAGTCCAATGGCTCCGGCGCCTATCACAACGGCGTTTTTTATTTGTGGGAGCCGGCCCAGTAGTTTTTCCAGGTCCCGGTGGGAGGTAAACGTGTAAACCCCGTTATCCAGTAGGGCTCTGTTGAATTTTATGGGCGGGATGAACGGTTCTGCTCCGAGGTCCAGCACCAGGGTTTTGTACGAAATATCCTCTGTTTCTCCCGTTCTCAGGTTCCTGGCCACAACGATTTTTCTGTCTCTGTCCACTTCTACTGCCTCTGTTCCGAGCACCTTTTTTAGACGGCCCGGGTTGCCGGGGAACTCGTGTTTCAGGTGTTCGGGGTCCGTGTGCCCGCCCAAGGCATATGGCATCCCGCACGGCGAATACGTGTCAAAGTCCCTTTTTTCTATGACCGTTACGTGCCTGTCTCTGGTCTTTGAGAGTATTGTTCTTATGCACCCTATCGCTCCTGTGCCGAATCCGATCACCACTACGTCTCCTTCTATCATTGTGGTCGCCCCGTTTGGGGATAAGACCGGTAGGTTAAAACGTTTTTCGGGTGCCGTGGGCGGGTGGAATCGGGGAGGGACAGGTTTTTATAATTCAGAAAACATGTGTGGCTAGATGAAGAATAGAGGAGGTGCCGTGGGCGGGTGGAAGCGCAACAGGTGTTTCGTCGCCGGTCTCAAAACCGTTCTCAGGTATGCTCTGGTTGTGGCGGGGATTTCTTTTGCGGCGGCGCTGCTCTGTGGTGCGTCTCTGGAGGTGGTCCTGTTGGGAGTGGTCGTTTTTCTTCTCGTGTTCGTGCCCGCCATGCTCGGCGTTTATTCTCTCTGGCACCTCAACCCCTACGGGGACCTGGTGTTTGGGTGGTATCGGCTTTCCTCCGGGGGTGTGTGGCTTTCAAAGCGTCCCGGCGATGAGAGCCTGTTTGTTTCTCCGGCCAGCGTTGTCTCTGTTTTTTCCGAGGGGCCAGATCGATTTGTGCTGGTTGTTGAGGCCACCGGCGGGGAAATGAAGGTCGTGCTGTGTCCTGAAAAGAAGGATGTCGGTTCTGTTAAGAGTCTTTTCGGGCGTTTTCTTGGATGAGGCTTTTTATGTGGGTGCGACATGTTTTTATATCGCCCTATTTTTGGGCGGGTGTGAGTTTTAAAAGAAAATGGAGACTTGGATAGCAAGAGAAGGTGAGAAAAAAGAGCGAGATGAGGAGAGTGTGAGATATGGTTTCGCCGAAGGAGGTACATGAGGTCCTGTCCCGCCACATGCTCGTGGACGGGTTTGATATGGTGCTTGACCTGGAAAAGAGCAGGGGCATACACATCTACGACTCCCGCCATGACCGTGTGTTTGTTGATTTTTTCAGTTTCTTTGCCTCCCAGCCCCTCTCTGTTAACCACCCAAAAATGCTTGAGCCTGAGGTAAAAAAGGAGCTGGCAGATGTCGCCCTCTTAAAGCCCACGAACAGCGACGTTTATACGACGTACATAGCCGATTTCGTGGAGACGTTTGTGGACATAGCCCTTCCACCCTATCTCCACTACCTGTTTTTCATCTCTGGCGGTGCTCTGGCGGTTGAAAACGCTCTCAAGACGGCTTTTGACTGGAAGGTCAGGAAAAACCTGGCCGCCGGGAAGGGAGAACTCGGCTCCCGTGTCATCCATTTGAAGGACGCCTTTCATGGACGCACCGGTTACACCCTCTCTCTTACCAACACCCACGCCAGGGTAAAGACGATGTATTTTCCGAAGTTTGACTGGCCCCGGGTTTTGAACCCGAAGATAAGGTTTCCTCTGACACCCGAAAACCTGGCCGAGGTTGAGGAGGCGGAGAGGAAGAGCATTGAGGAGATAAACGCGGCGATTGAGAAGTTTGGTGATGATATAGCGGCTTTCATAATGGAACCAATCCAGGGCGAGGGCGGCGACAACCACTTTCGGAAGGAGTATTTCCAGGAGGTTCGCAAAATAACCCTTGAGAACGACATATTCTTCATATTGGACGAGGTCCAGACAGGTGTGGGGCTGACGGGCAAAATGTGGGCACACCAGCACTTCGGTGTTGAGCCCGATGCCATAGCGTTCGGTAAAAAGACACAGGTCTGCGGCATAGCGGTGAGCAGGAGGGTGGACGAGGTCCCGGACAACGTTTTCCACGTTTCCAGCAGGCTTAACTCCACGTGGGGAGGAAACCTGGTTGACATGGTCCGGGCGAAACACTATCTTAGGATAATAAAAGAGGACCGTCTGGTGGAAAACGCAGGTCGGGTGGGGTCATACCTGTTGAAACAGATTGAGGAGTTGCAGGAGGAGCTCCCGTCGCTCATATCCAACGCCAGGGGGAGGGGGTTGATGTGTGCCTTTGACCTTCCCAGCGAGGCCCTGAGGGACCGCTTCAAAAACGAGGTTTACAGGGCGGGGGTTATAATGATCGGATGCGGCGAAAAGACGATGAGGTTCCGTCCGCCCCTGGACATCACCACCGAGGGCGTGGACGAGGGAATGGCCATAATACGGGACGTCGCCCGGAAGCTGGCATCCGAACAGGCTTCAGAGAGCCCATCGGGGGCTGCCAGTGCATCCAGCAGTGGTTGATATGGGAGTGGGTGAGCATGGTTGATCTATCGGGCGGAAACGTCAGCATAGGGATAAGATGTGAGGACAAAAACGAGTTTGAGAGGCGCACGCCTCTTGTGCCTGGCGATGTGCGGCGGCTGGTTGAGCGGGGTGTGAAGGTCTTTGTCCAGCCGTCTCCGCGCAGAATTTTTTCTGATGAGGAATACACCCGTGCCGGTGCTCTCGTCCAGGAGGACATTTCCGGGGCGAAAATCGTTTTTGGTGTCAAGGAGATGCCTGTCTCTTTTTTCCAGGAGGGTGGGGCGTATACCTTTTTTTCGCACACGATAAAGGGCCAGAAGCACAACATGCCAATGCTCTGCAGGCTGGTTGACCTGGGCTGCACGCTGGTTGACTACGAGAAAGTCACCGACGACCGCGGGCGGAGGCTGATATTCTTTGGGAGACATGCCGGGCTGGCTGGCATGTTTGACACCCTCTGGGCGGTGGGTATGCGGCTCAAGCACATGGGATATGACACCCCCTTTTACAGGATAAGACAGGCACGGTTTTATGGCAGCCTTGAGGAGGGAAAGCGGGAGATGGAAAAGGTGGCCCGGGAGATAGAGACCAGGGGGCTGCCGGAGGAGTTTGTGCCATTTGTGGTGGGCATAACAGGGTATGGTAACGTCTCCAGGGGGGCACAGGAGATACTTGACATACTGCCCGTGGAAGAGGTGTTCCCTGAGCAGCTGGGGGCGATAGAGAACCCTTCGCCGAACAAGATTTACAAGGTTGTTTTCAAAGAGGAGCACATGGTTGAGCCCGTGGATCCGGGGGCTGTTTTTGACCTCCAGGACTACTATGACCACCCTGAGAAATACCGTGGAGTGTTTGAGAGGTATCTTGAGCATATCACGGTGCTGGTAAACTGCATCTACTGGGATCCGAGGTATCCCCGCCTTGTGACCCGGGAGGCTATGAGGCGGTTTTTTGAGGAGGGACGAAAGTTTCCGATAGTTATAGGTGACATTAGCTGTGATATTGAGGGATCAATTGAGGCGACGGTCAAAGCCACGGACCCCGGAAACCCGCTTTTCACCTATGACCCCATGACCGGTTCCGTGGAGGACGGGTACACGGGGCGGGGCGTGGTCATAATGGCGATTGACACCTTGCCGGCCGAGATCCCCCGGGAGGCATCTGAGCATTTCAGCCGCTCCCTGTTTCCCTTTGTTGAGAAGATGGCCAGGGCGGACTGGACGGTCCAGTTTGAAAAACTTGACCTGCCTGCGGAGATAAAGCGTGCGGTTATTTTGTACCACGGGGAGTTCACGCCGCCTTTTGAGTACATGAAAGATTTTCTGGAATGAATCTTTGGGATGAACCTGGACGAACATCCGGGTCGGGCACACAGTCTGGAGCCCCGGTTTTCAACGGGCCAATCTCCCTGCTTTGTGTAAAAAGATAAGGGCTTGTTTTGCTGTGGTTTGGGGATGCACCATGAGCAAAACAAGCCAGAAAGGGTGTATGTGGAAGAGGTATAAAAATGTGTGTTGTTTGCCCGGTGGATGGTCGGCATAATACAAGTAGAAACCCGGCCAAGAACCACCATCTGCAACACCACAATCTACCCCAGGTAGCACCACAATCTACCCCAGGTGAAACAAAAATGAATAATTTACACAAAGCACAGAAGAAGTGGGTGGGTGACTTTACCATCAACCCGGGCGATGGCATGGCACTCCTCATAAAAACAGACTTCCAGTGGAACATAGACCATCTCGTAACACCGCCCTATCCGGACAACCACTGCAACGACCCATAAGGTTATCTCACCGGAAGCAGCAGTTTTTAAATACTGTGTGTGCAGTGCCAACGGTCTGCGTTGTGAGAGCAGCAGGTTAGAGGTGGCTATGCATGGGCGCTGTTGAGATAATAGGATACGTGAGCATAATCATCCTGAACCTCGGGTGGTGGATACAGGTTTGCCACGTCCTCAAAACCAGACACGTCAAGGGCATTTCCAGGCCGTTTTTGTCCGTGATGTTTTCGTGTTTCATTTTTCTCCAGTATTATACGTGGACCATTCACAACTGGGTGTATCTCGTCGGGAACGGAATAGGGATGGCCGGCGTAGGGGTACTTCTGGTCCTCACAGAAGTTTATCGGGAAAAGGATTACAAATAGTTTAGCGCTGGTGGCGGTTTTTGTTCACCGGAAACACGTACCTGAACCACACGTAAAAAATAGATGCCACAGCGATCCCGGATGGTATGATTCCCAACAGGTACGGGTTCTGGTTGCTGGTTGTGGGTGGTCCGGCATCTGCTTTTTCTATGTGCATGCAGGCGTCTGAGTACAGTTTGTGGAGTGTGTCAGCGATGGCGTTCACTGCCAGGTTCAGCAGTTCGCCGGTTCTGTCATGGAATGTCTTGTTAGACCAGCGCTCTGTTTCGTTCTGGTGGTCGTACAGGTAGTTGTCTATCCATACACAGGTTTTGTAGCTTCCCGGGTTGAAGGTGGTGTTGTAGGCGATTTTTATGGTCAACTGGTATGCCGTCTCGTTTGAAAGTTTTCCGTCAAATTTGAGATACCTGTTCCACTCCGTTGAGTTGTACGAGCGGGTGGTGTTGTCCACATATTTTTCGTATGTGTAGTGGTTCCAGTAGCCCTCCGAGCCGTGGTCGCTGGCACGTGTGTTCATCCACGACGTGTAATATCCCATAACGTGTCCGAAAACCGCCACGTCTGCCATGTAGTGTGTCATCATGCCAGCGTGCTTGGCCGCCTCTTCCATGTTTCCCTCTTTCAGGAGTTCCACTGTTGTGTCATACTCTTCCTGCGCTCTTTTTGCAGAGGAATCATCCATCACGCTCCCATCGGCGTTGAAATAGACGTGGTGTTTCATCTGGTCGCCAACACCATCGGGGTATGTTGTGGACTTCTGGAAGTCCGGCAGCTCCGTCCCATAGAGGTAGTCCGCTTTATAATCCAGCAACCACTGTTTCTCTTTTTCCGGTAAGAAATCAAGGGCGTGCTCGGCTATCCAGTCGTGTGTCCCATAGCTGGGATGTGCCGGGTCATCGCTTGGGCCGCCGCCGTTGGACCAGGCCAGCGTGGAGGGGAAGAAAGACAGTATAAAAACGAACAGCAAAACGAGGACGGGGGGTGTCCTGTGAGATGCGTTCCACCGGCATTTCCTGGCCCCGACATGGGTTCCGATGCAAGGTTTCATAAAGGTGTGTATCTCGCACTTGGGTATTTATCTATTTGGGGACTTTTTTGGGCATGTTTTTTTGGGCTTGAAACAGAAAAACCTTATACCCGTGTTTCCGTTCTCTTTTACGGGTGTTGGACTTGATAGGCAGGAAAGTGGGCAGGAAAGAACTGGCTGCCATGATTGACCATACAAATTTGAAGCCGAATGCGACGCGGGAGGACATTCTGCGCCTGTGCAGGGAGGGGCGTGAGTATGGTTTTGCTTCTGTCTGTGTGAACTCCACATGGGTTGATCTCTGCGCCAGAGAGCTGGATGGCAGCGGTGTTAAGGTCTGTTCAGTCGTGGGTTTTCCCCTGGGTGCCATGGACAGGGAGGCGAAGGCGTTTGAGGCGAAAAGGGCTGTGGAAACAGGGGCGGATGAGATTGACATGGTCATGAACATAGGGCGTTTTCTCTCCGGCGGAGAAGAGGACATCGCATATGTGGAAGAGGACATACGTGGCGTTGTTGAGGCCTCTCATCCGGCCACAGTCAAGGTGATCCTTGAAGTGGGGTTTCTGAGCGACGAAGAGGTCAGAGAGGCGTGTGAGATCGCCAGGAGGGCGGGGGCGCACTTCGTCAAAACCTCCACCGGCTTCGGGCCGCCGTGGGAGATGAGGCATCTCCGCATAATGCGTGAAACGGTGGGTGACTCCATGGGGGTGAAAGCCGCCGGCGGGATACGTGACTACTCAAAGGCCCTGGAGGCGATAGGGGCCGGGGCCACGAGGATAGGTGCCAGCGCTGGCGTGAAAATCGTTGAAGGCGCCCCGGAGTAGGTTGGGTGTGAATTTCGGCAGTGTCTGTGGATAGACGTGTGGAGGAAACGGTCTTGTCCGGTGTTGGGAAAAAACTGTTCGGCACATCTGGCATACGGGGGCACACGAATAGAGATATAACCCCCGAGCTGGCGCTGGGAATATCTTCTGCATATGGCCGTCTCCTTGGGCCGGGGAAAAGGGTCTGTGTGGCACGGGACACCCGTTTTGGCTCCCACATGCTTGAGATGGCTGTTGTGGCCGGTTTCATGTCCCAGGGTGTTGATGTGCTGGACTGCGGTTGTGTTCCCACCCCTGTGCTGGCCAGCTATCTTTTCTCAGGCGGAGGCGATGGGGGTTTCATGGTCACCGGCTCTCATCTGCCGCCTGACATGGTTGGCCTCATACCCTTGATGGGGGATGGGGCTTATATGCCGGATGACGTGGCGGTGGATGTTGAGCGAATGTTTTTCTCCGGCCAGCATGAGAGAGAACGCCCCTCCCCCCCAAGGTCTTCATATCTTTACGCCGACGACGCCGTCTCCCTTTACAAAAAGAAGGTGCTGTCTCTGGTTGACGTTGAGGCCATAAAAAACGCCGGTCTGCGCGTTGCTGTTGACCCGGCAAACGGGACAGCCACCGGCCTGCTATCGTCTCTTCTCCGGGATGTGGGATGCGAGGTGGTGGAGATAAACGGCGAGATGAGCGGTGAGAGCAACCGCCCGCCGGAGCCAAGGGACTCCACCCTCTCTGATCTCAAGAGGGCCGTGGTTGAGAACGGGTGCGATTTCGGTGCCGGGCTGGACGTTGACGGGGACAGGGTGGTTTTCGTTGACGAAAAAGGCAGGGGGGTGTCCGAGGATGTTGCCGGCATAATCTTTGCGGACAGAGTTTTTGGGTCTGCAGCCAGCTCCGGGGCCAGCGGCGGCGAGAGGGGGGTTTTTGTGACGCCGGTCAATTCCTCTGGCATTGTGGAGTGGTTTGCGGGGGAGAGGGGCGTGGAACTCCACTACTGCCGGGTGGGACAGCCAGCCACGGTTGGAGCCATAAAAAAATACGGCGCATGGTTTTCTTATGAGGAGTCCGGGAAATACTATTTCGCCAGACATGTGACATGGTGTGATGGCATGCTGGCGACTTTGAAAATGGCCGAGATACTGGCCAGAGAAAAAAAGTCCCTCTCAGAGGTCGTCAGGAGATACCCGTCTTTTTATCAGGTCAAAAAAACGGTGCCGGTTGACGATGAAAAGAAAACAGTTGTCATGGACGGCGTTAGAAAACGCCTGGACGGCGCCGCTCTGGTGGATGTTGGCGGAGTTAAAAGGCCCGCTCTGGTTGACGTTGACGGTCTCAAACTGGTATTCGCCGACCACTCGTGGCTGCTTATAAGAGCGTCGGGAACCGAGCCGGTAATAAGGGTTTATTCGGATTCGCCTTCTCCGGACAGGAGCGCTCTTCTCGTGGAAAAAGGTCTTGAGATTGTTGAAGACGTGCTTGAATCTCTGTGAGATTAAATCTCTGTGAACAGGAAAAAAGGGATAAAAACGTAAGCGAGGTGAAGTGATGGGAGAAAAAGAAGAACTGCCGGCGGGCACGGCGGACAGCATGGTGGTGGATGGAAAACAGTATCATATCGGCGCAGGAGAGGGAGACCTGGCCGAGTACATCTTGCTGTGCGGCGATCCCGGGAGAGCTGAGCGTGCGTCCCGCTTCCTTGACAGGGTCCAGGTGGAAGTAAAAAACAGGGAGTACTGGACGTACACAGGTGAGTATGGTGGCGTACCTGTTTCCATAATGTCAACGGGCATCGGCCCTGACAACGTTGAGATCGCCGTTGTGGAGATAAGCAGGGTGGTTGAGAACCCCACGTTGATCAGAATAGGCAGCTCTGGTGGCCTCCAGGACAGGATAAAAATGGGGGATCTGATTATCTCTACCGGGGCTGTGCGGCTGGAGAACACCAGCCTTTACTATGTCCACGAGGGCTTTCCCGCCATAGCCGATTACCGGGTGGTCATGGCCCTCAGCATGGCCGCCAGGGACGTTGGGGCGCGGTTCCATGTGGGTCTCACGGCCACAGCGCCCTCTTTCTATGCGGCCCAGAGCAGGCGGATGGACGATTTCCCCGTGAGGTACCCCGGCCTGCTGGATGAGCTCGCCCGCTACGGGGTTTTGAACTACGAGATGGAGTCCAGCACCCTTTTCACCCTCGCCACTCTCCGGGGGATAAAGGCGGGCACGGTCTGTGCGGCTTATTCAACCCGCTATGACAACAGGCCCATCACAAAGGAGGAAAAAAAGGTCGCCGAGAAAAACACCATTCTGACGGGTCTGAAAGCTGTGGTGCACCTGGAGAAGATAAAGAATTGGCCGAAGATGGGGGTTTCCGGCGAGGTCTGGGTGCCAGAGTGAGCGGCGGTGGTCTTTTGGCAGGTAAAGACGGGGAGTCATCTGGATTCGACCCGGAAGAAATGGGCGCTGACGTGTCAGATGACCTGGTCCGCCGCCTAGTGTCCCTCTCCCATCTGGTCGGCACTCTCAAACACATCCGGCGGCGGGGCTGGCTGCTGAGAGGAGTGGATGGCCCGGACGCTGGCGGTCCCGGGGGTTTTCCGGGTTTTTCTGTTGAGAGTGTGGCAGATCACTCTTATAGGGTTTCTTTTATGGCCATGGTCACTGGCCGGGTTCTCGGCCTGGACGTTGAGAAGATGGTGTCCATGGCACTGTTGCATGATGTCGGTGAGGTTGTGGTTGGGGACATAACGCCTGTTGACGGCGTGGACGAAGAGAAAAAGAGGTCCATGGAAGAGGGGGCGGTGAGGGGAATTTTCAGCGCTCTTTCAGGCGTTGTGGATGAAGATGGCAGGGCTTTGAGACCCAGGGCGGTGGACCTGTGGCTTGAGTTTGAGAACGGAGTTTCTCCGGAAGCAATTCTGGTCCGGGACCTTGACCGCGTTGAGATGGCTCTGCAGGCCGTGGAATATGCCAGGCGTTTTGTTGAATCCAGCAGGGGCGGCGATGTGGATGTGGCTTTTCGTCTTGAGGAGTTTGTGACCGCCGCCGCCAGAGAGGTGAAAACGGGCCTGGCCAGGCGGATGATGGCCGTCGTTAAAGAGGAATGGGACTCGCTTATAAAACCTTTATAAGACCAGACCTTTTATCTTGGCACATGATAATACCCCTGGGCGTTGACGAGGTGCTTCTGGCATTCACGGTCATACTCATACTCGGCCTTTTCATACCTGAGATAGAGCACAGGTGGAACCTTCCCCTGGTGCCGCTGTACATCATGGCGGGGATAATAATCGGTCCGTATGGCCTGGACATAATTGATTCCGCCCCCGCACTGTCGTTTCTGGGAGAGCTGGGCCTTTTCTTCCTGGTGTTCATTGCTGGTCTGGAGTTCTCAAAAGCCGGCAGAGTCAAGTGGCATCATGTGCCAGTTCTCGTCGTTACTTTCGGAACGATATGTTTTGTCAGCGGCCTGGTTTACATATGGTTTTTTTCCCCGATGCTCCCGGGGGGAGGTGTGTCTTATCCCATAAAAACGGCCCTCCTGATAGGTGTGATTCTGGTCTCGTCTTCTGTCGGTGAGATAATCCCCATGGTGAAGGCGAAAAGCAGCCTTGTTGACAGGATGGGACATGTGATAATTCCCGGCGTTGTGATACTTGACGGTGCGAGCCTTGTCGGAATAGCGTTTCTCACCCGGGACACATCTTCGCCCCTGGAGATGACGGTTTTTGTCATCCTCGTGGCGGTTTTTTTCATTTCCACGTCTATAATCGTTCCCCGGGTCGCCAGGTGGTATTTTTCCAGACAGGTGGCGACGAATCGTGAGACAGACCTGAAGTTCCTCATAGTGATTCTTTTTGTGGTCGTGGCCGTTTCTGAGCTTATAAAACTGCACGGAATCGCGGCGTCTTTTTTCGCCGGCATTCTGATAAGTGAATCCCTGCCCCACAACAGGGAGATCCATCGTCTTGAGGGAATAGGAAACACCCTTCTCATTCCGACTTTTTTCATAGTGTTGGGTATTGAAACAAACATCCATTTGATATGGAGGACTCTCCCCTATTTCTCTCTGGCGCTGGGCCTCCTTGCCACGCTCGTTGTATCAAAGACTGTCTCCGGTGTGGTCTATGCCAAGCTCGCCGGCAAGAGCGCCAGGGAGGGCCTGTTCACGGGGTTGCTCTTCTGGCCTCAGCTGAGTGCGACTCTGGCGGCCACACAGGTAGGGCGTGAATATGGCCTGGTTGACGAGCCTTTGTTCGTGTCTGTCATTTTTATGTCCCTCACCACCGCCCTCATAACGCCTTTTATAGTCCGTATTTTGTGGAAGGAGAAAAAGATAGACCTCGGAGCCAGAGATCACATAGTCTTGATAGGCGCTGGCAGCATAGGTTCTTTCATAAAGGACGAGTTGATGGAGAGAGATCTCAAGTTCGTGGTTGTGGAAAAAGACCTGGAGAAGATACGGGAGATGCGCCGTGACTGGGTGCCGTGTATCTTTGGCGACGCAACCAGAGAAACCGTTCTCAGAAATGCGGGGGTTGACAGTGCGTCGCTTGTTGTCATCTGCATCGGGGACGACCGCCAGACGGAGATAATCGCCAGAAAGGTCAGAGAGATGAACCCCGACTGTCACATTATTGCCAGGGTTCACGCCGATATTTTCGCCCGGAGGATGGAAAGAGAGGGCTTTCGCATCATAAGGCCGGAAAAGGTGGTGAGCGAGAGCATCCTTGAAGAGATAGAGTATTTTGTGAAAAAACGTTCCGGCCAGTCCATGGCGGTGTAGTATCCTGAATTAATTTTACACATCAAGTAAGCACCCCGTGTACTCAAGGATTTTTTCTGGTGGGGGTTCTCTCCAGAATGCTTCTTCTGGTGTTTCTGCGTTCTTTAAATCCGGGCTCATACACACTGGAACCCTTCTCAATCTCCCTGATAATCCAACGAACCTTCCTATCATTCAACTTCCGCATACCCCTAACAGGAACAACTGTTAAAATATTTCGGGATACTACACATGAGGAGGACATGCCGAGAGTTTTATATATGTTCCCTTTTCATTCGCCGCTGCTGAGAGGTGAAATGTATGGTTGAAGACAACGGAAAGAAAGTTCTGGTTCTCGGAGCCGGCATGGTGTCCAGGCCGCTGGTGCGCTTTTTGCTGGAAAAGGGTTTCCATGTGACTGTCGCATCAAGGACGGTCGCGAAGGCCGAGGCACTTGTTGATGGACATCCAAACGGAGTGGCGATGGCCCTCAACGTGGAAAAAGAGATGGACAGGCTGGAAAAACTGGTGAGCGAACACGACCTGTCGGTCAGCCTGTTACCATACACGTATCACCCTGTGGTGGCAAGGTTGTGCATAAAACACAGAAAGCACATGGTCACCACGTCCTATGTCAGCGACGAGATGCGCTCCCTGGACAGGGAGGCGAAAGGGGCTGGCGTCCTGCTCCTCAACGAGATCGGCCTTGACCCGGGGATAGACCACATGTCTGCCATGCGGGTCATACACGACGTCCACGAGAGGGGCGGCAGGGTTGTCATGTTCAGCTCATGCTGTGGTGCCCTGCCGGCACACGACTCAAACAACAACCCTTTTGGCTACAAGTTTTCCTGGTCTCCGAGAGGCGTCCTCCTGGCTTCGCGGAACAGCGCCAGGTTCAAAAGAGACGGCGAAATAGTTGAGATACCTGGCGAGGATCTCTTTGACAACTACTGGTTCAAAGAGGTGCCCGGCGTGGGCGTCTTTGAAAACTACCCGAACCGCAACTCCGTTCCCTATGGGGACCTATATGGTATACCGGAGGCGAAAACTGTTTACAGGGGGACCCTCAGGTTCGTCGGCTGGTGTGAGACAATGAAAAAGATACGGGAACTGGGCTTTTTGGAGCTGGACGAGGTGGAAGACCTGGGAGGAAAAAAATACGCCGACGTGCTCAGATCCGTGGTGGGCGGAAACGGGAATCTGGTGGAAGACATGGCAAACTATCTGGGAGTGCCCCCAACAGCGGCTCTCATCAAACGGCTGGAATGGCTGGGCTTGACGTCCGAAGAGGTTATACCGGAGGGCACCACCACGATGCTTGATGCCCTGGGCAACCTGATGTTCAAAAAGCTGGCCATGGAACCCGGAGACAGGGACATGGTCGTGCTGTTTGACGAGTTCGTGTCGGAGTTCCCTGACGGCCATGTGGAATACACAACTTCAACCCTGGTTGACTATGGCATTCCCGGGGGAGACACGGCTGTGGCCAGAACCGTTGCGCTACCGGCGGCCATAGCTGTGAAACTTATCCTTGAGGGAGAGATAAACGTCACGGGGGTGCACATACCGGTGATACCAGAGATATACAACCCGGTACTGGACGGGCTTGAAAACCTGGGAATAAAATGTGTTGAAAAAACGGAAAAAAGGGGAAAAGGAGAGGTCTGGCTGGGCGGCGGCCCATAGGGCCCATAAGCGATCATGGCCAGACAGCTTTGGACATGGGAGGTAACGAGTTGAAGGACAAAAACCCGCCCCTTGTCGTGTCCCTCGGCGGCTCTGTGCTTTTCTCGGTTGAGGACGTCACCGATGCTTCACAGGTTGTTGAGAATATAAGAGGGGTCTGTGAGGTCCTGGCCAGAGCGGCAGAAGAAAAGCGTGTGGGGGTGGTCGTGGGCGGCGGCCCATTTGCCAGGATATACATAGGGTTCGGGCGAAAGATGGGCATGGGCGAAAAAAAACTTGACGAGATAGGCATCACCTTTACACGTCTGAACGCCAGACTTGTGATCCGCTGCTTTCAGGAGATGGGCCTCGGGGTGCCAGAGGTGGTGCCGGAGACAGTTGAGACGGCGGCTCGTCTTCTGAAAAATCACCGGCTGGTGGTGATGGGCGGGACGGTTCCAGGACACACAACAGACGCCGTCAGCGCCATGCTGGCCAGGGAGGTGGGTGCGGTTTTTCTGGTGAACGTCACAAACGTTGATGGCATATACACGGCGGACCCCAGAAAAGACCCCGGAGCGAAGCGACTGGATTTTGTGTCTTTTGACCGCCTGGTTTCCATGACGTCCTCTGCGGAGGGAATAGCCGGTGCCAACGTGGTCGTTGATCCCGTGGCGGCGAGGATAATAAAAGAGGCCAGCATACCTATGGTGGTTGTTAACGGAAAAGACCGGGCGGCCCTTGAGAGGGCTCTGAGGGGCGATTTTTCCGTCGGGACTCTTGTGGCTGCAAGACCACGCGGATCGCCGGGGTCGCCGGGGCCGCCGTGAAGGGGGAGGGGCATGGGCAGGGAGAAAACGGATAAAAAGGGCATGGAGCGGTTCGCCGTCGTCCTGGTTGAACCCCTGTATCCGGGCAATGTCGGCTCGGTTGCCAGAGCCATGAAAAACTTCGGTGTGAAAAAACTGTGCATAGTGGGAGAAATTGACCTGGCCGCCGAGGACGCAAAAAAGATGGCGATGCACGCATATGATGTGCTTGAAAATGCGAGGTTTTACACCTCTCTCAAGGAAGCGCTGAGAGAGTTTTCCCTTTCTGTTGCCACAAGCGCCGCCTCTTCTTCCAAAGAGAAGCGGTCAATAAGGCATCCCATGATGCCCTGGGACCTGAGGGAAAAGCTCTCTGAGACCGAGGGCTCTGTGGCTCTCGTTTTTGGCAGAGAGGACTATGGTCTTTACAACGCCGAACTTTCTATGTGCGATCTCTTGGTGACGATCCCAACCAGCCCGGAGTACCCTGTGATGAACCTCTCTCACGCGGTGGCGGTTGTTCTTTACGAGCTCAGCAGGGGCTCCTGGGACAGGAAGACCACTGTGCGGCTCGCGAGCGGAGAGGAAAAAGAGCACCTGTACAGGTTTTTTGACGAACTGCTGGCAGCGGAGAGGTTTCCGGTTGAAAAAAGAGAGCGGGCCAGGGGTGCGTTCAGACGGATGGTTTCCAGGGCCATGATCAGCACGTGGGACTTTCACACGCTTAGCGGTGTCATAATGGACGCCGTGAAAAGGATACGGGACCTGGAAAGACGCCTAGAAGACTGGGAGAGACGGCGCCAAAAAGACGAAAAATAGCACCCAATCACCCCATCGCTACACGCCATCGTTACCTGCTCTTTTTTGCCCGGAGCGCGGCGTATATTATGGGCAGGAGGACGGTAGCATCGCCTTCTACCGTCACATATTTTGCGTCCTCCCGGACTTTCCCCCAGCTTATCGCCTCTCTTATTCTGGCCCCGGAGAGGCTGCCATCGTATTCGGGGGCGGTTGTGATATATACGGCGTAGTCCAGGCCGTCTCTGAACTGGTTCCACCATATCGTGTGGTGCTTGCTTATGCCCCCTCCGACCATGAGGGCCCCTGTTTTTTTCGCGTCAAAGACGACATCCGCCAGTTCCTGTTCGTCTCCCATGAGGTCTACGTAAAAGTCCCTGTGTGTCTGCCAGAACATCCAGAGCTGGCTGCCGAACGCGCCATCGGTTATGCCGGGGACATATATCGGTATCTGGTTTTTCCACGCCCAGTACAGAATACTGTTTTCGTCTCCGACCCGTCTTCCGAACTCCCATATTATCTCTCTGGTGGTCCACGACCTTTTTCCCTCTTTTTGTCCCTCCTCCCATATCTCCTCCAGGATGGGCTGCATAATCTCTTCAAGCACTATCCCATAGCTCTCGTTTGGGACAAAAACGTTGCCCAGGCGGTTTATCCCCCTCCTGTGGAGTTCCACGTCGTCGGCCTCAAATACGCCGTTGTAATAGTCCCTCCTTGTGCGTGCCAGGTCGTGGTCCAGGGTTCCGCACGTGGTTATTATCACGTCCACCATTTTCTCTTTCACCATGTCTTTTATGACCCCTCTCGTGCCAGTGGCTATTATACACGCCGGAAAAGAGAGAAATCTAGTCGCCCCCTCACTGTTCATCCGCCTCAGTATCTCCACCGCCGTTGCAAGTTTTGTGGCTGTGAACCCCCCGGCTTTTCCGAACATCTCCACGAGTTCCGCTATAGTCGTTTTTTCTGTTATCACGAGGTCCTGGACAGGTGTCAGGCCGCTGTCTTCTCCGCCGTCGCCTTCCGCCAGTTTTTTATCTTCCATAGTATCACACGCAGAAATCTCTTTTCTGGTTATAACCTTTTTCCGGAAACGTTTTATTTTATCACACTTTTTTGTTTCTCAATGTCCCCGCCCCTATTTTCCTTTGGTGGCTCGTCGTCTGCTGGTGCCCGTGCAGAGAGGGGTCTGTGGCGTTACAGAGACGAGACGATGTTCATAATAGGGATTGTTTTATTGCTAATCTCGGCCATTTTCCTTTTCGGTGGCATATACGTTTTGACAAAACCTGATCCGGACAGGTACACCATGTCGTTCTGTTTCTTTTTCATGGCCGTGGTCTTCTTTCTGGTCCCCGCCATTTTCTTTTTCAAAAAAGGCGTGGACTACAGGCGGAGACAGGCGGACATGGAAAAGGTCGTTGAGTATCTCAGGGTGGTGAGAAGAGCGCCTGTGCGATCAATAGCTGAGTCCATAGACAAGTCTGAGATGGAAACCGTCCTGTTGCTAAAAGAAGCCATGGACCGGGGACTGGTGTCCGGACAATTCTCTGGTGAGGGAGACGAAACCGAGTTCCAGATAACAGACTTCCACCCACCCCCCTATAAATATTGACCTTCTATCCGCCGCCCAATGCCGCATCTGACCTCTTGCGCCCCTCCCGACCTGTTTATTTGTGCTCCTGTGGGCCGAGATGTTAGGCGAGGCGAGTGGGAGCGCCACCACCCACAGCGTATATGGTGCTCCCGCGGGGATTTGTTCAAGGAATGCTGTCGCATTCCTCTGACGCATCCCCTCGGGATTGTTAATTGGTTTAGTGGGTTATTTGGTGCTCCCGCGGGGATTT